>JBJXFQ010000107.1:0-19309 GCA_046155605.1 Phycisphaerales bacterium
CGATGGCACCCGAAGGCGGCCAGTTCGGCTTCCCCTCCGCCATCCAGTGGAAGGGCGTCAGCGATCTCGTCACCTCCATTTTCGGCGGCCCCACCAAGGGCGTCCTGCTCACCAACTCCATCATCACCTCGATGGTCATCGCCGGCATCGTCGGCCTTGTCTTCGAAATTGCCCGTATCGCCTCGAAAAACAAGTTCCCCATCAGCGCCCTCGCCATCGGCCTCGGCGTCGTCGTCCCGCCCGAGTCCACGTTCATGATGTTCTGCGGCGCTGGCTTCTTCTGGCTCATGAACAACCTCTACAGCCAGAAGAAAGAGTCCACAGGCTGGCGTCTCTGGGTCGACACCCAGGAACCCATCTGCGCAGGCATCATCGCGGGCGCAGCCCTCGTCGGAATCGGCGATGTCCTCGTGAAGGTCTTCGCCCTCGCCCCCCTCGGCTAACTCATTCCAGGTTCTTCGGCTCATCCTCAAACCGCACCACCCGCGCCCCGGGCGGCGGTGCTTTCACGCCATCCGGCCCGCCGTCCTTCCCCTCAGCCCTCCCCAAAATCCGCTGCCCAGTCTTCTTCGACGCGCCGGGAAAGATCACGTCCGCCATCTGCCACCACACCAGCGCGAAAAACACCCCTGCCACCAGCATCACCCCTACCACGACCACGATGATCCCCGCCGCGTTCATGCCGCCATCCTTCCGGGTACATCGACGGTCCCCGTCGATTCTTCGCTCGGGTGCATCGACCGTCCCCGTCGATTCTTCTGTCGTGCCACCGACCGTGGCCCCGCACGGTCGGTGCTCTTTCGCCCCCCGCCACTCAGCCACTCAGCCACCTTCCTCTCCGTCTCTCCGCCTCTCCGCCTCTTCGTCTCCTCCTCTCTCCTTCCCCCTCACTCCATCGACAACTTCCGCGCTCCAAGCCGTCGCAACTCCTCCGTGTCCTTCGCGCTGTTCGCCTTGATCGCCGCCATGTCCGCCTCCGTCATCCACGGCAGCGTCCACAACTTCTCCTCGAGCGCCCGGGGAAACTCCCGCCCCGCCCGCTCGTGCCGCATCCGGCTCCGCCACGTCCGGTGCATCCACAGATACTGGCTCGGCGCCAGCCGGATCATCGTCTCAATCGCCCGACGATACCGCGCCGTCAAGTAAAACAGAGGGTCCGGCTGCGTGCTCCAATCCTCCGGCCCGAATGAATCCACAAACTCGATCGCATATCCCAACTCGTCCGCGCTCTGCCGCTCCTTCGCCTCCACCCGCCGTGCCATCGCGCAAAGCACCCGTGCGTCATACCGCATCGCCAGCAGCCCGATCGATTTGTACGACGCCGCCAGCCGATTGAAAAACGGCACGAACACCCCGCGATCGCCCCCGTTCTGGTCCGCCACGATCCCCAGCGGTGCCCCGCTCTCGATGATCCCCGGCATCTCCTTCACCGCACCAAACTTGTCCAGCAAGACCAGCCCGCGCCGCCGCCGCGTCCGATGCACATACCGATCCAAAGGCGGCAGGTCCAGCGGCCGATACACCGCGTGCATCGGCACCCCCAGCATCGCCACCGACGCCCCCAGAAGTTCCCAGTTTCCGCAGTGACCCGTCAGCAAAATCACCGGCCCGGGCTTCACCAACTCCCCGAGCGCCTTCCCAAGCCCGTCAACGCGAAAGTGCCGAGCCCACGAGTCATCGTTCACCAGCCGCGGGCCAAAGCACGACTCCACGCCCAGCCGAAACAGGTGCTCGTACGAATCCAGCGCCACGCGCCGAATCCGCTCCTCGTCCCACTCCGGAAACGCCACGCGCAGATTTGCCTCCGCCCGCGCCAGCCGACGACGGTTCATCGATCGCGTCGCGAACCACCGCCCCGCCGCGCTCACCGACGCCAAAACCGGCGGCAACGGCAGCGTCGTCAGCCCCGCGATCGCGCACCGAATACCCAGATACAGCGGCGCGTGCAGCCACGCCGGTGCCTTCGACTTGGGTGGCGGCGACATTTCTGAATCTTACCGCGAGCCCGCCCGACGGCCGATCAGCGTGTACAGCCGGTTCTCGTTCAAGACCGGCAGCGACGTCGCCACCGCCTGCTCAAACAGCCGGTCATACTGCTGCGCCATCGCGTCCAGTCGCATGTATTCCTGAACCACCGGAATCGGCGTCGACACGCCCGGCCGCGGCGGCAACTGCGGCCTCTCGCCCAGCACCAGGAAATCCACGTTCCCTGTCAACTCCTCCGTCACCTTCCCACCCCACGACACGATCATCGCGCGAACGTCGTCCGCCTCGCGCGGCGTCGCCTGCCCGTCGCGATTCGTGTCGAAGTTGCCATACACCAGGAACGTGTACACCTTGTTCGGGTCATAGATCGCGTTCGCGACCACGTCCCCGCGGACGATCGGCGCGCCCCGCACCTCCGACGTCACCCGTGCCACCGAAGACGACGCGCCGACGTTGATCACCTCGATCGTCGCCTTGCCCTTCGGATACTCGCCCGTTTTCGCGTCCGGCTTGATCGACGTCGAATCCTGATACACCGCGAACGACATCCCCAGGATCACCTTGTCCGCCGAGCCACGGTTGATCGTCACTTCCTGCGCCGCCGGGTTGATCGCCATGATCTCCGCGTCCACCAGCGCCGACTCGGGCAGCGGCTTCAGGATGTCCCGCGTCTTCTCGCCCTGCAGCGTCGAGATCCGCTCCAGCAACTGCGAGTTGTCGCTCTCGTACTTCCGCAACTTCTCCGCCAGCGCCGCCTCGCGGGCCGAAGCGTCGTCCCGCGTCTTTTCCACCTGCTGGTCCATGCTCATCTTCGCGTCGTTCACCGACGCCCGATACTGCTCGACCTCCGCCCGATACTTGTCCAGGTCCGAGTTCAGGCTCGCGATCGTCTTCTGGTGCGTCTCCTGGATTTTCTTCACCCGCTCCGCCTCATTCGCGAGGTCCTGCAGCGCCGTCTTGCGATCCGAGTCCGCCTGCGCCAGTTTCGCCGAGAGGTCCGCGATGCTCGCGTCCCGCGCCGCCAGAACCCCCATCAGGCTGTTGCTCGATGCCCCCTCGACCCGGTCCAGTTTCGCGAACATCTGTGCCGGCGTGTCCGTTCCCGATCCCGTCACCCGCTGCGAGGCCGTCCGCGTCGCCTCGATCAGATATCCCACCACCGACTTGCGATCGCCCTTGGCCGCGTCCTTGATCCGCGCCACCGGGTCGCTCTGCCGCTCGTCCGACTTGATGTACTCGTCCTGCTCGGTCTGATACGAGATCAGTTGCCGGTTCGAGGCCTGGTACTTCGAGTAGAACACGATCGTCAGGATAAAGAGCGCGAGGCTCAGCACCCCGAGCAACGTGATCGTGATCCCGACGCCGATACCTGAACTGCTGCGAGACGCCATGCCAACGCTCCATCCGGGGCAACCCCGGTGATCCGCTCCCCCGCAACATCCCGGTCGATCCCGGCCCGCGCCCCACCTCGGGACGGGGTCCACAATAGCCCCACCATGGGCCACGCGACGGGCCGCCGCCGTCCGTTTCCATACGTCTACCGCACGACGGCTGATCCCGCCGAACGCATCCATCCTCGCAACTTCTCAGCCCCCCGTCAAGCGCGACTCCCTCGCCGATCAAACCCCTTCCTATCCCCTGACCATTCGCGCGCCGGGCGATCCTGGGTGGCACCGGTCTCCAGACCTGTGACTCCCGCTTTCTACCACCCCGCTCCATTCCTCTCCTATCTCCTTCCCACCCCGTACGTTCTTCTCGTTCCCGTCTCTATCCCCGCTCTTTGCCGCCTGGCGATTTCCTCTTCCTCCCCCTGCTCGTGTAGTGTCTTTCCGCCCGTTGGAGCCTCATCCTGAAACTCTCCATCCGACACCTCGTCCACCCTCTCCTGCTCCTCGTCGCGCTGCTCCTTGCCTACCGCGCCCGCACCGCCATCACCGCCGCCTACCAGCCGCCCTCCGCCGGGCCTTCGCCCTCCCTCTCCCCGCGCCGCGCCCTCGCCACCCTCGAAACTGAGCCCGGCCTCGCCGTCTCCCTCGCCGCCGCCGAGCCGCTCATCCAGGCCCCCGTCGCCGCCGCCTTCGACGAAGACGGCCGCCTCTTCGTCGTCGGGATGTCCACCTACATGCTCGACACCGCCGGCCGCGGCGAACTCGAACCCGCCAACCGCGTCCGCGTCCTCTACGACGACGACCACGACGGAACCTTCGATCGCGCTACGACCTTTCTCGACGGCCTCGTCCTCCCTCGCGCCGTTGCACCCTGCTTCGGCGGCGCGCTCGTTATCGAGCCGCCCATGCTCTACTTCTGCCCCGACGTCGACCGCGACGGCATCGCCGACGACAAACTCCCACTCCTCGACGGTTTCGCAGGGCTCGACAACCCCGAACACGCCGGCAACTCGCTCGTCCGCGGTATCGACAACTGGTACCACATCGCGCAGCATCCCCTCGAGTTCCGCTTCGACGGCCAGTCCATCCAGACGCGCCCCGCGCCGCTCATCGGGCAATGGGGCCAGACCATGGACGATGCCGGCCGCCTCTACACCACGCCCAACTCCAACCCGCTTCTCGTCGATCTCATCCCGCGCCACTACGCCGCCCGAAACCCCGCCGCCCCCTTCGCCGAGGGCCTCGGCATCGAGATCTCCCAGGGCATCGAGGTTTTCCCTGCCGTGCCCACCCCCGGCGTCAACCGCGGCTACCAGCCCGGCTTCCTCCGCGACGACGGCACCCTCAAATTCCCCACCGCCGCCTGCTCGCCACTCATCCTCCGTACCGACACGCTTGGCCCCGCCCTTCGCGGCGACGCCCTCGCCTGCGAATCCGCCGCTCATGCCGTCATGCGACTCACCATCGCCTTCGCATCCGATGGCTCCGCTCGTGCGAGCAAAGCCACGCCGCCCGGCACCGAGTTCCTCCGCTCCACCGACGAACGCTTCCGGCCCGTCGGCCTCGTCCAGGACCCCGATGGCTCAGTCCTGGTCCTCGACATGTACCGTGGCCTCATCCAGCACCGCACCTACCTCACCGAACATCTCGCCACTCAGGTTCGCGATCGTCACCTCGACCGACCCACCTCCCTCGGCCGCATCTACCGGGTTTCGGGCCCTGGGTACCCCGCCCCTCCGGGGCGGTCTTGGGTAGATCGACGCTCCGCGCCGACTCGCCCGCCGGCGCAAACTTCTGGCCTTGGTGGCACAGGCGTCCCGCCTGTGCGCTCACTCGTGAGCCGATCGCGCGAGCGATCGGACCCTCCCCGTGCCACCGACCATGGCTCCGCACGGTCGGTGCTCTTGGAACCATCGACGGTCCCCGTCGATTCTTCTCTTCGTGCCACGAACCTCGCTCTGGAGGTCCGTGCTCCCGCCCCGCATCTCTCCTCCGCGTCTCCCCCCGAACTCGTCGCGCTCCTCCTCCACCCCGACGGCTGGTGGCGCGATACCGCTCAGCGACTGCTCATCGAGCGCGCCGACGCCGCCAAACACTCCGGCACCGCGCCCGACTGGATCGCCACCATCGCTCCTCCGCTTCGCGACCAAGCACTGACCGCGAGCGACTGGCGCGCCCGCGCCCACGCCCTCTGGACCCTCGACGGCCTGCGTGCCCTGCCGCGCGAGGTGGTGCTCGCCGCACTAGCCGATCCGAGCGCGATCGTGCGCGCGCACGCGGCCCGCCTTGCCGAGACCCTCGGCGACGACACGGAAGTGGTGGACCGTCTGCGCGCTCTCGCCGACGACCCCGACCGCTGGACGCGCGTGCAAGCCGTCCTGTCCATGGGCGCGCGCACGAACGCGACCACCGACCTCGTCGCCATCCTGCGTAATAAAGGATCGGACAAGGCGATCCGGGCGGCGGCGTTATCGGGTCTTGCCGGGCGCGAGGCCGCCGCGCTTGCCGCGCTCCTCGCCGACAAGTCGTGGCCGGCGGCGACGGAGCGGGGCACGGCGCGCGCGCTGGTCGAGGCGGCGTTGGGATCGACCGCCGATGCGCGCGCGGAACTCGCCGACATCGTCGGAAGGCTGGCGATGGCGCGGGATGTGCGCGCCGGCCCGATGGTGGATTGGATGTGGACGGCGCTGGGTATCGTCGGCGACTCGCCGACGGTGATCGCACTCTCGCGGGAGCCGGGGCGGTGGTTGGATGCGGTAGAGGCGGAGGTGCCGCCGAGGGCGCTGAGCGCGCGCATGAAGGAGGTTGCGGAGTATTGGGATTGGCCGGATCGACCGGTGCCGGAGGGTCGGAAGTCGGCGGCGCGGGCGATGACGTCGGAGGAAGAGTCACGGTATCGGGTGGGCGAAGGGCTGTATGCGACGTGTGCCGGGTGCCATCAGGCGTCCGGGCGCGGGAGCCTGGGGATCGCGCCGCCGCTGGCGGGATCGGCGATCGTGAACGGCCCGGTGTCGCGGCTGGCGCTGGTGCTTGCGGACGGATTGGGGGGGCCGTATGTGATGGCGGGGACGGAGTTTCGCGGGGTGATGGCACCGGCCCCGACGCGCGGCGATGGCGACCTGGCGGCGTTGATGACGTACATCCGGCGATCGTGGGGGAACACGGGTGATCCGGTGACGGCGAGCGAGGTTTCGGCGGCACGGCAGCGATCGCGCGGAAGGGCGTGGACGCGGGAGGAGTTGGAGGGGGTTCGGTAGTGGAAAGGGCGTCGAGGGAACCCGGTGCAAGCGGGATGCGGACCTAGTATGATCGCGGCGGGGTGGGTTTGCGGTGGTCCGAAATCCGGGGATGATGATGCTGACGCCAACTCTGCTGGGCGAGGGTTTGTTCCTCGTCTCATTCTGGAAGCCATTGATCCTGCTGGTCCCGTTTGTGGGCTGGCTGTGGGTGATCTCGCGGATTTACGACAAGCACGCGGAGCGGTTCCGCCTGCCGCGGACGACGTGGAACCTGATCCACATGAGCGTGGGTCTGGTGGCGTTTTTGGCAGCGCTGGCGATCCCAATGAAGGGTGAGGCGGCGTTCTGGGTGGGCTTGGGCGTGATGCTGGTGCTGCTGGCGGCTGATCTGGTGGCCTATGCGGTGGTGGCGAATAAGGACGAGCGCGTGCCGGAGGAGCACCGCGTTCGCCTGGATTTTTCGAAGTTGGGCAAGGCGCGGGCGGACAAGGCGGCGGCGAAGCGGGCGGGGAAGGTGGAACTGGTCATCAAGGGTTCGGACAAGCAGGTGCTGCCGGTGCCGGAGCGTGAGACGCCGGAGTTCGAGGTTCGACTGCTCGCGGAGACGCTGGCGCTTCGTGGGATGGGGATGCGGGCGTCGCAGACGGATATCCAGCCTGGCAAGGACGGGTCGTACGCGGTGTCGTTCCTTGTGGACGGGGTCCGGCATCCGGGCGAGACGGTGGCCGGGGCGCTGGCGGTGCGGGCGATCGACCTGTGGAAGACGGCGGCGAAGTTGGACGTGAACGATCGTCGGCGGAAACTGTCGGGCGACGTGCTGATCGAGCACGGCGAGACGAAGACGCGTACGCGGATCGTGGCGAGCGGGGCGCAGGGCGGGATGCGTCTGACGATGCTGTTTGACCCGGAAAAGGCCGTGCGTCGCAAGGCGATGGACCTTGGCCTGCTGGAGAATCAGTTCGCGGAGTTGAAGGCGATCGCGGAGGATCGTCAGGGGGTGGTGCTGCTGGCCGCGCCGCCCGACATGGGGCGGACGACGACGCTGTACAGCGTGCTGAAGTTGCACGACGCGTACACGCAGAATGTGCAGACGGTGGAGATGGAGCCTCAGGACGCGCTGGAGGGCATCCGTCAGAATCCGTTTGCGCAGGAGGGCGAGGGTCCGGACTACGCGACGTTCACGCGGTCGATCCTGCGTCGCGATCCGCAGGTGGTGGGCGTGGCGGAGATGCCCGACGAGCAGACGGCCAAGGAGATCGCGCGGGCCGACCACGAGCGGACGCGGACGTACCTGTCGCTGCGGACGGACAACGTGATCACGGCGATCCAGGCGTGGGTGAAGGCGGTGGGGGACGCGGAGGCGGCTTCGAAGTGTCTGCACGGCGCGATGGCGCAGAAACTGTTGCGGAAGTTGTGCGTGAACTGCCGCGTGGCGTATCAGCCCTCGCCGGAGATGCTGAAGAAACTCGGGATTTCCGCGGACAAGCCGCGGCAGATGTTCAAGAAGGGCGGGCAAGTCCTGATCAAGAACAAACCGGAGGTGTGCCCGGTGTGCCACGGGATCGGGTATGTGGGGCAAGAGGGCATCTTCGAGGTGCTGAAGGTGGACAAGACGGAGCGGGAGTTGATCAAGACGGGGAACTGGAACGGTCTGCGTGCGGAGATGCGGAAGCGGCAGTTGCGGAGCGTGCAGCAGGCGGCGCTCAAGAAACTGTTGGACGGGATCACGAGCGTGGACGAGTTGTCGCGGGTGACGATGGAGGCCGGGGCGGCGAAGCCTGTGGCCGCGGCGGGGACGCCGAGCGGCGGGGCGAGCGCGGGGGCGAAGCCCGCGGCGGCGGCACCGGCGCGAAAGGCCTGAACCCGGAGTGCGGCGAGTCGGTAGAAGCGATAGCGGACGGAGTGCGGACCCATGATGATGTTGCTGGTGGCGTTGGGGCTGGTGGCGCTCTCGGGGTACCTGTGGCTGACGCGCGGGTTTTTCTCGGCGCTGATCCACCTGGTGTGCGTGATCGCGGCGGGGGCGATCGCGTTTGGCGTGTGGGAGCCGGTGTCGTACCTGCTGTTGTCGTCGGCACCGGATCGCGGCTTTGGGAGCGTGCTGACGGACCTGAGTTGGGCGCTGGGGCTGGGTCTGCCGTTCGCGATTTCGCTGGCTGTGCTGCGGGTGGCGATTGATAAGATTCTGCCGGCGAACGCACAGTGCGAGACGACGGCGGACTATGTGGGCGGGGCGGTGTGCGGGGTGCTGTCGGGGGTGATCTGCGCGGGGATCCTGGTGCTGAGCCTGGGGTTCTTGCGGATGGGCCCGGATTTCTGGGGGTATCAGTTGGTGCAGTATTCGTCTGGGGCGGCGCTGGGGAACATCGAGCGGAGCCCGTCGAAGATGGTGCCGTGGGTGGATCAGTTGACGGCAAAGGCGTATTCGACGCTGTCGGAAACGACGCTGCGGACGGGGACGCCACTGTCGCGCTGGCACCCGGATTTCGCGGCGTATCCGGCGTCGCTGCGGGTGACGTATGAGGGCAAGAGTCGCAACACGCTGAAGAAGGATGCGATCTCGTTCCTGGGGTGGTACACGGTGGGGGACGTGCAGCGCGGCGAGCCGATGAAAGACTTGCTGGTGGACTCGTGGGGGGATAAGCCGCAGACCATCGGCGACCTGAAGGGTGAGACGCCGACGACGGGGTATCTGGCGGGATTCATCTGCGAACTGGGGTCGAAGGCGAAGGAGAAATCCGGTCAGGTCCTGGCGGGAGCAGCGCAGGCGCGGCTGGCATGCGCGAGCCCGGACGGCGATGAGCACGTCGCGCTGCATCCGGTGGCGGTGGTGACGAGCGTGGACGATCCGACGCGGGTGGGGTTTGCAAGATTTCGCTTTGACAGCGACAACTTCTTTGTGGCGTCGGTGGGCGGTTCGGCGTCGGCGGCGTTCGGGTTCGAGTTCGCGGTGCCGCCCGGGTTCACGCCGGTGGCGCTGTATGTGAAGGGGATTCGGTGGAACCTGGAGGATTCGAGGCCAAACGCGACGTTTGCGACGCCCTTTGAGCGTGACGACGCGATCAAAGGTGGGGCGATGCCGGGGATGGGCGGGGTTGGGCCGATCATCGATCCGAACACGGGGTTGCCTGTGCCGCCGGCACCCGGGCAGTCGTCGTTCCGCGAGCAAGCGGTGACGGTGCAGAACGGGCTGGGCTTCGGCATGGTGATCCAGAAAGGGACGGAGCAATCGTCGCTGACGGTGGCGGAAGAGGGCCGGGGCTGGGCGATCGTCGATGGCGAGGCGAAGTTCGATCCGCAGCGGATCGGGCGCGTGGTGGATCAGAAGTTGCAGATCAACAAGTTCTCGCTGACGGACGACACGGTGCTGGTGAGGGTGATCATCAGCCCGTCACAACGGACGCCGGAGTTTACGAAGGCGCTGGATTCGGCGGACCGGAACCGCCCGCCGTCGCTGATGGATACGAACGGGACGCGGTATGACGCTGTGGGGTTCATCTATAAGGACTTGTCGCTGGCGCATTTCCGGTACACGAAGGGGAGTCCGCTGCGTGGTCTGGGCGAGTCGGGGGTGCCGCAGGTGAGCCGGAACACGCCGGAGCGGCAGATGACGCTGCTGTTCGTGGTGAGCCGTGGCGTGGAGATTTCGGAGTTCCGCGTTGGCGATGCGGTGATCGAGACGTATAGCCCGACGGTGAAGACGAATCAGAGGTAGAGGGCGGTCATTGATATCATCCGCCGATGCCACTGATCGACGGCAACGCGTTGGCGGCGCGGTATCGCGAGGAGATCGCGGGCGAGTGGCCGGCGGATGATCACATTAAAAACTACTTTCATCATCGGTGCCGGATGTTCGATACCATTTGGCTTTCCCAGTGCTGACGAGTTGCATTGGAAGATTATCGATTTGCTTGAGAATGCACAACGGCGGCACGAGCTTGCTGAGGCAGTGGAACGCGAAGAATCTTTTGTAAATGAATTTAGATTTGCACTCCAGCATGCAAACTGCTTTTCGATCGATCGTTTCATCGAGGGTTGTCCAGAGTTCTTAAATATTGGAAAGGCCGCAATCGCGTCAGTGTTGTTGCCACGAGAAATAGAACTCCAGCTCGTATCTCGTGAATCAGCACCAGAGCACTGGCTGAGGTATATCTGGGACAAAATGCAGACCGGCAAGCTTGTTGACGTAGCAAAAAACCAAGTTTCTTTCGTCGTATTTAATTACGATCGATCGATCGAACATTACTTGGTACGAGCTATGTCTGCGATCTACCGCGATTCGAATCTCAACTGTGCTCGCGTGCTGTCGACGGTTCCTATTATCCACATATACGGCTCGCTAGGCCGCTATCCAGGGCTCGCAGGAGCCTTGGAGTCTGATCTTGAGGTCTCGTATTCGGGAGATTGCTCAGCGGAGCAAGTTCGCCGCGCGATGAAGTGCATTACACTCGCACCTGAATCTCAAGCGCCCCAAGCCCAATCTTTCGCGGACGCAAGAACAGCGATTGCAAGGTCAAACAGGGTCGTATTTCTGGGATTTGGATACGGCCGTGCGAACGTTGAACGTCTTGGAAATACCGAGTTTTGGCAGGATGTCCGATCCAGGACCCCTATTTGGGGCACCGTATTGGGCATGGAGGAAGCGGAATTGCGGGCAGTCCATGATGCTTTCGGTATCCAGTTGCAGCATTATGGACCCAGCGTCCGGGCGTTGCAGTTCCTGCGAAAGCACTTCGATAGGTGGTGAGACGACCGTTGGTCGCTCCATATCATCCGCCGATGCCACAGATCGACGGAAAGCTGATCGACGGCAACGCGTTGGCGGCGCGGTATCGCGAGGAGATCGCGGGGCGTGTGGCCGCGCTTCGGGCGCGGGGGCGCGAGGTGCGGCTCGACGCGCTGCTGGTCGATTCGGGCGACAACTCCTCGCGCGTCTATGCCCAGAACCAGGGGAAAACTTGCGCGGCGATGGGGATCGAGTATCGGCTGCACGAGTTGCCGGGGTCGGCGGGATATGACGACATAGCGGGCCGGGTGCTGCTGCTGAACACCAAGGAAGAGGTGACGGCGGTGATGGTGCATCTGCCGCTGCCGGCGGGGGTGGAGGCGTATCGGATCCAGCGGCTGATCGCGCCGGAGAAGGACGTCGAGGGCGTGAACCCGGCGAACATCGGGAATGTGGTCTATGGGCAGTCGTCGCTGGTGCCGTGCACGGCGCTGGCGGTCTTGAAGATGATCCAATCGACGGCGATCGACCTCCGCGGGAAGTTGGCGGTGGTGGTGGGCGCGGGGGATGTGGTGGGCAAGCCGATCGCGGTGCTGCTGATGCGGCAGGAGGCGACAGTGGTGTCGTCGAACAAGTTCACGGTGGGGCTGAAGGAGATCGCGCGGCAGGCGGACGTTCTGGTGGCGGCGGCGGGGGTGCCGGGGCTGATTTCGGCGGAGATGGTGAAGCCAGGCGCGGTGGTGATTGATGTGGGGGTGAATCGTGTGCCGGGGCCGGAGGGGAAGATGCGGACGGTGGGGGATGTGGATTTCGAGCGGGTGCGGCCGATCGCGGGGCACATCAGCCCGGTGCCCGGCGGGGTTGGGCCGATGACGGTGGCGATGCTGCTGCTGAACGTGGTGGATGCGGCGGAGCGGGGTGGGTAGCGGGAAGGCGTGAGCGCTTGGCGGACCGGGGCGAGGACGCCCCGGCTCACTCGAGAGGGCGCTTTCTGGCACGGGTCTATTGCGTCGGCGCGTGAGTGGCCTGCTGATGCTGCGTTCATGGGTATGTGGAGCGTGAGAGCCGAGGGGCTGGAACGCAAGAACCAATGCGACCCCGACAAGTTCGGGCGACCCAGTGGCCGCTCAGGGGATCGCACGCACCTCATACCCGTGGAGTAGAGACCATGAAGACTCGCAAGAATCAGCAGGGTTGTGTCGCGCGGCTGGCCATGATCGTGGCGGCGGCGGGAGGTCTGGCGTCGACGGCGCAGGCGCAGGACGTGACGAAGACGGTGACGTGGACGTTTGACAAGGCACCGGCGGCAGGGGCGGCGGGCAAGTACACATGGGATCTGAAGGCCCAGGCGCTGGGGAAGGCCCCAGCGGTGCTGGTGACCAAGACGGACGCGTCGGGGGCTGCTCCGGGGATTTGGGTCGCCAACGCGGGACTTGCGAACACGCCGAAGCAGACCGATGAAGCGGTGAGCGGCACGGCCAAATCGCAGGCGAAGATTGATTTCACGGCGGGCGCGCCGGTGGCGGGACCGGGCGGCACGACACAGATCACGACGACGATCCATATCAACAACACGGCGACCGCGCCGGACGGGCGCAACGCCGACGCATGGGCGAAGGGCACGATGAGCATCCCCGGCGGGATCGTGAGCGGGGTGGTGATCACGCAGCCAGGGAAGAAGGCGGTGACCAATCCGAAGTTGATCGGCGGCACGTCGTTCGGGCTCCAGGGGAGCAGCACGACTTGGTCGGACCCGCTGACCATCAGCCTGTTTGACGCGGCGACGAACTCGCTGATCCACTCGCAGACGATCGGGACAATCGACGCGAACGCGAGCGGGACGGGCACGTTCCTGTGGGACACGACGGGCGTGTCGCTGACGGCGGGGAACGACGGGCTTTCGAGCACGAGCATCTCGATCTCACAGCCGGCGGGGCTGCTGACGGGCTCGGGCTTTGGCGGGACGGTGACGTGGGACGGGTCACTGCTGACGACGACGGGGCTGTTCTCGAGCCTGCCGTGGGTGGTGAGCGGGAACAGCGTGACGCTGGCACCGGGCCTGCTGGACGGGGTGAGTTTCGGATACAGCGTGCCGACGTCGCTGGTGAGCGCGGGTGGGATGTACTACGAGGAGTTGGACTATTCGTCGGCGGGCGAGATTCATGCTGTGCCGACGCCAGCCACGGCGGTGCTTGCTGGCCTTGGCGGCCTGGTGGCGATGCGTCGGCGTCGCCGCTGATCGAACGCGAGGCGAGGGAAGGCACGACCCGCTCGAAAGGGCGGGTTGTGCGTTGGAGGAACGAGGCCGGCACGGACCGGACGCTCGCTTGTTGTCGGGTTGTTCCCTAGCCTCCCTCTCGCCCTCTGATCTATCGGTCTTCCGAACGATTGCTCTCTTGGGGATCGTCGGCCGTTGGTACGGTGTGCCAGCGACTGCGGATGTCATCCACTTCATGATGGCGCCCGAGCTTTCTGCCGGCGAGGTGAATCAGAGTATTCGGACGCTCCAGTCTCAGTCCGCGATCATCTTCCGCCGGTTCAACCAGACCTTCAATCTTTGGGAAGGCAGCGACATCGATGTTGATGCGAGGCTTTCTGCGGCACGAGCGGACTTGCCCGCTTCAACGGCCACGGCCAAGCTTCTACAGGATCACTACTCGACTCGCCCGCTCGTCGCGCGGCGTCATTCTTACCGAACCGGAACCCTCAGGTACTTTGAGGTCGCGTACGTTTCCCCCGACACACTCTCTGACAATCTGGCGGTACTCGACAAGGCTCCGGCAGATGGGCACATCCTCGTTGTGCTGCCTGGTCCGGAACGCTCGCGATCAGATTCTCTCGAGCGTCTTGCTGAGACACACGCCGCTAGGCCAGACCTATTGATCGTCCTTCCCGCGAACGCCCGTGAGGTTGATTCGTTGGCAAGAGATCTGGCGTGCATTTCATGGGTCAAAACCAAGACTCCAGAGCTCGTCCATGACGCCACCGCAAGGCATGAGCTTCAGTCACGGGAAGCGGAACTCCGTCGCCGGCTAGAGCGGGAGACGGCTGGCCTGCTCATTCCGAAGAGCGACAGCGGCGGGCGGTCACGGTGGTTTCATCAGGGAAGACTGATTCGGGTGCGAGATCTTCGTGAGTTGAACGAGCACCTTTCCGACATCTGCGATGACCATTATCGACTCTGCCCTCAGGTTCAAAACGAGATCATCAATCGGCGGGAGCTTTCGTCTTCGGCCGCCGCCGCCCGGCGGAATCTGATCCAGCACATGATCACGGACGGCGAGCGCGAGGAGCTGGCGATTGAGGGAAACCCTCCAGAGCGCAGCATTTATCTGTCAGTCATTGTGGGCATGGGTCTTCACCATCCTTCCGGCGACCGATGGGGATTCGCCTCGACGCTCGGCAGCATCCGCAAGGACGCGAAGCCGATGTTCAAGGCAATTCGGGACTTCTTCGACGCGGCGCACACCGAACCACGAAGCATCGACAAGTTTTTCCACCTGCTCCGTTCAGCTCCATATGGGATCCGAGACGGACTCCTACCGATCATCTTGTGTGCTGCTCTCCTGGGGAGTGAAGCCGATGTCGCGCTATACGAGGAAGGGGCGTTCCTCCCAGAATTGAGTGTCGCTACCTTCGAGCGACTCATGAAGGATCCGTCTCGGTTCATGGTTCGGCGGTGGCGCGTCACGGGCGTTCGGGCCACAGTGTTCGAACATCTCGCCGAACTCCTTGGACAAGAGCGGGTAACCGACCGAATTGAACGTCGGGATGTGCTCGACGTCGTGAAGCCCCTTATGCGCTTTGTTCGGAAGCTTGACGCCTTTTCCCAACAGACGCGAAGTCTTTCTCCCGAGGCTACCGCCGTTCGAGACGTACTCCTTCGTGCTTCCGAGCCCGACCGGCTGCTTTTCCATGACTTGCCAGAGGCGTGTGGCATCCAGGCTTTTCACGAGCGAAAGCGAAGCCGCGGGGATGATGCCGCGACGTTCCTTGCCACGTTCCGTCGTGTCGTCGGCGAGCTTCAGCGGGCATACGAGAATCTGCTCACCAGTGTGTCTACGTCGCTGCGTGACGCATTGGAGGGGTCGGGTTCGGGCGCGAGCATGCGAAAGAAACTGGCCCGCAGAGCCCAACTCGTTGGGCAGGTGGCGCTCGAACCGGAAGTCAAAGTCTTTGAGGATCGCGCCCCGCCTCCATCCGCCATGTGCCCCACACGCAGACATTCAAACGCGAGGAGCGTCACTACCACAACGCGGACCAAGATCGGGTCTTCCGGCAGCCAACTAATCGAACGCACTGCCTTCCCGTGGGCGAGCGAACTGGCCCAGCGACCTGCGCCGCTGACAAACTTGTGGTGCCTTTGCTCCGGGGTGCGATTGCTTTGTGTCCGCACTGGCACCCCCATCGCCATGCGGACCAAACACTTATGCTCGTCGCTGTGGACGAGACCGCATCGGCCCTGCGGCACGCAGAACACGGGTTTACGGGTGGACAGAAGGCGCATGCACCACCTCCTGTCCGCTTCCGTCCACGTTCGGTCCAGTCGCCGGACAAACCGCTCCCACTGGCTCGATGACCCGCGGCCGGCCCTGCCATTCAAGGCGGTGTGTCACTACCAAGCCCGCCGTGGTGAGCTCGTGGATGAGGTCCTGAAGCCGCCGCTTGCTGGTGATGTCAATCGCCGCGGCAATCTCAGTCACGTTGGGCGGCGCACCGGTGCGTTGGGCATGATCACGAACGGCCGCAAGCAGCCGCTCCGCTTCGGCCGAGACCTTCTTGACAACGCTCACCCCAATGTTCTCGCCTAAGTTCGCGCGCAAAAGCGCCGCTGTCTGGGATTCGCTCAGGTCCCAGACCTTGGAGAACGGCGGACGCATCGCCACGCGGGCCATGCCCCAGGCCGGGTTGCAGAAGAGCCCGATTCCGGGGGGTAGGCGGACCAGTTCGCGCGGATTGTCCAGGTATCGCGGCCGTATTCGATCTCACGATCCGAGTTGTGGAAGAAGACCTTCGTCGCAGCGTTCTGCCGAATCGCCGCGGCATCACGGGTGAAGTCCATGATCGATTGACTCGACACGATTCCTGCCAGCCCGAATTTTCTGCCCTCACGGAGCACCCGGTCGAGAGCGGCCTCGGCACGGGAAGCAGCGGCCTTGGCCGTGCCCGCCGCCAATCGCCGGGTGAAGAGCTGGGCCTCCTCGACCGCGATGACCAGTCGCACGGTTTCCGATTCATCCCGGCTCGCCCAGGTGAAGGCCGCATCTAGGATCCGGGCGAAGAGATCGCAGCGGTGCTCGTCGTCGAGATGCTTGAGACTGACAATAACTCGGCCGCGAGCCAGATGCTCCAGATCAGACGGGAGCGCTGGGAGCACAGCGCTGCCGGGCGCGACATACTCAAACGCCAAGCCCTTGGGCTCCTTCATGCCAAACAGCGGGAACCGTTCCAAGAGGTCCGCCCGGTCTTGGGGAACGAGGAGGCCCGCGGATTGGTTGCGCGGGTCAAGGACCAGGATGTTCACGCCTGTGATCGCCGCGATCTCTTCGATCAGCACTCGAACCGCGACGCTCTTGCCGGACCCCGTCGACCCTGAGACGATCACGTGGCCCCAATCGCGGAGCGAGGCGGTCCATGCGTCGCCGAGCGCTCCATCGTCGGCGATGAGCTTGCCGGGATGAAGTACGGGCCCGGAAGTGGCTGATCGAGCCGTCAGCCTCTGCGGCGGATCGAGACGATCAAGGATTGACGCCACGAGCCTGGGGGCCACCAGCTTGCGGCGTTCGACGGTTGTTCCGTCCGCTATGACGTCCTCGTCCGCCGTCACGATCGTGTGCCGGCTCAGGGACTGGGCCTGATCGGGCTGGAGATAGTCGAGCTGGGCCGGTGTGAGCGCGCCCCCGAACCACTAGTCGATCCACGCCAGGGCCGGCGCTTCGACCTCCGCGAGCTTGATCTTCAAGCGCCCGCCGAAGGTCTGGGTCACCTGGAAGCGGTGGGCGTCGAAGAGCTCCTTCACGACGGCCCGCACACCGTCGCGAGTTTCGTCGGGGGTTGAGACGAGCTGGAGGTTCGAAGCGATGCTGGCGAGGAGGCACATCGCCGACCCCTTGCGGCGATACTCCTGCTGGAGATGCCCAAGGGTCTCGCGCTCGCCCTGGGCTTGAGCGAGAAGCGCCCTTAACTGGTCGAGCGCCGAGCGCGCCTGGGCCTCCTGGCGGCGGAGGTGGTCCGTCACCAAGGGGCTGTCGCCGCTCTCCACGCGCTGGAGCCGCTCGATGGATCGCAGCCGTGCCTCCGCGTCGCTCATTCGCCGCGTGATCATCTCGGGCGTCGGGTCCGGTCCGTCCAGTGGACGCCGGTTCTTGGCGTGCCGCTCCGCGAGGAACGCGGGGACGTCGCGGAAGAAGGACCAGGAGAGATGCACCTCGCGGAAGTGCGACTCGAGGTAGTCCTGCGCGGCCCCGAAGTCCCGCGCCCACAGCTCCTCGTCCGCCTCGCTCGAGACCAGGGCGTACGCCTTGGAGGCCTTGATGAGCACCTGGGCCCCGGCATCGAGGGCGATCAGCTGGATGCGGGAGGCCTGGTGCCACCAGAGGGAGAGGTCGAGGTCGTGCCGCAGGTGGCCCAGCGGCGCGAACCCCTCGGAGCGGAGGATGTCATCGGCGGTCCGCACGGTTGCTCGATCCCGGGTGTCCCATTCGCAACATCTGGAGCCGCATGGCCAGCGCCCGCAGACGCTCCTGGTGCCGCTGCACGCCGCGTGCGAACGCGGCCTGACGCTCGGCGACGCGCTGCTCGTAGACGGCCCGCCGGTTGAGCCTCCGGAAGCATCCCGGGCAGGTGTTGAGGGGCGCGCGCCCCCACACGAATCCGCGGCGGCACCGCCGACAGCAGCGGCGCGAGCAGACTTGGCAAAGGCACTGACATGTGCTGCACAAAAAACCCTTCCCGCAGCAGTCGCAGAGGCCGATGCCGGAATCGGTCGCCAGGAGCGGTCGGCTGCACCCCCGGCACCGCGCCTGGATCGTGCGGTTGACGACCGTGGTCCGTCCCCGGCCGTCGTCGGCCAGGTGCTCGACGTGGTAGGCGAGCGTCCGGCCCCTGGGGTCCGTCGTCAGCGAGTGCTTGGTGACGCGCACGGGGTCGCTCCTTGGCAGTCTGGGCACCCCGCCTCGCGTTCCATTGGGAGGGCAATGGTGGTGAACGAAAAGTTGGCGGGGTGGTCGCCCAGGTACCGCGCGAAGACGTCCCTGCCGTTGAGCGTGTAGGCCGGGTCGATCTTGACCTGGAGGAGGTTGCGATTCCCGAGCTGATCGATGAGGCGTCCGAAGCGATTGTCGGCGCCGCGTGTCAGGATGCCCACAGCGAGCTGCCCGGCGATAGCGTCCACGAGGCGGAGGTCGAGGATGGTGCCGCCGTGGCTGGGCGTGGCTGGACCCCGCGTCCCCGAGGCGTGGGCGGCATAGCGATCGGCGCAGATGCAGCGGTAGCAGGCGGCTGTGATCCCGGGGACGTAATGGATGATCTCCCCGGCACGAGCGCCGGCGTAGAGCCCGATCCAGAGTGCCGGGATCCCCAGTCGCGTGGCCATCTGGCAACCTCGCGCCTGAGCCGCGAAGGAGTCCGTCGAGAACACGAAGAGGTCTGTATCGCCGAAGTGCGCATCGACGTCGGCATCGGTGAGCGAGCAGACGTCCCGCTCCAGGGTCTCGACCCGGACACGCGGGTTGATGGCGCGGAGCCGCGCGGCGCAGGCGTGGGTTTTGTACACGCGGCGCTCCGCCTCCTCGGCGCTGGCATCCTGGCGCGCGACGTTCGAGGCCTCGAAGTGGTCGGGATCGACTAGGTTCTGTCTGACGGATCATCTGTTCGGCGCTTGTACGGCGCGGGCGGGGATGAAGCGGGAAGAGTGGAACGGCGGGGCCTCGGGGTCCGATGGAGTGATCGTCGCGGAGCGACGATGGAGG
>JBJXFQ010000116.1:0-16628 GCA_046155605.1 Phycisphaerales bacterium
CCAGGCCCGTCAGCAGCCCCAGCCCGATCACTGTTTCGTCGATCAACAGCCCGAACGCCCCCATCGAGAACCGCACCGCCAGCCCGTCGAGCAGGAAGACGCCGACCGCGCACGCGAGCAGCCCGCCCGCCGCCGTCGCCAGCGTCGATTCCTGGATCATCGACCAGACGATCGCCAGCCGCCGGTAGCCGATGGATTGCAGCGTTCCCAGTTCGCGGATGCGCGACGCGAACGCGGCGTACATCGTGTTTAGCCCGCCGAAGAGCCCGCCGACGGCGATCAGCCCCGCCGTCACCCACGCGACAATCTTGATGGGACCGAAGAAACTCGCCAGTTTTCCGTAGTACTCGCGCTCGGTCATGGGGACCAGTTCGAGGTCCGGCCGCGTCTTGGTAAAGGCCGCGATATCACCGAACTCTGCCCCTTCGCCCGTAGTTTCGTTGTAGGGGTCGAGCGTGAGGATCACGCATGAGATCGTATCGCGCTTCGTGGCTTCCATCAGATCCGCCAGCGGCAGCCACACCTCGGCCTCAACGACCGTCCCGGGCGCGCTGAAACGCCCCACGACGGTCCACGGCCTGCCGTCGATGATGAGCGACTTTCCGATCTGCACGTCAGTTGCCGCCACACCCATCACGGTCGCCGCCATACGTCCGACCAATACCTCATCCGCACCGGATGCGGGCCAGCGGCCTTCGGTGAGCGACACCGACTCGTGGACGAGCGCCGCCGCCTGAGTCACGCCGCGCATCATCACCTGGCGGAGTTTCGCCTTCGGCGCGAGCGTGCCATCGCGGCCCGCGTCAGTCCGCACGGGCGCAGGCGCCGTACCGACCACTCCCACTGGCAGCATCACATGGACCTCGGGCGAGACATACGCCACGCCCGCCCGCGTGCGGATGCCGGGCACGCTGGCCGAGAGCACCCCCGGCGTCGCCGCCGGAATCTCGGAGCGCTCGACGCTCTCCTCGCTGCCTGCACCGAGCAGGATGATGTTGTGCTCCCCGCCGGTGGCCTTGAGCGCTCGGCTCATGCCATTCACGAACCCGCCCGCGACCAGAATGAGTAGCACCACCATCGCCGCCCCTGCGACAGAAAGAAGCAACCGCGAGGGCGAGCGGCCTAGGTTGCGGACGGCGTATGCAAACGGAAGAAGTCTCATAGGTTCCTCTTTCACACCGCCCGGAAGCACGATGCAATCTCGCGGCGACCGGCCCGCCACGCGGGCACTAAACCCGCCACGATCCCCACGCCCGCCGAGATGATGAGGCCCCAGGCCAAGACAGACCACGAGGCGCTCACGCCGATCGACAACCCCTCTTGCGAGAGCGTGAAGTTGCCGAAGTGAACGACCGACAGGGCGATGCCCGTGCCGAGCGCACCCCCGAGCAGGCCGATGAGCATCCCTTCGCTGACAATCAGCCGGGCGATGAGGCCGGAGCGGAACCCAAGGGTTTGCAACACTGCGTGCTCCTTAATGCGATCCTGCACGCTCAGCACGATGGCGTTGGCGACCAGCGCCAGCACCGCCGCCAGGCACCCCCACCCCAGCCACTGCGTGAACTTCACGATCTCCACGATGTCGGCCCCCGCCTGCGCCACGAAAGCCTTCTCGGGGCTGGTCATCGTCGGGTCGGCCTCGGTGCGGAACTCGGCATCGATCGCCTCCGCCACGGCCTCCATCTTCGCCGGGTCATCCACGCGCACGGTGAACTGCGTCACGCTTCCCAGCCCGCCGCCCTTGCCCGCGGCCTGCTGAAGGAAGTCGAGGTGGACATAGGCGACGTTCTGGTCCTGCGCTTCGGGGGAACGGATGATCCCCGCGACTGTGACGGTGATGCCCGAGGCGTCGAAGGACTGGCCCACTTGGAAACCGCGCCGTGCTGCGAGCGTCTCGCCCACGAGGGCCGAGTCCGAGCGTTTCTCCCACTCGGCCACAGAGCCGGAGACGAGTTGCCACTTGCTCGCCCAACCGTTGGGACCGGCGAGGTCCTCACGCGGCACGCCCCGGAACGTGATGACGTCCAGCGAGGCCCGGCAGTTGTTGACCACAATCTTGACGGGCACCGCCGAGACCACGCCGGGGATCTTCTCGATCCGGTCGACGTAGAACTGCGGCAGGCGGCTGGCGGCGGGGCAGAAGCGGTTTTCGCGGTAGACCACCAGTGTGGTGTCTCCGGCGGCGGCCTGCGTGGATTGGCGCACGCCCTCCTGTAGCGTCTGTACCGCGATGAACAGGAACATGGCGATGGCGACGCCCGAGAGCGTGAGCACGCTGCGGACTTGGTGCCGCCACAGCTGCTTGAAGACGACGGGCATGAACTTGGGTGCGATCATGGATTAGGCCTCCTGCGGTACAAGGGATGCGCGGCGTGCGGCGAGATCGGCGGCTTCGATCAGGCGGCCCTTCTCCAGGTGCAGCGTCCGCTTGGCATACGCCGCGCTCTTGGAGTCGTGGGTCACGATGATGAGGGTCTTGCCGAGATCCTCGCAGAGGCGCGTCATGAGATCCATGATCGCCTGCGCCGACTCCTGGTCGAGGTCGCCGGTGGGCTCGTCTCCGACGATGATGGTGGGGTCGGTCACGATGGCGCGGGCGATGGCGACGCGTTGCTCCTGGCCGCCCGAGAGTTGACGGGGGTAGTGGTCGTGCCGGTCGGCGATCCCGACTAGCTGCATGGCGGTCTGCACCTTCTCGTGACGCTCGCGGGCCGACATGCTGTGGAGCAGGAGGGGTAGCTCGACGTTCTCGTAGGCCGTGAGCACGGGCACGAGGTTGTAGAGTTGGAAGACGTAACCAACGTTCACGCTCCGCCAGTCGGCGAGCTTGGACCTCGACAGCGTGGAAATGTCCGTGCCGCCAATGATGAGTTGCCCGCCGCTGGGCCGGTCGATTCCGGCGATGAGGTTGAGCAGCGTGGTCTTACCGCTGCCCGAGGGGCCCATGAGGGCGAGGAAGTCGCCCGCGGGCACGTCGAGGTCGAGTTCCTGAAGCGGCGTGATGGTGTTGTCGCCCTTCTTGTACGTCTTGGTGAGCCGGCGGCACTGGATAAGCGGCGGGCCTTGGGGAGATGTTCGTGCGTGAGCGTGGTTCGTGGTCATGGAGATTCTCGTTGATGCCGCGAGTTCGTCGCGGGGATGTTCTGGAACCGGGAGTTACGGGTTTGAGGACGCGGGCTCCAAGGGAGTAGTTGTGCGTTCCCCCAGGACCTTGAGCCGCATGCCGTCGCCGATCGCGGGCGGAGCGGGCGGGTCGAGGATGATGCGATCAGTGAGGCGGAGTCCGCTCGTCACGGCCGTGAAACCCTCGTCCGCCGAGGGAGCGGTGACGATGTCGCGGCGGCGGGCGACAGGGCTGCCGCCAGAAGTATCCACGACCCAGACCTGGCCCTTGTCCGTGCCAACCAAGGCGACTGCAGCCGTCGGGACCAGCAGCGTCAAGTCGCCGCCGCCGTCGCCGGACGCCGAAGCGCCCGTTCCGCCTGCGCGGGGTCGCTGACCGGCAGCTGCGGGCGCGTGGAGCTTCACGCGGGTGAGCATCTCAGGCTTGAGAACGGGCGACGGCGCATCTATCGCGACCTTGAACTGCACGGTGTTCCGCTGGATGTTGGCCTCGTGCACGACCCTCGTCACCACACCGCTGAAGGTCTGTTCGGCGAGCGCTTCGGTGCTGACGGTCGCGTGTGTGCCGACGCCAACCTTGGCAGCGTCGGCCAGTGGCACGTCCACACGCACCTGGAGTTTCGCGGGGTCGTAGACGCGGACGACCGCGCCCGTCATGCTGCCCCCCGGACCCGCGTCGCCCTTGCTCGACATACTGATGCGCGAGCCGGGCTCGACCAACCGGGCGAGCACTACTCCTGCGACCGGCGAGCGCACGTCCATACGGGTCAGACGTAGGGCGGCCTCGTCGCGGGCCACGAGCGCGGCGTCTCTCGCCGTCCCGGCCTGCGCGAGCGCGGCCCTCGACTCGGAAACCATTTTTTCGGCGGTCGCCGCCTTGGCTTCAAGTCCTCCGAGCCGAATCTCCATGCGCCGGAACTCACCCGCACCGACCCCACCGACGGCGACGAGGTCTCGCTTACGGGTCACTTCGTCACGAACTTCGTCCGCCGCGATGCGTTCGACAAGAACCTGAGACTCAGCTGTGGCCAACTCGGCCCGTGCGCGCTCGATGTCCGATGCTCGCTCGGCGACCACAGCCTCTGCGGCCCGGAGCATGAGCCGCGCATCGTCGTCGATGAGGCGGGCGACAACCTGCCCCGCCTCGATGCGCTCGCCTTCCAGGACGAGCACCTCCTTCACAACACCCTCGGCAAGCGCGGGAACGCTCACGGCGAAGGGAGCGGGCTCAATCCAGCCGGGGGCTTGGACGACCACCGGGCCAAGAGGCGCTTCCACCGGCGATTGGGAGTCAGAACTCGGAGCTGGTTCGACATCGCTCGGCGCGACGTCGAGACCGGCCTTGGGGATCGCTGCCACGACATGCACCGACAGCCGCGGCTGCAGCGCATCGCGAGCCGCGTAGGCGAGGATGCCGCCAGTTGCCAACAGCACTGCGGCGGGAATGAGCAGCCGCGTCGCCCATCGAGCGCGTGGGCGGGGGACGGTGGCGTTCATGCCGGAGGATTCCGGCGGGGAGGATGTCGGAGCCCTTCGGAGGGTCCGTAGATCGGTCGGCGAAGATGTCATGGAAGTTCCCTGCAAGGCACCCATGCATGCCGTGAGGCGGCAGCATGGATACACACAACCTTAAACGTTCAGTTCGCGCGTGCGGACAAGGCCGCTGGCGCGAGGACGACGTGGACCAAGGGTGTCCGTTGCAGGATGTGCCTAGATAGTCAGCGCGCAGTGCCACCGCTGCGCATCGCGGTTGGCCTTGACGTGCGGTGGGCTACCCCACCGCGAAGGACAACCAGGGACGATCGCCTCATCGGGTTTGGGCAAATCAAAAAAGACCGCGATGGCGATCGTCGCGAGAGCGTTCCACTGCTGTTCGAGGGCGGGGAGTTTCGCTTCGACCTTCAGCCCCGCGCCCCCGGACAGCCCTTGGCATGATGGGCACGACGGGCAATCGTCTGGATGAGAGTTCTCATCGTTGCTGGGGGTGTGGACGGGAGTGGGGGATCGGCTCCCACTCGACTCGTCCAGGCAGCTCGGGCAGCACGAGGCTTGCAACTCCACCGTATCCGAAGCGCCGTCGCACGCACCACCTACGAGCATCATCGCCTGACAGCAACACAGCGGCAACGAGACGCCGATGATCAACGCTACCAGGATTCGGAGAAGGGGGTGCCGCATAAACTCTTTCAAATGATACCCAGCTCGGGTTCTGAAGCTGCCAGATCGCCTTGGACGAACAGTTTAACTCTGTAGACCCCGAACATCGACCTGCTGAAGGGCAGTGTTGATACTACGGCGACGAGGGTCGAAGGTTTGCACCGCTACCTGGAATCCCCTTTACAGGTTATCACAAACTGGCCATCCCGCTAGGATGCGTGGGGATCAGGAGAGGCTCAAAATTGAAGATGCGCGTGATAGGGTCCGATAGACTCTTTAGTTCGACGATCGCGCGGCGACCCCGAACGGTGCGAGAGGTGTATACTTAGACTTCGCGTGAGAAACCCCACGACCCAACGCCTGATCGCGGTGCTCTGCTTGCTGGCCTTCGGCCTCGGGCAGATGCTTTGCGTGTCGCGGGCGGTTCGGTGTCGGGACGCGTCCGGCGGATCACGGATCGAACTGGTCTGCGTTAAGTCGAGCACCGGAGCCTGCCTCGCTTCCTGCGACGATTCCAACCGTACTCGTCACCCGGAGTCGGTCAGTCACAGCCCCGATGGCCCCGTCCAGCCCTGTGAGGATGAACCGCTCGTTGATCAGGCGGCGGTGGCCAAGGCGCTTCCAAAGCCTATCGCCGATAGCCCTTTGGCTGCGGCAATCGTCATGGCCGTGCTGGTCCATGTGCTTGAGTTCGCCGAACCGGATATCCAGCGCGTGTTCAGCACAGGTTCCGGTCGAGATCGTCCTCCGGACGCCATCGCGCGCCTCCGGACGGTCATCCTCATCGTTTAGCACATCGCACTAAAGCACTTCCGCTCGCGTGTTGTTTGACGCGTTTCGTGGCGGCCTCTCGCCGCGCCGACTTCGCGTTCATTCACCCGGATGGCCTCACGCACTCCACGCGGTTTAGCGGTGCCGTGCTCATACCCGACCTGCATCGCGGCACCGATGGTGCGGCGAGTGCCCGGCTCGGTCCCTAAAGCCCCATTTCACCGTTCTGATCGCGTCCGCAAGTGCGTCGCGCGATGGGCCGCCTCGTCCTGTCCCACCAAGTCCGCCACAAGCCCCATGTCCTGTGGACGTTTGACCGAGAATCCCATGAACCATGATCCCCATCATCGTCGTCCGACTGCCTTTCGTTCAGTGAACACCGCTTTGACGCTCTTGCTGATGGCGGGATCGGCGACAGTGCCGCTCGGATGTCAATCAACCCCGCGAGCCGACGTCGATGCGTCGCGCGCGATCGGCGACGCTGTCGGCATGGACTCGGCCATTGAGTTCAAGACGGTGGGCCCTGAAGGCGGTCCGCTCGACGAACCCGCGGACAGTTCCGGCGAGACTTCAGGAAATCTCACGCTGTCTGATGCGGTGCGGCGTGCCGTCACTAGCGATCCGGGTCTTCAGGCCGCCCTTGCGCGAGTCAGAATAGCGATGGCGGAAGCGGATCAGTCGCGGCTTCTGCCAAATCCCGTGCTCAACGTCGTGCTCCGCTGGGGCCCTGGTAAGCCGCAGATCGAGGCGTCACTTGCCCAGGACTTCGTGCAAGCGCTCCAGATTCCCCGGCGTGCAAGCGCTGCGGATAACCGCCTTCGCCAGGCCGCTGCCGACGCGGTCACGACGGCGATTGATCTCGCGAGTGAAACGCAGGAGCGATACGCAGCCGCTCAGGCCTCCGCCTCGCTTGTTCCGCTCCTGCGTGAGCGCCTTGGACTGCTCGACCGGCTCGAAGGCGTCGCCAAGGCCAAACTCGACGCCGGCGAAGGCACGCGGAGCGACCTCACCGTGCTGCAGGCGCAGCGTGTCGAGCTTCAGGTCGAGATCGACCAGGCTGTGCTCGTGGAACGCGAAGAACGCCTCCGGCTGGCACGCCTCGTGGGTGAACCCTCTTCGGCTGCACGATGGACACTGGACCGATGGGCTGCCCCGACGATCGACATGCAGACGGAATCTCGATGGATCGACGCGGCACTCATCCAGCGTCCCGAGGTTCTGGCGATCGCCTGGCGGCTCAAGGCGCTCGGGGACGATGAGGCGCTCGTTCGGCTGCTCCCGTGGGAAGGAGCCAGTGCTGGCATTGATGTTCAGCGCGACGACAAGTTCTTCGCCGGGCCGTCGGTCTCGACACCGATTCCCATCTTTGACACCGGACAGGCACGGCGTGCTCGCGTCACCGCCGAGCAGATCGAAGCCCGCCATGACCTGACGCTGGCCAAGCGGAAGATCGTGGAGGAAGTCCGCGTGGCGTACTCCACCCTCACCGCGAGCGCGGCGAACCTGACCCGCATTCGAAGCGAGCTCATTCCTCTTCAAGAGCAGCGACGCACACTCGCGGAGAACGCCTATACCGCCGGGCAAACCGATGTGACGGCATTGTTCCTCGCCGAGCAAGACCTGCGTGTCGCGCAGGCGAGAGCGATCGACGTTGAACGTCAAGCGGCGCTGGCGTTGGTTCGCCTCGAACGCGCCGTCGGGGGACCGGGCGTCATGGCTCGCCTCTCGAAAGCGCCGGCCGCAGACTCGACAACCCCTATTGGAACTTCCGCGATTGTCTCGAAGGCCAGCCCCGTTGGCGTTCCCGCCGCTCTTGTTACCCCGAACCAGTAATCCCCCACGCGATCCACGCGCAAACAACGCAAAGGACCTTTATGAACAGACTTGCCGATCACTCAGCGCCGATCCGATTCTCGTTACAATGGCTATTCACGGGGGCCGGTGTGGTTGTCCTACTCGCTCTACTGACCGGCGCGAGCGGCTGCAAGAAGCATCAAGAAGGCGACGGCCACGACCACGGCACGCCCAAGCCCGCGGCGAAAGGGGACGCCCACGCGGGGCACGACCACGGCAGCGGCAGCAAAGAAGGGGGCGAAGGTGCCCACGCCGATGAGGTCAAGCTCACCCCCGACGCCATCGGGCGCTACGGCATCAAAAACGAGGCCGCGCAGATGTGGGTGCTCAAGCCCACGGTAGTCACCCCCGCCCGCGTGGCGTTCAACACGGAGGCGATGGCCCACGTCGGCTCTCCCCTGCGTGGACGTGCGGTGGAGGTGAAGGTCAGGCTGGGCGATACGGTGAAGGCCGGGCAAGAACTGGTCATCATCGAAAGCCCCGAACTCGGCGAGGCCCAGGCCGATTTCCTCCAGAAGAAGACCGCCGTGCTCACGGCGGGCCCGGCTGTTGATCTCTCGAAGATCGCATGGGAGCGTGCCAAGGGTCTCTACGAGCAGTCGCAGGGCATCTCGCTCACGGAAGTTCAGCGGCGCGAGGCGGAGTACAAAGTTGCGATTGCCAACGTGAAGGCCGCCGAGGCCGCCGCGATGGCCTCCGAGAACCGGCTGCACCTACTCGGCATGAAGCAGAACGAGGTCGCCACGCTGGCAAGCACTAGCGAAATCGCCCCTCGCCACGCCATCAAGGCCGCCATCGAGGGACAGGTTGTGCAGCGTGAGATCACGCTTGGAGAACTCGTCGGCCCCGACCGCGAAGCGATCATGATCCTCGCCGACACGCGCTCCCTCTGGGTGCTCGCGGACGTCCCTGAATCCAAACTCATGGGCATCGCCGTGGGGGCCAAGGCATGGATCACGATCGGCTCAACCACCGGCCAGAGTGACGGGGCCGCCGCGCCCAGGTTCGAGGGCACCGTGTCGTTCATCGCCCCGCTGGTGGACCCGACCACCCGTACCGCGCAAGTGCGGATCGACGTGCCCGCGTCGCTCGACAACGGCCTGACGCTCAAGCCCGGAATGTTCGCGCAGGCGGAGATCGTCGCCTCGATGCCCGGGGGAACCGACCCCGCGCCCGTAGTGGCGGTGCCCGATGAGGCCATCCAGACTGTCGAGGGCGGGCCGGCGATCTTCGTCCCAGTCGCGGGCGAACCCAACACCTTCGCTAAGCGGGCCGTCACGATCGGCAAGCCCATCGGCGGCCTGGTCCCTATTTACTCCGGATTGGTCGAGGGCGAGCGGTTCGTCATCGCTGGCACGTTCATCCTCAAGGCAGAGCTCGGCAAGGGCTCCGCGGCGCACGAGCACTAAACCCATCCGCCGCAATAGGAGCCCCACCCGATGCTTGAAGCACTTCTGCACTTTTCCATCAAGAACCGCTGGCTCGTCGTCATCCTCACGGCGGTGGTCGCGGCCGTGGGCTTCTTTCAACTCAAGAAGCTCCCCATTGACGCCGTCCCTGACATCACCAACAACCAGGTTCAGATCAACGCTGTCGCCGCGAGCCTGTCGCCCTTCGAGGTTGAGCAGCAGGTTACGTTCCCGATGGAGAACGCGATGGCCGGCATCCCTGGCCTGCAGTACACGCGCTCGCTATCGCGCAACGGCTTTGCGCAGGTGACGGTCGTCTTCGAGGACGGCGTGGACATCTACTTCGCCAGACAGCAGGTGGGCGAGCGGCTGCGCGAGGCGGCGGGCGCGCTGCCGCCGGGCGTTGAGACGATCATGGGGCCGATCGCTACCGGGCTGGGCGAGGTGTACATGTACACCGTCGAGTATGTGAATCCGCACGGCAAAGGGGCGACTGTTACGGACGGCAAGGTCGGCTGGCAGTCCGACGGTTCCTACCTCTCGCCAGAGGGGCGGCGGCTCAAGACCGAGGTCGAACTCGCGTCGTACCTGCGGGAAGTGCAGGACTGGATCATCCGGCCTCAGTTGAAGGGCGTCAAGGATGTCGCGGGAGTCGATGCCATCGGCGGCTACGTCAAGCAGTACCACGTCCAGCCCGATCCGATGAAACTGGTCTCCTACGGGCTGACCTTCCATAACGTGATCGAGGCGCTGGAGAAGAACAATGTCTCCACCGGCGCGGGCTATGTCGAGCACAAGGGAGAGAGTTATCTGGTCCGCGCCACTGGGCGCATTCAGAGCATCGAAGAGATCGAGAGCATCGTCCTCGGGAGCAGGAACGGCGTGCCGGTGTATGTGCGCGACGTGGTTCGGCCCGGAGGCGTGGGGCTGGGGCGCGAGCTCCGCACCGGCTCGGCCAGCGAGAACGGCGAGGACGTTGTCGTGGGCACGGCCATCATGCTCATCGGGGCCAACAGCCGCACGGTGGCCGCCGCCGTGGACGCCAAGATGACTGACATCCAGCGCTCGCTCCCGGACGGGATCAAGGCCAAGACGGTCCTGAACCGGACCAAACTGGTGGACGCGACGATCTGGACGGTGCAGAAGAACCTGCTGGAGGGCGCGATCCTGGTGATCGTCGTCCTGCTGCTGCTGCTGGGCAACTGGCGGGCCGCGCTCATCTGCTCGCTGGCGATCCCGCTTTCCATGCTGATGACGGCCACTGGCATGGTGCAGAGCAAGGTCAGCGGCAACCTCATGTCCTTGGGCGCCATCGACTTCGGCCTGATCGTGGATGGCGCGGTCATCATCGTGGAGAACTGCCTGCGGCGTCTGGCCGAGGAGCAGCACCACAAGGGCAGGTTGCTCACGCTGCAAGAGCGGTTGCACATCGTCTTTGACGCGAGCAAGGAGGTCCGCAAGGCCACCGCCTTCGGTGAGGCGATCATCATCACCGTCTACTTCCCCATCCTCGCCCTTTCGGGCGTCGAGGGCAAGATGTTCCACCCGATGGCGATCACCGTCATCCTCGCGCTCATCGCGGCGTTCATCCTCTCCCTGACCTTCATCCCCGCGATGGTCGCCTTGTGCATCACCGGCAAGGTCACCGAGAAGGACATGTTCCTGATCCGCTGGGCCAAGGTGGTCTACGAGCCGGTCGTCCGCTGGGCAGTCAAGCTCCGCTATGCCGTGGTCGTCGGCGCGGTGGTCGCGTTCCTCGGATCGCTGGCCTTGTTCACGCGCCTCGGCCAGGAGTTCGTGCCCACGCTCGACGAGAAGGACATCGCCATGCACGCGATGCGGATCTCTTCCACGGGCATCACGCAGTCGCAGACCATGCAGTACGACGTGGAGAGGACGGTGTCGTCGTTTCCCGAAGTCGCGTTCGTCTACTCCAAGACCGGCACGGCGGAACTGGCTTCCGACCCCATGCCCCCAAACGTCTCCGACACGTTCATCATCCTCAAGGACAAGAGCCAGTGGCGGAGCGAGGCCGAACTCGACAAGCTCATCGCCGAAAAAACCGAAGAGATGGAAAAGATGGGTTCTCATGGGGGCGGGCACGACGATCACGGAGGCGGCGGCGAGGAGGAGGGCCACGCCCACGGCCCGCCGCCCGAGGGCCACAAGGGCAAGCTCATTAAGCTCCTGGAACTCACGCTCCAGACCGTCCCCGGCAACAACTACGAGTTCACGCAGCCGATCCAGATGCGCTTCAACGAACTGATCTCCGGCGTCCGCGGCGACGTCGCGGTCAAGGTGTATGGCGACGACTTCGCGTCGATGCAGAAGACCGCCGCCGCCGTGCTGGCTGCCCTGCAAGCGGTGCCCGGCGCGGCCGACGCCAAGGTCGAGCAGACCGAGGGGCTGCCCGTCATGACCGTCGAGCCCGACCGCGCGGCCCTCGCTCGCTACGGCCTCAATGTGTCGGACGTGCAGGAGGTCGTCGCGGTGGCGATGGGTGGCCGCGAGGCGGGGCTCGTCTTTGAGGGCGACCGCCGCTTCGACCTGGTGGTCCGTCTCCCCGATGACCTGCGCGGCAAGATCGACATGCTTGATCGGCTCCCGATCCCGCTGCCGCGCGGCGGAGACGAACCGAAAGGGATCATCCAGACGGCCAGCATCGACGGCGGCACCGGCCTCCTGCAAGGGCAGGACGAGATGGGTTTCGTGCCGCTGGGAGCCGTCGCCAGGGTCGAGATCGCTGAGGGTGTGAACCAGATCAGCCGCGAGAACGGCAAACGGCGCATCGTGGTGCAATGCAACGTGCGCGGGCGAGACCTGGGTTCGTTCGTCAACGATGCGCAGCAGAAGATGGCGCAGGTCAGTCTCCCCGCCGGGCAGTGGCTCGTGTGGGGCGGGCAGTACGAGAACCTCGTCGCGGCCAAGGAACGGCTCACGATCGTCGTGCCGATCTGCTTCATCCTGATCCTGCTGCTGCTCTTCGCCACTTTCAAGAGTTTCAAGTACTCGCTGCTGGTCTTCGCGGCGGTGCCGCTGGGCCTCACGGGCGGCGTACTCGCGCTCTGGATTCGCGGCATGCCCTTCTCGATCTCAGCGGCGGTGGGCTTCATCGCCCTCTCGGGCGTCGCGGTCCTGAACGGGCTCGTGATGATCATCTTCATCAACCAGTTGCGGGAAAAGGGCGAACGCCTGGAGGACGCGATCATCCACGGGTCGATCACGCGCCTCCGCCCGGTCCTCATGACTGCGCTCGTCGCTTCGCTGGGCTTTGTGCCCATGGCCCTCGCCCGCGGTACCGGCTCGGAGGTGCAGCGTCCTTTGGCGACGGTCGTCATCGGCGGCCTGATCTCCAGCACGCTACTGACGCTTATCGTTCTCCCCGCCCTCTACCGCATCTTCACGGGCACGAGCAAGGACGGCATGCCCGGCCCCAGGCCGGAAGTGTGGGAGAAGGACGAGCCAGCCCCCGACCCCATGCTTGCGTTCGCAGGCGGCGGCACCGCATCCAACGCGCGCAAGAGCGATGACGCTCAACGCACCGCCGTCCACGCGGCGACCGATGCCGCCTCGACTACACCGCCTACGCCGCCCCCGCCGCCGTCTTCGACACCGCCGCAAGCGAACGCCTCCCCCGATCCCAAATCGTGACCGCCGATCTGGCGGGCGTGTGCCCCGCGAGCATCCGGCGATCCAGTTCGTGTTTCTCTTTCAGAATGGAGTCCTCCGATGAACCAGTCCAATCCGCGTTCCAAGTCCATGCTTCTGGGCCTCGCCGCCGGTGTCGGCGCTACCGCCCTCGCCGCCGTCATGATGGGCCAAGGGGCCAGCCAGCCCGTGAAGTCCGAGCCGCAGTACTTCGTCACCCCCGACGGCGAGGGTGCCCACCTGTGGGTCCGCGAGGGCACGGCCCTGCGCGTCGTTGCCCACGGGGAGTGCAAGGAATGCAAGGCCAAGGGCAAAGACGACCACGACCACAAGGAAGGCGACGGGCACGATCATGGCAAGCCCGCACCGAAGAAGTAAAGACCGACGCGCGCGCGGTCCATCCGCGCGACCGTCGTCGCCCGCGCAGCAGCGGCGGGCGCGGAGTGACTCTCCGCGCTCGCTGCTGATCGGCGCGTGGGTCACGACGCTCTTCGCCCTTCTGTGCGTCTCGCTTGCCACGCTCTTCACCATCACCGAGTACCGCAAGTGCGGGCACATCCATATTGACCTCCTGCTGACCGGCGTGGCGGCCTCGACCACCATCGGAACGGTCTACGCCTGGTACACATCGTCGCGTACACGCCGGGCAGCGCGCCTGCCCACCGGGCCGCCACCGACTCGGTCGGGGGCGTCGTCCGCAGGCCCGAACGCACCGAAGTCGCGCGGCGGGGCGTGAGGCCCACCTCAGCGGGGAAGCGCGACGCTTGGTTCCGGGTCGGCTGGAACCCATTCCGGGCGGGCTGGAATCGATTTTGGACCGTTTGGAACACGCTTCCGGCGCGTGGGAACTCTTTCCGAGGGAATTGGAAGGCGCTCTGGCTTGATGGGAGCACATTCCAGACAGTCGGGAATGGGTTCCGGATGCTTTGGAATCACGTCCGGGCGGCCCGGAACACGGCGGCATCGCGTGCCGCGAAGGATTGACCGATGCCCACGAACACCACCATTATCGCCGTCAAGGAACTCGACTGCGCCGCTGAGGAGCAGGTCTTGCGCAAGGCCGTGGGCGGGATGCCGGGGGTCTCGGGGGTCGAGTGCAACGTCGTGACGCGCCAGATGACGGTCACGCACGACACAGCGGCGGCCACACCCGCGATGCTCGCGGAGAAGGTTCGCTCGGTGGGGATGACGCCGACGGTGGTTTCGCCCGCGGGCGGGATCGGCGCGGAGGCGGGGTCCGACTGCGGCGGGGCCGTGTGCCCGCCGGGAGACTCGCACGCGGCGGCAATAGAGGACACGCGCCCGTGGTGGAGGAAGTACGGCCCGTTCATCCTCGCGGGGCTGCTCGCGGCTGGGGCGGAGACGCTCTATTTCATGGGCGTCAAGGAAACCTCGCCGGTCGTCATCGCGATGTCCGTCGCGTCGATCCTGCTCGGCGGCCTGCCCACGCTCAAGAAGGGATGGATCGCGCTTCGGACCTTCACGCTCAACATCAACTTCCTGATGACGGTGGCGATCATCGGCGGGGCGGTCATCGGCGCGTGGCCGGAGATCGCGCTCGTGACATTCCTGTTCGCGCTCGCGGAGTTGATCGAGGCCAAGGCGCTGGACCGCGCGCGGAACGCCGTCAAGGGCCTGATGGCGATGGCCCCCGAAGAGGCGAGCGTGAAGCAGTCCGATGGTTCATGGAAGGTGACGAGCGCGGGAGAAGTCCCCGTTGGCGCGGTCGTGCAGGTCAGGCCCGGCGAGCGGCTCGCGCTCGACGGCGTGGTGGTCGCGGGCGAGTCGAGCGTCAACCAGGCCCCGGTCACAGGCGAGTCCGTGCCGGTGGACAAGAAGGTGGGCGACAAGGTCTTCGCAGGCACGATCAACGAGTCGGGCGTGCTGGAGTTCAAGACCACCGGCGGCAAGGACCAGACCACGCTGGCCAAGATCATCAAGACCGTGCAGGAGGCGCAGGGGAGCCGCGCGCCGACGCAGCGGTTCGTGGACAACTTCGCCAGGGTCTACACACCCATCGTGTGCATCGTCGCGGTGCTCGTCGCGGTCGTGCCGTGGCTGGCGTTCAACCAGCCTTTCTACCCGTGGCTCTACAAGGCGCTGGTGCTGCTGGTGATCGCGTGCCCGTGCGCGCTGGTAATCTCAACGCCCGTGACGGTCGTGAGCGGCCTGACGGCGGCGGCCAAGCGGGGCATCCTCATCAAGGGCGGCGTCCACCTGGAGAACGGTCGCAAACTGAAGGTCGTCGCGCTCGACAAGACCGGGACGATCACCGAGGGCAAGCCCCGCGTGACGGACGTGCAGGCGATCGGCGGCGCGAGCAAGGACGAGGTGCTGCGCATCGCGGCGAGCCTGGATGCGCTCTCGCAGCACCCGGTGGCGCTGGCGGTCGTGGCGGCGTGGGATGGGCCCCGCGCAAGCGTCGAGGCGTTCAAGTCCCTCACCGGCCGCGGCGTCGAGGGGCGCATCGACGGCGCGGCCTCCTTCGTCGGCAACCACCGCCTCGCGGAAGAACGCAAGGTCTGCTCACTGGAGGTCGAGGCCGTCCTGAGTCACTTCGAGGTGCAGGGCAAGACGGCGGTGGTCGTCGCTTCCGCAAGCAAGGTGCTGGGCGTCATCGCCGTGGCCGACACGCCCCGCGAGAGCAGCGCTCTGGCGATCAAGTCGCTGCACGGGCTGGGCATCAAGACGCTCATGCTCTCGGGTGACAACCAGACCACCGCGTCGGCCATTGCCAAGACGGTCGGCATCGACGAGGCTCGGGGCGGCATGCTCCCCGAGGACAAACTCGCCGAGATCGAGCGACTGGTCAAAGAACACGGCGACGCGGTCGGCATGGTCGGCGACGGTGTGAACGATGCACCGGCGCTCGCCAAGTCCACCATCGGCTTTGCGATGGGCGCGGCGGGGACGGACACCGCGCTCGAGACCGCCGACGTGGCGCTCATGCAGGACGACCTGCGGGGTCTGCCGGAGTTCGTGCGGCTGTCTCGCCGCACCGGGGCAATCCTGACGCAGAACATCGCGCTGGCCATCGGCATCAAGGTGGTATTCTTCGCACTCACGGTCGCCGGACTCGGCACGATGTGGATGGCGGTCGTCGCGGATGTTGGTGCCAGTCTGCTTGTCGTGGGCAACGGCCTGCGAATACTCAGGTATGCGGCTCGGCCATGAGAACGCAGATTCTCAGGCCGCCGGTCGGTAATAGTGCTTGAGTACTCCTCCCAACCGATGACGCCGAAACGTGAGACGTTGAGACTTGGTCCCGAAATCGGCGATCCCGAAGTGCGACAGGCCCTGTCCGGGACTCACGACTTCATTCGCCTGCGACTTGGCGGTAGCGAAAACGGGGGTTCTGGAATCGGGGGCTTCAGGGCATCGAGCAGGCGGCGGAAGTTCGGCATTTCCCGTATCGTCCGGTGCCCAACGGCCATGCTGCCGCGCGGCGACGCCGAATCTGGTCCGCGACGCCGTTGGGCGAGTCTGGAGTATTTGTACCCCGCTGGCGGCTCAGAAACGGGTTCCGCCCCGTCCCACCTCATCCCGATCTGCTCCAACGGTTTGTCCGCTGACACCTGGTCGTCGCGTGTCAACCGGCCATTTCAGGCCAATTGGTCATATTCACCAGAGAGAAACGGTTCGCGGTTGTTGTGGATAGGGAGTTTG
>JBJXFQ010000119.1:0-25383 GCA_046155605.1 Phycisphaerales bacterium
CGACGACCGTGCTCGTGCGCCTCGCGCGCGACCATGCCTCGCACGCGCGCGCGCCCGAGGCCATCGCCGCCGCGCTCGCGTTCGCCCAGTCCCTCGCGCTCGCGCCCGGCGCGACGCCCGAGGACGCCGCGGCCTATCACGAGGCGCTGGGCATCGCCGTTGTGTCATTCCCGAACATTCCCGAGATCGATCGCTGGCGATATGAACGGGCGCGCGTGCTGGCTGATGGCACCAACATGGCTGGCGGCGCGGCGGGCGGTACCGGTGCGAAGGCGGCAACTCGGGCCGATCTGCGTGAGGCGATCGACCTGCTCCGCGCGCTCAAGGGCGGCCCGGAGTCGTCGGCTGATGCCGCGTCGCTCTATCGCGGCGTGCTGCGGCGATGGCTGGACGAATCCTGGCGTGTGGTCGCGACGGCGCGGAAGAGCGGCGATGAGGCCGCGGCGAAACGCGAGGCCGGCGACATCCTGCCGATGGCGCGGCAGGCGGCGCAGTGGGCGGCCGATGCGGCTCGTGCGGGCGCGACACGCGAGGGCGCGGCGGCGGCACTTCCCGGATTCCGACTCGACCTGGCCGATGCGATGGTGGAAATGAACGAACCGGGTGCCGCGCCGATTTATCGCGAGTTGCGTGCGGCGGGGTGGTCGGCACGGGTCGAACTTGGTCTCGGCCGCGCCCTCATCCTCGCGAGCGATCGGCCCGGCGGATTTGCCGTGCTGCGAGACCTCGCGCAGCGGCTCGACGCGCCGGCCTCACGCGGCACCGAGTTCTGGCACGCATGGACGCTTGTGCTGGAAGAACTCGCACGCGAAGGACGGGGCGGCACCATCACCGCGCACACCCGGCGACTCCGCGGCATCGACCCCGACCTCGGCGGCGAGCCGTGGAAGAGAAGGATTTTCGCTGTCACGCCAAACTAAGGTGGCGTAACGCGCTTAGCGGAATCGTGCGTAAACTACGAAGCCCACGACAAGGAGACACACATGCTCAGGTCGATCCTCGCCGTCGTTGCCACCTATATCGTCATGGTCGTCTTCATCATCGGCACGTTCATGGGACTGTGGTTCGGCATGGGCCCGGATCGCCTGCTCGAGCCCGGATCGTGGAAGGGCAACATGTTTCTCTGCATCGCGGCCCCGGCGATCACGGTGATCGGTGGGCTCTTCGGCGGCTGGATGTGCGCCAAGATCGGCCGCGTCTGCAAGCCGGTGATGGTGCTGGCCGGCGTCGTCCTGCTGCTAGGCGCGATCTCGGCCTATTTCACGCTCCAGAAGCCCGAGCCGACGGGTCCGCGCGAACCAGGCATGACGGCCATGCAGACCATGGAGAAGGGGCGCGAGCCCACTTGGCTGGCGATCTTCAATCCGATCGGCGGTGCCGGAGCCGTGCTCATCGGCGGACTGTTCATGGCGGGTGGAGGCTCGTCTCGCAAGACCAGTTAGCCCGACTGCGATCCGCTGCGGAATATTGATGCGTGCCGCCGCACCGCCGTTGCTTGTTCAGGCGTCACCGCTGCTCGCTCGGGTGGCGCTGCGCTCCGAACCATCACTACCAAGCCGGCTGGCTCTGCATCCGGATGCCGCTTGCAACTGACCGCCAAGCCGGCCTGTCGTTGCACAGTCGAGATGCCTGCCGCGCGTGACGCATCCGCGCCATCCCGCGCATTCCCGTCGTCCCCGCGGGATCGACCCCGACCTCTGCGCCACTCAACCCCACGGACCCGGGGGCCCGCGTCACACATGCACATCGCGCTCTACGGGCATCCGCTCGCAAACGCGTTCAGATAGCACACGAAGTCGTTCACGTTCAGCACCGGCGGCAGCACGCTCCCGTCGCAGTTCGCGTACAGATCGCCTGCCGCAAACTTGTTCTGAAAGCACACGAAGTCGTTCACATTCAGCACCGGCAGCGTCGCGCTCCCATCACAGTTGGCATAGCACGGGCACCCTGGCGTCCACACCTCAAACCCATCGAGCCCCGCCTCGGTCGTCGAGTCGTTGCCCGCGTCCGCCACGCTCACGCGCACCCGCGTCGTCGCCGAAGGCACGACATGGTCCGCCACGCGGAACGAGACCCTTGACCACCCGCCCGTCACGCCGCTCACCGTCGTCACCGGCACCCACGGCCCGCCGTTCGAAACCTCCACCACCAACGAGTCCACATTCCCCTGCACGCTGAGCAGCCACGCCGACAACTCCACCCGCGCGTCCCCGTATGACGCCAGATTCAAACTCGGCGACGTTGCCGTCGTCGGCCCGCCGTCCACATCTTCCTCGGATGTATTCCCGGTCACCAGGCACTTTCCCGAACCGTCCGCATCCCCCACGACCGCGCCCGCTCCGCCGTTATACAGCGGCGACACGCGCCCCCACGCGCCGGCCGACACGCCGCTGTTCGCCACCGTCCAGCCCGTGTCGCCCTCGAAATTGTCCGCGAAAATCGTCAGCCGGGAGTCCTGCACGCTCGCCTCAAAGGGTCGCGCCGGTGCTTCCAGCGGCCAGACAAAGTCCCTCGCGTCCGTCGTCGTTGCCTTGAAGTAATATCGCACGCGGTCATGGCACGACAGCGCCGGCAGGCTCGCCCCATACACCCCGCCACCCTGCGCCGCCAACGCCGACGCCGAATACGCCCCGCCATTGACGCTCACCATCAGCGACGCGCTCGCCAGCGTCGCTTCCTTCGCTTCAATCCTCACCGACACCGGCGTTGCCGCCCCCGGCACCAACTGCGTAGGTGCCGCCGCCGGCAGCGACATCTCCAGCAGCGACAGCCGCACCACGAACAGTCCGCGCTGCAGGTCGCTGATGATCGCCGTCCCGCTCGGGAAATACGGATAGTTCCCCCACGTCCCCGCATACTCCCCGTTGTCGTTCTCCGGGTGCGTGTCGATCCACGCCACCTCCGTCGGCTTGAGCGGGCTCGTCAGGTCCCACACACGCAGCCCTGACGTGTAGTTCGATTGGAACAGGTACCGCCCCGTCGTGTACTGGTTGTGATCGATCGCCGTCAGCCCGTTCGTGAACGCCGACACCATCCGCGGATGCGCCAGGTCCGTCACGTCAAAGACCCGCGTCAGCCCGTACGGCACGGTCCCCTGGTTCCCGCCCGGCCCATCCAGCTCGTCATCCACATACAGATACTTCTTGTCCGTCGAGACCCACCCCTGATGGCAGAACTGCAGCCCCGGGAACGCGATCCGTGACAACTCCACCGGGCTTGCCTTGTTCGTGAAGTCCACGATCGCCAGACCCGTCGTGTAGTTGTAATACGGCCCGCCCGCAAACAAGAACGCGATTTCTTTCCCAGCATATGGCCCGCTCGTGTAGTTCACGATCTGTGCCTCATGCACATATTGCGTCGTCCAACCCGCGCCCGTGAACGTCGGGAACGTCGGGTCCGGCGTCGTCGCGCACGGCATGATCCCGCCGTTGACGATGTTACCGCCACACATGTAGATGTAGCCCGAGTCGCGGTTCGCCACCGCGGTGTGCGTCGTCGCGTGCCCGCCCTGGCTGAAGTTCCGCACCAGCGTCACCACGCCCGCGTCGATCCCCGACAGGTCCATCACCTGGATTCCGACCCCCGTGCTGTCCGTCACCCCGTATGCATAGTGCCCGATCACGTCCACGTCATGCCACAGGCTGTCAGGCCCGGGAACCACGGTCACCACCGTCGGCGACGACGGATTCGTCACCTCCACAACGCCCGTTCCCCAGCCGATCCCGATCAGCGCGTACTCCCGACCGGACGGCGAGACATACCCCCAGCAATCCGCGCCCGTCTGCCACCCCGCCGTCGCAAACCCCGGAAAGTTGTTCAGCGGAATCCACGACTTCAGCACCACGTTCTTCGATGGAAACGTCGAATCCGGTCCGCCCGCCACCGGCCCGGGCGTGGCCGCTTTCCACGCATCGGCCCCCATCACAGGCCCACTCACAACCGGCCCCACCACCGCGGGCTTGCGATCGCGCAGTTTCTTGTCGTCGTCATCCCCGCGCGACGTGGCCGCAATCCCGACGACCAGCGCCACGGCCGCGACACGCCCCGCCCGATACATCGTGTTCGTCATGTTGTGCTTCTCCGTGCGCCCAGCATACCACCAAACCCGCCAGCGCCAAGCCCCCCATACAGTTTGCCGTTGCTTCCCCTTCGCCGAGGATCCCCCATGAGTTTCCCACATCGCTTCTTCCGATGCATCCGCGGCCTCTCGCTCTGGGGTGCCTTCCTCTTCCCCGGCATCGCTGCCGCTCAACACTCCGACGCCCTCCTCGCCGACACCACGCGCCCGCCGACCGTCGAGGTCTCCTGGCCCACACACGACAAGACCATCGCCGTCAAGGGCGAACGGCAGTACAAGGCTCCCTCCGGCAAGTCCTCGCTCGGTCACAACATCGATTGCTACGTCGCGCTCGGCGGCACTCGCCTCGATAAGGGTCAGGGCAGCCCCGACGGTGCCATCGTCCGCGTCGGCCTCTACAAAAAGGACATCGCCAAGCCCTTCTTTCACGACATCAAGCCGGGCTCATCCATCTCCATCTCCCTGCGTCAGATCGCCATGAGCCACCCCGCTGTTGCGCGGCCGAACTCCGCGTTGATGCACCTGCGCTATGGGCTCACCGACCTCAAAAACTGCGGGCTCGACCCTACCGCACGCAACCTCTACATCTTCGCCGACCCCGAAGACCCCGTCATCAGGCTCGTCCAGGCCGATAGCCTCCGTCCAGACGCGCTCGACGGCAAATCACCCGACCACGGCACCGTCGCCGCCAGCGCCGATGACGACGGCACCGTCTCTTTCACCATCACGTTCCCCTACGCCCTCCTCCGACACCTCCGCGACCCCTATCAACGCTCCGACCCCGGCACCTTTTTCGAGCCCCAGCACTTCCATGTCGAAGTCGAACTCCTCCCGAAGCCGCCAACCCTTTCGCCGCCAGCCTCACCCTCCACGCCGAATGAGCCGCCAAAGTCGCCCGATCCGATCGCTTCGCCTCCCAAGCGGTAGCGACCGGGTCATCGACCACGCTTCGACGCCGGTGCTCGTGGGCACCCCACCCGGCGAAATCGGTTCTTGGGTTTGGAGGCACATGGCTCCGCGCGAGCGTTCGCTTCGCGCACAAGCGCGATCAGGCAAGCCCTCGCGCCACGGACTGGCTCAAAATCTTCTCCATTTCTTCCTCTGGCGGTCGCCCATCGCCGAGCATCTCTGCCGCACTCCCGCGATATCGTTCACCGACACACCCCATTCGAGACTCTGCCATGACCGCTCGCCGAACCCTTGCCGCTCTCATCTCTCTCTTCTCTCTCTTCGCCGCCGCGCCTGCTCTCGCCTGGAACTGCGCCGGCCACAAGACCATCGCTCGCCTCGCGATGGAGGGCTTCCCCTCCACTTCGCCCGACTGGCTCCGCGACCCCAACACCATTGCCCGAGTCTGCGAGCAGGCGTGCGAGCCCGATCGGTGGCGCGGCACACGCCGACAGGTCATCGCCCACGAACTCAACCCCGAGCACTACCTCGACCTCGAAGACCTCGAGCCCTTCGGCCTCACCCTCAACACCATTCCCCCGCTCCGCCACGAGTACTTCCGCGCCATGGTCCTCGCCAAGCACAACCACCCCGACCGCATGGCCCCCTACGACTCCGCCAAGGATCCGGACAAGTCCAAAGAGTGGCCCGGCTTCCTCCCCCACGCCATCGACGAGCACTTCGCGCTCCTCCAGTCCTCGTTCAACACCGTGCGCACTCTTGAAGCCCTCGGCGACCCGGCTCGCGCTGCCGCGCTCGAACAAGCCAAGGCCAACGCCATCTACCACATGGGCGTCCTCGCGCACTACGTCGGCGATGCCGCACAGCCCCTCCACACCACGCGCCACCACCACGGCTGGGTGGGTCCAAACCCCGAAGGGTTCACCACCGACAACGGGTTCCACGCCTACATCGACGGCACCATCGTCGAGCACCACAAACTCGACGCCGACGCGCTCCGCCCCGCCATGGCCTACGACCGCACCGTCGATGCCAAGCGCCCGTGGCAAGCGCACCTGGCCCACATTCAACGCTCCTTTGACGCGGTTGTTCCGCTCTACTCGCTCCAGCGGGATCGTTTGCTCACCGGGCCGCAAGGGCGCAATCTCATCGCTGCCCGCCTCCGCGACGGCAGCGCCCAACTCAGCGCGTACTACAACGTCGCTTGGGAGGCCGCCAACCCGTCCGAGAGCGACCTCGCCAACTTCCGCAAGTTCAATCCCGTCGACCCAACCCCTCGGCCGAAGCCCTGACACCAGTGCTCGGCCCCCCGGCCGCACAGACTACCACCCGTCGTGTGCGCAAAGCGCGCGCAATGGCCGGAGGACCCTGACGGGCCCCCCGGCCAACACGAGGAGGAAAGAGGAGGTTCCTTCGTCTCGACGAAAGCCGAGACGCTCAAATTCACACAACCAGTGCTCCGCACCGGCGAGAGTCACTATAACAAATCGCGAGGCCGCCGCCAGAGGGGTCGGTTCCCCAGTTTACCAGAAATACGCTAACGAATTATAAACGAGGCTGATTCTGGCTGCGGTATCGAACTTCGTGCTACGAAAAAAGCACAATTTACCCTATGCCGTTGTGTAGTTTTTCATGGCTCAGCCAGCCCCTCGCGGATTGCAAATCGCGCCAGTTCGACCCGGTCGTGGATATCCAGTTTCGTCATCAGGCTCGTCGAGTGGTTGTCCACCGTCTTGACCGACAGGTGCATGATCCCGGCAATGTCCTTTTTGGCCAGCCCGCGGGCGATGTACCGCAGCACCTCCAACTCGCGCGGCGAGAGCGCCGACACGCGGGTCTTGGCCGCGTTGGCCAGTTGCGCGCCCGACGAATCGACCGTGATCCGTGATTGAACCTCCGGCGAGAAGTAGACGCCACCCGCCACCACCGCGCGGATCGCACGCTCCACCGCCTCGGGCGGCTCGGCCTTACTGATGTAGCCCGACGCCTCGGCGTCCAGCGCGTCCTGAATGTACCGATCATTGAAGAACCCGCTCAGCACGATCACCCGCGTGTTGGGCGAGCGCACGCGGAGCGTCCGGATCGCGTCGAACGCGAGGAGGCCCGGCATCCCGATGTCCATCAGCACGATGTCCGGCTTTTCGCGCACCGCCACCGCCAACGCCTCGTCCGCGCTCCCCACCTCGCCGACCACCACGAAGTCCGCGTGCGTCCGCAGCCAACTCGCCAGGCTGTCGCGAACCATCGCGTGATCATCCGCCAGCAGGACCGTGATTGGACGATTCATGGGGTTGTCCTTCGCTCAAACTCGTGGTCTCACTCTGCGCTTCCCGCACTACCTCGGCCAGCGCCGCCATCTGGAACGGCTTGCGCAACACCCTCGCTCGGGGCTCCACACCATCTTGCCCGGGTTCCACGCTATCAGCAACCATCAACACGATCGGCGTCGCCGATCCCATGCCCCGGATCGCGCGAGCACACTCCACACCCGAGGCCCCCGACGTCGCCTCGTCCACCACCACCAGCCCCACGCGCTCGCGTCGCTGTTTGAACACGTCCAGGAGCGACTGGAAGTCGACCGCGTGAATCACCTCAAATCCCAGCGATTGTAGCATCGAACCCACGATCTCTCGAACATAACGATGATCCTCTACCAGCAAGGCCAACCGACCGGAGCCCGGCATGGCGCTCACCGACGAAAGCACCTCGACGCGCGGCAAGCGCACCTCGAACTCGGAGCCTACGCCCAGTTTGCTCCGAACCTCGATGCGACCGCCATGCCCGGTGACGATCCCATGAACCACCGCCAGGCCCAAGCCCGTGCCCTTCCCCGGAGGCTTGGTCGTAAAAAACGGCTCAAAGACGCGCCGGCGCACGTCCACGGTCATCCCCACGCCCGTGTCCGACACCCGCAACGTCGCCTCGTTTCCTTCTGCAGAGACCCGCAGCCGCAACATTCCCCCTCCCGGCATCGCATCCCTGGCGTTGATCGCCAGGTTCAACACCACCTGCTGCAACTGCGTCGGGTCCGCGTGTACCCACGCCAACTCAAGTTCCGACTCGATCGTGATGTTCGGCGGTAGTGTCCTTCGCAACAGCCGGACTGTTTCCTCAACCACAGTTCCGAGTTGCACGTCCGCTTTCTCGGTGATCCCCCCGCGCGTGAACGTGAGCAGTGCCTTGGTCACCCCGCCGGCCTGCCTCGCCGCCTCTTCCACACGGTCGAGCGATCGATGCGCCGGGTGCGTGGCCTCGAGCGTCCGACGTGCCAGGCTCGTGTGCCCGAAAATCGCCGACAACAGATTGCTGAAGTCGTGCGCCACGCCGCTCGCCAGTTGGCCCACTGCTTCCATCTTCTGCGACTGCCGAAGTTCCTGCTCGAGCCGATGCTCGTTGGTCACGTCTTCCACCATCGACAGGACGCCGGCGTGTCGGCCCTGCTCGTCATTCAATGGCGTGTTGCTCCAGCGGCACATCACCCGCCCGCCGCCCTTGGTCAGATTCTCGTTCGTGCTGTGCGCCGCCATGTCTCCAACGTTGAGACGCTCCACCACCTGCCTGACGCTCGCGAGGGCCTCGGGCGGAACAATCGTCTCCAGCGCGTCCTTGCCGATTAGTTCCGCGCACGTCCACCCGAAGATCCTCTCCGCCGCAGGATTCAGGCCCGTGAATCGCAGTTTCTCATCGAACGTCACCCACCCGATCGGCAGCCGCTCCAGCAGCACACGCAACTCCCGCTCGCGCTCCAGCAGCGCATCGTCCGCGCGCTTTCGATCCGTGATATCCCGCACCGCCGAGAAAAAGCCCCTCACGCGCCCCTCGGCGTCGACGTCGGGCTTGCTCGACGCGTGGATCCACCGCACCGACCCGTCCGGCCGCAGCAGGCGAACCTCCCGCTCCACTCGTTGCCCGGCGAGGAGGCACCGCAGGTCGGCCGCGGCGAGTTCCCTGTCCTCCGGATGGACCAACTGCCCCCATCCATCCCCCGCGTTCGCTGCCTCGACCGAGCGGCCCACCAGCGCCTCGAACGACCCGATCGTCCACACCGTCCGCATCGTCAGGTCCTGCGTCAACTCCGCCTGCATCGCGAAATCCGTGCTCAACTCAGACAGCGCGCGATACCTCTCCGTGCTCACTCGCATCGCGTCCTCGGCTCGGCGACGATCCGTCACGTCATGGATAATCGACATCACGCATCGAGCGCCCCCATCATCCAGCGGCCCCGAGTAGACCTCGACTTCCCTCACTTCGCCCGAGGCCAGGCGATGCTTCGCCTCAAACCGCACGCACTCTCGCGCGGCCCGATCGAGCGCCGCCCGAATCTGCTCGCGCGGTGCCTGATTCACCTCGAACACGGTCATTTTCCGTAGCCGCTCGACCGGAATCCCGTAGAAGTCCGCCGCCGTCTGGTTCGCCTCGAGGATCGCGCCCGTCGCCGCGTTCAGCACCCACTTTGGCGCCGGGTTCGTGTCGAAGAACTGCCGATAGCGTTCCTCGCTCCGCTTGAGCGATTCTTTCGCCGTTCGCTCTTCGGTCACGTCGCGCACCAGCGCGGTCGCGCCCGCATACGCCGACCCCTTGCCCGCTCGCGGCGTTGAAGAGACGATCGCCCATATCTCCGACCCGTCCATCTTTCGGAGGCGCATCTCGCGCGTCTCCGCCTCGCCTCGCTGACGACGGGCCAACGCCTTCGCCGCGTCCGCACGATCCTCCTCGGGCACAGACTCGATCGCCGGCCTGCCGATCAGCCTTGATACCGTCGTCCCCAGCATCGTCGCCAGTCGCTCGTTGGCGAATGTCGTCCGGCCCTCCGCATCGACCGTCCACACGCCCTCGTGCGTCGTTTCGATGATCCGCCGATACTCCTCCCGGCTTTCACGAAGTTCGCGCTGTGCGTCGGCCAAGCCCTTCGCCTCGCGAAGCGTCCCCAGCCACCTCGCCTTGAGCCTGCCGATCAGCAGCACTGACGCCGGCAGCGATACCGCCCACAGCGCCAGACGGACCATGTTCGCCTGCGCCTCGGCGGGCGGCTCGGTGTTGCGGATCGGCAGGAACCACACGAGATAGAGCCACGCCAAGCCCGCGCTGACGAGCCCGACCAGTGTGCCACCGTGAAAGGTCGCGAAGACCAGCGCCAGTACCAGCACCGCCGGCGGGCTCGGCACCGGCGCATACCGCCAGTGAGTCAGCAGTAGCGCGCCGATCACGGCCAGCATCGCCGCAACACCCGCCCACCGCCGACCGCCCGAGATGATCACCGCGCTCGACACCTCGGGTACCTCGCTCTCAACCTCTCGCGCTCCGCGCTGTGGGCCGTCTTTTCATACGAAAGTACCTCGGCTTGACACGCCCTGCAAACCGCAGCCTTACTTCGCACCCGCCCCGCGAAGCCGATACACACGCCCCGGCTGATCTGAACTGAACAAGACCGATCCGTCCGGAAGTTGAAGGCAGTCCACCGGTCGGCCGCGCACTTTCCCCGACGCGTCCACGCATGAAACCACCGTCATCAGCCCCACCGGCTTGCCACCCAACGCGGCGTCCTTGTCGAACATGATCCGCGCGATGCAATACCCCACGGGCTTCGTGCTGTTCCACGAGCCGTGTGCCGCGATCAACATGTCACCTGACAGTTCCGCCGGCAACGCCCCCGTCTTCGCGTTGATCTCCGGATCGATGAACGTGAATCCGTTCGTCGCCCAGTGCGCCCCCACGCACCACTCCGGCGGGATCGTCTTCGCCGCGATCTCGTGGATCTCCGCCTTTCGCATGTATTCATACCGCGGCACGCGGTTCCCCGTCACGAACGGATGCCCGTAAAACCCGCCCTCGACATACTTGTTCAACTCGTCCGGCGGATTCAGGTCCGTCACCGGCTGTGCGCCCTGCACATCCCCCACCTCCTTGCCGAACCAGTCCGAGCCGTGGTCCAGACCCCACACTTCCGTCGTCCCGGGCCGATGCCGATACTTCTCGGTGTTCCGAATGCCGGACGCGAAGAGCGTGCGGCTCGACCCATCGAGCGTGTACTTCCAGATCTTCTGACGATCCGTGTCCTCCTCGTCCGTGATGTTCCCGCTGTCGCCGATCGACGTGTAGAACCCGTCGGGCGTCACGAAAATCGGCCTCCACCAGTGCCCGCCCGAGGGCAGCCCCGTCACCACGTCCACGACCTCGTCCGCGACGCCGTCGCCGTCGGTGTCCTTGCCCTTATGAACGCCACCCGACGTCGTGAACCACAGCCACCCATCGACAAAGTGCATCCCGTGCGCCGTCCGCTTGCCGCGGACAAACGACCCCAGCCGCTCGTAGCCACCGTCCTTCGCGCGAAACGTCGCGATCTGGCCCGCGTCCGGCAACGACACGAACAACAGGTCCTTCCCATCGCCCTCCAGAAACCGCGCCCCGCGAAGTTCGGGGATCGCGACCGTCACCGCGTACCCCTGCCGCACGATGAAGCCGTCGGGGGAGGGTGCTTCCTGGGCGTTGGTCGCGCCAGCCATTCCGGTGAGCCCTGCCGCCAACGCCGCCTTCATCGCGTGTTTCATGATTGCTCCAGTTCGTTCTCGCAAGCCTACTCACCCCGTGCCGCCCATCGCAACCGTTGCCGCCCCGACCCGTATCATCGAACGATGCCGTGTCAATCCGCGCAGCGTGGAACCGCCTTCAGCCTCATCGAACTCCTGGTCGTTATCGCCATCATCGCCGTGATGATCGCCATCCTTCTTCCCGCGCTCGCGTCGGCCCGTGCCACCGCCCAATCGACCGCCTGCCTCGCCAACCTCCGCGGCAGTTCCATGATCTGCATCCTCTATTCGCACTCCAACAAGGGCTTCGGCCCCGCCATCGGCCAGCCCTACACCGCCCTCCCCAACTGGGCCCTCGTCGTGCAATCAGACTCCGGCATGGCCGGCACCACGCCCGGCGAGTTGTACTCCACGCGCTCGGTGCTGGTCTGTCCCGCCGCTCGCGCTGTCTACGGCAGCGAGATGACCCGCACCTATGCCATGAACGGCACGGGTCACGCCGGCCCCACCATGGGCGACCCCGACGACTATGACAACCCAGCCAAGCCGGCGCACATCCGGTTCGCATCGATCGGCGAGTCGTCCCATGTGCTCATGCTCGTCGATTCCGCCCTCACACCCAACATCTCCGGCGCGCCACCATCCACTCGCACCGCCAGCGTCATCGACTTCCGCCAGGCGCAGCACATCACCGATCGTCTCGCGCGATTTCACCCCGGCGCGCCGAAAAAGTTCAACTACGCCGCCTTCGACGGCGGCGCGCGATCATCCGACAAGCCCGAGGCTTTCCGGTATCCACTGCCCTAGCAGGCCCGCGAGGCGCTCTACCCCGCTGTCGCTTCTTCTTCGTCGTCGTCCGGCTCGGCCTCCGCCGCCGCGATCTTCGCCTCCTCGGCCTCGATCCGCGCCTTCTCTTCCGCCGCGACCTGTGCCTCGGTCTTGCCCTCGGCCTTCGCGCGGGCCGCCTTCTCCTTCTCCAACTTCCGCTTGATCGCCTCGATCTTCACCTTGTCCGGCGCGAGGATGATGCTCGCCTCCTTGCCGAACCACCGCGGCGACTGCTCCACCTTGCACACGTCGGCCAGTTTGTCCGTACATTCCTTGAGGTGCTCGAGGCCCAGTTCGCGGTGCGCGATCTCGCGCCCGCGGAACCGCTGCACGATGTGGACCTTGTGCCCGGCGAGCAAGAACCGCCGCGCCTGGTCGATCCGGATCTGCACGTCGTGCGGATCGATCTTGACCGACCGGCCCAGGCGGATCTGCTTCATTTCCGAAGACTTCGACGCCGCCCGAGTCTTCCGCTGCTTCTGCGACAACTCGTACTTGTACTTCCCGTAGTCCATGATCTTGCAGACCGGCGGCCGGCTGTCCGGCACGATCTCCACCAGATCAAGCCCCGCCTCCACCGCGCGACGCATCGCGTCCGCCGTCTCCACCACCCCGATCGGCTCGCCCTCCGGCCCGATCAGCCGGATCGGCGTGATCCGGATGAGGTGGTTTACCCGCGTCCGCTGCACCGGCGGACCCCCACGATCAAACCTTCTGTTCCCGTTGATGCGCTGCACTCCTGCTTATGCCGCCGCGACGACTTCGACGCGACACCGGACTCATGGCCCCGGGCACACGCCCGACGCCTCACGACAACCTCGTTGTGACCCTGCCCCGATTTGTGACCCTGCCCCGATCATTCGTGACGCAACGGCGCTACTTCTCGACTCGCCGTTCTCTGCTTCGTCATCCGCATCCGGGGCTCCAGGCCGGGCGCACCCGCGCCGCGACTCCGTTAGACTAACACAACCCCTCCCCAAAGGCAAGGGCTTTCTTTCATCGGCAATCTCCGCCCGCCAGTTGCTACCCGCCCGACCCGCCGCTACATTTCCCGCCCACGCGCGTGTGCCGGAGTGGTCAAACGGGCCAGACTGTAAATCTGGTAGCTTAACTGCTTACGGTGGTTCGAATCCACCCGCGCGCATTCCTCTTCGTTTCGACCGCGCCCCGCCGCCGTCCCCGCCCGGTACATCGCGTTCCCCGGCCTCAATGAGGGCGCGCCTCCGCTCGGACGCGCGCCCTCCGTTCCCGCCCCGTGTCGTGCCTCGACTACTCCGGCAGCGTGACGAACTCTCCCGCGAAGATCGTCTGGTTCCCGCCGCGCTCGATCGCGAGCACCTCGAACTCGTACTCCGCGTCGTACTGCAGGAACTCCTCCGGCACCGTGACCTCGAGCACCGTCGAAGGCACATGCACGCTGAACACCCGCTTGGGCAGCACCTCGAGAATCTGCGTGACCGTCACCTGGTACGCCACGATCTCCGAGCTCGCCGGATTCGGCACCGCCATCCACGACACCACCGTGTCCTTCGGGTCCTGCGTCGAGCCGTTCGCCGGTTCGATCACCACGGGCTCCTCCGGGATCGCGTGCGTGAACTCCGCCACGCCGCTGATCTCACGACCGTCGATCGTCCGGCCCTCGAACTCGTATTCCCCAGCCGGGAAACGGGCGAAAAACTGCGGCAGCGGCACCTGCGACAGCGGCGGCTCACTACTCTCGAAGAACAACTCCGTGAATCCCTGCAGCGCCAGGCTCCGACGCCCCTTCACCTCCATGATCAGCCGACCGTCAGGCCGATAGACACGAAGTTCCTTCCACGGCTCACCATCCATCGACACCTGAACGCCCACGTCGTCCGCCGTCGCGTTGTACTCGATGTACATCTGTGTCCTTGCGAACTCCACCTCCCCGCACCCTGGCGGCTGGGGGCTCCATGCTGCACCAATGCCCACCACAGCCACCGCACCAACCGACGCGAGGCTCCCGATCAACGTCTTCCGATTCATGTCACGCTCCTGTTCAAGCCCGGTTCCTTGCGATCCGGGCGTGGCGACACCACGCCCCGAGGCACACGCCCGAGGTCAATGGTGGTTGGACACGGCAATCCGGCAGCCCGCTGTTCGCGGCGTCGGAGTTCGACATGCTTCCGGTTTGGCCTTCAACCAGCGCACGGCATCGCGCCGACGCTTCCCGGCCGCATGTCCCTTGGGCAAGCCCCCTCGCTCACCCGAGGCACTCAATGTACCCGAATGCTCCGCGTTTGCATGACCGATTGATGACGCACGCCGGGCTTCCCGCGACTGGCCCGCACGCCCGCCGCGGCATCGCTCGACCTCGGCCCCGCGCGACTCTTCCACGCTATACTGCTCGCCCCGCATGGCGGGCACCTGCCCAGGTGGCGAAATTGGCAGACGCACTACCTTGAGGTGGTAGCGCCCGCAAGGGCATGGAGGTTCAAGTCCTCTCCTGGGCATTCGCCGCTCCCGCTCCCCGCCTTCCACCCCGCCAGCGGCCACCGCTTCTCCCCGACTTCCGCGGCTCCATCCCAACCGCTCACCCCCCGCCCGCGAATGGATGGGATATGCAACTCGCCCGCCTCGCCGCCTCGATTTCCCTCTCCTTCGCCGCCGCCTTGTTCGCCATCGTCTCGCCCGCAGCCGCCCAGCCTCCGGCCACGACGGCTTCCGCACCCGCCAAGGCCGACACGCCACCGGTCGAGCCCGAGACTGTTCTTACGCTCAAAGACGGCCAACGCTTCACCGGCTTCCTCGTCGAACGCACACCCGAACGCCTCATCCTCCGCATCGCCGGCATCCCCACCACCATCCGTGCCGACCTCGTTGATCGCGTCAACGTGCTGCCGCCCGTTGTCGATCGCTACAGGGCGATGCGTGTCGCCATCGACGACAACGACACCGAGCGACTGGTGCTTCTGGCCGAGTGGCTCCGCGCCCGCGCGCAGTGGACCCTCGCGCTCACCGAACTCGACCACGTCCTCGCTCTACAGCCCGAGAATCCCGAGGCCATCCGCCTCCGCGTCCTCGTCCTCTCACAGCAGCGCCTGGCCGAACGCACCGGCGACGCCCCAACGACGCCGACGGCTCCGCGACCCGCCGCTCCGGTTCCGCCCGCTCCCGCCGACGACTTCCCCGTGCTCAACGCCGAGCAGATCAACCTCCTCCGTGTCTACGAGGTCAATCTCTCCGATCCGCCGCGAATCTCGATCGATCGCGAGACCATCGCCTCGCTCATCGAGGCTCACGCGGGCGATCCGCTCATTCCGGACGACCCCGAAGGCCGTGACGCGCTCTACCGCGCCAGCGCATCACGCATTCTCGATCTCATGTTCCGGCTCAAGGCCCGCGACCTCTACCCTCGCGTCCACGTCAGCGATCATCCCAAGTCCATCCGACTCTTCCGTGAGAACGTGCAGCGCGCCTGGCTCGCCAACTCCTGCGCCACCACCTCGTGCCATGGCGGTGCCCAATCCGGCCGCCTGCGCCTCATCGCCTCACGACCCGTCTCCGACCCCACGGTCTACACCAACCTCCTGATTCTCGACCGCCACCGCCTCGCCGATGGCAAGCCGATCATCGACTACGACGATCCCGCGTCGTCGCCCCTTCTTCAGGCCGCTCTGCCGCACGAACGCTCTCGCTTCAAGCATCCGCGAGTCCCCGGCCCAGACGGCCGCGGCGACCTCTGGAAGCCCGCCTTCCAGACCACCCAGGATCGCCGATTCCTTCAGGCCGTCGAGTGGATCCGTACTATGTATCGCCCACGACCCAACTACCCCATCGTCTACGAACCCCCGGCCTCGGTTCCCCCGGCTCCGCCCCAGCCCGTCGAACGCTGATGGTTGATCGGAACCTAACACCCTCCAAAGCCGGATAGTTCGTGCCCCCCTCCTGCCGCGCAAGCCCCACGGTCTTGTGCTAAAGTCCCTTTCAACTCGGAGCCGCTCGCATGTCCAGTCGCACCGCCACCGCTCTCGCGCTCTCCGCCGGCCTCCTGCTCGCCGGATGCAACGAGGATACGACGTCCTCCGACGCCCTCGATGCCGCGTCCATCAAACTCAGCGCTCTCGCGCCGCGTGGCCAGCGCGCCCCTTCTCCCGCCTACCAGGAACAGACCTTCAAGTCCATCCTCGCCACGCTCCAGCCCGTCGCCACGAAGGGCAACAAGAGCCAGGTCGCCGCTGCCGCCGTCCTCATGGCCCAGGCCCACGCCGGGCTCGCCGAGATTCCCGCCGCCCGCTCGGCCTCCCTCGAACGCGATTGCATCCACCGCGCCTCGGCCATCCGCGCCGCCCTCTCGCAGTGGCACACCTTCTCCGCGATGGGTGCGGGTGCCGCCAAGTTCGACCCCGCGCCACAGTTTGCCGACCTCGACAAGAGCGAACGCGAGATCGACGCCCTGATCGGCAGCGAAATGGCTCGCAAGTCCAAGGTCGAGGCCGAGGTCACGCGGCTCCAGCAGGCCGCCGCCGCCAAGGCCGATCAGGCCCGCCGCCGCCAGGCCGAAGCAGGCCAACTCAAACAGCGCGTTCCGAACGAGACCGCGACCGTCGGCGAGCAAATCCTCATTCAGGCCGCTGCCATGTCGCGCGAGGCCGACAAACTCGAGGTCGAGGCCGCTCGCTTCGAGGCCGAGGCCGCCAAAATCTCCCCGCAGATCGGCGAGGTCCAGATCTCTCTCGACCGCCTCGCTCGGCAGAAGCAACTCGTCGCCGCCTCGCGCGACGACCTCCGCAAGCGCGACCAGGCCGCCAAAGCCCAGGCCGCCGATTCCCGCGCTGCCGCCAAAAAGGCGGCGGACGAACTCCAATCCGAGATCGACAAACTGACCACGCTGCGCACGAAAGACCTCGCCGCGTCCGACGACGAGGCCATCGCCGCACTCGAAACCGCCGCCACCACCGCCAAGCGAGCCATCCAGCAGGACCGTGTCTCGGCCCAACTCGCCGTCGGCTCCGCACGCCAATCCCTCGGCGACGTGCAGTGGACCCGCGGGCAGGGCCTCCGCGACCACGCCACGCTCCTCGAATCGCTCGCCCAGGCCGGCGTGCCCAACAGCGAAGCGCTCAAGACCGAGGCCGCCAAGTCGCGCGAGGGTGCGGCCACCGCGTTCGCCGCTGCCGTCGAGGCCTACAAAGAAGCCCACGAGGCCTACCAGGCCTCGGGTGCCACGGGCGATGGCAAGGAACGCCTCGAGCGCGTCAGCCGCATCCTTGATAAGGCCGTCCGCGCCGCTTCCGACGGCAAGATGGACCTCGGCCTCTCCGAATCCGCCCCCGCGCCGGAAGCCGAAGCCACGTCAGAGACTCCCGCCGCCCCCGGCGAGATCGTTGCCGACCAGAGCACGCCTCAGGGCGTCCTCCAGATCCTCTTCGACATCGCCAAGTCCAAGGACTACTCCAGGCTTGGCGAGGTCTTCGCCTTCAGCAACGACCTCGAAAAGCAGTCATTCGCCTCGCTCAACGCTCTCCGCCCAATGGCCGAGAAACTCGACGAAGCCTTGAAGGCCAAGTTCGGCAAGGGTATGGACGACATGCCCGGTGCCAACGCGGGCTTCGACCTCGATGCCTACAAGAATCTCAAGGCCTCCGACATCCCCGTCACCATCACCGGCGACACCGCCGAGGCCACGCTGCCCAATGGCACCCTCTTGCTCAAACAGACCGATGGCAAATGGGCCGTCGACCTTCGCTCCATGGGTGCCGATCCGCAGCAGATCGCGATGGCTGGCCTCATGGTCCCCACGTTTTCCAAGACTCTCGACGAGATGACCGCCGACGTCAACGCCGGCAAGTTCTCCACGTACGAACAAGCCATGCAGGCCCTCATGGCCAAAATGGCGAGCGGGATGCCCGGCATGCCGCGCCCCGGTGGCGGCTGAATCGCGCCATCTTCTCGTGGTCCCTCCTCCCGCGCCCCGGCGCTTGCCTCCCGACGCTTTCGCGCCACAATCTCCCACAATGACCACCGCTCACTCGGGCATCGATCTCGTCGATGTCCAGATGCACCTCCATTCCCCGGCCGATCCAGCCACCGCGATCTGCGTCGCCAACGAACGCTGCACCGCGCCGAAATCCGCCGCTTTCGTCCGCCACATCGCCTTCGACGTCTCCAACTCCCGCCTCGTCGGAGCCTTCCGTGCCGGCCAGTCCTTCGGCGTCCTCCCGCCCGGGCTCGACGCCAACGGCAAGCACCACAAAGTCCGCCTCTACTCCATCGCTTCCCCCTCTCGCGGCGAGGATGGTCAAGGCCGCGTCTTCGCCACCACCGTGAAACGGACCATCGACGAGCACCGCGACACCCACAAACTCTTCCTCGGCGTCGCTTCCAACTACCTCGCCGACCTCCGCCCGGGCGACGCCGTCCGCCTCACCGGTCCCAGCGGCAAACGCTTCGTCCTCCCCGCCAGACCCGCCGACCACGACTACCTCTTCTTCGCCACCGGCACGGGCATCGCCCCGTTCCGCGGCATGGTCGCCGAACTCCTCTCGCTCCCGACGCCCCCTGCCGTCTGCCTTGTCATGGGCTCGGCCTATGCCTCCGACCTCCTCTACCACCAGCATTTCCTCGACGTCGCCGCTCGTCATCCCTCCTTCACCTACCTCACCGCCATCAGCCGCGAGCGCCAGGCCGACGGCGGGCCACCGCTCTACGTCCAGGATCGCCTCAACACCCACCGCGACCTGCTCGCGCCGCTCCTCGGCTCCCATCGCACACTCATCTACATCTGCGGCCTCGCGGGCATGGAACTCGGCGTCTTCCAGCACCTCGCGGACATTCTTCCCGCTGCCACGCTCGACCCGTATCTCGCCGTCGAACCTGACCTGCGCGCCGCACCGAAATCCTGGACCCGGACGATGATCCCGCGCCAAATCCGCCCTACCCGCCGACTCGCCCTCGAGGTCTATTAGCCATCTTCATCACTTCCTCCTCCTTGCGTCCGCGCTTCGTCCCCATGTCCCTTCGTCCCGTTGCCACTTCTTCCCTATGCTCCCAGCCCTTTCCGCGAAACCGAACCCCACCTCTTGCCGTACTTCCCTCCGCCTTTGCACTCTTGTCTCGCTCCCGATTTGACCTCGCCCGTGCGTACTGGTAGTTTTCTGGTCCTTTGACGCCCCCGGCGTCCGGCTCGGGCTCGCCCCGGCCACCTGGCACGGGTCGAACACCCAGATAGGCTTCGAATGACGCATCGGAACTTGTGCGCTCTCATCGCCCTCCTCGGGGCCTGTCTCCCGGTTCCAGCCCTCGCACAGTTCGAGTTGGGGCCGGAGATCATCCGCGCCCAGACCCTGCCCCCGGACGCCGCCGGCAAACTCGACCAACTCGTCACGGCCCTCACCAACCTCGACAACGACGATCCCGCCCTCATCCAGCGCGCCCGCAACTCCCTCCTCGCCCCGCTCCGCGATCGCCAGGCCTCCGTCGCGTTCCGCACCGAACTCAGCGGCCGCACGGTCCCACGCCTCCGCGAACTTTCCAAGAATCAGCGTGATTTCGTCGCCATCAACGCCCTGCGAATCGCCGGCGAGACCGCCACCGCCGATTCCGCCGCTGTCCTCACCGACGCCCTGGCCGAGAAGCGCCTCTCCGTCCGCTATGCCGCGGTCGCCGGCATCGGCCGCACCTTCGACGCCATCGCCGACGCCAATCCCGCCATCAATCCCGATCGCACGCTCGCGCTCATCGACCGCATCGCGGGCATCATCGAATCCGAGCCCGACGCCGACGTGCTCGACGCCGCCGTCCGTGCGCTGATGTCCGCCCGCCGAATCGAACGTCCCAACTTCGAGCCCGTCCGCGATCGCGCGTTTGCCACGCTCACCCGCGGCGTCTCCGCTCGCCTCCAGAAAATGGGCGGCGGAGCCCCTGAACTCCGCTCGCTGGCCGCCTTCGTCCGCGCCGGCAAGGCCGTGCGCGACGCCATCATCCAGAACAATCCTCGCTTCAAACTTGCCGACGCCGACGTAAAGGCAGGCACCGAACTCGCCGGTCGTCTCGTCGGCTTTGTCGTCCGCCGCATCCGCCAGGGCGATCTTGCCGTGATCGCGCCGGGCGACGACCCCGCCGTCGTCCAGGCAAAGCGCGACCGCCGCGAACCCGCCGCGCTCGCCCTCGCCGTCAGCGAGACCATCGTCGCGCTCGCCAGCGCGGCCACTCCCAACCGCTATTCCGAGCAAGGCCTGGCCGATGAACTCCGCAAGACCAGCATCGAGGGCGACAACGCTTTCCTTCAGAAATCACTCAGCCTCCTGAATGCCGTCAAGGGCCTCGGCATCGACGCCGACCTCCTCGCCGGCAAGTAAGAGCGCTCGCGCACCCCGCCCCTCCGTGGCAAGATTTTGCCTTCCCGGTGCCATCGGTCAACCGCTTCGGTTGGCCGATGCTCTTCGTCCTTCTTGCGTGCTCGCGTGCCACCGACCGCGCCTCGCGGTCGGTGCTCTTGACCCCATCTCTAGGTTTGCCCTCCTGGGTACATCGACGGTCCCCGTCGATTCTTCCGCCTTCCCTTTCCTCTTCTTCTTGGGTACCCCGCCACTCCGTGGCGGCGTTTCTCCTTCACCCTCCTGCGGTGCCGACGGGGGGCGGGGCAGGCGGCACGAGCGCAGCGAGTGCCGATGGGGCTTACTCCATACCCGCCTTTGCCTGCTCCTCATCTGATCTCTGCTGCTTTGCGCTTTGCCTCTTTGCGTACTCTTCCCCATGCCGCCGCGTCTGATCCTCCCGCTGGCGCTCCTCGCCGTCATCATCGCGCTTACCACGCTCGCCGATCCTCCGCTCCCGCGTGCCGACGCCACGCTTATTAATCGCGGCGACGCCACCACGCTCGACCCCCAGTCGATGTCCTGGCTCCAGGATTTCCGCGTCGCCAAACTCATCTATGAAGGCCTCGTCCGCCAGGATTCGTTCACCTGGGACTACCGCCTCCTCCCCGGCGTCGCTCGCGCCTGGGACATCTCGCCCGATCAGCGCACCTACACCTTCCACATCCGCCCCGACGCCGCGTGGTCCAATGGCCGACCCATCGTCGCCGCCGACTTCATCCACGCATGGCGCCGCGCCCTCCTCCCCGACACCGCCGCCGACTTCTCCGGCATGCTCTTCCACCTCGCCGGCGCCCGCGACTTCTACCGCTGGCGCACCCAGGCCCTCGCCGATTTCGCATCGAGTTCAACCGACTCCACCACCGCAGACCGGCAACCACCGTCAGCAGGCCGCGCCGACCGACTCTGGGCCGAAACCCTCGCCCGCTTCGACGCCACCGTCGGCGTGCGCGCGCCCGATGACCACACCCTCGTCGTCACCCTCGAGCGCCCGGTTCCCTATTTCCTCGACCTCTGCGCATTCCCGGCCCTCTTTCCAGTTTGTGCCCCTGTCGTGCGCGCGCACGAGCGCATCGACCCCGCCACCGCCCGCCTCAAGACCGAACCCGCCTGGACCAAGCCACCCATCCTGGCGTGCAACGGCCCATTCGCGGTCACCACGTGGCGATTCAAGCGCGACATGCGACTGGCGCGAAATCCGCGCTACTGGGACCAGTCTCGCACGAATGTGGACACGATCGCCATCCCCTCCATCGACGACCCCAACGCGCAGGTGCTCGCTTTCCAGACCGGCGGCGTGGATTGGGTCAGCGATGTCACACCCCCCTACCGCGGGGACATGATCGAGGCCAAGGCCGCGTTCCGCCGCGAGCACGCGGAGGCGGTCGCGGCCATGCGCGCGCGGGCGGAGCGAGACGGCTCAGACCTTGACGAGATCGAGATCGACCGCCGGCTGCCGGACGATCCGCGCGCGCACATCCACGTCCTTCCCGCGTTCGGCACCTACTTCTACAACTTCAACTGCAAGCCGCGGCTGGGCGACGGTCGGCCCAACCCCTTCGGCGACCCGCGCATCCGCCGCGCGTTCACGATGTCGCTCGACAAACGCACGATTTCGGAGACTGTGCGGCGATTGGGTGAGCCCGAGGCGACGACACTGATCCCGCCTGGGTCGATCAGCGGCTATGCGTCACCGGCGGGGCTGCCGCATGATCTGGCGCGAGCGCGCGAGGAACTGACGGCGGCGGGGTATCCGGGCGGCAGGGGACTGCCGACGGTCGAGTTGCTGTTCAACAAGGATGGCGGGCACGACCTGATCGCGCAGGCCGCGGCCCAATGCTGGGAGCGTGAACTGGGCGTGTCGGTTCGGCTGGTGCAGCGTGAGATCAAGGTCTTTCGGGATGATCTGAAGAACGGGAACTTCATGATCAGCCGCGCGGGGTGGTATGGCGACTACGGCGATCCGATGACGTTTCTGGAGATCAACCGCACGGGCGACGGGAACAACGATCGGCAGTATGCGAGCGAGGACTATGACGCGCTGCTCGATCGTGCGGCAGCGGAGACGGACCCCGCGGCGAGGACGGCGCTGCTGGCGGAGGCGGAGCGTGTGATCGTGGAGCGGGACCTGCCGCTGTTGCCGATTTTCAGGTACAACCAGGTGTATCTGTTCAACGCGCACCGGGTGAGCGGGGTGACGCCACATCCGCGGCAGGACCAGATCCTGGATCGGCTGGATATCTTGGGGGATGGGAAGGGCGCGGAGCGGGCGCTGGTGATGCCGGGGAGGAGGGGGACGAGGGAACGAAAGACAAAGGGGACGAGGGGACGGAGGGACGGGGGGACCAAGTGGAAAAAGGAAGAAGCGGAGGAGAGGTGGGGTAGAAGGGGTAGCCGCCGGTCTGGAGGCCGGCGTCACCATGAGGGGGCACCGCGATGACGAGGCTCATCGTGCGGCGGCTGGCGCAACTGCCGCTGATTTTGTGGGCGGTGTTCACGGTGACGTTGGCGCTGGCATGGGCGGTGCCGGGGAATCCACTGGAGAATCCGGATGGCCGGAGGCCGCCGCCGGAGGTTGCGGCGGCGATGAAGTCGCAGTACGACCTCGATAGTTTCTGGCGTTTCTACTGGTCCTATCTTGAGCGGGCGAGCGGGGTGCGCTGGGCTCGGGAGTCGCTCGATGGGAGCGCGAGCGCGCGGGCGAAGGTGGCGCGCGAGGCGGGATTGCCGCCGCCGACGAGGCCCGTGTTTGATCTTGGGCCGTCGCTGCACTATCGCGATCGAACGGTGAACGAGATTCTCGGCGCGTCGCTCCCGATCTCGGCGGCCTTGGGGGCCGGCGCGATCCTGATCGCGCTGGTGATCGGCTTGGCGGCGGGAGTCGCGGGGGCGGCGCGGCCGGGGTCGGTCATGGACGCGGCGACGCTGGGTGTAGCGTTGATCGGAGTTAGCCTGCCGAGTTTTGTGGTGGGAACGGCGGTGCTGCTGGTTTTCGGGGCGTGGCTGCGTTGGATGCCCGTGGGTCAGTGGAGCCCGCGGGCGGCGTTCCTGCCCGCGCTGACGCTGAGCCTGCCGTTCGCGGCGTACATCGCGCGGCTCTCACGGATGGCGATGATCGAGGCGATGGGGGCGGATTTCATCCGCACGGCACGGGCCAAGGGGCTGTCACAGGTGCGTGTGGTGATGCGGCACGCGCTGATCCATGCGATGCTGCCCGTGCTCTCGTTCCTGGGTCCGGCGACGGCGCTGGCGATGACGGGCTCGTTCGTGGTCGAGCGGGTGTTCACGGTGCCGGGGCTGGGGCAGCACTTCGTGAACGCCGTGCAGAACAAGGACCTCTTCCTCATCACGGGCGTGGTGCTGGTGTTCTCGACGATGTTAGTTTTGTTTAATCTGATTGTGGACCTGCTTTATCGTTGGATTGATCCTCGCGTGGAGGTGGCTTCGTGACTTTGATCGCATACAATGATGCGAGCCTTTGACAGGAGGGACATCCAATGGCGAGGAAAGCAGCGAGCATTCGTCGGGACATGGACGCGATCAAGGACGACCTGACGGCATTGCAGTCGGACATCTCCGACGCACTCCGTGACCTGGTGGCGGCGGGGAAGAACGAGGCGGGCGACGTGCGCGACCGGCTGGAGAAGTCGATCCGCGATCGCCTGGATCAACTCTCGGAGCGGGCCGAGGAGATCGGGCAGTACGGCCGGCGCGCCGTGGACGGTCTCGAGTCGCAGATTGAGGAGAAGCCGTGGCAGAGCGTGGGCATCGCGTTCGGCGTGGGCCTCCTGCTGGGGGTGATCCTTCGCAAGTGATGGAGGCCGACGGATCAAGCGGCTGAGCGAGTACATCGTGAAGGTGGCGAACCTCGCCGAGGCGGAGGGCAGGGCGCTTCGCGCGGGGAGCATCCGCGTGGCGATCTCGGCTGGGCTCGCGCTGGCCGGCGGCCTGCTGGTGTGTGGAGGCGTAGGCATCGTCGCGTGGGGAGTCTTTGAGTTGATCCGCCCGCACCTGGGCACGGGCGGCGCGGCGCTGCTGTGCGGGACGGTTGTGCTGGCGATCGGGGCAGGATTGCTATGGAAGGTCAGCCGGGACGCGGAATGAGGCCGTCGCGCGGGCCGACGACGGAGGCCGCCAAGCGCGAGTTGCTGGGCGATGGCTCGGCCGCGCTGGGTCTGGCGGATGTGGTGCGTCGCTGGCCCTGGGGATCGGTGGCGGCGGCGTGCGTGGCGGGGTTTGTGCTGGCGCGATCGGCGCAGGCGAGGCGGGCGGCGCTGCCGATCATTCTCGCGGCGCTTCGGCAGGGCTGAAGCGCTTTCGCAAGCGGCTCATCCGGATGCCGCCCATCGCCTCGATCGGTCCGAGCACCATGAAGGCGAAACGCGCGAGGGGCGGCCCTCGGAGGCAGAGCCGTCGTTGCGAAGCCGGGCACCGTCGGCGAGTCGATCACGGATCACAGTCAGGCCTGGGGGGTGAAGGTCGCGCCGTCGAGGACGTCGAAACTCACGAACTGGCCCTGCTGGAACTGGTCGGCGCGCTGGCGCGGGTCGGTGGGGGTGCACCGGATCGGGATGCCGGCATCGACGATGACCTCGCCGGATTCGGCGGCGATGACGACGCCCTGGACGCGGCGCGGGCGGCCGAAGACGGGCTCGACATAGCGGCCGCCGGTGTCAACGGTGTCGATGCGGCGGGCCTTGGC
>JBJXFQ010000134.1:0-46080 GCA_046155605.1 Phycisphaerales bacterium
CTGCCGGACCTGCGAAACGCTCTGGAACCGCATCCAATCGGTCATCGACACCGTCACCGCCTCCGACGCCCAGCACTGCTTCTCGCATTGTGGCTACACGCTACGAAAGAACTGAGGTTGCTCTAGCCTCCAGTTCGCGATCGCGTTGCGAGTTACCGGCAGCGCTGTGGCATGGGGCAGCATCAATGTTCCGAGTTCAATGGGAACACAAATCCTCCCATTCCCAGCACCTCCCGACATGCCAGACCCTGAAGGCGACCGTCCACGTTACTACATAGCGGTTTCCGCCGGTTACGATCATGCTCTCGGGTTGCTCAATGACGGAGAGTTCGTCGGTCGTGGCAATAACTCGTTCGGCCAGAATGGGGATGCTCCTCCTGCGAACTGCAGCTGCACCGCGTATCCCGGCGGCTACGCATTCCGGTCGATTTCTGCCGGAGAGCACTTCACAATCGGCATCATCAAGAGCACCAACTCCGCGATCGATCGTACGGTTCTGGTCTGGGGTCGGGATCTCTACGGGATCACAACAAATCCATTCGGCCCTACGTCCGGGACCACGCTGAAGTTCACGATGGCGGTCGCCGGTGGTCACAACATCATCTTGCTCGACACAAACGGAAACGTGTACACTTGGGGCGATTATTACTACAATGCGGGCTCAGGCGTGACTCGAACAATCGGTCCCAACTGGCAGGGCATGGTGCCGCCCGGAGTTTCGCCACCAACAAACTATGCGCCAGGGGCGTACGTCAGCGTCGGCGCTGGCCACGTCTGCGCGTGGGGCATCAGGGCGAATGGGCAAGTCGACTTCTGGGGTTATAACCGGCAGGGGCAGATGGACATCGTCGGCGGGCAGACGACGTATTACGCCGAGGTCGTCGGCGGCTACAACCACGGTTCGGGGCTGAAACGAGGAACGAACACGCTGGCCTCGTGGCAAAACAACCAGAACCAGAATCCGCATTACAACCAGAGCAACCAACCGCCCTTTCCGACCCCGCCGACAACAGCTTCTTTGTATTGGGGTTTGTCGCCGGGACACTCGAACTACCACGTCGCGGCGATGTACGGGTGCTACGCAGACTTTGACAGCAGCACCGCGTCGCCAGCGCTTGACATCAACGACTACATCGCCTTCAACAACGAGTTCCAAGCTGCGTTGTCGCTACCAGATCCGCAGCAGATCGAGCACCCGTGCAACTGCGACGGCAACACAACTGGTGCGATCCTCACGACGAACGACTTTATCTGCTTCAACCTTGCATATTCGGCTGGGTGCTATAACTATCCGCAGTAGTTGAGTCGCTGGGTGATGCGCGTCTGTGGTGAGTGTCGCGCCGCTACCCTTGACGCATGGCCATTCTGATCGATCGTTCGACGCGGGTCTTGGTTCAGGGCATCACCGGCCGCGAGGGGCAGGCGCGGACGCGGCTGATGCTCGACTATGGCACGCGCGTGGTGGGGGGCGTCACGCCGGGCAAGGCGGGCCAATCGGTGCTCGGCGTGCCGGTCTTTGATTCGGCGGCGGAGGCGATGGCGCGGCTGAAGTCGGACCCGACAGTCGGCGGGATCGACGCGTCGGTGCTGTTTGTGCCCGCCGGCGCGGTGAAGGACGCGGCGCTCGATGCGATCAACGCGGGCGTGCCGCTGGTGGTGCTGGTGGCGGATCGCGTGCCGGTGTGGGACGCGATGGCGATCGCGAGCGCGGCGAAGGCGCGGGGCGCGCGGTTTGTCGGCCCGAACACGCTGGGCATTGCAAGCCCTGGCAAGGCGGTGATCGGGATGATCGGGGGGCGAGCGGAGAGTGCGCGCGAGTGGTTCAAGCCGCCGCGGCCGACGGGCGTGGGGATCATCAGCCGCTCGGGCGGGATGTCGTCGAGCACGGCGTACTACCTTGGGCAGGCGGGGGTGCGGATCAGTTCGATCGTGCATGTGGGCGGGGATGCGGTGCTGGGGCTGCGTGTGCCGGATGTGGCGTTGATGTTCGAAGACGACGCGGAGACGGACGCGATCGCGGTGTTTGGGGAGATCGGCGGGTCGCAGGAGGAGGACTTGGCGGAGTTGATGCGAGCGGGCAATGTGACGAAGCCGGTGGTGGCGTATGTCGGCGGGAAGGCGGCGAAGGCGGGCACTCGATTCAGCCACGCGGGGGCGATCATCGAGGGCAACCGCGGGACGCACGCGGGCAAGGTCGCGGCGCTGCGCGAGGCGGGTGCGGTGGTGGTGGAGTCGTTCGGCGAGTTGCCGGGGGTGGTGGTGGGGGTGCTGCGCGGGCGTGGGTCGAGATCCTTGATGATGGAGGCGGAGCGGAAGGCGGTGTGGACGACGGGGATCACGCGGATCGAGCCGAACACGGTGGCGGTGCGCGGTCGGGACATCGCGGGGCTGATGGGGAAGACGAGTTTCGGTGCAGCGGTGTACTTGATCTTGACGGGCACGATGCCGGACGAGCGAGTCGGGCGGCTGATGGACGCGATTCTGGTGTCGAGCATTGACCACGGGGCGACGCCGCCAAGTTGCCTGGCGGCGCGAACGGTGGCGAGCACGGGGGCGAGTCTGAGCCAGAGCGTGGCGGCGGGAATCTCGTCGATCAACAAGCATCACGGCGGGGCGATCGAGGATTGCGCGCGGTTTCTGTCGGGGTTGATCGAGACCGCGAGGCAAATCTCGAAGCAACAAAGCTCAAAGCAGCAAATGGAAGAGGGGATGCGCGAGGCACTGGACCGCGTGGCGACGGAGGAGGTCGCACGGCTCAAAGCGACCGGCGAGCGGATCAGCGGGTTTGGTCATCGGATCCACACGAAGGACCCGCGGACGGCGCGGCTGTTCGAGTTGGCGGCGGAGGCGGGGCTGGACGAGTCGCGCGGCGAGCACATCGCGGCGGCGCGAGCGGTGGAGCGGGCGTTCGCGGCGATCGGGAGGCCGCTGCCGATCAATGTTGATGGCGCGATCGGGGCGATCCTTGCGGACCTAAGGCTGGAGCCGCGGGTGTTCAACGGGATCTTCATGATCGCGCGGGTGCCGGGGCTGGTGGCGCACGTGGTGGAGGAGCAGACGCGCGAGCGGCCGATGCGTCGGATCGATCCGGTGAACCACGCGTACGACGGGCCGATGGTGTCGTGAGCCTCTCGCCTTCGAGCGGATGGAGTTTGGTCATGCTGAAGAAGGCGCTGAAGAAGAAGAAGCAAACGACCGCGCGTGAAAAACTCGAGCGCGAGCATCCGAGCCACGGCACGATCGCCACGGGCCGCAAGGGCGAGTCGCTGCTGATCCCTCGGCCGCTCGACGTGGACGCGGCGATGCGCGGGGTTCGCAAGGGCCGGGTGCAGACAATGGGTGAGTTGCGAGCGCGGCTGGCTCGGGACGCGGGGGCCGAATCCGCCTGCCCGCTTTGCACCGGCATCTTCGCGCGAATGGCGGCGGAGGCGGCGGAAGAGGATCGGCACGCGGGCCGAAAGCGGATCACGCCATATTGGCGGACGGTTCGCGACAACGGCTCGATGAACGAGAAGTTCCCGGGTGGCCGGCAGGCGCAAGCGGCCATGCTGCGTACGGAGGGCATCCGGTTGAACCCCGGCCAGGGAAAGAAGTCTCCGCGCGTCGTGGCAGCGCGGTCCAAATAGGGCCTCACGCCACGACCGAGCCAATGGTCCGAGATTTGACGCTCTGTGAGGCGAGGGCTGCATACGAGACGCCGCGGCGCGTACTCGCTCGCCGCTGCAGCACCCACGGGCGGTGTACGCGTGCGGTTCGCAAGATGACCGCAGGCACGCGACAGACCAGCCTTGCGATCCTAAGCCGCTGGGCTCGAGCCGAGAGAAGCCAAACGCTGTCCCCCGGAGAGGCAAAAACCCGAACTAGGAGGGGTGCAGCCGAATCGTGCGGCTGCCCGACATATGCTCATCCCCAGTTTCCAACTCGAATGGAGCAAGGCGTGAGAATCAGGTCTCGGCAAGGCGCGGCGTGGCTGGTGGTGGTGGCAGGGATGTCGATGGGATGCGGCGCGCAGCCGCCGGCGGTCGGGCCGAGCGCGCCCAAAGCACCGCCGCTGGATTGGCGCACGCTGGAGGCGGGTGTCCTGTCAGATCATGTGCAACTGACGCGCCGGGACCAGTTTACGAAGGCTGGGGAGGCGTATTTCAGCCCGGATGGGTCGTGGATCGTCTTCCAGGCGGTGCCGGTGCCCAAGGCGGGGAGCGACCCGGAGCCTTTCTATTCGATGTATGTCGCAAAACTGACGCGGGACGCTGCTGGGCGCATCAACGGGACGGAGACGCCCATCCTGATCAGCCCGCCGGGCTCGGCGAACACATGCGGGTGGTTCCACCCGACGCGGGCGGGCGTGGTGCTCTTTGGTTCGACGATCGAAGCGCCAAAGACCGATCAGAAGGGGGGATTTCAGGTCGGGCAACGCAAGTATGTGTGGCTCTTTCCTGAGGAGACCGAGGTCTGCGAGCGGTTCGTGCCGGAGATCGGCGGCGCGACGGCGGCCGGGCTCTGGGCCGACGATCGGCGCGTCTCCATGGTGATGCCGCTTTTCTCGCGGCCCGAGTACGACGCCGAGTGCTCGTATTCCGCGGACGGACGGTTCGTGCTCTATGCGCATGTCCGGCCCAAGAAGACGGCGGAGCGCGCCGACGCCGACATCTGGGTCTATGACACCCGGACGGGTCGGCATCACGCGATCGTGGTCGCCGATGGCTACGACGGCGGGCCGTTCTTCTCGCCCGACGGCAAGCGGATCTGCTATCGCTCGGATCGCAAACTCAATGACCAGTTGCAACTCTTCGTCGCGGACCTCAAGTTCGATGGCGAGGGCGTGCCCGTGGGCATCGAGCGGGAATACCAGATCACGGACAACACGGCAGTGAACTGGGCGCCGTTCTTTCACCCGTCGGGCAAGTTCCTGGTCTATGGCACGAGCCAGGTCTCGCACCAGAACTACGAGGTCTTTGCGATCGAGTTGGACGAGGCCAAGTTGGCGGCTGACGGCCCGGTGCGGAAGGTGTCGGCGGCGCTGAATGGGGCGCGGATCACCTCGGCGGACGGCGCGGACGTGCTGCCGGTGTTTGACGCCAAGGGCGAATGGATGATGTGGACCGGGCAGCGCGGGCCGATCGCCGAGGGTGAGCAGAGGTCGTCGAGCCAGTTGTGGGTCGCGCGGTTCAACGCGGCGGGCGTGGCCTGGGGGAAGTAACTCGGCGCGACGGCGTGTTGAACTCGCAGCTGGGCAACGTTGTAGATAGAACGCAAATCTTTCTGAAGTTTCCGCTTGCATCGCTTGACACGGGGGGGGTGTATACTGCGCACGCTGGAATCTAACCAACTCGAGACAGAAGTCGTATCGTCACCCGAAGATTCTTACAAAAAGAGATGACCAAGAATCGAATCGTTGCGCTTTGCTCGGTGATCGTGGCCGCCGCTGGTGTGTCGGTGTTGGCGGACGATGACGGGGACGCCACGTCGCAGGGATGGTCGTACGGCGGGTATAACTGCGGCTGCTACGCGAATGTCAACGCGACGCTGGCGAGTTGCACGGCGTGCTGCAACGCCGCGGTCATCCCCTCTGGCCCCTTGAACCCGGCGCAGGTCACGAATTGCATCGCATTTTGCAACCAGGCGGTGTTCCCCTGCATTCCGCCGGTTTAGGCGCGGCCCATGCGCCTCTCCCGTCCAACAGTGGTCATTGCGGCGATCGCCGGAGTCTTGGTGATCGCCGCTTCTGTTTCGTACGTTCGACGCGCCGCCGGGCCTCAGGGTCCGCCGCGATCTCCTTTGGACCTTCCGGGCCATGTGACATCACCGGCATGGTCCGCTGAGCACAACGAGCGCCTTGTGCAACTGCGTCACGATCTGGCGCGACGCGAGCGGTGGCGCGCCGACGACGCGAGAGCCATCGCCGGACTTGTTTCGGTGAACTACACCTACGCCGGCAAGACGTGGGATGACACGGTGCCGCAGCACGATATGGAGGCATTTGGCACCAAGAGCATGGCGCTCGCGACGATCGCGGAGAGAATGCGATGGGGATTCCCGATCGACGCCGAGGCCCGTCTGATCTTGATTGATTGCATGGTTCAGGAACTTGCGAATCCGGTGTGGAGCGCGCGACTCGCAGCAACCTCATGCCTGGTGCAGTCGGGCGTGACAGATGCGGACCCGGCACTGCGCGCCCGTGTGGAGCAGATGGCCACAGACCCGGACCCCGATGTGGCCTCCAATGCGCGTCGGCAGTTGGAGCACCGCGACGAACTGCTCGCCGCCACGCGAAGGATGAAGGGGCAGCCATGAACCGCTATCTGATTGGATTCGGCGCAGTGTTCGCCGTGGTTGGAGTGTCGGTCGCGGTGGCCGACTTCACCATGAAAGCACGAAGATCGCCGAAACCAGGCCAATGTGAACCCTGTCAGCGGAAGGCTTCGGACTTCTCCGATTCCGACATCGTGAGCGATCATGGGAAGCAGCGGCACCTCTGGCTGGCCGACCTGTCGCCGACGCGCCCCCCCACGGCCACCGACGTGGAGTCGCTTTTGCTGCTCGCCGATTCCGACGACCATGGCGGAACCAAGAGGTCGAGGCTTCCACGGAGGCTGAGCACGCGGCCCTCCGTTGCCGATCGCTGCTAAAAATCGGCGACGCGCTCCGACTCTGCGGGGCGCTGGACGTCGGCGTGCGTCACCGCTTCACCGCTACATTGGTTTGCGGGCTTGACGATCCAGCGGCCCGCATCCGGTATAGCGCCGCACAAGCACTCTTCACGGCCCAGACGCGGGATCCGCAGGTCACGGCTCGTCTCCAGTTGCTCATCGCGGACGGAGACCCGGATGTGGCTCGGCTCGCCGAAATGAACGTCCGCGCATGGCAGCCGGGCCCATGAAGCGACGCGGATTCACGCTGGCCGAACTGCTCGTGGTGATCTCGGTCATTGCCCTCTTGATTGCGATCGTGTCGCCGGGGCTCTCCGGGTCGGTCGACTCAGCACGACGCGCCAAGTGCATGGCGGGGCTTCGTGGCCTCGGGCAAGCGATTCTGATGTATTGCGATGCCCATCACGGCGTCTTGCCGTTTGCGAATCGGCGCTATTCGCTTCCAGCAGGCTGGACCGCGCCCATCGACGCCTTATCGGAACATTTGGATGCGCCGATTCCATCGCTCGACGCACAAGGGCGCGTCGTTACATCGGCACCCTTTCTCTGCCCGGCCGATCGGGACATCGGTCCCCGGGATGGCCTGAGTTACGCGTACATGGCAGCCGGGTTCATGCAATCGCTGCCGCCTCAGGTCGCGGCTCGCCTAGTGACGGTGATGTACGAGCAGGCACCGGCTTTGCCGGTTTTCTGGGATCTGACACCGGTTCATGCTGATCGAAAGTCGAGTCAGAGTCTCGACCGTTCCGGCCGCAACATGCTCCGGTTCGATGGGGTCGTGACGCGCGCGCCGCGCGACGGTGTGGTCACCGGCAGGTGAACCCAAGCCGCGGCGGGCGACGCGAGGTCGGAGCCTTTGTCAGTTTGCGAGGATCGGCCACACCGCAACACGGGTGTGCCGAGATGGCGCGCTGCTAGGGCGGCGTCGCACGCGGTTCGTCGGGGGTTCGGATGCACGCCGCGGTGTCACACGCATGGCCTGGAATGCGTATCTTCAGGCCCGGCGGAGACGCGAGAACCACTCGGTGACGAAGTGCATGACAGCGGGATTGGCTGTCGCCTCGGCGGGATCGGTCGTGGCGGCGCGCGGACGTGACCCCGCTCGACAGCGCGTTAAGATGGTCAATCCTCGGCTTGATGCCGCCTGCCGGGGCTGCTTAATTTCTTTCCATTTGCTTTTTTTCGGCTAGGCGCACCGCGCCTGTCGCATTAGACTCTGTCAAGTCGGGAGATCCCGAGGGGAAGTCTGGTATTCAAACAGGAGAATGACATGTCGTACGTTCGTCGCACTCCGTCGTGCCTCGCGGCCGTCGCGGGGATGGCACTCTGTTCATCCGCGTTCGCGCAGGCCGCGCCGGACCCGAGCCGCGACGTCGCGGTCAACTTCGATTCTGGGAAGATCTTCGAGCGATCCAAGACCGCGCCGATGGGCCAGGAGCCTGTCCGCGTCTGGTCGCAAGAGGTGACCGTTCCCGGCGCGCCCTGGATGCGCCTCCGCTTCACGGGCGACACCGTGCTCGCCGGCCCGAACCGCCGCGAGGGCGGCTCCACGCTGACGATCACCTCGCTCCGTGACGGGTCGACGCAGTACTTCGACGCGATCTCGCTCCCCGAATGGTCCTACACCTCCGCGATCTTTAACGGCGAGGCCGTCCGCGTCGAACTCTGGGCCGTCCCGGGTGCGGGCCAGAACCGCGTTCGAATCGATAACGTCATCGCGGGCGTGGAACTCGGCGGCCCCGACTCGATCTGCGGCACCACCGACGACCGCAATCCCTGGAACGAGCCGCGCGTCGCCCGCATGACGACCGGTTGCACCGGCTGGCTGATCTCGCGCAACGGCGCGGCCAACGAGGCGCTCAGCGCCGGTCACTGCATCTCGAACGGCCAGGGCGGTGTTCTCATGCTGTTCAACGTCCCGCCCTCGACCGCCGCCGGCACGCTCGTCGCCCCGCCGGTCGAGTTCCAGTACCCGATCCAGACGGCGTCGATCCAATCGGTCAACCCGGCGGCCGTCGGCGAGGAGTTCTCTCGCTTCAACATGAACAACAACTCGAATACGGGCATGTCGCCGCGCGTGGCCCAGGGCCGCGGTGCCTACTCGCTCGCCTCAGCCGCCCCCGCGGGAGGGGTCGCCCAGACAACCGTCCGTGGCTTCGGCGTGGTCAATGACCAGGCCGGCATCCCCGCCGTCCCTTCGCAGTGGCAACAGATCAACCAGACCCACACCGCGCCCTATTCCGGTCGCGTCGGCAATCGCATCAACTACACCACCGATACCGACAACGGCAACTCCGGCTCGCCCGTGACCCAGTTCATCGGTTCCCCGTTCGCCTTCGAGCAGGCGATTGGCATCCACACCGACGGCTTCTGCCCGGGTACCTTCAACTCCGGCACCGCCATCGACCTGCCCGCCCTGCAGGCCGCGCTCAACGCGCCCGCCGGCGTCCAACTCGACTACGGCCTGAACATCCACCGCGGCCTCGGCACCACCTTCGCCTCCGACAACGGCGGCTCCGACGGCGGGAGCATCTTCTTCGACGTCGTCACCGGCACCAACAACCTCGAAGTCGAGTACTTCCTCCTTAACATCAACCGCCAGGGTACCACCAACAACGGCACCACCACCGAGGACGACGACTTCTTCAACTTCACCGTGTACCTCCGCCCAGGCACTGCCGCCGGCTTCGAGGGAAGTTCCGCTGGTTGGTCGATCGCCGCCACCGGCGCGGGAATGCCCAAGTTCGAGGATGAGGGAACCCTTGGCGCCCTCAAGAACACCTTCACCCTCACCGGGTCCAGTTCCTACGGCGTCGCCATCGTCTTCGACAACGGCGCGGGACACGCCTACACCAATGCCAACGGCACCAACGAGACCTACTCCAACACCGATCTCTCAATCACCGGCATCTCGGCCTCCAACTCCGCCTTCGGACCCACCATCGCCGGCCGCGTCTTCAACGGCACGATCGGCTACAAGTTCAATGAGGCCCCGGGCCAGTGCCTTCAGACCGCCTACGCCCAGAACAACGGCGGCTCCAACGGCGGCATGGTCTACTTCGACGTCGTCGTCGGTTCACTCCCCGTCACCCTCACCGGCATCAACACCAACCTCGACGGCGCGGGCGGCAACGCCGCCAATCTCACCGTCTTCCGTAAGGTCGGCACCTCCGTCGGCTTCGAGACCAACGCCGGCGCGTGGACCCAGGTTGCCACCGGCTCCGCCACCTCCCAGCCCGTCGACACCCCGACCTCCTTCCCCCTCAACTCGTTCGTGACGCTCAACGCGAACACCACCTACGGCTTCGCCCTCCAGGCCACCAACGGCGCCGCCCCGATCGCCCACCGCTACACCAACGGCAACGGGCTCAACCAGACCTTCCAGGACGACCGCCTCAGGATCAACACCGGCTCCGCCTCCAACACGCCCTTCGGTACCAACATCGACTCCCGCGTCTGGAACGGCTCGTTCTGCTACGGCGTGTCGCTCGCGCCCTGCAACGCTCCGCTCTTTGCCAACCGCCCGCCGGACCCCGAGATCAGCCCCTTCAACTCCGTCCCCGGCGGGCAGGAAGAGGCTGACGATTTCTCCGTCCCACCAAACTGGGCCATCAACAACATGACCGTCTGGGGCTCCTACTCCTCGGCGGCGACGCCCCCGACCACACAGGACTTCATCGTTCGTATCTTCAGCGACTCCAGTGGTCTGCCCGGTGCGCTCGTTGCGAGCCGCACCATCAATAACGTCCCCGTGCTCAATACCGGTCTCTTCGTGGACGCTTTCGGGCGGCCCCTCTATCAGTACAACATCTCGCCCGCCGTCATCAACCTCACCCCGGGCAACTACTGGGTCAGCGTCCTGGGCAACGACCCCGCTCACGTCTGGGGCTGGGCTCGCACAAACACCCTTGCCAACGCGCACGCGGTTCGTAATGGCGTTGGTGCCTGGTTGCCTTCCTCCGGTGACTTCGGGTTTGTCCTCTGCGGCAACGCCACGCCTCCCAACTGCTACGCCAACTGCGATCAGTCCACCCTCGCCCCCATCCTCAACGTCAACGACTTCATCTGCTTCCAGAACGCCTTCGCGGCGGGCAACTCGTATGCCAACTGCGACGCTTCAACGATCGCGCCGGTCCTGAACGTCAACGACTTCGTGTGCTTCCAGAACCGCTTCGCCGCCGGCTGCTCTTGATCTATTCGACACGGCCGCGGTCCATCTCGTGATTCGAACAGCGCCCGTACTTGCGGGCGCTGTTCTTTTTGCCCCGCCATGCCGCGTCTCCCGTAGCGCCGCAGGCTGGCACGGCGTATATTCTGCCCGCCACTCACCCAAGGAACCCCTCGATGTCCAAGGGCCACCGCCTCGCGTCCATCGTCGCCCTCGCCGCGGGCACCGCCGCCTCCGCTCGCGCCGATGTCACCCCGCTCGCCGGGATGGTCCGTTACCCCGACGTGGGCAAGTCGCAGATCGTCTTTGTTTACGCCGGCGACCTTTGGCTCGTCCCTCGCGCCGGCGGCGTCGCCACGCGACTCGCGAGCCCGCCGGGACAGGAGGCGTTCCCTCGCTTCAGCCCGGATGAGAAGACGATCGCGTTCTCAGGCAACTATGACGGCAATCGCGACATCTACACGATTCCTGTCGAGGGGGGCACGGCGACCCGCGTCACCTATCACCCCTCCGCAGAGGTCGTCTGCGACTGGACTCCCGCAGGTGAACTCCTGTACTCCATGTCCGGCCTCGGAGGCCTCCGCCGGCAGTCCCAACTCTTCGTCGTCGCCGCGTCGGGAGGGCTGCCGACGCAACTCCCAGTGCCCTACGGTGCCAACGGCGCGATCTCGGCCGTCGATGCCGCCGGAACGCAGTGGCTTGCTTACACCCCGCACTCGACTGACACCCGCACGTGGAAGCGGTATCGCGGCGGGATGGCGACCGACGTCTGGCTCTTCAACCTCAAGGACAAGTCCTCCAAGCGCATGACGGACTGGGAAGGCACGGACTCCATCCCGATGTGGTTCAAGGACTCGGTCTATTACCTCTCCGACCAGGGCGAGGACCATAAGTTGAACATCTGGGCGTATGACACCAAGACGAGTCAGCGCCGGCAGGTGACACGGTTCAAAGACTTTGACGCGAAGTGGCCCTCGATGGGACCCGGCCCGAGCGGGCGGGGCGAAATCATCCTCCAGAACGGTGCCTCGATCTTCCTCGTGGACCTCGCGAACGGCGCCTCGCGCCCGGTCGACATCACCATCCCGGGCGATCGGCCCGCGCTCCGCCCCAGGCCCGTGAATGTCGAAGGTGCGGTCAGCGGGATGAGCATCTCGCCTTCGGCCAAACGCGTCGCCGCCGAGGCACGCGGGGACATCTGGTCCCTGCCTGCTGAGAACGGCACGCCGCGAAACATGACCCGCACCAGCGGCGTCGCCGAGCGCGACCCCTCGTGGTCGCCCGACGGACGCTGGATCGCGTTCTTCTCTGACGCCTCGGGGGAGTACGAACTGTGCGTGATGCCCTCCGACGGCACCGGCGGCTTGCAGCACCTGACGACGGCGGGTGACACGCCGACCGCGTATCGCTACAGCCCTACCTGGTCGCCCGACTCCAAGCACATCGTCTTCACCGACAAGTCCGGCGCGATCTATGTCCACTCGCCCGGCGCGCTGGGCGATGATGGCGCGTTCGCGCGCGGCACCACGAAACTACTCGACACCGAGCCTTGGGGCAATCCGCCCACCGTGTCGTGGTCACACGACAGCAAGTGGATCACCTACGCCAAGCAGGAGGATCGCTCGGGGCAGTCGGCCATCTGGGTCTGCAACGTGGCCGAGGCCAAGCCCACGCGGATCACCAGCGGCTTTTTCGATGACTACTCGCCGACGTTCGATCGCAAGGGCGACTACTTGTTCTTCGCGGGTCGGCGGACGTTCAACCCGACGTACTCCGACCTCGACACGACGTTCATCTACACGAACGCGTCGGTGCTGGCGGCGGTCCCGCTGCGGGCCGACATCGCCTCGCCGTGGGCTCCAAAGAGCGACGAGGAGGATTGGCGCAAACTCGCCAAGGCCGACAAAAAGGACGAGAAGAAGGACGACAAGGGCGACGCCAAGGACGACAAGAAGGACGACGCCAAACCCGCCGACGACGGGGTCTCCGGGTCGTGGGATGGCATGGCCACCGGCGGCGCGCCCCTCCCGCCCGAGGGCGTCGCGTTCACCCTCTCCATCCGCATGGCCAAGGACCTCTCCGTCCGCGGCAACCTCGCCGCCGCCATCTATAGCGGCCCCATCGAGAACGGCAAGTACGACCTCGCCACCAAGACCCTCACGTTTGCTCTCACCACCCCGGGCGGACAGGCCGCCTTCAGTCTCACCATCGACGGCAGCGCCATGAAGGGCTCCGTCACCGTCGGCGACCAGTCTTTCACGATCTCGGGCAAGCGCACCTCCGTCGGCGCAGGCGGCGACGACAAGGCCAAGGACGGTGAGAAGAAGACCGACGACAAGAAGGACGGCGACAAGAAAGACCTCGTCATCGATTTCGAGGGCATCGAGGCCCGGACGATGCAACTGCCCGTGCCCAGCGGGCGCTTCGGTCGGCTCGCGGTCAACGACAAGAACCAACTGATCTACTCGCGGCAGGGCGGGCCGGGCCAGGAGGGCGGGATCAAACTCTTCGACCTCGCCGACGAGAAGAAGGAAGAGAAGAACGTCGCGGCGGGTGGGGCGTTCGAACTGTCCGCAGACGGCAAGAAGATCATCATCCTCCGCGGCAGCGGCGCCGCGATCCAGGATGCTTCCGCCGGCGCCTCGGGCAAGCCCGTCATCACCGCCGGCATGGTCGCTTCCATCGATCCCAAGGCCGAGTGGAAGCAGATGTTCGTCGACGCGTGGCGTATCCAGCGCGACTTCTTCTACGTCGCCAACATGCACGGCATCGACTGGCCCGCGATGCGTGAGCAGTACGGCAAACTGGTCGAGGATTGTGCCAGCCGCGACGACCTCGCATTCGTCATCTCCGAGATGATCTCCGAACTCAACGTCGGGCACGCCTACTACCGCGGCGGTGACATCGAGAGCGGGCCCAGCGTCTCGGTCGGGATGCTCGGGTGCGACTTCGAACTCGTCCCGGGCGATGAAGGCAAGCCCGCGGCGTATCGAATCTCAAAGGTCTATCGCGGCGCGGCGTGGGATGCCGACGCGCGCGGACCGCTCCTCGCGCCCGGCGTGAAGATCAAGGAGGGCGACTTCCTGCTCGCGGTCAACGGCGTGCCGCTCGATCCGACGAAGGATCCGTGGGCGGCGTTCCAGGGCATGGCGAGCAAGACCGTGACGCTGACCGTCAACGACACGCCGACGCTCGAGCGGCCTAAAAACGAGAAGAAGGACGACACTGCCGACGCGAAAAAGGAAGAGAAAGACCCCGAGGCAGCGCGACGCGAGCGTCTCAAACCGCCGAGCGGCCTCCGCGATGTGGTCGTCCAGACCCTCGCCTCCGAGGACGAACTCCGCTTCCGCGCCTGGATCGAGGCCAAGCGCCAGTACGTCGCCTCCAAGTCCGACGGCAAGGTCGGCTACCTCTACGTCCCCGACACGGGCATCGATGGACAGAACAACCTCTTCCGCCAGTTCTACGGGCACATCGGCAAGTCAGCGCTCATCGTCGATGAGCGCTGGAACGGCGGCGGGCAGATCCCCACGCGCTTCATCGAACTCCTCAACCGCCCGATCACCAACTACTGGGCTCGCCGCGACGGCAACGATTGGCCCTGGCCGCCCGATTCCTTCCAGGGGCCTAAGTGCATGCTCATCAACGGGCTCGCCGGCTCCGGCGGCGACGCCTTCCCCTCCTACTTCAAGCAGGCGGGCCTCGGTAAACTCATCGGCATGCGCACCTGGGGCGGGCTCGTGGGCATCTCCGGCAACCCCGGGCTGATCGACGGCGGCAGCGTCACCGTCCCGACCTTCGGCTTCTACAAAAAGGACGGCAACTGGGGCATCGAGGGCCACGGCGTCGACCCCGACATCGAGGTCGTTGATGATCCGGCGCTGATGCAGGACTACAAGTCCGGCGGGGGCGATCCGCAACTCGACGCCGCGATCAAACTCATGCTCGAACAAGTCCAGGCCGCGCCATACACGCCGCCGTCGCGTCCCGCCGACCCGGATCGCAAGGGCATGGGCCTGCCGGAGAAGGACCGGTAGCGATCCCACGATCTGAACTCGTTTGCTGGCTGCTACCGACTGGCTCGCTTTGCCAGGTACGCATCGAGCGCGTACACCACGTCCTCGGTGAAATCCTTGGCCTGCAACTCCTGCTCGCCCTTTTTTAGACCGTTGATGAGCACGCTGAACGCGAGCCGTGAGCCGTCCGGCCCCGTCAGATAGCCCGAGAGCGCCCGCACGCCGTCGATCTTCCCGCTCTTGGCCCGCAGTGTCGCGCCCAGTTTTTTCTCGCGGAACCGATCGCGCAGCGTCCCCTCGCCCGGCGTCGCCAGCGACGCGACAAACGCCGGTCCGTACCGCGTGTCCGCCTGTATGTGGTCCAGCCACCGCGTCAGCGTCCGCGGTGCAACGCGGTTCTCGCGGCTCAGTCCGCTCCCGTCCGAGATCACCGTCGTCGATGCCGCCTCCGGGTCCAGCGCCTCCGTCAGCGTCATCCGCACCACCGAGCACCCGTTCGTCCACGACCCCGGCTCGCCCGTCACCTCGTGCCCAAGGCGCTTCAGCAGCGCCTCGGCGTACAGGTTCTCCGAGTCCTTGTTGCATCGCCCGAGAATCTCGGCGGCGTGGGTCGAAACCGTGGCAATCGTGCGGCCGGTGATCGGCGTGCCGGGCTCCGAGAGACGCACCACGCTCCCGACGCGCTCCGCGACGGCGCGAGAGACCGTGGTACCGGGCTCGACGCGTTCGCCGCCAACTTCGACGCCCGCCGAGAGGAGCGAGATCGCGAGCAACCGACCGGTGACGAGCGCCGGGTCGCGCATCGTGATCGTGATAGGAACGCGAGCGGCGGAACTCACGTCGCCCGACAGGATGAAACTGTTGCTCTCACCGCTGCGACGCACCCAGGCGGTCTGTCGGCCCGAGGTCGAGGTCTGCGCACGATTCTCAAACTCGAACCACGACGCCGCGGGCTGGAGCACGAGCGAGGGCGGTCGGCCCGTCGAGGTCGGCGAGGGGAAAACCCAGAGCGTGTTGGTATGGAAGTTGACGCCCGAAATGCCCGCCGCGTAACTCTTGTCCAACTGGTCAACCGGCCACGTCGGATGCACGCTCTGGCGGTCAAAGATGCCGTCATCAACGATGATGGCCGAGACCGCGGCGATGCCGGCACCGGCGACGGACGAGGCGAGCGAGCGGAGGAGCCCATCAACGGTCTGCTTCTGGGCGGAGCGTTCAAGAACCTCGGGGTCGCCCAGCGCGGGATCGCCCGAGCCGCGAAGGATGAGGCGATCGCCGTCGAGAAGGATGTCGGTACGGAAGGTGAAGTTCGGTCCTAGGACCGAGAGCGAGGCGCCGGTGGTCAGCAGTTTCATGTTCGAGGCGGGCAAGAGCGGTCGAGTCGCGGCGAGATTGGCCAAGTCGCGCTGGCGCGTCACATCGCGGACATGGATGCCGATCTGCGCCTCGGCCAGTTTGGCCGTCGAGATGAGCGTTTCGAGTCGCGAGTTGAGGTCGGTCTGCGCGAACGCGACGGGCGTGATCGACGCGGCGGCAACACAAAGGGCGAGCGTCGCCCGCGGGCTCGGCATGGCACATCTCCAAGGTTCTTGGGGGCGGCTCGCCCCGCAGAGACTAGGCCATCGGCGATTCACCCCGCGTCGCTCCAGCGGTCCTACGCCAAAGACCCCGCACCCGCCTCCAACTTGCGGCGCAGAACGGCTAGCACCTCTTCGGACGTGGCGCGACAGTCAAGGGTCCACTGCACCCAGGTCATCCCGCGAACCTGCTTGCCTAAAACGATTCCGTCTCGAATCGTGCGTGGCAACTTCTTGTTGGTCAGCAGTGGCGTGATGATATCCGTGAGCAGCGGCGTGCAAAGCCATGGTGTGGCAGGATTTGGGATCAAATACGCCCACGCCGAGGCTCTCGGCTCGGTATCGTCGGCGTGAAACTCGATCGTCCAGCCCCAGGGCACGCCGCGCCACGTCAGGTGCTCCTCGAAGTGCTCCAGCGCGAGGATTGACTTGCGCATGAACTCGAACTCGCTCCGCTGGGGCCTTGGCATCGACGCGGCCAGCGCGCGCACTTCCGGTGGTTGATAGCGATCTTGCCAAGCGGGTTTGGCGGGTTGACGCGGCATCCGAAGCGTGGCCACACAATCCGTCGCCTCGGGCACGACGGGAAACAGGTTCAAGGTCAACCGATCCAGAACAGGATCGGACAATCACACGATTCGGACTTGATTCTTGGTCGGCGTTTGGGGCCAGTCCAGTCGCACAGAATCCGCTACCATGCTGCATGGCCACCGACCCAGTTGCAGGACCGATAACTTCCGAATCCGAGAGCGGCCCCATGGCGGGCGCGAGCATCCTGATCGTCGATGACAACGAGCAGAACCGTGAGTTGATTGAGGCCTATCTCGAGGACCTTGGCTGCACGATTCGCACCGCGGGCGATGGCGTGGAGGCGCTGGCGTCGGTCGCTGCCACGCCACCCGATCTGGTGCTGCTTGATGTGATGATGCCGCGGATGAGCGGGTATCAGGCGTGCGCCAAACTCAAGGCGGGCGCCGCGACGAAGGACATTCCGATCGTGATGCTGACGGCCCTGAACGAGGAGGGCGACGTGGCGCGGGCGGTGGAATCGGGGGCGGATGATTTCATGACCAAGCCCGTCAACAAACTGGAGTTGGTCACCCGCGTGCGATCCCTCCTCCGCGTCCGCGATCTGAAGAAGAAACTCGATCGGACGCTCGACCAGGTGCGCCGGCTCGGCGGTGCCGCGGAGGGTTGATGGCGGCTACGCACTGACGGCGTTGCGCACGTCCTCGGCGAGTTGCAGCGCCGCGCGGCGGACGGCGGGAACCCACTGACGTTGCGAATTGAGGCCTGAGGATTCGGGATAGATGACGGAGCGGCTGGCGGTGACGAGGACCCCGCCGCCGCAGTCGGCGCGGCCGTCGAGCATGGCGCGCACATCATCGGCCGTCCCGCCTTGTGCGCCGAAGCCGGGCACGAGGAAGAACTGTCGCGGCATGCGAGTGCGAAGAGCCGCGGCGTCAGCGGCCTTGGTCGCGCCCACGACCACACCAACGTCGCTGTAGCCGAGGTTGCCCTGCGCGCGCGCGCCGAAGGCCGCGACCTGGTCGGCGATCAGTTCCGCCACGGATCGACCATCGGCGAGGCGCGCGGATTGCAGCGAGTCGCTCTCGGGGTTCGAGGTTCGGACGAGGACGAAGAGGCCGCGGCCGGGCCGGAGAAAGGCCGCGAGGGTCTCAACACCGAGGTACGGGCTGACGGTCATGGCGTCGAACCCGGCGTCCCACGCGGCGGCGGCGTAGTGCGCGGCGGAGATGCCGATGTCACCACGCTTGGCGTCGAGAATGGTGACGAGCCCGGCGGCGTGTGCGGCGGCGGCGAGATCGTGGAGAACGGCGAGGCCCGAAGCGCCGTGACGCTCAAAGCACGCGGACTGGAACTTGATGGCGGGGAGGATGCCGGTGACGGCCTGGATGACGCCCATGCCGAAGGCACGGAAGCGATCGGCGGGCGAGGCACCGGTCGCGCCGGCGGGTAGGCGCTCGAGGACTGGATCGAGGCCGGCGCACGCGGGCGTGCCGCAGGCGCGGATGGCGGCGACGAGGCGATCGGAGAAGGCGGAAGTCACTTGGGAGTGTTGCCGGGTGCCGGATCGGATTTGGGCGCGTTGGGCTTGCCGGGCTTGGGCTCGGCACCGGGATCGGCAGGGGCGGGATCGGTGGTGCCGGGCTTGGGCGGCGTGACGCCGGGCGTGTCGGTGGTTGGCGCGGGGGCGGGCGGCACGACGGGAGCGGGTTCAGCGACGGGAGCCTGCTCGGCGGGCCGTGGCGGCTTGGGGGTGCCCTTCTTGCCTTCGACTTGTTTCTGGGCGAGGAACTGCTCGACGGCGCGATCGAGTTCGACGGGTGCCGACTCGGTCACGAACTCGAGCGTGTCCTCGAAATGGACGAGCGTGAGTTGCGGGACAGAGGCCCATTCACGCTGCCACATGTCGTACAGGGCCTTCAGGTCCTCGGCGTAGGGCACATCGCCGATGGCGGCGATCGCGAGCACCGGCAGTTTGGTCGCGGGCATCTGCTCCGTGAGGTCCGCCGCGAGGTATTCGAGCATATAGCGCGAACTCGTCGCCTTCGGGACGGCGGCGGCCTTGGCGACGAGCGGGGCGGCTCGAGCGGGGTCGCCCACGCCCATCTGGATCCATTCCTTCTGCTGTGATTGCCATTCTGGTTCAGGGATGCCCTCGCAACTCTGGGCGAACATGCCGTTGACGAACTCCTCGCGCTGCTGGCGTGTGACGGGCTGCTCAGCACCGCCGATGGGATAGGCGGGCCAGCCGTTGACGGCGATGACGCAGCGGTACTTGTCCGGGGCGGCTGAGGCGACGCGGAGCGCGATGTGCGCACCGAGGGTCTGCCCCATGAGCACGGGCTTGTCGAGTTTCTTGTCCTCGACGAGTTTGGCGACGGCGCGCTCGGCGTTGGCGAGCCAGGCGCCATGCTGGTAGTTCTTGTCGGAAGGCGCGGCGGGCGCGGGCGGCGGCGCGGAACTGCCGAAGCCGGGCAAGGTGACGGCGTACATCGTGTACTTGGCGGCGTTGCGCTCCATGAACGACTCGAAGGTGGTCCAATCGGAGACGAGGCCCGGGATGAGGACGACGTGGATCGGGCCCGATCCGCGGACTTCGACGTGGGCTAGGGGCGTGAGTAGCGCGGGCTCGGCGGGTTTGGCTGCTTCCGCTGGTTTGGCCGGTTCGGCGGGCGTCACGGGCTGGGTTGCGGGCGGCTGCGAGGGGTCGCTGGCTGCCTGCGCAACGCAGAACGAGGCCGTGGCGAGCGCGGCCGAGGTGAGCGATGCGGCGATGAGGTGGAGCGGGATCGACATGGCAGAAAACTCCCAAGGTTCGTGGGGGGCGAGGGAAGGATATCGTGTCGGCGCGAATGGATATGCCGCGGCACATCGATCTGGCGAAGGACAAAGGGCTGAGCATCGAATGGCCGGATGGGACGACGTCGTTCTATTCGATCGCGAACCTTCGGCGGCACTCGCCTTCGGCCGATGCGCGGGACCTGCGTGAGCGGCTTGCGAAAAACCCACTGACGGTGCTGCCGGCGAGCCGGGGGGAGGGGCCGCTGCGGGCGGTGGACGCGGAGTTGGTGGGGAACTATGCGATTCGGATCCGGTTTTCGGATGGTCACGCGACGGGGCTGTATTCGTGGGAATATCTGCGGAGCCTGAAGCCCGGGTGATGGGGCTTGGAGTCGGGATGAGCGGCCTGAATCGAGGCGTGCGGAGGCGCGAGGTTGGGATTGACGCTGTCGAGCCCGTTGTCGGAAGTGGTCGGGGCGGCGACGGCGCGCGCGCTCGAGGGCATGGGGCTCACGAACATCGGACGGCTGATCAACCACCTGCCGATGCGTCACGAGCGGCTCGAGGCGCAGGCACCGATCGCGGAACTGGCGGCGGGGGCGAACGTCTCGGCGACGGGGCAGGTGACGGCGACGCGAGTGGTGATGCGGGGGCGCAAGCCGCGGTTTGAGGCGGTCTTGATGGACAGCACGGGCCGACTGGATTTGACGTGGTTTCACGCGACGTACCTGCGCGACAAGGTGCAGGCTGGGATGCGGATGCGGGTGCAGGGGAAGGCGCGGCGGATGGGGCCGAACCTGCAGATCGTGAACGCGCAGTGGTGGGAACTTGGGCCGGAGGATGAGCCCGGACCCGCGAAGGCGCGGCTGAGGCCGGTGTATCCGGCGATGGAGGGGCTGAGCACTCGGCAGATCGAGCGGGCGATGGGGCGGGTCTTACCGATCGGGTTGCCGCTGATCGAGGATCATCTGAGCGAGGCGTATCGGAGCGAGCGGTCGATGCCGAGCCTGGCGGAGGCGTATCGGCGGATGCACGAGCCGCGGACAGAGGAGGAGGTGGCGTCGGCGCGGCGTCGGCTGGCGTATGACGAGTTGCTGCTCATGCAACTGGGCGTGGCGCTCAGGCGGGCGCACCTGCGGCAGCGGCTGCGATCGCCGGCGCTCAAATGGTCGGAGGGGATCGATCGGCAGATTCGCGAGCGACTGCCGTTTGAACTGACGGCAGGGCAAGAGGCGGTGGTGGGGGAGGTGGTGCGAGACTTGCGGCGAGAGACGCCGACGAATCGGCTGATTCAGGGGGATGTGGGTTCAGGAAAGACGGCGGTGGCGGCGTACGCGATGCTGGTCGCGGTGGCGTCGGAGCATCAGGCGGCGCTGATGGTGCCGACGGAGTTGCTGGCTGAGCAGCACTATCTTCGGCTGACGGAAATGCTGCGGGGAGCGCGCGTTCGGGTGGGCTTGCTCACGGGATCAACGCCGACGGCGGAGCGGCGGCAGTTGCTCGCATCGATCGAGCGTGGCGAGACGGACATCGTGGTCGGGACGCACGCGCTGCTGACGGAAACGGTGCGGTTCCGTTCGCTGGCGGTGGTGGTGATCGATGAGCAGCATCGCTTCGGCGTGCATCAGCGGGCGACGCTGCGGGCGAAAGCGGCGGGGGGGGAGGATGTGACGCCGCATGTGTTGGTGATGACGGCGACGCCGATCCCTCGGACACTGGCGATCACGCTCTTTGGCGATCTGGATATCTCGACGATCAAGGGGATGCCGCCGGGGAGGCAGCCGGTGGCGACGCGAGTGGTTGGGCACGAGAAGCGCGGCGAGGTGTACGCGTGGGTGGCGAAGAAGGTGGCGGCTGGCGCACAGGCGTATGTGGTGGCACCGGAGATTGGCCAGGAGCGCGCGCAGCCGATGCTTGGAGGTGGACTGGATCTCGGCGAGGATGGACCGACGGCGGAGGCGGCGGATGGAGAGCCGGCTGAGGCGGGATCGAGCCGGTCGGTGCTGTCGCTGGCGCGGGAGTTGGAGGATGGTCCGCTGGGCGGGGTGAAAGTCGAAGCGATGCACGGCAGGCTGAAGGCGGAGACTCGTGACGGGATCATGCGGCGGTTTCGCGAGGGCCGGGTGAGCGTGCTGGTGGCGACGACTGTGATCGAGGTGGGGGTGGATGTGCCGAACGCGACGATCATGGTGGTGGAGGGCGCGGACCGATTCGGCTTGGCGCAGTTGCATCAGTTGAGGGGGCGTGTCGGCCGCGGTACGGGCAAGTCGGTGTGCGTGCTGATCGCGTCTGAGGGGCAGGCGACGCCGGAGGGGATGGAGCGGCTCAAGGCCGTCGCGGCAACGACGGACGGCTTTGCGATCGCGGAGAAGGATCTGGAGATTCGCGGGCCTGGGGCGGTGTTTGGGGAGCGGCAGGCTGGGGCGGCACCGTTTCGCGTGGCGGACCTGGCACGAGACCTTGACCTGGTGCGGATGGCGCAGCGCGACGCGCGAGCGTGGGTGGAGCGATCCCCCGGGCTTGGGGGGGTTGAAGATTCGCTGGCGCGGCGGCGGATGATGAAGGCGCACGGCAAGTGGCTGGGGCTCGGGGACGTGGGGTAGAGCGGCCGCGGCGAGCGAGCAAGGCGTGGTATGCTGTCTGTGTGGAAGAAAGCGCGCTACACGACCGAATGCGAGCGGCGGTGGGCCAGCGGACTCACCGACACATTGCGGAACTGACGGGGACGAACCACGAGACGGCTCGGCGGTATCTGTCGGGGCAGGCACCGAGCGTGGAGTTCTTGTCGGCGTTGTGCCGGGCGCTGGGCCTGAGCGCCGAGTGGCTGCTGTCTGGCCGCGGGCCGATGAAGGCGGCGGAGGTTCGGCATCACACGCTGAACGAGTCTGGGGCGGCCGATTTGCTGGCGGCACTCTCGCGGTCGGTGGAGCGGCTTTTGGATCGGGTGGATCGGCTGGAGATGTTTGTGCAGACGCTGGAGACGCGGCTCCGCGCGAGGCCCACGGGCGAGGCGAATCATGAGCGACCAGAGATCACCACCAGGCTCTCCGCACGGGCAATCAGCATCGCCCACGCCATCCCCGAACGACCACCTGCGGATGCTGGTTGAGTTGCTGCGGGCCGGCGGGACGGACCTCGGTCGTCGGTGGCTCGCGGTCTTGCTGATGGCACCGCCGGAGGAACGCGAAGGGATCGTGGCTGAGGCGGAGCGGCGAGCGATCGCGGCGTATGCGGCGGACGAGCAGGTTGTTTCCGCGTCAGAGGCGGCAGCGCTGCTCGAGCCGGCCACGGAGCCAGCGCCCGGCGCGGAGCCGCTGAGGTTTTTGGTTCGGCATGAGCCGCAGCAGCGCGAGGGGTATGTGGAACATGTCGAGGTGGAATACAAAGTGAGGCCGCAGGCGAAGCCGGTGCGTCTGGGGAAATCAGTGCGTGCGGATAAGGCCGCGGAAGTGGCGAAGGAGCGGCAGGCACCGGAGGGGCACAAGACGGGTCGAAGAAAGAGCCGGCGGGCGTAGGGGGATCGCGGCGCTAGGATTTTGCGAGCCCCCGTAGCTCAGTTGGACAGAGCAACGGATTTCTAATCCGTTGGTCGCTGGTTCGAGTCCAGCCGGGGGCGTTTGAGTGCGGCCTGCCGGGCGGTATGACGGTTCAAGCCAATCGGGACGCGAAGTCCAGCCGGCGAGGCGCGCGCGAGATGAGCCACGCGATGAGCGTGGTTGGCGAGAGTTACGGCGCAGCGGACGATCCCCCCGCACCCCCGCAGCAGGTGAGCGGGGCTCGATCGCTTGTTGTGATGGGATTGCTTCTTGCCGCAGGTCAGCACGGCGAAGCCCGAGAACAAGCGCAGTCGCGATTGGAGCGAGAGGGGTTGCGATTGTGGGGTCAACTATCGGCTGGTCGTGGCCGTGTGTGCGCTCTTCGTATCGGAGGCATGGATTTCGGTCGGTGATCGGGATTTCTTAGGTTGGAAGAGTGAGTTTAGGGCGAGTCTGGCGAGGTCGTAGGGCATTTAGGTAGGATGGGAGCATCTCACGAGTGGGCCGTGACCCAGTTGAAGGAGAACGCGATGAACCACGTCGAGATCAAGGCCGGCGGCGCGATGGTCACGAATGGCGTTCAGGGGCCGATCGGTGTCGGGGTGGCTGATCCGCGCCGCCCGAGTGGGCCGACGCCGGGTTCTGAGGCGGGTGGCGATGCGGCGGCCGAGAAGCGGAAGCGACGGCGAGTGCTCAACGCGATGTTCCTCGGCCCACTGGCGACGATCGCGTGGCTCTATGTGTTCACGCTGGGCCTGACGATCAACAGCGAGCCGTTTCGCAGGCGTCTTGAGAACATGGGTGGCCCGACGGCGGCAACGGCCCCAGCGAATGAAACGACGACGGCGGCTCCGGGGCTGACGTTGTCATGGCTGCGGCAGGGGCTGGAGTCGGCGCTCGCCAAGGAGCCGACGAAGGTGGAATCGAAGATCGCGACGGCTTCGGTCGGGGCACCCATGGGGTTATTCACGGCGATCGGGCTGGGGTTGCTGGTGACGGTGACGTTTACGCCGACGAACGTGGCGATCCTGTGCTGCCTGGCGGCGCTGGTGGGTTGTTTCGGTCGGATCGCGACGGCAACCGGAGGGATGATCGGGGCGATTGCTTCGGCACAATCGTCGATGACGGTCGGGGTTGGGAGCGCTGCCACGGGCGACACGTCGACGGCTGCGCCCGGCTCGGCGATGACGGTGACAGTCGGCTCGGGGGCAACGACCGATGGCGGCGGGCTACCCACGGTGAGCGATCCCGGTGACATCGCGAGCGGCACACTGGCACCGGCGGTGGCCGCGGTGATGTGGGGCTTTTTCATCTACTTGTCGGCGATTTCCGGTCTGGTGGCGATCACGGGCGACCCGTTCAGCAGCACGACGCCCGGGCAGTACCTGCGGCTGGCCGGGGCGGTGTCGCTGTTCGCGTTCGTGGTGGGGTGGCGTCCGCACCTGCTGATGCAACTGGTGAGCCAGGTCGGGCCGTCGAAGTTTGGAAAGGTCGGCTGAAGTCTCGTCGAGCGCGAACGACTCATGCGGTCGGCACCGCGGATTCATCGCGAGGCGATCAGGTGCATCCAGCAGCGAACCGGTTGAGATAGCAGACGAAGTCGCTGACGTTGAGCGTCGGCGGGATGGTCGAGCCGTCACAGTTGGCGAAGGGGTCTTGCGCGGCGAAGAGATTGAGGAAGCAGATGAAGTCGTTGACGGAGAGCACGGGGGGCTCGGTGCCGCCGGTGCAGTCCGCCAGACAGCGCGGGACGATCTTGTAGACCTCGCCACCGCCGAGATCGCAGATGTAGACCTCGCCTTCGGCGTCCTCTCCGAAGGAGGCGATGCCGTCGATGGCGAGTCCAGGAGTGGCGAGTTCGGCAGTGTGATCGACAAGGTCGTGGACGACGCCCGCGTCGTGCCGGAGCGAGCGGACGCTGGCGGTGCAATAGTCGGCGAAGAAGTAGGTGCCGCGGAGCCAGGGCATCGAGCGGCCACGGTAGACATAGCCGCCGATGACGGAGCAGCCGACGGCGTGGTCATAGGCGAAAACGGGGAAGGTGACGCTGGTGGGAGGCGGGCAGGGCTCGCCGCCGGGGCCGGTGGTGGTGCTCTGGACGCTATTGGCCTCGAAGCAGCGCCAGCCGTAGTTGCGGGCTGTGTATGGGGGTGAGGATGGGACTTGGAGGTTGAGTTCCTCCCAGGCGTCCTGGCCGACATCGGCGATCCAGAGGTCGCCGGTGGCGCGATCAAAGGAGCATCGCCACGGGTTGCGGAGGCCGTAGGACCAGATTTCGGGGCGATTGGTCACGGAACCGGCAAAGGGGTTGGTGGGCGGGATGGCGAGGCCGGGGCCGCTGACATCGAGTCGGAGGATCTTGCCGAAGAGGAGGGAAAGGTCTTGGGCGCGCCCGAAGGGATCGAACCAGGGGCCGCCGTCGCCGATGGCGAGGTAGAGGTAGCCGTCGGGTCCGAAGCCGATCCACCCGCCGGCGTGATCGCCCGTGGGATTGGGGAGCGAGAGGAGCGTCGTGGCAGACGCGGGATCGGCGAGGTCGGGGTTGGAGGCGGTGAAGCGGGTCAGCCGAAGCACGAAATCAGCATCGAGCCAATAGACGTAGAAGCGACCGGAGACGGAGTAATCCGGGGCGAAGGCCATGCCGAGGAGTTGCCGAAGCGGGCCGAGCGTAAGGAAGGGCGCGGGTGCCATGGTGTGCGAGGGGAGGCGGAGGATGCAGATATCGGCGCGGCCGGCGGTGCCGCCGCTGCCAGCGAGTTCGGCGATGAAGAGGCGGGAGAAGTCGTCGGCGGGCGCGGAGGCGAAGATGGGGTTGGAGAGGCCGCTGGCGACGCGGACGGTGGTGAGCCGCTGGGCTGGTGCGGCAGCGCAGGCGAGGCCGAGGCACGAAACTGCAACGAGCCGATGAATGACGAGTGCTCCCGGCGCGGCATGCGAGCGGCTCGCCCGCGCAGTAGTAGCGTAGCGGACCAGCGTCGGATCAGTGCAACTTTCGCATCGCGAACTGGCGAGCGGCGGCGATGGCGTCCTTGATCTTGGCGACGTTGGTCCCCCCGCCCTGGGCCGAATCGGGGCGGCCTCCGCCCTTGCCGCCGAGGACGGTCGCGGCCTCGCGGACCCACTCGCCGGCGTTGAGCCCCTTCTGCACGAGTTCGGGCGGCACGCCCGCCATCGCGCTCACCTTGGGCGCAGCGGGGTCGGCGGTGTCAGTCGAGAGGAGCATGACGGCGGCCTTCGGGCAGATGTCACGGATCGTCTTGACGGCCTGCTCGAGCGCACCGCGATCGCCGCCCACGTCGATCGTCGAGATGATGATGTCGTCGCCCGACGTCGCGGCCGACTGCGCGATCTGGCGGGCCAGGCCCGCGGCCTCGGAGCGTTTCGCGGCGGAAGCCTCTTTTTGGGCGGCTTTCACACGCTCCTGCAGCGCGGCGACGGCCGTCCGCAGTTCGTCCTTGCGACCGAGTGGGATCGTCATCTGGTCGATGTCACGCCCGATCTCGACGACTTCCGCCGCAAGACGCGCGACGGGAACGTTCGCCGCGGTGCGGACACGCTCGGCGATCGTGTCGGCCGCCTTGATCGCGGCGCTCGCCGCCACGCCCGTCAGCGCGACCATCCGGCGGACGCCTTTGGCTACCGCTTCCTCGGAGGTGATGGCGAAATCGACGAGGTGCATGGTGCTGGCGACGTGCGTCCCGCCGCAGAACTCGATCGAGACCTCTTTCCACGCCGGGTTCTCCGGGCTGGCGAGGAGGTCGGCCACGGGCTGGCCGATCGACACGACGCGGACGGGATCGGGATACGCCTCGCCGAAGACGGCGCGGAGGCCCGCGATCGACCGCGCCACGAACTGCGGCGCGAGATCGGCATAGACCGTGAGGTCCTTCTTGATGAGGTCGCGGACGATGGCCTCGGCCTGTCGCGCCTGCTCTGGCGTGACCGGCCCGTTGTTGGCGAAGTCGAAGCGGAAGCGATCCGGCGCGACGTGCGAGCCCTTCTGATCGACGTGGTCGCCCACGACCCGCCGCAGCGCGAAGTTCAGGAGGTGCGTCGCGGTGTGGTTGGAGGCGATGGGCTTGCGGCGATTGTCATCGACCATGAGTTGGACGCGGTCGCCCACGCGGACCTCGCCGCGGATCATGCGGCCGATGTGCAGGACGTAGCCGCCGAAGGCGAGAACCTTCTCGACGCGGAACTCGCCGCCCGCCCCTCCCTGGTGCGTGTCGCGGCCGCTACGGGATTCGCTGGTGACAAAGACGCGGCCCGTGTCGTGCTCCTGCCCGCCCATCGTGGCGTAGAAGTTGGTGCGATCGAAGACGAGGCCGATGGCATTGACGGCCGAGCCGTGCGTGCCGGTGTGCTGGTCGAAGTTGTCGCCGTTCCAGATGGCCTTGACGCTGGTACCCACGTCGCGCGAGTGGAACTTGTCGGAGTCGTCGGTCGGCTCGATGTTCATGCTGCGAAGCCGCGCGACGGCATCGGCATCGAGCGAGAGGTCCTTGGCGCCGTCCTCCTTGCCGCCGAGTCGCGAGCGCTGCTTGGCCTCTTCCATGAGGCGTTCGTAACCCTCGATGTCAACCTTCAGGCCGCGTTCCTCGGCCATCTGCTGCGTGAGATCGATGGGGAAGCCGAAGGTGTCGTAGAGCTGGAATGAGTCAGAGGCGGAAATGACTGGAGCTGGCCATCCCAGTTTTGCAGTCAGGCTGCCGTCGAATGACCTGCCGGGCCCTTCGTACACAATCGACTTACCCTGCTTTAGCCGAACCTTCGCATCAGGATCGAACGTCACCTCTTCAAGCTCACCAGTTAAACGGTTCGTCGGATGCCCGATAATGAAAGTAATGGAGGCTCCGGATTGGCCAGGTGACTTTGTGGGAGATTCTTGTTCTAGGAGGTGCTTGTTGGCGACGACAACTCGCGAGAATGCACGTGATGCGGCATGCTGAAAGAGATGAATTCCCCGATCCAGCGTCCGTCCAAAGCTCTCCTCTTCCTCACGCAACATGTCGATCACGCGCTGCGGGGCTTTCTTAAGTTCAGGAAACGCGCCGCCCATCCGCTCCACCACCGCCGGCACGAGCGACGCGAAGAAGCCCGGCTTCGCATCCATCACCTGCCGTCCATAGCGCACGGCCCGTCGCAGAATCCGCCGCAGCACGTAGCCGCGGCCCTCGTTGCTCGGCGTCGCGCCGTCGGTGATGGCGAAGGTCAGCGTGCGGATGTGGTCGGCGATCACGCGATAGGCCGTATCGACGTTGCCGACGTCTTCCGCGCCGAGTTTGCCGGAATATGGCTTCGTGAAGCCGGTGGCCTTCTGGATCGCGGCGAAGAGCGGCATGAAGACGTCGGTGTCGTAGTTGCTGCGCTTGTTCTGGAGCACAGAGACGAGGCGTTCGAGCCCCATGCCGGTATCGACGTGCTTGGCGGGGAGCATGCGCAGTTTGCCGCCCTCTTCGCGGTTGAACTGGATGAAGACGTTGTTCCAGATTTCGAGGACGTCGGGGTCGCCGGTGTTGACGAGTTTGCTCGCGTCGCGGTTGCCGATGCGGTCGAAGTGGATCTCGGTGCATGGGCCGCAGGGGCCGGTCTCGCCCATCTCCCAGAAGTTGTCCTTCATGTTGCCGGGGAGGACGTGCTTGGCGGGGAGGAGTTGGAGCCAGAGTTGCTTGGTCTCCTCGTCGGGCTCGAGGCCAACTTCGAGGTTGCCGCCGAAGTACGTCGCATAGAGGCGATCAGGCGCGATGCCGTAGACCTTGGTGAGAAGTTCGAAGGACCAGGCGATGGCTTCTTTCTTGAAATAGTCGCCGAAGGACCAGTTGCCGAGCATTTCGAAGAAGGTGTGGTGGTAGGTGTCCTTGCCGACGTCGTCGAGGTCGTTGTGCTTGCCGCCGGCGCGGATGCACTTCTGGGAGTTGACGGCGCGTTTGAGTTTGCCGAGTTCGCTGGCGGGGTCGGCCGTGCCGAGGAAGATCGGCTTGAACTGGTTCATGCCCGCGTTGGTGAAGAGGAGGGTGGGGTCGTCGTGCGGGACGCATGGCGACGACGCGACGAAGGTGTGGCCGTCGCCGGCCGAGGGCTTGGACTTGAAGAACTCGATGAAGATGCGGCGGATGTCGTCGCCGGAGAGGTGCGCGGGGGTGTGTGGCATGGGGGAGGAGTATATGAGGTGGGCCGCGGCTATTCGTGCAGCAGCGACGTGGTGGCGGCGGGCAGCGAGAGCGATCGGCCGTCGTCGAGGCGGAGGCAGATCTCGGCGGCAGGGGAGATGGATTCGACCAGGCCGGTGTGACGAATGCCGTTGTGGAGGAAGGTGCGCCGAGTGCCTCGGAGAGCGTCGCGAGCGGTCCACTCGCGGAGGAGGTCGGCGTCGCCCAGCGCCAGGCAGGCGTCGAGTTCGCGGAGGAGGGCAAGGCTGGCGTCCGCGCGCGACCACGACGAGCCGAGTTGGTGGAGGGAAGCGGCGGCGAGCGTCGGTGGGAACGCGGTTTGGCGCACATTGATCCCGATGCCGACGAGGAGCAGGCCGTCGCGGGCTTCGATGAGAACGCCGGCGAGTTTGCGGCCGTCGGGAGCGACGACATCGTTGGGCCAGCGGAGGCGGAGCGGAGCGGCGATGGCGGACTCGCAGGCGCGGCAGGCGGCGAGGCCGGCGGCGATCGAGACGCGACCCTGGGCCGACGGCGCGGGCGCTGCGAGCGCGAACGTGGCGGCTAGGCCTTCGCCCTCGGCGTCGAGCCAGGCGCGACCGAGTCGGCCGCGGCCCGCGGTCTGGCGCGCTGCAATGACCAAGAGGCCGGGACGACCCGCGGCGCGCGCGCGGGCCTCGTCCTGGGTCGAGGCGACCTCGGCGAGCACGACGACGCGATCGACGATGCGGGGGCGGTCGCGCGCGATCGCGGCCTTTAGCGCCGCCGCCCACGACGACAGGTCGTCGCTCACGGGGCGTCCTCGAAGTCGAGGGCGATGTCGAGCCAGGTGGCACCGTGCGTGAGCGTCCCGGCGCTGATGCGTTCGACGCCGGTCTGGGCGATGGCGCGGACGGATTCGAGCGTGACGCCGCCGGAGGCTTCGAGTTCGGGCCGGCTTGCGGAGGCGTCGCGCAGGGTAACGGCCTGACGCAACTGGTCGAGGGTCATGTTGTCGAGAAGGACGATGTCGACGGTGCAGCGAGGGAGCGCCAGGATCGCGCGAAGCTGGTCGAGCGAGTCGACTTCGACCTCGATGAAGGCTGGGGAGGGTCGCTCGGCGCGTGCGGCGGCGGAGGCGCGGGCGACAACGGCGGGGAGGTCTCCTATGGCGACGCCCGCAATGTGGTTGTCCTTGATGAGCACGGCATCGTGGAGCCCGATGCGATGGCAATGCCCCCCGCCGCAGCGAACGGCGTATTTCTCGAGCACGCGCAGGCCGGGCGTGGTCTTGCGGGTGTCATAGAGGCGTGCGTGGGGCGTGGGGTGGGTTGGGCTCGCGGGCGCGTCTGGTGCGTTAAGCGCGGCGACGAAGGCGGCGGCGCGCGTGGCGATGCCGGAGAGCCGCGAGACGAGGTTGAGCGAGGTTCGTTCGAGGGCGAGGAGATCGCGTGCGGGCCCGGAGAGCCGGGCGATGGCCTGGCCGGCGCGGGCATCCTGGCCGTCGTGGAGGATGGGCTGGACGCGGATTCGGGAGCCGAAGACGTGGGCAAGATCGGGGAGCGCCGCCAGTCCGGCGATCCGCCCGCCGGTGCGAGCGACCATGAGTGCGCTTCCGGCGGCCTGCGGCGTGATGCAGGCGGCGCTGGTGGCATCGCCGGCGGTGCCCAGGTCCTCGTCGCGGGCGAGTTCGAGCAGACGAGCGACCAGCCCCGATTGGGCCAGCGCGGCGTAGAGCGCGTCGAGCGGAAGCGTGTTGAGGTCGGGCATCGGGCGATGATACGAGTGAAATCCCTGCGGCCGGGACGCGGTGCGTACCGTTGGAAGTCTCTCAGGAGGTTTCATGGCACTTCTCTCTGGCAAGACGGGCCTCATCGTCGGCATCGCCAACGAGCGCTCCTACGCGTGGTACATCGCGCAGGCGATCCTCCAGCACGGTGCGCGGTGCGCGTTCACGCACCTGCCGGGCGAGAAGAACGAGCGTCGGACGCGGAGAGCGGTCGAGGCGCTGGGCGTGAGCGACCCGTGGCTGATGCCGATGGAAGCGTCGAAGGACGAAGAGATCGACGCGGCGTTCGCGAAGTATGCCGAGACGTTCGATGTGATGCACTTCCTCGTGCATTCGATCGCGTTTGCCGATCGCGAGTGGTTGCAACCCGGGAAGTTTACCGACACGCCCCGTGCCGCATACCTCTCCGCGATCGACATCTCGGCGTACACGCTGCTGGGGATGGCGCGGCGAGCGCGCCCGATGCTCGCCCGAGCCGGCGGCGGGTCGATCATGGCGATGTCGTACTACGGCGGGGAGAAGGTCGTGCCGGGGTACAACGTGATGGGCGTGGCCAAGGCCGCGCTCGAATGCACGGCGAGATACCTGGCGGCCGAGCTTGGGGCCGAGGGCACGCGGGTCAACATCATCTCCGGCGGCTATTTGCGCACGCTCGCGTCGTCGGCCGTCGGCGGGACCGACACCATGGCGGCGAGAACAGCGGAGCGATCGCCCATGCGCCGGAACGTCGAGGGCGAGGACGTCGGTCGCACGGCGGTCTATCTCGCCAGCGAGTTGTCGTCGGGCGTGACGGGCGAAACGGTGTATGTGGATTGCGGCGTGAACCTGATCGGCTCGTGAGCGGCGAAATCGGACGCACACAGGCCTGATTTTGGCCTCGGGAACGCCGGATTTCCGGACGCTGAAGCCCGCGGCTGCGGTCGGACGATAGTGGGGTATGAGCCTGATTCCGACCAATGCCGCGGCGTCGATCGCAGCGGCGGGGCAGGTGGAGCGGCCCGAGGCCAAGGCGAAGCGCAAGGAGGCGATCAAGCCTCCGGTGGCGCGCCCGCGCGATGACGAGCAGGACACGGTGGTCGTTGAGCCCGAGACGCTCGAGGCGGTGCGACGGCTCTCGAGCAACGAGCAGGAAGACGCGCATCAGGATCGAATGGCGCGCCAGAACTACACCGCGGGCGGGTCAACGACGCCCAAGAAGGGTCCGCCGGCGCTCGACGTGAACGGCTGAGGCGATCAGGCCGCCCTCGATTGCGGCGGGGCCATCCGTGCGCGTTCGAGCACGCTGAAGAGGCGGACCAGCAGCGCCTGATCCTGATCGCGGCCCACGAGCCACGACGAATACCGGATGTCGTCCATGATGTCGCTGCGGACGTAGGTGAGGCGGTCGGGCGGGCTCGACGCAGCGGCCAGGACGATTCCCGCGCCGACGCGACCGAGCGTCAGCGGGCCGGGCGCGCCCATCTCAAACTCGGCCTGCAGGAACGCGAGGTGATCGTGGACGCTCCCGTCATTCTGCCGCGAGATCACCGCGTCGGCGCGGACCATCGCGGCAAAGGCGGCCTCGTCGTCTCCCGAGGCGAGCCGCAGCGCGGCGGCGCGGAGCAGCGCCTCCGGCTCGTCACCCAGGATGTCCAGCGCCGCATCGACCCCGCGTCGGCGAACATCAAGTTCCAGCCGCGCGTCGGTGCTGGCGAGCCACGCGCCGGCGACGCGAGCCGCGGCGCGACGGGCGTCCGTGATGCGATCCGCGGGGCGCGTGATCAGCCCGGCGAGTTCCAGGAGGCACGACTCGGCTGGCCCGGTCGGCGCGCGTCCCGGGCGCAGGTCGCCACGCTGCACGGGCCGACGCCCGCGCAGACGATCGGCGAGCGTGAGCCGCGCTGGCGAGCGAGAGAGCGTGGCCATGGCACGCACCAGACACGCCGCGAGCGTCAGATCGTCGCGCGAGCCCGGGTCAATCTCGCCAAGGTTCACCTGGGCGGCATCGACGCGGAGCGGGAAGATCGAGCCGTACGTCAACGGGCGCTGGGCCGACCAATCGAACCACGCGGCGTCGAGCCCGTCTGCCTCGGGCGAGACGACTCGCACCGGCCCCTGGCCCTGTTGACGCACCAGCGCGTCGAGATGGAAGCGTTTGAGGTCCGCGTCGTCGTCGCGTCCGCTCGGGATGCGGACCCATTGCGTCGCCGCGCCTCCGGTCGAGGGTGCCTCGGTGAGGGCGGCGAAGAGTTCGGGCGTGAGGTCGAGGCCGATGCGGAGGGGCCGCATGGGCCATGCCGAACGGTCGATGGAGTGAGCGGCACGCTGCTCGACCGTGCTCAGTCCGGTCGAAGGCAGGCCGGCAGAGGTCGAGATTGATCGTGCAACATCGAGCGCCGCGGCCGCGGTCGAACCGATGACCAGCGGCAGGTCGAGCGCCTCGGCCGCAACACGCGGGAGCAGTTCCTTGGGCGGCGCGGCATTGGTCGACGCGACGGCCAGTTCGTGGCGACGGCGAAGGTGGCCCGCCAGTTGGATCAGGCCCAGCAGCCACACGCCGCCGGGCATCCCCAGCACCGGCGTCTTGAGCCCGTGAACTCCGAGGTATGCTGCGACACCGACAGCGACGCCCGAGGCCGTCAGCAGCGCCAGTGCGCCGGGAGTTCCGGAGTTGACAGGCGCAACCGAGCCAAGGCCAGGCGCGGCGGTGCGCGGCAGCGGGCTCGGATTGATGACGGCATTCGCGCTGGGGTACGGATCGGTGCCCTGGTGTTGCATAAGACCGCACGATTCGGCGTGCGCGGCATCCGTCGTGAGCGCGGGGGTCGCGGCCTTTACGCCCGAGGCACAGACTCCAACGCCTGGCGCGACCGCGACACGAGCGCGGGGGCTCGCGCGGTCCGAGAAGTCGGGAGGAGTTATCGAGCGATCAGGGCCTGCCGGGCGCGCGGGGGGCTTCCGAGGGCTTGAGTTTGCCTTCGTCGATCGCCTTTTGCACGGCCTTGCTCACCTCGACAAACTGCATTCGCAGTTCGTAGAGCACCTTGGTCAGGGTCTGCGTCTCGTCGGGCGTCAGGTTGCCCTTGGTCTTGGTTTCCACCAGCGCGAGCATGTCGATGTTGAACTTGGCGGCCTCGAGCGAGACGAGCCGACGGCCGGACTCCGGATCGGGGAACGCGCCGAGATAGAGGAGCACCTGTGAGGCGAACATGCGCACCAACTCATCGAAATCCGCCGCCGGCAGCGCGTAGGGGTCGTCGGCGGTGCCGCCCGCGGGCGGCGCGGCGGGCTTGGCCTTCTCGGCGGCGGTGAGCCGCTCTTTTTCGGCCTGGGCTTGCGACTTCCAGTCGCTATCGACGATAATCTTGGGCGTGTCGGACATGGGATCCCCTGAAGGAAGACATGAACTCTAGCGCACGCCGATGCTCAGGCCGCTTTCGCTTTCGCCGAATTACCTCGGCTTGTCACGCGGCTGCTTGCGTGGGGTGTTCAGTCGCGATGCTGGGCGGGTGCCTCGCGCGAGTGACCACCAAAGGCCCGGATCGGCTTACCTCGGCGGACTTCCGATCGCCCCCGAGCGGTGAGTCGTCGAACATCGCCGCGCCATCGCCCGCATCGGCCTCGGCTGCTCCGCGAGCCGGGATCTCAGAGAAGCGGGCCGCGAGCGAGAACGAAACGCCGGCTGCAATGCAGCCGGCAGCGGTTCCGCCGGCACCCGTGCAGCCCCCGATGCGCGTCGAGACGGAGGCCGGGCCACCGAGGCTTGGGGCGAGCGACACCGGCGTGCCCATCGACGAGCCAACGCTGATCGACGAGAAGGTCGGCGAGATCAACGGCCGCCCGGTGTGGGCGGGCGAGGTCTTCGATGTCATCGGCCCGACGCTGGCCAACGCTGCTCGCAACGCCAAGGCCGCTGCTGCCGCGGACCCGCGACGGGCCCAGGCCGTGCGAACCGAGTGGGAGGACCAGGCCTTCGGCACGATCGCCAGTTACTTGCGACGCATCATCGAGGATGAACTGTTGTCGTCCGAAGCGCGAGCGGGCCTCAAGCCGCAAGAGAAGCAGGGGCTCAAGTCGATCCTCGACAACCTCGTCGAGAACCAGCGTCGGCAGGCCGGAGGCCGCGCCGCGGCCGAACGCGAACTGCGCGAGGCCAACGTCACGCGGCAGGACCTCGTCCGCGATCGCGAGACCAAGATCCTGATCTATTGGGAGACCGAGCGCGCGATCAGGTCGAGGGCTCGCGTGAGTTGGAAGGACGTGCAGATTTACTACGAACGGAACCGCGATGCCTACAACCCCAAACCCAAGGCGACCTTTCGAATGATCCGCGTCGGTGCCGAGAACGCGGACGCCGTCACGGCGGCGCTCGCGGCGGGCCGACCGTTTGAAGAGGTCGCGCGGCAGCCGCAGAATCGCGCGCGTCGGGCCGAGGGCGGGTTGCTGAGCCCCATCGAGTTCGAGGGCGAGTACGCGAAAGCCGAGTTCTTTGATTCGGCGTTGGCACCGCTGAATGAGGCGGCGCGGGGGCTCTCGCCCGGGCAACGAACCACGACTCCGGTGGCGGTGGGCGATGATCGCGCCTGGCTTCTGCTCGAGCGAATCGATGCCCGCTCGCGTCCGCTCAGCGACGGCGACGTGCAACTCGAAATCATCGGCCTCCTGACGAAGGAAGCCGAGGAACGCGAACGCGGTCGTCACGTCTCGCGGCTGGCGCGCCAGGCCAGCCTCCAAGACCCCAATGACATCGCGCGACGCCTCCTCGAGATGGCCATCGAGCGGTATTGGTCCGCGCCGTGAGCGGGTCCGCCGTCCTCCTGCGGCTCGCCACGCTCGCTCGGCGGATCGCGGAAATCGGTCGCGGCACGGGCACGACCGGTGGCGCGCGGACAAAGGCAAGCGTCGGTCGCGCGGGCGAGCGCGAGGCCGCGAAACGAATGCGGAAACTGGGCTATCGGGTGCTTCGTCGCAACGCACGCATCGCGCGGCAGGAGATCGATCTCGTCTGCCTCGCGCCCGACGATCTGACCATCGTGCTCGTCGAGGTCAAGACTCGCCACCGTGCGGCGGGGGCGCCGGCAGCGAGCCTCGCGGCCGCGCCCGAGCGAGCGGTCGACGAGCGGAAGCGACTCGCGATGCGCGCCGCCGCCACGGCCCTTCGCACCGCGAATGGCTGGGAGCGCAGGCCCATGCGTCTCGATGTCGTCGCCATCGAACTCCACGACCGCGGCCGCGCCGAGTTTCGACACTGGCCCGGGCCTCGGATTTGACGCGGCCTGGCCTCTGCATCGTCGAGCTAGACTTGGCCCCATGATCGACCTCCGCGCGCTGCGTGACAATCCGCAACGGTTCAAGGATGGCTGCCGAAAGAAGGGCTTTGCCGTCGACATCGACCACATCCTCGTGCTCGACGCCCGCAAGCGGCAACTCATGACCGAGCGCGAGCGACTCCGCGCCGAGCAGGGCAAGATCGAGAAGGAACTCGGTCCGCAACTCGGCAAACTCTCCGGACAGATCAAGTCGCTCCAGAAAGAAGGCAAGGCCGCCGAGGCCGCGGCGCTGCAGGCGCAGGTCGATGACCTCAAGGCCAAGCCGGCGGGGTACAAAGCCGAGGGCGCGCGGCTGGAGGCCGAGATCGCCCAGATGGACCCGCAACTCCGCGACCTTGTCCTGGCCGTCCCGCTGCCGCCCGACGACGACGTGCCCGTGGGCACCAGCGCGGCCGACAACGTCGAGATCAAGCGATGGAACCCGCCTGGTTTCGACACGAGCAAGCCGTTCGAGTCGCAGCGCGGCTTCAAGCCCAAAGGCCACATCGATCTCGTGCGCGACCTCAAACTTGCCGACTTCGAGCGCGGCGTCAAACTCGCCGGCTCACGCAGTTACATCCTGACCGGCGACGGCATGCGACTGCACCAGGCCGTGCTGCGATACGCCATGGAGTTCATGACGGAAAAGCAGGGGTTCATGCCGGTCTCGGTGCCGGTGGTCGTGCGCGAAGAGGCGATGATCGGCACGGGTTTCTTTCCGGCGGGGCGCGAGCAGGCGTATCACATCCCCGAAAGCCAGCGACAGAGCGCCGACGACGCCGACGGCAAGAGCAAAGGCTACGACCTGTTTCTCACCGGCACGGGCGAGGTGGGCCTCATGGGCGTCTATAGCGACGAGATCCTCGACGAGGCGAGCCTGCCGCTGAAAATGTGTACCGTGAGCACGTGTTTCCGCCGCGAAGCCGGAGCGGCGGGCAAGGACACGGCGGGCCTCTATCGCATCCACCAGTTCGACAAGGTCGAGCAAGTGGTGATCTGCAAGGCCGACGAGGCCGAGAGCCGGGCGTGGCATAGACGAATGATCGGCTTCGTCGAAGAAATCCTGCAAAGCCTCGCCATTCCGTATCGCCTCCTGCAATGCTGCACGGGCGATCTTGGACCCAAGAACGCGGACATGGTAGACATCGAGAGTTGGATGCCCGGGCGGGGTGGCACCGGACTCCAGGCCGGTGCGGGAGACTACGGCGAAACGCACTCGGCGTCGCGGCTGTACGACTACCAGTGCCGACGGCTCAACATGCGATACCGCGTCGGCGGCGCGCAGGGCAAGGGCGACACCGTCTTCTGCCACTCGCTGAACAACACCGTGATCGCCAGCCCGCGCGTGCTCATCCCGATCCTCGAGAACCACCAGAACGCCGACGGCAGCGTGACGATCCCCGAGCCGCTGCGGGGGTACATGGGGGGGCGGGATCGGATCGGATGATCGCCGCGGAGAAAGCGCATGATCTTCTCCGCGATCGACTTCCTCTTCCTCTTCCTGCCCGTCACGCTCGCGCTCTTTCTCGCCGCCCGACGCCTCGCCGGTCTCGCGCCGGCCCTCGCGTTCCTCACCCTCGCCTCGGTCGTCTTCTACGGGCTCTGGAAGCCCGAGCATGTCCCGCTCCTCCTCGGCTCGGTCGTGGGAAACTACCTCGTCGCGCGCGGCCTCGGGCCTGATCGCGCGCGCAATCGTGCGATACGGACCCTTGGCGTCGCGGCCAACCTGGCGCTGCTCTTCTGGTTCAAGTACGCGTCCTTCGCTTCGGTGCAGTTGCACGCCGCGGGCATCGTCGCTTCGCCTCTCGCGCCCAAGGTCTTGCCTCTCGCCATCTCCTTCTTTACGTTCCAGCAGATCGCGTACCTCGTTGACGTCTCGCGCGGCGAAGCGAGCCGAGTCTCGCTCCTCAAGCACCTCCTCTTCGTCAGTTTCTTCCCGCACCTCATCGCAGGCCCCATCACCCATCCCGCCACCATCCTGCCCCAGTTCGACACGCTCCGGCCCACATGGGATCGCGCGGCCCTGGGCATCTTCATCTTCGCCGTCGGCCTCGCCAAAAAGGTGGCCCTCGCCGATCCGGTCGGCCGCTTTGCCGACCCCTGCTTCGCCAACCCCGAGAGCCTCGCCCAGGTCAATGCCGCGGCGGGCGTCCTCGCCTACACGCTCCAACTCTACTTCGATTTCTCGGGCTATTCCGACATGGCCGTCGGGCTCGGGCTGCTCTTCGGCATCCAACTTCCCTGGAACTTTTTCTCGCCCTACAAGGCCCGCAGCATCGCCGAGTTCTGGCGGCACTGGCACGTCACGCTCTCCGACTTCCTCAAAAACTACGTCTACATCCCGCTCGGCGGCTCACGCCGCGGGCTGCCGCGCACCATCATTAATCTCCTCATCACGATGCTCCTGGGCGGGATCTGGCACGGCGCGGGCTGGACGTTTTTGCTCTGGGGCGCCCTGCACGGCTCGGCGCTGGCGATCAACCATGTGTGGCGTTCGTTCAAGATCCCGTTCCCGCGAATCCTGGGCTGGGCTCTCACCATCGGCGTCGTGATGGCCGGGTGGGTGTTGTTCCGCGCCGGCTCGCTCGGCAAGGCGGGCGCGATCTATCGCCGGTTGATCGGGGTCGAGGGCCGCTGGATGGACGAGTGGGATGCGTCCTTCAACCGGGTACTGGTCTACCTCATCGTGAGCGTCGCGATCGCGCTGTTCGCGCCCAACACGAGCCAACTTGCCGCGCGATTCCGTCCCAGCCTCCGCTGGTCGCTCTTCGGTGCTGCGCTGCTCGCGCTGGGCATGATGCTCGTCCTCGCCCAGGTCAAGCCCCCGGAGTTCCTCTACTTTGACTTCTAACGTCTTCAGCCCGGGCACTCCCAGCCCACCTCGCCTCGGCCCGCGCGCCAGCGTCGCGATCATGCTCGTCGCCGCGCTCTCGCCATTCCTGCTCGGCATCGATGCCATCGTGCCCTTCTTCGCGTCGCATCAGACCGAATGGTCCCGCGTCATCGACGAACGCGTCCACACCACCGCCGCGGCCATGCCCTCGCCCAAAGTCATCTTCGTGGGTGGAAGCAACGTCATGTTCGGCATCAACCCGCCCTCGCTCGCGGCACGCCTCGGCCTCCCCGTCATCGCCTACGGCGTCAACGCCGGTGTCGGGCTTGACCTCATCGTCGCACGGGCCGAGTCGCTCATCGCGCCGGGCGATCTCGTCGTTCTCATGCCCGAAATCGCACATTTCCGCTCCACCCGCACCGGCGACGACGCGATCCGTGGCGACTGGATCAATCTCTTCGGCGATCAATCTCACTTCGGCGATCGGACAGGCAACGCCGTCGGGCGCTTCCCGCTGCGACAGTGGATCGCCTCGCGCGAGCGCTGCCGCCGCGTCATCTCGACCGCCGAGAATCGGCTCCTGGGATCGGCGCTCGTTCTTCGAAGCCGCTGGCGCGGGATCGCCACGGCCGCCCGCCCGCCGGGGCCTTATGACATCCGCAGCATCGCGCCCGAGGGGCACAACACCGCCCCCAGGCCCGGCCCGCTGACCGTCTTCAAAGGCGTGCCGCTCGTTGGCGTCTCGCCCGCCGACTGGGAGCGATCGCTCGGCGCTGCCGGCGTTCGGCGAATGGCCAGCATCGGCCGCCAGCGAGGTGTGCGCTGGGTCGTCTTCCCCGGCGTTCTCTCGACGGCCGGCGATCCGCCGCCCGACCCGCGGCGCCTGCGCGCGATGCTGCAGGACGAGCAACAGTTGCTCAACTACGCGGCCAGGCTCGGCGCCGAGCCCTTCCTCCCGCCGGGCAACAGCCTCCTGATCGGTCCCTACATCTTCGACACGCTCAATCACCTCAATGATGAAGGGGTAAAGGTTCTCGAAGTGCGACTGATGCCGGCACTCCAGGCGATCACCCGCGGCCGTGTCATGGGACTGGCGACACTTCCGGAGGTCCCGTAGTTTGCATCCTGATTCGCAAACTTCCCGCCGCGCCATCGTGGTCATGCTCCTCGGCGTGCTCGCGCCCCTGCTCCTCGGCGTGGATGCGATCGTCCCCTGGTTCGCGCGGCACCGCACGGAATGGTCCCGAGTGATCGACGAGCGAGTCAACGCCACCGCCGCCACGACGCCCTCTCCCAAGGTGCTGTTCGTGGGTGGGAGCAATGTACCATTCGGCATCAACCCCCGCTCGCTCTCGGCGAAGATCAAAGCGCCCGTCGTCGCCTATGGCATCAGCGCCGGTGTGGGCCTGGACCTGATCGTGGCGCGTGTCGAGTCGATGGTCGCGCCAGGCGACATCGTTGTGCTCATGCCCGAACTTGCCCACTTTCGTTCATCCGAGGCAACGGACCCGGTAAGCCGCGGCGATTGGATCCGGTTGTATGGCGATGGCCGGGGCGATCCGGTGGCACGGTTCCCGCGCCGCCAGTGGATCGCCGCCCGCGAGCGATGCCGCATGCTGGTCACAGACGCGGAACAGGCGCTCTCCCAGGCGCTCATCGCCGCGCGCCAGCGGAACCGCGGGTGGACGCCGTCCAATGGGCCGACGAGCGCGTACGACGTCCGCTGCATCGATCGCGACGGCTGCGTCGAGTTCCCGCTGCCAGGCCCCGCCTCGGTGATCGACTGGACCCCGCCCGCGCTGGCCACCGACGCTCAGTGGGATCGCACGCTGGGTGCCGTGGCCGTGCGCGACTTGGCGCGAGTCTGCCGTGAGCGCGGCGCTCGACCGTTCTTCCTGCCGGGGGTCCGGGCCGGCGAACGACCGACCCATGCTGCCGGCGTACAGCGGCTCGTCGCCTGTGAGGAGCGCGTGATGCGATACGCCGAGGCCTTCGGGTTTGAGCGCCTCGTGCCGCCCGGGAGCAGCCTCCTTGTCGGCCTCTACGCATTTGACACGCCGAACCACCTGAACGACGCGGGTGTCGCCTTGCTCGAGGATCGGCTGGTGCCGGCGCTGACGGCCAATCTGTCGAAATGAGCAGGCGCAACGCCGATGTGACGGCTTTCCTAACACCCTCCCCGTCGCCAGCGGGAAAGAAGGCGCGCGCAACGCAAGTACCGGAGGCGGCAGCGCGACAGTTCATGCGATCTCGATGCGGACGACCCCGCTACGAAGCCCCTACCAGCCCATCCACGTCCAGGATCGTGCCGGGGGCCACCACACGGGACGCCTCGCGCCCAATCCGCAGCCCGCGGATCGCCTCCGCCATGTCGGCACGAAGCGGTGCCGCGAACGTCATCGCCACACCAGTCATCGGATGCGTGAACGCCAGCAGCGCCGCGTGCAGCCCCTGCCGCGCGAGAATCGCTCTGCCGTCGGGTGCCAGCATCGCCCTGCCGCCGTACATGTCGTCGCCGACGATCGGCCAGCCGAGGTGCGAGAGATGCACGCGAATCTGGTGCGTCCGCCCAGTCTTTAGTTCGATCTCCAGCAGCGAGAATCGCTCCGCCGGATCGGCCGCGTGCGGGTGATACAACTCGCGCACGCGATAGATGGTCACCGCCGCCTTCCCTTGCTCGTCGTGCCGCACCACCTGCTTCTCGCGGTAGCCCTTTTCACGCGACGGATGCGGACCCAGCGGCAGGTCGATCACGTCCACCGCCGGTTCGACGCGCCCATGCACCAGCGCCAGATACCGCTTCTCGACACGCCGATGCTCGAACAGGTGCCCGAGTTTCCAATGCGCCTCGTCGGTCTTGGCGAAAACGATCACGCCGGACGTGTGTCGATCAAGCCGATGCACGACGCCCGGCCGCGCAAACTCGTCCCCGACGCTCGAGAGCGACCCGCTGCCGGCCTGCTCGAACCGCCACGCCAGCGCGTTGATCATCGTGCCCTTGAGGTGCGACCGTGCCGGATGCACGATCATGTCCGGTGCCTTGTTGATGACGATGAGGTGCTCGTCCTCGTAGAGCGCCTCGAGCGGGATGGCTTCGGGCTGGATTCCCGCCGGCGGCGGCTCGGGGATCATCACCTCCACCACGTCGCCCCGCCGCAGGTTCGTCGATGGCTTGGCGACGCGATCGTTCACCGTCACCCCGCCCCCCGCGATCAACTTCTGCAACTGATTGCGGCTCATGAACGTGATGCGGTCGGTCAGGTACTTATCAAGCCGCTTGTTGAGGTCGCGCTGCAGCGTAAAGACCACGCGGCCCACGACCTCGTCTTCGCCGCCGGCCTGCTCACGCTGGAGTTCGACCGCGCGCCGCAGCGCCTCGGGATCGACCTTGCCGCCGGGAAGAACGACCTCGTCGCCCAGCGATACGCGCTCGTCGCCGGGCTCTTGACCTGAAGGCAGGCGCATCGATCCGCCGCTGCTCACTTGGGGTTCGCGGCGGGCGGCGCGGGCTCTGTCTTGGGCGACTCCGTCGACGCGGGTTGGCCCGGCGCGGGCTCGGACGGCTTCGGAGCGTCCGGCTTCGGTGCCTCCGGCGCGGGCTCCGGCGGCTTGGCCGCTTCTCCCGCCGGCGGCAGGATCGTCGCCGTCGGATTCGTCAGCGGGCTCGGTGCCGCGCTGGGCAACTCCGGCGGTTTCGGCGGCGCGGGCAACTCCGCCTTCGCATACAGCCGCGGCATCGCCGCCAGCGTGGGCAACTCCTCGATCTTCTTCTTCGCCAGCGCTGCCTGCCCAGGCATCGTCGCAAACTCTGCCGCTTTCACCACGCGCTCATACGCCGCCTTCGCCGCCGCCATGTCCCCCTTGCTCTCCGCGACGGCTGCCAGCCCGAATCCCGCCCCGATCGCGTGAACCGCCTTGCTCTTGTTCATCTCCGTCGCCGCCAGCACCTCGGCATACAGCCGCTCCGCTTCGTCGAGGTTGCGCTTGCGGCCGTCGTCGTTGAGCAAGTCCTCCGGCGCGACGCTCCCATCCTGCTGCGGCCGCGCGCCGGGCGCGAGCCCAGTGCGCACCGCCCGCAGATGCACGTCCGCCGCGCGAATCTTTGCCATCACCCCCACCGATCGAATCCCTTTGTACGTCTCCGCGATGCCCTTGAGTGATTCGGGGCTCGGGTTGTTCGACCCCGCCGCCGCCTCAAACTCCAGAAACGCTCGATCGACCTCGGCCTTGCGCGACTTCTCGACGCGCTGGTACACCACGAACCCCAGCGCCGCCACCGCCGCCACCAAAAGCAGCGGCGTGCTCCATTTCCTCAGCCAGTCGATGAACTCAACATTGAGTTTCGACTCCTCAAGTCCCGCGCCCTCGCGAATCTGTGTCTGTCGTTGGTCCATTGGCGTTCCCTCGGCCGGCCCCCAGAGTGCAAGCCCAAAGTCTAGGTCGTGCGATGCGCCGAGGCCTTCACAACTCGCTCAGCCTCTGTGCTTCCTTGCACCACCGATTTCGCCCCGAAGTTGGTACTCCTGACTACTCGACTCGCCGGCCTTCTACATCCAAAATCGCCACGGCCTCTCATCCGCCAGCGCCGCCGCAGCCACGAGCCGTTCCCGTATCGCCGTCGCACATTCCGCCAGGCCCGCTCCCGTGCGTGCGCTCGTTGCCACGTCCTGCGGCCAAGTCGGCACTCCCAAATCCGAACGCAGGCATACTCGCAACACGCTCGCATCCTTCCTGGTGCGAAGTGGTACCGCCTGTGCTGCCGCCGTCGCATCTCCGCACAGCACCACCAAGTCCGCCATCTCCGCCAGCGCCATCGCCGCCGCACGCGCCTCAACCTCGACGTCGCCCCCTCCCTCGCGCAGCCCCGGCGTATCCGCGTAGCGCACCACCAGGCCGCCGACCTCCAGCAGCACGCCCACATAGTCCCGCGTCGTTCCCGGCTCGTTGGCCACCAGCGCGACCGAACGCCCCGCCAACGCGTTGAGCAGCGACGACTTTCCGATGTTCGCCGGGCCGAAGGCCACCACCAGCGGCGGCTCGATCAGCCTCGCCAACAGCGCCGGGGCAAGCCCGGCATCACCCGGCACCGCCGCCTCCAGCCACGAGCGTGTCGCCACGTCGAGCGCGAGCCACCGCCGCGGCTGATCCAGAAGCAGATCGATCGCCAGCGGGCTCGCCGCGCGCGCCAGCGCATCGAGCATCAGCGCCTCGATCTCGTCCTCGGCCTCGGGATAGCGCGCGCGGAGCGACGCGCGATGCGCCGAAGTGCCCGCATCCATCGGCGCGCCGAGCCTGCGTTCGATCCCGACCGCCAGCGCGCGCACGACCGCGGGTCCGGCGTGCGGCATCAGATGTGCGCACATCGACGTCCATCTCGCAACGACTCCCCGATCAATCCCCAGCAGGTCGACGACGCGCAGCGTGCCCACGGGCGCGCGCACGCCGAGTGTCCCGAGCGCCGCGTCGACCTCGGCCGTGCCGTCGAGCGTGTCGGCGGCATCTGAGATGATCGAAATGAGTCCGATCCCGCCGCGGGTGGTCGGGTCGGTCTCGACCCGCCAGCGGATCACAGTTCGGGTCCGCCGCCATCCGCGCCGTCGCCGCCGAGTTGGGCCGCGCACGCCGCCTGGATGCCCATGAGCGTGAGGTCCGGCACGATGTTCTCGACGAGGTCGTCGTTCTCGAAGAGGACACGCGCATCGCCGCCCGTGGCGACGATCTGCGGATACGCGCCGTAGGCGTCGGCGTAGCGGTCGATCTGAAGGTGGACGAGCCCGCGTGCGGCCGCGAAAACACCCGCGAGCATCGCCGACCGCGTGTCCTTCCCCCACGGCTCAGGGCCTTGCGGTGCCTCAAGCGGCAGCGAGGGCAGCGCCGCGGTGCCCTCGTGCAGCGATTGGAGCATCATGGCGAGGCCCGGCGCGATCACTCCCCCCTGAAACACGCCCTGGCCATCGACAAAGTCAACGGTGATGGCGGTGCCGGCGTCGATCACGATGCAGGCTTGCTTGGCGCGGGCATACGCACCGATCGCGTCGAGCAGGCGATCCTGGCCGACGGTGCGTTCATCGGTGAGCGTCGTCTCGATCGGGATCTCGAGGTCGCTCCCGAGGCGGAAGAGTTCGCCGCCGCGCGCCTTGATGGGCGGCGTGAGGCGGTCGATGAGCGTCGCGCTCGCCGGATCGTTGACCGATGCAATGACGATCGGCGTGGCATGATTGACGACGGGCGCGGCCAGAATGGCCGCAACGATCGCGGCGGGGTCCGCGTTGGGGAACGCGCCGGAGAGTTCGAGGTCGCGTCCGCCGCGGCCGCGGAAGAGGCCCCAGCGGGTGCGCGTGTTGCCGACGCTGACGGCGAGGAGTTCCATGAGGAAGCGTAGGGAGAAGGGAGGGAGAGAAGAGGGAGTGGCGGAGTGGAGAAGTGGCAAAGTGGCTGAGTGGCGTGCTGGAAGCGCCAGCCTCGCCGTCCTGCTTCCGTGTCTTTCCCTTCGCCCCTGTCTCGCTGTCTCGCTTTCTTGCCGTCCCTTCGTCGCTCCGTCGCTTGCTGTGTCCTCAGAGTGGTGAGCCTGGGCGTCCCGCTCCGGTCGGATTCTCCCTTCTCACGGGCACCCCGCCGCGAAGACGTTGATGTAGCAGATGAAGTCGTTGACGTTCAGCACGGGCGGCACGGCGCTGCCATCGCAGTTGGCGTAGGTATCGCCCGCGGCAAACTTGTTGAGGAAGCAGATGAAGTCGTTGACGGTGAGCGTCGGCGAGGTCGTTGAGGCGTCGCAGTCCCCGTAAC
>JBJXFQ010000138.1:0-27615 GCA_046155605.1 Phycisphaerales bacterium
ACTCCCTCGACTACGCCACCGACGGCATGGTCATCCGCGTCGATGACTTCGCCCAGCAAGCCCGCCTCGGCACCACGTCCAAAAGCCCGCGCTGGGTCATCGCGTACAAGTACCCCGCCGAGCGAAAACTCACCATTCTGAATGACGTCGAGCACCAGGTCGGCAAAACCGGCCGCATCACGCCCCGCGCCAGCCTCCAGCCCGTCCTCGTCGCCGGCACCACCGTCCGACACGCCACGCTCCACAACTACGGCCAGATCGCCAAGAAAGACATCCGCCTCGGCGACACCGTCGAGATCGAAAAAGCCGGCGAGATCATCCCCTACGTCCTCGGCGTCGTCCTCGATAAGCGCCCCCGCGGCGCCAAGCCCATCACGCCCCCCGACATCTGCCCGGAATGCGGCGGACCCGTCGAGGTCGATCCGCCAGAGTCCGCCGACTCTCCTTCGCTCGAAACCTCGCGCGTGTGCGTCAACCCCGAATGCCCCGCGCAAATCCGCGAGAAACTCATCTGGTTCGCCGGTCGAAAGCAGATGGATATCGAGGGCCTCGGAGAGAAAACCGTCGATCAGATCCGCGCCACCTCCCTCCCTGCCGACGATCCGCGACGGGGGAGCGCCGAACTCGGCATCCCCGCCGACGCCGAGCCCATCCCCCTCGCCCACTTCGGCGATGTCTTCCGCCTCGCCCAATACCGCGACCGCCTCATCGCCCTCGACCGCATGGGCGAGAAAAAAGTTGACAACCTCCTCGCCGGCATCGAAGACGCCAAGTCACGCGGCCTCGCCCGCGTCCTCGCCGGCATGGGCATCCGCCACGTCGGCGACACCACCGCGAAACTCCTCGCCCGCCGCTACCAAAGCCTCGACGCCCTCCTCGACGCTTCCGTCCGCGACCTCATGCCCAACGCCAAACTCTCCGAAGCCGACGCCGCCAGGCTCAGCATCCCGCGCGATCCCCCCGGCGGCCAAGAAACTGGCCTGGGCAAGGACACCGCTCCCATCGTCCACGCCTATCTCCACTCCAAGGTCGCCGCCAAGACCTTTGCCGACCTCCGCGCCTTCGGCGTTGACCTCTCGTCCAAAGACTTCCGTCCCGCCGACGCCCCCGCCACCGGCCCCTTCGTCGGCAAGACCATCGTCCTCACCGGCACCCTCGAACACTTCGAGCGCGAAAGCCTCAAAGCACTCCTCGAATCCCTCGGTGCCAAGGTCTCCGGCAGCGTCTCCAGCAAGACCTCCCTCGTCATCGCCGGCGAGAGCGCGGGCTCCAAACTCGACAAAGCCCGAGAACTCGGCATCGACATCTGGAACGAGCCGCAACTCCTGCACAACTTACCACCCGATCGTCGCCCCGCGCCCCCTCCGCCCTAGACACGCCGCAATGCCACGCTATGCTGCCGCCTCGTTCGGAGGGTTTGTGCGAAACATCGAGTTCAAGGCCGAACTGCGCGACACACCCCTGGCGCGTTCCATCGCCCAGGCGCTCGGCGCGCGCCTCCTCGGCATCGTCGAGCAGACCGACACCTACTTCCGCCTCGCTCGCGATGGAGGGGCTCGCCTCAAGCGCCGCGTCACGCCCGCCGAGCCCACCGAATACATCGAGTACAACCGCGCCGACACCATCTCGCCGCGCCCGAGCGACTATCGCCGCTATTCCGAGGAACAAGCCCTCGACCGCTTCGGCCACCTCGAACTTCCCGTCTGGGCCGTCGTCCGCAAGGTCCGCGAGGTCTATCTGCTCGACACCGTCCGCATCCACATCGACGACGTCGAGTGCCTCGGCCGATTCATCGAGTTTGAGGCCATCGTCTCGCCCGACCCCAACGCTTCGGCCAGCGAAGCAGCACGCACCGACGCCATCGCCTGCCACGCGCGAATCGAGGAACTCCGCGACGACTTCCGCGCCGCCATGGGCGAACCGCTCGCCGTGGGCTACGCCGATCTGCTCGCCATCGAGGGAGTTATCGACGCCCGCTGATCGCCTTCTGGGCCCCTGAAGCCTCGGCGTTCGTTCCAGTCGCCGCGACGTTCACCCGTGACTCCGCCGATTGCTGCGCCTCACTCGCCGCACCCACCGCGGTTGTCGCCGCGCCCCCCATCCCCGCCGCCGCCATGCCAGCCCCCGCGCCAGCCTCTCTCTCGCTCCCTCCGAACCGCATCATCGCCAGCCCAAGTCCAAGGGCCGCGAATGAAAGCACCCAAGGCGCCGCCGCCGATTTCAGCAGCGACGCCTTGGGATTCGTTCCGCCAAACAACCCGGCGGACGGCGGTGGAATGCAACGCTCACGCATACCAAACCTCCGAGGCATCACGCCTCAGAGTCAATACGCGACGCTCGTCGCCCCACACTGCAGGAAAAACCGCCCCGCACCCGTCGGGTTGTTGCCCTATGCCACCGCGAAACCAGGCAAGAGGGCTAATGCCCCTCGATCGTCGGCCGGCTGCGCTCCCCCTGCTTCTTGAAGTGCGCCAGCGCGCTGCTCCGGTCCGGGAAGTCGGTGTTCGAGAAAATCAACTTCGCCCCGCCGATCTCGATCTCATCGTTGTCGCGGAGCGCGATATCCGTTTCGACCTTCCGCCCGTTGAGGAACGTCCCATTCGCGCTTTTCATGTCGAGCAGGTGGTACGAGCCGTCATGCTCGTCATACCTGATCTGCACATGCCGACGCGACACCCGATCGTCCACGACCTGGATCGGGCACCCCTCCTGCCTGCCGATGACCATCGTCCGCTTCCCAAGCGGGTAGTAGTCGCCCTCGTTCTGCCCCCGCACAATCGTGATCGAAGCCATGGATATCCCCGCTCGCGCCGATTTCCCGGGACGCGAATCGTACTTCAACCACACGCATTCCGCAACGCCGCCCTACGCCACCAACGCCGCTCTACACCACCAGCGCCGCCTCCGCCACCAACCCAGGCCCAAACCCCAGCACCACCCACGGCCTCGGCGTCCCCGCTCGCCTCAGCCGCTCCATGATAAACATCACCGTCGGCGACGACATGTTCCCACACTCCCCCAGCACCGCCGACGAATCCGCAAGCGCCCCCGCATCCAGCGACAACGCCTCCGCCACCGTATCCAAGATCCTCGGCCCACCTGGGTGTACCACCCACCCGCGGACATCCTCCAGCCGCACTCCCGCCGACCCCAGCCACTCGCCCAGCCACCCGCGCAGATGCTTCCGAATCAACTCCGGCACCCGCGCCGACAATCGCATCTCAAACCCGTGGTTCCCGATCCGCCAACTCATCGCGTCCGCCGACTCCGGCAGGAGCACCGACCCAAACCGCGCCAGACGCACGCCATCCGCCACTTCGCCACTTCGCCACTGTGCCACTTCGTCCCCAGCCACCACCGCCGACGCTGCTCCATCGGCAAAGATCGCGTTCGCCACGGCCTGCTCCGGGTCCGGGCCGTAGTGATAGTGCAGACTGCACAGTTCCACCGCCGCCACCAGCACCCGGGCTGACGCATCCGCCCGCGCAAACGCCGACGCCACGCGCATGCCGTTGATCGCCCCGTGGCATCCCATAAACCCCACGTTCGTCCGCTCCACCCGCGGTGACATCCCCAGCGACCGGATCAGTTCCGCATCGACACCTGGTGCCGCCAATCCCGTACACGACACCGTCACCAGATGCGTGATCGAACCCGCCTCGCACTTCGCATCCGCCAGCGCCCGCTCCGCTGCCATCCGCGCCACCGCGCCGGCACGCTCCTCAAACATCCGCATCCGCGCCGAGGTCGTCGGGCCGCGATCCTCCTCGCTCGTCGGCGGCGCGTAAAACGCCGACCACTCTTCCATCGGGCTCAGCAGCACGCTCGCACGCCGTCGCACTCGTGAACGCCGATAGAGCGCCTCCAGCGCCCGTCCAGTGCCGTTCTCTCGCGGCTTCCCGTTCTCATGCACACCCGCGCCACGCACCTCGACTCGCGCGGCCGCTCGCTCCGACCACAGCAGCGTCCTCGCCCGCGCCACCGCCGCCGTCTGCTCGATCGACCCCGGCGGATTCGCCAGTCCAAGCCCCAGAATCACTGCTGATCTGCTCATGCGTCGCTCCCCCCGGCCAAGGCAGCACTCGCCCATGGCCTCCCCATCGCTCCCGCCACTCGCCCGCCGACGGCCGGCATCATCCCGACGACGCGCACCGCCAGCGACGTGAGGCCGGGGCTTCGCAGCACCCATGCCAGCATCGCGCACCGCATCTGCCGATTCCACACCAGCGACCGATGTCGCGCCGACCAACTCCCCCTCCAACTCGCCACCCGCTCGCCCGCCGCGATCTTCTCGGCCTGCACCGCGGCGGCCGCGCCGCTCGCCACCGCCCATCCCATGCCCTCGCCGGTGAACGGCTCGACATACCCCGACGCATCCCCCACCGCCAGCAATCGCTCCGCCTCCACGCCCCGCGACCGTGTCAGCGCCGCCGTCCCGTGCCACCGCAAACCGCTCACCAACTCCGGTTCGACCGCGCGATCGACGCTCCCGCCCAGGATCGAAGCCACCATCGCGCCCGGCCCGCCCGCTCGCTTCGCCGCCACCGGGTCCAGCGCCGCCGCGATGTTCGTCGTCCCATCCTCCAGCGCCACCACGCCCACATACCCGGCCCTGCCGCAGTGCATCCACAACTCCCCCGCCCTCGGCCCGCCTTCGCGCGTCGTCGCCCCCACTCCAAACCGCGACCACCGCGCAATCGTCGTCGGCAGTTCCTCCGCCAGCAGCACGCTCCCCAATCCATCCGCCGCGATCACCACCCCCGCTCGCGCCGTCCGTCCGCGATCCGCCCCTCGATCCCCGACCGCTTCCAACTCAACCTCGCGACAACCACCCGCCGGCCGCGTCCGCCGCGCCATCGTCCGCGGCATGAACTCAGCGCCCGCCTCGATCGCGGCCCGCACAATCGCCGCATCGAGCGCCTCGCGCGACAACACCACGCCGCCATCCACCCGAACGACGGCGCGCGCACGACCCGCGACCAGATGCACACGCGTCAGCGGGATCGCACCATGCAACGCCGATGCCAGCCCGAGGTCGCGCAGCGCGCGCACCCCCGCGGCACTCAGGCAACACCCGCACACCTTCCCGCGCGGCAGCGCCGACCTTTCCACCAACAACACACGTCGCCCGGCGCGCGCCAGGCGATACGCCGCCACCCCGCCCGCCGGACCCGCGCCGACCACGATCGCGTCCCATGCGCGCGCCGCCGCACCCTCGACGCCGATCGTCCCGGCGATCATCGCGGGCGCTCCCAGGTGAAGACGAAGCGGGCGGGAACGTGCGCGCGGAAGCGACCGCCCACAAGCCCGGCTCGCGCGGCAACCTCGGCAAACTCGGCGGCGGTGTAGGCCGCGGCCACCGAGCGCATCGCGTCCGTGCGCACGATCGCGCTCCGCGTGAGGAGTCGGCTGCCGAGCCAGGCGAGCGCCGCGGACGTGCGCGCCCGAGCGAGGTCGCTGACGATCACCACCCGCCGCGCCGCCGATCGCATTTTGTACAGCACCGTCACCGCCTGCTCGTCGGTGAGGTGGTGCATGAATAGCGAACAAATGACGGCGTCGTAGGTGCCGGGAATCGGATCGCGGATCACATCCATATGGAAGAGTTCGACGCGGACGCCGGCGCGATTCGCCGCGGCGCGAGCGGTTTCGATGGCGAGAGGGCTGATATCGGCGGCATGGAGGTCGAGGTGGAGGCCACGGGCGCGCGCGCGCCGTGCGAGCGCAATGAGCAGGTCGCCCGAGCCGGTGGCGATATCGAGTACAGAGCACTCACCTGCCTGATGCGTGCGGCCGCGGTGGGTGCCGCCGGGGCAGGCGATCGGAAGCAGCGCGTTCCAGACAGAGGCGGCGGCGCGGGAAGCGAGATTGAGCCGACGAAGGCCGGCGAGGGCGCGGCGATGCTCGGCGGGATCGACAGCCGGATCGTCCATGAGCTCGGGCGTGAGCGTTCGCACGGAAATATCGGGCCAGAGCGTGCTCAAGGGGATGGCCCAGCATGTCGAGCGATGATCGAGCGTAGTCAAGAGCCGGGTTCGGCGAAGAGGGCCTCGGCGAAGGCCTCGGGATCGAAGGGCTCGATGTCGGCGGGGGTTTCGCCCGTGCCGATGAACTTGACGGGGACGCTGGTGGCGTCCTTGATGGCGACGACGATGCCGCCTTTGGCGGTCCCGTCTAGTTTGGTCAGGAAGATGCCGGTGAGTCCCGAGCCGGCTTCGGGGTCGGCGGCGAGCACCTTGCCGAACTCCTCGGCCTGACGGAGCGCGTTCTGGCCCGCGGTGGCATCAAGGACGAGGAGCGTTTCGTGCGGCGCTCCGGGGATCCGCCGGGCGAGCACGGCGCGAATCTTTGCAAGTTGACGCATCAGCGGGTCTTGCGTCTGGAGGCGGCCGGCGGTATCGACGACGAGGTAATCGACGCCGCGCGCGGTGGCGGCGGCGGCGGCATCAAAGGCGACGGCCGCGGGATCGCCGCCCTGCTGGCCCTTGACGAGGGCGACGCCGAGGCGCTCGGACCAGATTTCGAGTTGCCGAACCGCGCCGGCGCGGAAGGTATCGCACGCGGCCAGCAGCACGGAGCGATTCTGGGCGCGGAGGTGGTGGCAGAGTTTGGCGACGCTGGTGGTCTTGCCCGCGCCGTTGACGCCGGTGATGAGGATGACGGTGGGGCCGGATTTCGCCGAGCGGAGCGTGCGATCCTCGGCGGGCCAGAGGCGCGCAAGTTCGCGTTTGAGGTAGGCGATGGCGTCCTCGCCGCGGGCGAGTTTTTTGTCCTTGACGTCCTGGCGGAGGCCGGCGATGAGGCGATCGGTGGTCTTGGGTCCGACGTCGGCCTTGAGCAGCCGCTCGCGGATCTCATCGATGAGCGCGTCGTCGAGGACTCGCCCGCGCACAAGGTCGCGGAGGTCCATCGTGAGAACCTCGCGGGTTTTCTGGAGGCCCTTGCGGAGCGACGAGGCGAGCGACCTAAGCAGCGCCATGCGGAGCCTCGGCGGGGGTGGGCGGCGAGACGGCGTCGGACGCGGGCGCGTCCAAGTTTGAAATGTCGAGAGCCGGTGCGTCAGCAGCGGGCGCGGCTGGGCGTGCAGCGACTCGCTTGAGCACCTTATCGAGGAGGCCGTTGACAAACGCGGGCGATCGATCCGTGCCGAACTCCTTGGCAAGTTCGACGGCCTCGTTGATGGCAATTTTCGGCGCGACGCGCGCGGCGGTGATCTCGAAATGCGCGAGCCGCAAGATCGCGCGATCGGCGGCGGGCTGGCGATGAGTCGGCCACGCGGGCGCGAGCGCGAGAAACTCGGCATCGGCCGCGGCGCGGGCATCAAAGGCATCGCTCGCCAGATCGAACGCACGCTGACGCTCGGGGTCGGTGAACTCCGGCGCGTTGACGAGGGAGAGTAGAACGGCCTCGGCATCGCCCCCGCCACGCGCGTCCAGTTGGAACAGCGTCTGGAAGGCGAGTCGGCGGATGTCGCGGGGCGTCGCCATTAGATCGCGGCCCCCTGGCGGGCGTTCGCGTGATTCGAGTCCGACGAGCGCGAGGCGTCCTTGCGAGCCTTGTCGGGGTGCGGCGCGGTGGCGAGCCCCGGCGTGCCGTCGGCGATCGCCTGGGCCGCGGCAATGGTGCTGAGGAGCGCGGTCATGGCCTCGGCGCCCTTGTTGCCCTTCTCGCCGCCGGCGCGTTCGCGGGCCTGCTTGGCGGTCTCGGTGGTGAGGACGCCGAAGGCGATAGGGACGCGGGTTTCGAGGGAGGCGGCGGTGATGCCGTGGGCGACGGCCTGGGCGATGTAGCGGTCGTGGCGGGTCTCGCCGCGGATCAGGCAACCCAGCGCGAGCACGCCGCGATATCGGCCCGTGGCGGCGGCGGCCCGGGCGAGGAAGGGAAGTTCGAAGGCCCCGGGGGCTTCGAAGACGTGGAGCCCCCCTTCGCGCCCGTCGCCGCTGACTGCGCTGCGTGCTCCGCCGCTCTCGCCTTCGCCGCCTGCCGCGCCCGTCGCGCGGGCATAGGCCTCTCGCGCGCCGTCGAGCAGGCGATCCGTGATCGAAGCGTTGTAGCGGCTGACGATGACGGCGATGGGCGGAGAATCAGGCATCGGGCGATGGTAGGGGCGAAGGTTTGGGGAAGCCGAGGATCGCTCTGCCGCTGACAGCGCTCGCGCCGCCTCGTCCGTCGGCGACGGGGATGGTGTGCCGGGCGAGATACCACGACTAAAGCCGCGTGCGGCCCCGGGGCGGATCGTGCGGGTTGTGCGGGCTGTGATGCGGCGTCGGGGCCGATGGGGCGACGCTGCCGTCATGCCCCACGATCCGTGGCCCGATAGTCGGTGGAAGGTCCACATTCGTGAAGAGAGGTGAATGATGCTGGAGCGCTCCGTCGCCGTCCTGTCCGTCCTCGCGCCGGCCGCCTTGTCGCCCGCCGGCCCGATCATCACGACCTCGGGCACCTCGCCCGGCTATTCGTACACGATCATCGGCGGGCTGCCGCAATCCGCGCCTGCCGGGCCGCTGAGCATGTCGCTCTCCGTCAACGACACCGGTCGTGTCGTGGGCTATGGCGCGACCGCGCCGGGCTATCTCTCGGCGCTGAGTTGGAAGGCCGGCAACTTTGCGCCGCTCTCGGGCGTCTCCGGCTTCAACCAGACTTTCGCGCGCAACGTCAACAACACCGGGCGCGTCGTCGGCGGCGGCTACAAACTCGGCCCCAACGGGGGCATCCTCGAGACCCACGCGCTTCGATGGATCGGCACGCAGGCCACCGACCTCGGCACGCTTGGCGGCAAGCACGCCCTCGCCCTTGCTGTCAACGACACCGGCTACGTCGTCGGCTATTCCACCCTTCCCGGCGACACCCAGACCCGCGCCTTCATCTGGCACGGCGGACCGATGCAGGCCCTCGTCACGCTCCCCGGCGTCATCGAGAGTTACGCCTATGACATCTCCAACTCCGGCTACGTCGTCGGAACCGCGGCCTCCGCCAACTCTACCAGGCCATTCCGCTGGCGCAACGGCGCAGCGATCGAACTGCCGATCCCCGCCGGCTCTCGCGCCGGGGCTGCCAACGCCGTCAACGATGCGGGCGATACCGTCGGGACCATCGAGATCAGCCTGAACACCGGCGAGTTTGGCGCGGCCCTCTGGCGCAACGGCCACCGCATCGACCTCGGCAACCTCGGCGGCGGCTTCAACTACGCCATCGCCAGCGGCATCAACAACCAGGGCGACGTCGTCGGCACCTCCAACAGCCCCAGCGGCCTCACCGGATTCCTCTGGCGCGACGGCCAGATGCTCGACCTCCGCTCGCTCATCGCGCCGGGGCTCGCGCCGCTCCAGATCATCGCCGCCTCCGGCATCAACGAGGCGGGGCAGATCAGCGCGACCGCGATCGTCGCCGGCAAACGCACCGCCGTGCTCCTCTCGCCGCTGGGACCGATCCCCGCTCCCGGCGCGATCGCGCTTTTTGCCGTCGCGGGCGCGGCAACGCTCCGTCGGCGTCGCGCGACGTAGGCCATCCGCTCATCCCGTCGCGCACGTTCTCGAAACTGATCGCAAAGCGAAAGCCGCCCCGTAGGAGTTGCACGGGGCGGTTCATTTCATTGATGGGAGCGTGATTAGCGCTGCTTGAGCCGCCTCAACTCTTCCTCCCGCTCGTCAAGCCAATCCTTGAACCGATCCGGAGCAACGTTGAGTTGGAAGAGCGCCATGTTCGGGTTGTTCTTGACCATCCGCGTGACCTGGTCGAGCGCCTCGCGGCACTTTCCGATGAACTTGCCCCGCTCTTCGAAGGGCGTCGCGGCGGCCTGGGCGTACGCCGTCTGGTACTGGATCAGATACTGCCGTGTCTTTTGTTGGTCGTTGTACGTCTTCTCGCGGAACGAGCGCTGCAACTCCTCGGCGCGGCTGACGGGATAGGGCACGCCGGGCATGACCTTGCCGACCCATTCGACCTCGGTATAGCCCATGAGTTTGCCGAGTTCATCGATGTTGGCCGCGGTGCCCTTGGAAAAGCCGTACTTGGCGGCCTCGACCGCGTCGAACGTCAGGATTCGGTCCTTCGGATTGACGATGTACTCGCCGTCGAGATTGTTGTACCAACGGACCTCGCCGTTGGCGTCGATGGAGCAGGAGAGCGGTTCCTCGATCTGCATCGAGCGCATGATTGCCGGGTCACGGAGGCCCCGCGCCGAGATCTTCTCCATCATGTAGAGGACTTCTTCCAGTTGGCGACCCTTGACGGCTTCGAGCGCGCCGCGCCAGCCCGTGCAGGCACCGTAGTTGCCCTGGGGCATGAAATAGATTTCGTCGATGCAATGGGCGGTCATCGCGGCGGCCGAGATCGCCGACTCGATCCAGGCCACGACGCGGAACTTAGGCTTGTACTCGTTGTGGATGACGTCCGAGAGCGGCTGGATTTCGAGGAGCGCGCCGCCGCCGGAGTTCACGCGGAAGACCACCGTCTCGACCCCATCCTGCTCGAGCAGAGGGATGGCATCGCGGAGCGTCTTGGCGGTCATGAAGAGCCCGACCATGTCCTTGTCGCCGCCCTCGCCGAGCGTGATGACCACGGCCTTGGGAGCGCCGGCACCGATCCTGGGCTTGGCGGCGGGCGCGGAACCCGGATTGGCCTCACCCGGCGTTGCGGCCGCGGGAGCCTCCGCCGGCTTGCTCGCGTCGCGCTCGATCTTGCTGACCTCGTCGGGTTTGAAGAACTGCTCCTGTTCGAGGTCGCCTGATTTGACCTTGAACCAGACGTACCCGTTCATCTCCTTGACGATCGTGCCGCTAAGCACGGTGCCGTTCTTGAGATGGAGTTTGTCGTCTGCCCGGGCCGGGCTGATCCACGTCGCCAGCGCGACCGCGGCCAGGACCAGCAAACGGGACCAGATGGTGCGTGCCTTGTTCATCGTTCACGATCTCCGAAATGACGTTTGCACGAGCGATATTGGAAAGGAATGCCAGTCGATCGGGACGGGGTTCGTGGTGATGGAGCGATCAGCCGCCTCCGCCGCCGCCACCACCGCCACCGCGACGACCGGGATTTCCGCCACCGCCACCACCGCCCTGGCGACGTTCGCGCTGGTCGGCGAGTTGCTGGAGTTTGATCTGCTGGATGAGGATGTCGATGTCGGCGATGCCGGGCACGCCGAGCGCCCGCGGATTGATCGATTCCTCGAAACGCTTGAGGAGCGAGCGCATGTCGGTGAGGATCGAGATGCGCTTGCTGCGGGCCTGGCTGCGCTGCTCATACTCGCCCGGGGCCGCGACCTCGACCTCGCCGTACTTACGCCAGAGTTTGGGGAGTTGCGTGTTGGCGCTCGAAAGCCCGTCGCGCCAGCCCTTCATGAACTTATTGGACGAGAAATCCGTCCCGGTCTTGGTGATGGTGTGGTTGCGCGCGATGCCCAGCGACACGATGAGGTCTTCGAGGCGATCGACCGTGCCCTTGGAGACGCCGAGTTTGAAGGCCGTATCGGCGTCCAACGTCAGGCAGTCGTTGCCTTCGCTGCGAGCCAACTTATCGATGGTGTCCTTGCTCTCGCCCTGCCCGTCGTCGGTGAGGAGAACCTCGCCGGGAGCGCTGGGATAGCCCTCGAAGAGTTCGGCCTTGCCGCCGACCATGCGGTAGGAGAGCACATACTCATCGCGGGCCATGGCCTCGATCAGCCGCCCGTCATAGCCGCCGGTGTTCGCCATGCCTCGGGCGTGGGCCAGGCGCAGCGAGTACTGCTTCTCGCGGACGACCTTGTCGCCCGTGCCGCCGAACTTCTGGTTGAGGTGCCCGATCCCGCCCATCTTTGCTTCGCTCGAGAAGTAGATGTTCTTGCAGTTGAGCGGGAGGAACGCCGCCCCGCCCATCGCCTTGTTGACCCAGAAGACGATCTTGGGCTGCTTCGTCCACTCCCGTTCCACCTCTTCGGTAAAGATCGGGTCCATGTCCTCGGCCCGGAAGAGTTCGTCGAACGCCGACTCATCGTCGGCCTTCTCTTCCTTGAGCCCGCCCTGATTTTGCGACCAGTCATTGTCGAGCCGGACGATCACATAGTCCGCGCCCTGCTTGCGAGCGTCGTGCATGGCCTGGCGGATCGGGGTCTGGGTGATCTCCTCGCCGAAGCCGCCGGTAAGTTCAATGACATAGACCTTGACGGCCCCGGACTTGTCGCCTGCGTCGGCGGCCTTATCGGACTTCGACGCTTTGATCTTTGACGTGTCGTTCGCGGCCTTTGGCTCATCGACCGTGCCGATGCCGCGCTCGACCGCGAGGATGTCATCCCGGTTATAGGTAGTTTCAGCGGCGATCCCGGCGACGATCACCTTCATGCGCACGGTGGTGGCCGACTCGTCGAGGATCTGGCCCTCGACCGTGCTGCCGTTTTTGAGTGTGAGGCGGTCTTTGGCGTTGGTCTTGGGGCTGTCGGCGGTCTTGTCCTGCGCCGCCGCGGGTGCGAGCGGCACCGCAATCGCGAAAGCAAAGGCCATGGAAGCCGAGAGCAACGCCGCCGCTGTCCGTCGCAAGGTATGCGCCATCGTAAACACCTCTTCTCAGGGGTTGAGAGCCCTACTGATGGGATCGAACCGGAGAGTGTACGCCATTGATCGAAATCAAGTCATCGAAATCAAGCCGAGAGGAACGAGCCGAGAGGATCAAGCAGACCGAGTCGCCGGGAAGCGGCCCGAGATCGTGGGCCGTGCCGTTAGACTCCCAAACGACGTGCGAGTTCCAGCGCGGCGATTTTGGAATCGAGTTGGCCTTCGAGTTGGGCGTCATAGATGCGATCGAGGATGGTCTTGAAGGCCGGGCCGGGCTTGAAGCCGGCGGCGATCAAGTCATCGCCCACTAACAACGGAGCGGGAGCGAGGCCTGCGATCGAGGCTTCGAGGTGGGCCAGCCGCGCGCGCACGCCGGAGGCCACTGCCGGCTCGTCGGCCGCGAGGAGGACCAGGCCTGAGGCGAAGCCCTCGGCAACCGCGGCACGCTTCTGCCCGGCCATCGGCAGTGTGGTCCAAGCGCCGGATTTCAGGAGGTTATGGGCTGCCAATGCGGCACGGAGCGCGGTCCGCTCTTCGTTGCTCAGGCAGAGCGCCCGCCGCCACCGCTGGACGGTCTGGGTCAGTCCGAGGCGGTCGATGCCGCGATCGATGGCCCAGGCCGCGAGGCTGGTCGGATAATCCGCGTCGGCGGGAAGGCCCGCGAGCACGCGGATGGGTGTGTCAGCGGCACTCTCGCCGAGCACCGGGCCGTCAAGCGTGAGCGATTGCAGGAGGCGAGCGGCGGCGGCGCGGGTCGGCGAGGCCAACATCCGGCGGAGTTCGTCGCCGATGCGTTCGCGGCTCACACCTTTGAGGTCGGCGGCATGGCGGCGAATCGCGTCGGCGGTGGCGGCATCGATCGTGAATGAAAGGCGAGCAGCGAGACGAACGGCCCGGAGCGCGCGCAGATGGTCCTCGGCCAGGCGCTGCTCCGGATCGCCGACGGCGCGGATGAGGCGACGGGAGAGGTCGTCTCGACCGCCGACGTGGTCGATGATGCGGCGCGGCTCGTCGGCGAGGGGATCGAGAAAGAGCGCGTTGATGGTGAAATCGCGGCGGCGGGCGTCGGCGAGGGCATCGCTGAAGGTGACGACATCGGGCCGGCGACGATCGGAATAGGGGCCGTCGGCGCGGAAGGTGGCGACCTCGACGGTGGCGGCGGCGGCGAGGCCCTCGGACTTGCCGACGGTGACGAGGACGACGCCGAAGGCCTCGCCGACCTCGGCGGTGCGCGGGAAGATGACGCGGAGGCGGGCCGGTGTGGCGTCGGTGGCGACGTCGAAGTCGGCGGGAGCAAGGCCGAGGAGTTCGTCGCGGACGCACCCGCCGGCGAGGTAGGCGATGTGGCCGGCGTCGCGGAGCGTGCGCACGATGGCGACCGCGGCGGCACGGGCGTGTTCCGGAGTGGCCTTGGAGGACATCGGGGGAGTGTAGAGGAGGCAGCCGCGGCGTTATGGGCAGCCGACGGCGTAGCGATCGATGAAGCAGATGAAATCGTTGATATTGAGGATCGGCGGGATCGTCGAGCCGTCGCAGTTGGCGTAATCGGCCTGCTGCTCGGCGGGGGAGAGCGCCCCCGCCACGCTGAAGCGGTTGAGGAAGCAGATAAAGTCGTTGACGTTGGTGGCTGGGAGAGCGGTAGAGAGGTCGCAGTTGGCCGGGCAGGCGCGGATGGCGAGGCCGTACTGCCACCCCGCAGCGAGGACGGCGAAGCGGCCAGCGGGAGGCTGTGTCCAGCCGCCGAAGGGGTTACCCCAGGTCACGAGTTGGCCGTCGTCACGGATCGCCGCGCTTGTGCCGTTGCCCGCAGCAATGGCGACATATCGACCCGGTGGGACATCGAGTTCGCCATTGACCGACGTCTTCGGCGTTCCCCACGCAATCACTGTTCCATCCGACTTAAGGGCGAGCGCGTGCCAGTTCAGGATACTGACATTGACGAACTGTCCTGATGGAGGCGGGATCGTCGCAAAGCTAAGTTCCCCCCAGACGACGATCGTGCCGTCAGTCCGAATGGCGGCGGCGATTCGATGGCCCGCGGACACGGCCTTGAACGTTCCTTGCGGAGGCGCGACCGCGCCGCCCCACTTGACGAGCACGCCGTCACTGCGAATGCCGAGCCCGTAGTAACTTCCCGCCGAGACAGCGATGAACTGACCCGGCGGCGGGTTGGCTTGGCCGGCGCTGTTGTATCCCCACCCGGCGAGTGTCCCGTCCTTTCGGATCGCGAGGCCATGGCCCGGATAGCCCGCGGAGACGGCTTTGAAAGTTCCAGTCGGCACATTGAGCGCGCCGAGGCCGTTCCAGCCGAAGCCGACGAGCGTCCCGTCGGCACGGATGGCGTAACTATGCGAGTCGTTGCCGGCGACGGCGATGTATGCGAAACCCGGCGGCGGCATGGTCTCGCCCAAGCCGCCATCGACTCCCCAGCCGACGGCCTGACCGGGCTGGGCTGATGCGGAAAGGGTTGCGAGGAACGTGGGCGCGAGCGCGCACGCCGCTCGAAAGCGAATGGAGCGTTTCATGATTTGACTCACGGCGCGAGGATGACGAGGTTGAACCAACTCGAGTGCGATGGTCCGATGCGAAGAATGGGAATGAGACTCAGTTCGAGCGGCACCTGCCCTTGCCCGTACTTGTGTTCGCAGAAGTCACCGGATGCACCCCATGCGGCAGTCGTGGAGTTGGTGCGCATGGCGAGGCCGTGCTGATACCCGCCGGAGACCTGCGTGAATGTTCCAGAAGGAGGCGGGAGCACGTTGCACAGATTACCGCAGCCCCAGCCGAGAATTGTTCCGTTTGCTCGAATGGCAAAACTATGACAGTGAATGCTGCCGATGGCGATGAAATCTTCATCGACGCCGATGGGCACCGTGCCTGCGTTGGTCTCGCCGCTTTGACAGTTACATTCCGGGCTTGTGGGTCCGAACGCCACCAGGGTGCCGCCGGCGGTGATCGCGAGCGCCTGATGCGCGCCCGCCGAGAGCGCGATGTACATGCCCGGATCATTGCTCGGGATCGTCCAGCCGGAAGTCTGACCCCAGATCGCGATTGTCCCATTTGATCGCAGCGCCAAGCTCACGTACTCGCCTGCCGCGACCACGGTCGCCGTGAGGCCGCTCGGAACGTTGAGCCATGAGCCATCCTTCCCCCACGCTACAACGGTCCCGTCGGTCTGCAGCGCTAGAGAGTGATCCCAGCCGCACGAAACTGCGACAAAGTTTGCGGACTCCGGCACGTTGGTCTGACCATCAGTGTTCAGGCCCCAGCCGGCAAGCGACCCGTTCTCTCGAACGCCGATGGCGAACTTCCGGCCTGACGCGACCTGCTTGAAGTTGCCGGAGGGAACGGTCCCGACGCCGTTGGAATCGTCGCCCCAGTGGTAAAGCGGCCCGACGGTCTGGGCCGCGGCCTTCTCAATACCCGGCCCCCCCCCCGAACGAAAGGAATGCGAACACGACGGCCACGACAGTTCCGATTCGCATATCAGGCTCCTTGAAACCATTGTCAGACTCGATCAATCGACTTGACGGCATCAGGACGCACGTCCAATATACCACAAATCTCAGACAAAGTTCCGTTTGACCATCTTTTTTGTGAAGATTGCTGCGTGCGCGGACGAGGTCGCGTGTTGGTCCGATTCGCGCGACTGCTCGCGCGCAGAGGCGGGACGCCTGTGCCACCAAAGCAGAAGTATCGACGGGGACCGTCGATAGAGCCAAGCATCGCCCCGGAGGGACGACCTACACAAGACCGCCCTGAAGTGGCGGGGTATGCAGGAGTTGCCACTGTCACTCGCTCTTGCTCGTTCCACCTCCCCCACCGGGCTGCGGGGGCGGGTGAGACGCACGCTACGCCTGAATTGGAACCGCTCTAGATGACGGTGCCGGTGAGGAAGAGGACGGCGAGGCCGAGGTAGATGAGGGTGCCGGAGGCGTCCATGAGCGTGGCGACCATGGGGCTGGAGGCGGTGGCGGGGTCGACCTTGAGGCGTTTGAGGATGAGGGGCAGGAGCGAGCCGAGGAGGGTTCCCCAGAGGACGACGCCGACGACGGCGGCGGCGACGGTCAACCCGAGCAGGAGCGGGTGCTCGGTGTGAGGGCGGCCGAGGACACGGGTGAAAATGATGACGCAGAGCATGCCCATGGTGCCGAGGGTGGCGGCGAGCAAGATGGCGGTGACGGCCTCGCGGCGAACGACGCGGACCCAGTCACGCCCGCGGACCTCACCCAGCGCGAGGGCGCGGGTGACGAGGGTGGCGGCCTGGGAGCCGGAGTTGCCCCCGCAAGAGATGACCAGCGGCATGAAGATGGAGAGAGCGACGGCTTTCTCGATCTGGTCCTCGAACCGGCTGAGGACGATGATGGTGATGGTCTGTCCGGCGAAGAGGGCGCCGAGCCACGGCCCGCGCTTCTGGAACATGCCCAGGTGCCCGACCTGCATGTAGGGCTCTTCGAGGGCCTGCATGCCGCCGAGTTTCTGCATGCTTTCGGTGGCCTGTTGCTGAGCGACGTCGATGACGTCATCGACGGTGACCATTCCGACGAGCGCCCCGCGGGTATCGACGACGGGAAGGGCCGTGCGGTCGTACTTGGCCATGAGTTGCACGGCCTCGCTCTGGGGCTGGTCGGCGCGGAGCGAGTAGAAACTGCGGTTCATCAGCGACTCGACGGTCGCGGCGGGATTGGAGAGGAGCACCTGACGGAGGCGGAGGTCGTCGATGAGGCGGCCCTGCTCGTCGATGACGTAGAGGACGTTGATGGTCTCGGCGTCGCGGCCGGTCTTGCGGACGTGCTCGATGGCCTGGCCGCAGGTCCACTCGGGCTTGACCTTGATGTAGTCGGGGGTCATGAGGCGCCCGACGGTGCCGACGGGGTAGCCGAGGATCGCTTGGGTGACTCGGCGGGACTCGGGGGAGAGCGAGGCGATGAGTTTCTGCGCGACTTCGGCGGGGAGTTCGTCGAGGAGGCGGACGCGGTCGTCGGGGCTCATGGCCTCGACGATGCGGAGGGAGCCCTCGTCGCCGAGTTTCTGGACGAGGGCTTCCTGCTTTTCCGCTGGGAGGTAACTGAAGACCTCTGCGGCGTCGTCGCGTTGGAGGAACCGGAAGGCGAGGGCGGCCTCGGCGGGATCGAGATCGGCGAGGATCTCGGCCACATCGACGAAGGGGAGTTCGTGGAGGATCTCGCGCAGTTCGGAATAGCGCCCCTCTTGCACCAACTCGCGGACCTCGGGGCAGAGGAGTTGTGCGGTGGGGTTCACGCGCCAATCAAAGCACGGCGAGGCGGAGGGGGCAATGGGGAAGGGACGAAGGGATGGGGGGGCGAGGGGGCGGAGTGGAAGAGAGGATAGTGGCGAAGTGGCTGCGTGGCTGCGTGGCAGAGTGGCAAAGTGGCAAAGTGGAGGAGTGGCCGGTTGCGGTCGGAGGTCGATAGCGATCTACGATGCGAGGCGTGCAGCGGCGGCTGGCGCGACAGGAGTCGAGGCATGGTTCGGACACTCTCGGCAATCGTGGTTGCGGCGGCGGCGCTCGTGCCGGCGGCATTCACGCTGGCGCTGGCGGAAGCGGTGAAAGCGGACGACACGCAGGCGCGGGCCGCGGCGATCGCGGGAAAGGCCATCGCGTACCTTCGCGGGCAACAGGACGCGGCGACGGGCGGGTGGTCGATCCCCAAGGAAGGCCCGGTCTTCCCGGCGATCACGGGGCTCGTCTTGACGGGGATGCTGGCCGAGCCGGGGCTGAAGGCGGACGACGCGGCGGTGGCCAAGGGCGTCACGTTCATTCTGAGCAAGCAACAGCCCGACGGCGGGATCTATGACACGGTGCTGCCGAGTTACAACACGGCGATCTGTATCTCGGCGCTGGCGAAGGCCGGGACACCGGAGGCGACAGCGGCGGTGAGCCGGGCGGTGGCGTTCCTGCGGACGCTGCAGTATGGCGAGGCGGCGATGACGAGCGGGAAGTTTGCGGGCGAGACGGCGAAGATCGGGAAGGAGCACCCGTTCTATGGAGGCGTGGGGTACGGCCGCAGCGGGAGGCCGGACGCGTCGAACCTTCACTGGTTCATGCAGGCGCTGGCGGACGCGGGCGTGCCGTCGGATGATGAGGCGGTGCAGCGGGCGCTGGTGTTTTTGTCGCGGGTGCAGATGCTGGACGCGATCAACGACCGGCCGTATGCGGATGGATCGAGCCAGGGCGGGTTTATCTATTCGGTCGGTCAAAGCAAGGACGCGATGGACGTTGGGCAGAGTTACGGGGGCGAGGCGGCGGAATCGCTCTCCGGGCCTCCGGGGACGGTGGCGCGTGTGGTGCTCCGGACGGACGGAGGGAAGGAGCACACGCTGACGAGGGACGAGGTGCGGAGGATGATCGGCGAGGTCGCGGAGGTCTCGAAGTATCCGGAGATCCGGGGGCTCAAGACGGACGCGATCATCCTGCTTGGCGCGTCGAGCGACGGGCTGGCCTCGCACTCGTTCGAGATTCGGACGCCGGTGCGATCCGCGGAGGACTTGCGGGAGTTTCTGTTCGCGTCGCTGGCGGGAGATGTCGCGGAGCGCGGGGCGATTCGCGTCGAAGCGGTGGAGCACTGGCAGGGCGCAAGCCGGCTGCGGTGCTATGGGTCCATGACCTATGCGGGGTTCAAGAGCCTGGTCTATGCGAACCTCTCGGCGGATGATCCGCGGGTGAGGGCGGCGTACGGATGGATCCAGCGCCACTACACGCTGGAGGAAAATCCGAACGTCGGGACGGACGGGCTGTATTACTACTTTGTTACTTTTGCGAGAGCGCTGGAGGCGTGGCGTCGGACCGGGCCAACCAGGGACGCCGCACGGAGGATCGTGACCTACGCGGCGGGGGACGAGGGCGGGACCGAGCGCGACTGGGCCAAGGACCTCGTGGATCGGCTTGAGAAACTCCAGAACTCGGACGGGAGTTTCAAGAGCGTGGACGATCGCTGGATGGAGAACAACCCGGTGCTGATCACGGCGTATGCGCTCATCGCGGTGCAGCATGTGCGGCAGAAGTAGTCGAGCGGCGGCGGACGGGGACGGGGGGCGGCGGGCAGGCGGGAATCTGAAGGGAGAACGGACATGGCGGATCGCGTGGCGCTGGTGACGGGAGCGAACAAGGGCATCGGGCTCGAGACGTCGCGGCAACTGGGCAAACTCGGGATCATGGTGCTGATGGGCGCGCGGGACGAGGCGGCGGGCCGGCGAGCGGCGGAGTCATTGAGCAAGGAGGGCGTCCGCGTAAAGACGATCCGGCTTGACGTCTCGGATGCGGGCACGATCGAGGCGGCGGCGGCAGCGATCCGTCGCGAGCATGGCAGGCTCGACATCCTCGTCAACAACGCGGGCGTTGCAATGCAGGGGCAGGACGGGCCGCCGACGAAGGTGACAATGACGGCGCTGCGGCAGACGTTTGAGATCAACTTCTTCGGGCTCATCGCGGTGACGCAGGCGATGCTGCCGTTGCTGCGTGAGAGCGCGGCGGGACGGATCGTGAACCTAACGAGCATCCTGGGGAGCGCGGCCGAGCACGCCGACCCCAACAGCCCGATTCATGGGTATGGGATGGTGGCGTACAACACGAGCAAGGCGGCGGTGAATCTGTACACGATCCAGTTGGCGTTGGAACTCAAGGGGACGAAGATCAAGGTGAACGCGGCGCACCCGGGATGGGTGAAGACGGACATGGGCGGGCCGGGCGCGCAACTGGAACTCGCGGATGGCGCGAAAACGGGGGTGGCGCTGGCGACGCTGCCGGACGACGGCCCGACAGGCGGATATTACCACATGGGCGTTCACATGCGGTGGTAGTTGCGGTGTGCGGGCGGACGAAGCAGGCTTGCTCGCGGGTGGCGGCTACTTCTTCGGCTCGCCGCCGCCATCGGCATCGCCTCCGGGCAGCAGTGGCGTGTCGCGGCTGGGGGCATTTGGCTTGCCGCCTTCGCCGGGGGGGACGGGCTTGCCTTCGAGGAGCGCGTCGACGGCCTGGCGAATGCGGGCGAAGCCGGCCTCGTCGTAACTGGTGGCGACCAGGCCGATCTGGCCTTCCTTGCCGATGACAATATACGTCGGGTATGACTTGATCTTATATTGCTTGGCGACCTCGTCGGCCTTGAGGAGCAGGCCGTAGGTGTAGTTGCCGTTGGCCATGTAATCGACGGGCTTCTGGTCGCTGGTCTCGCGGACGGCGAGCCCGAAGACCTTGACGCCCTTGTCCTTGTAGTCGTTGTGGAGCGCCTGGACGAGGGGGCTGGCCTTGCGGCAGGGGATGCACCAGGTTCCCCAGAAATCGAGGACAACGACGCTGCCGAGCATCGACGAGAGCTTGACCTTCTCGCCCTTGGGGTTGGCGAGTTCGAAATCGGGCGCGAGGTCGTCGGGGTTGACGCCGACGGCGCGCTCGCGCGACGGCGGGGGCTGATTGGGGTTGGTGACGGCGTCGCTGACGACGTAACCCTCGGGCGTGGAGATGGCGAAACTGCCTGGGGGGACTGGGCCATCAACAACGAGATTCGTGACGATCCAGGTCTGGGCGTCGTTCATCCCGCCGCCGCGGAGGAGGCTCTCGTACTTGCGCGGGAGGCGATCGGTCTGGGCGATGGACCAACGAGACTTGGGGAGGCCCTCGCCGGGATCGACGAGGACGACGTCGCAGGTGACGCCGTCGAGTTGGACGGGCGCTTCGAGTTTGATGGTTGCGGCCTCGAGTTCCTTGGCGAGGGCGACGGGGTCGACGAGGTGGCGGACCCAAAGCATCGCGGCAGTGTCGGGCTGCTCGCCGCGAGAGACCTCGTTGAGGCGATGGACGACCATCTTGACACTGTCATCGACCCAGGTCTTGGACTTGCCGTCGCCGACGACGAGGAACTTGACCGCCTTGAGGCCCTCGACCTCGTTGCGCTTGCCGGAGACGCGGGAGTTGAAGAGTGTGGCGTCGTCGGCGCGCCGCTGGAGGATGACCTCGCCCGCGAGCGTGGGGAGGCGGGAGAAGAAGACGCCCTCGCCCTTGGTCGAGACGGAGTAGGAGATCGATTTGGCGTTTTTGACGGCCTCGCCCATGCGCTCGAGCGCCGCCTTGGCCGCGGGGTCGGGCTGGGCCAGGAGCGTGCCGGCGGAGGCGAGGAGGACGACGGCGGGGGAAAGGGCAAGGATGGTGCGCATGGAAACAACTCCGAAAGGCGCGGCAAAGCGGCCGCGTGAATGGCTCGATGTCAGACGGACGAATCGTAGGGATGTTCCGGGGTGAAAGGGAGGGGGGAAGTGGACCGGGCACCGTGAGATTCGCCTATTCCCCCGCGCGGTCGATCGCCACGTCGAGCTCGACGACTTGGGGCAGGAGGCACTCGGAATCGGTACAGGGCTGGAACTGGACGACGAGGACGGGCCGGCCGGTCCACTCGCCGTGGCGTTCGAGGGCGACGCGGATTTCGACGGCGGCGCGGTGCACGAGCGGGCCGTCGGGCGTGAGCGGCTCGCCTGTGGGGAAGTCGGCGAAGACGGCGAGGCCCGTGCCCCCCGTGATGCCGATGACGAGCGGGGAGAGGCCCTGGCCGCGCGGGCCGGGGTCGGCGGCGGTGATGTGATAGCCCGGCGCGATGCGGAGCGAGAGGTGGACCTCGGCGGGAAGGTCGGTGCCGACGACCACGCGATCACGATCGGCGTAGACCTCGACGGGCTGCTCGGGCGCGGGCATCGGCGACTGGGCCTGTGGCGCGGCGGCGAGACGCGCGGCGGCATCGGGGTCAGCAACGATGAGACGGAAGAGGGCGCGTGTCGAGTTGGCGGTGGCGATGGGGCTTTCGGCGATCGTGCCGCTGAGGGAGGCGAGCGCGGAGAGGGCGCGATCGCGCCAGCGTGATTCGCGGGTGCGTTCGTGGAGCCCGAGGAGCGCGTGGAGCATCGCGGAAGCGGCGGAAGGAACCGCGCCGTCGTGCGTCGAGCGCGGACGGACGAAGAGGTCAGGCTGATCGGCGCGGGCGTCGAACCAGGTGCCGTCGGCATCGCGGAAGAGCGTGGCGGCGCGGTCGGCGAGTCGGCGGGCTTCGTCGAGGGGCGAAGGCGTGTCGTGGCCGAGGGGGCTGGCGTGGCCGAGGGACGAGATGCCCGCGGCGTCGAGCGCGACGAGGCCCTGGATCAGGAAGGCGTGGTCTTCGAGAAAGGCGAGGGTGTGTGCATGACCGGCGCGCGAGGCGCGGAGGAGGTCACCGTCGACCTGTGGCTCGCGTACTTGCTTATCGCGGCGTTCGGCGCGGTGATGGGCGAGGATAAAGGCCGCGGCGTTTCGCGCGGCATCGAGCCAGGGCGAGGTGTTGAGGCCCGGCGCGTCGCGGAGGAGCATGGCGGCGCGGGCGAGCGCGGCGATCATCATGCCGTTCCAGGCCGTGAGGACTTTGTCGTCGGTGCGGGGCTGTTTGCGCTCGCGGCGCCGCGTCAGGAGCGCGGCACGCACGCGATCGAGCCGGGCTTCGATGTCGGCGGTCGTGGCGGCGGGAGTGCCCAATATCGCTGCGAGTCGGTCGGGGCGATCGATGAGGGTCAGGACGCTCGCGGGCGGGGCGCTCGGGTGGTGCGGATCGCGGAAGTTCGGTCTGCGATTGAGGCCAAAGGCGTTGATGGCAAACTCGGCGTCGGGGGGATCGAGCGCGGCACGGACCTCGTCGGCGGTCCAGAGATAGTTCAGGCCTTCGCGGCCATCGACCTCGGCGTCGAGCGCGCTGAAGAAGCCCCGCGAGCCCGGCAGCGAGGTGCCATCGCACATCGACGCGAACACGTCTTCAACGATCTCGCGCGCGACGCGGGCGTAGAACGGGTCGGCGTAGGTCGCGGCGGCGCGGGCATAGAGGGCCAGCAACTGCGCGTTGTCGTAGAGCATCTTCTCGAAGTGCGGCACGGTCCAGGTCTCGTCCACGCTGTACCGGTGGAAGCCGCCCGCGAGTTGGTCGCGCATCCCGCCCAGGGCCATGTGATCGAGCGTGAGGCGGATGGCGTGGTCGGCGGCGGCGCGGGTGGCGTCGTCGCCGGCGAAGTCGCGGGTGTCGAGGAGGAGTTCGACCAGCACGGGCTGGGGGAACTTGGGCGCGCTGCCGAAGCCGCCGTTGACGCGGTCGAGCGTGCGCAGGAGGTTCTGGGCGGCGTCGCTGACCTGATCGACGCCGATGGCGGCGGGCGCGTGGCGCTCGGCAAGGTGCTCGCGGACGGAGCGGGCGACGGCCTCGGCCTGCTCGAGCACGGCGGGGCGCTGCTCGGACCATGCGGCGGCCATGCCGTCGAGGACGTTGCGAAACGACGGCATGCCGCGGGATGGGACGGGCGGGAAATAGGTGCCGCACCAGAAGGGTCGGAGCGAATGCGGCTCGAGGAAGCAACTCATGGGCCAGCCGCCGTGGCCAGTCATGATCTGGACGGCGGCCATGTAGACGTCGTCGATGTCGGGGCGTTCTTCGCGGTCGAGTTTGATGCAGACGAAGCGATCGGACATGAGACGGCCGATGGCCTCGTCCTCGAAACTCTCGCGCTCCATGACGTGGCACCAGTAGCAGGTGGAGTAGCCGATGCTGAGGAAGATGGGCGTGTCGCGTCGGCGGGCCTCGGTAAAGGCCTCATCGCCCCAGGGCCACCAATCGACGGGGTTGTGCGCGTGCTGGAGGAGATACGGGCTTGACTCGTGCGCGAGGCGATTGGGCGGGCGGGCGGATTGGTGTTGTGGGGGTTGAGTCATGGTTGTCGGCACTGAACGTTCAACGCCAAGGGCGGTGGCACGAGTGAGAAGCGAGGGGACGAGATTCGAAGAAGAAGCGAAGACCGCCCCGGAGGGGCGGGGTACCCAAGAGCACCGACCGTGCAGAGCCATGGTCGGTGGCACGGAACCGACAGGAACCGTACGCGGGACTCTATCGCGGGGCGGGGCGGCCGATGACACGGACGATCATCGCGGTAAAGGTGCGGACGGGCTGGGCGCTGGCCGGGTCGGCGCGGGGCCGACCGACGGCATCGGCGGCGGCGAGGAGGCAAGCGTCGTCGGGCATGCGCACGAGCGTGACCGCGACCGTGCCGGGAATGGCTCGCTCCTCGTCGGGCATCTCGCGGATGAGGTCGGGCAGCGCGGATTCGAAAGCGTCGGCATAGGCGGCGGCGGCGTTGGAAATGTCGGGTGAGTCGCCGGTGGTGCCGATGGCGGCGCGGAGGTCGGCGAGGGGCGGTGCGAGCCGCGCGCGCGCGCGCAAAAGGCGCTCGCCCCCGGCGCGAAGCAAGACGGGGACGGCAAAGGAACAGAGGCGCGCGCACATCGCGGTTTCCGCACGCTGGACGACGGAGGCGCGGTCGGAACGGGCGGCGACGAGGCCGAAACGAGCGGCGAGGCGGTCGAGGCCGGCCTGCACGGGGACGCTGACGGCGGGGCTGGGGCCGGACTTGAGGAGGTCTTCGGAGAGGGCACGCAGGAAGGCATCGGAGTCGGCGAAGAGGTCGGGGCGCATGAGGGGGCGGAGGGGCTCGAAGCGCGGGTTGTCGGCGATGGAATCGAGCGCGGCGAGGGCTTGGGAGAGCGCGTCGGGGTGGGCGCGCACGCTGGCGGCGCGCCAGAGGGGCATGGACCATTCCCACGCGCGCATGAGGGTCAGGTAGGCGGGGATGCGGCGTGCGGCTGCGACAGCGTCGGCGGCGGGAGTCTCGCCGCCGGCCTGTGCGGGCGCGGGGCCGGGGAGGAGGGTGATGATGTCCTGGGCGAGGAGGAGCGCGGCCATGGCGGCGGGCTCGCGCGTGGTGAGGTGATATGGGCTCAGCGCGACGCGCATGGGAATCGTCCGAGGGTCACGGGCGTTCGAGCCAGTCCATCATTTCGCCCAGGCGTGAGGCGACTTTGACGAAGATCAGTTCGTGGCCGGCTTCCTCGCTCCAGCGTTCGGGCTTGCCGAGGCGTTCCCAGAGGAGGTCGCCCTGAGCGGCTGGGACGGCCATGTCGAGCGTAGCGTGGATAAGGAGGAAGCGGGTGTTGCGGACGGCGAGGGCGGTATTGGCGGCGTCGAGGGGCGCGCGGGCGAGGTATTGCTCGGCGATGGCGCGGCGTTCGTCGTCGGTGGGCGGAGAGGGGGACCAGCGATAATCAACGGCGCGGATCATGGATTTGTAGTTGGAGAGGTCGGTGGTGGTGAAGAAGTCGGCCCCGCCGGCGATGAGGACGGCGGCCTTGTACTTGTCGGGCTCGCGGGCGATGACGGTGGGCATGACCATGGCACCGCCGCTGGTGCCGACGGCGAAGCGCGGGAGTTTGGCAAGGTCGGGGCGGAGGGAACCGACGTGGGCCATGGCGGCCTGGGCGGCGTAGGCGCACTCGGCGGTCCGCTGGCCGAGTTCGTCGGCGATGGCGGCGATGGCAGTGCTTGGGTTGGTCTTGTCGATCTCGAAGAGGGTTCGCTCGGTGAAGCGGGAGGAGTGGGCGAGCATCCGGACGACGCCGTAGCCGCGGGATTGGAGTTGCTTGATGATGCGAGTGGAGAGGGCGACGGGCTCGCCGAAGACGCCTGGGATGAAGAGGAGGAGGCCCTTGGGTTCGCCTTTGGGCTCATAGAAGGCGAACCAGGTCCGTTCGATGCTGGGGCGGGCGGGCGCGGCGGCAGGAGGGCGAGCGGAGATAAAGAGGAAGTGGAGCGAAGCGCCATCGGGCTTCTGCTTGGGCTCGAGGGGTTGGGGGACGAAGATGATGGAGCCGGGGCGCTCGAAGGCGAAAGCGGGCATGGGGCCTTGGTGATTGGCGGGGAGGAGTGCGACGGCGTCCGCGGTTTCGTTGGGGCCATCGCCGATCTGCCAGGGGAGGTTGACCATCTGGAGGAAGTGGCCGTCGATGGAGAGGGTGCGGATGGAGCCGAGGGAGCCGCGTTCGTCGGCGGCCCAGCGTGCGGGCCAGGCCGAGGGGGCGACGGGCTTGGCTGGGAGGATGCCGTCGGGGCGCGCGAGGGCGGGGAACAGAGTGAGGAGGAGGGAAAGGGCGAAGGCGAGAGGCCGGAATTTCGAAGGTAGTTGGCGCGATCGCACCGACCTCGATGCGAGGTCGGTGGCACCAGAGCACCGACTTCGAAGCGAAGTCGGTGGCACGCGAAAGGCAGCAAGAGCATCAGTCAACCGGAGCGGTTGACTGATGGCACCCGGAGAAGAATTGACGGGGACCGTCGATGTACCCAAGAGCACCGACCGTGCGGGGCCACGGTCGGTGGCACGGGGAGCGAGCGCACAGGCGGGACGCCTGTGCCACCTCTTGAAACAACGTCCGACGTGCGCGGAGATGGTCATGTGTATCCCTTCGGATGCGAGCGCATCCAGTTCCAGGCGCTGGCGATGGTGTCGTCGAGGTTGGTGATGGAAGCGGACCAACCGAGTTCTCGGCGGATGCGGGCGGGGTCGGCGAAGAGTTGCGGCGGGTCTCCCGGGCGGCGGGGGCCTTCGACAATCGGGATTTTGCGGCCCGTGACGCGCTCAGCGGCGGCGATGATCTCGCGGACGGAATGTCCGCGCCCGATGCCGAGGTTGTAGGCGCGGCGGTCGCCGGGCTTGAGGGAGTCGAGGGTGCGGACGTGGGCGTCGATGAGGTCCTCGACGTGGATGTAGTCGCGGATGCACGTGCCGTCGGGGGTTGGGTAGTCGGTGCCGAAGATGTTGACGCGGTCGCGCAGCCCGAGCGCGGCCTGAAGGACGATGGGGATGAGGTGGGTCTCAGGATCGTGGGCCTCGCCGACGATGCCGGAACGGTCGCACCCGGCGACGTTGAAATAGCGGAGCGCGGCATAGGCGAAGGGGCGGCCAGCGCGGGCGCGGGACTCGGCGAAGTCGGCGAGCATGTGCTCGACCATGAGCTTGCTGCGGCCGTAAGGGCTGATGGGCGATTGCGGGCAGGTTTCGGGGATGGGGACGGTCGCCGGCTCGCCATAGGTGGCGCAGGTGGAGCTGAAGACGAGGCGGTCGACGCCGGCGACGTTGCAGGCTTCGAGGAGGCCGATGGCGGCGGCGGTATTGGCGCGGTAGTAATCGAGCGGGCGTTCGACGGATTCGCCGACGTAGGCGAGGGCGGCGAAGTGGAGGATGGCGGAGA
>JBJXFQ010000001.1:0-44817 GCA_046155605.1 Phycisphaerales bacterium
CGACTTTATCTGCTTCACCAACGCCTACGCGGCCGGCTGCTCGGCTCCGTAAGGCGAACCCGATTGCAGTCTCGAACTCGTGGGCGCGCTCCAAGCGGGGCGCGCCCGCTTTGTTGATGGAGGGGCACGGATTCGGGCGCGAGAGGGATTGCGCCGCGAATAGATGGTGGTTACGCCGGCTTGGCGATGGCGCGGCCCACGGAGTAGTACCAGAACCCGCGTTCGGCGAGTTGGGTGCGGCGATAGAGGTTGCGGCCGTCAAAGACGACTTTGCCGCGCATGATCTGAGCGAGCCGCGCGAAGTCTGGGCTCTTGAACTCGTCCCAATCGGTGCAGACGACGAGCGCGTCGGCGCCCTTGGCGGCCTCGTACATGTCATCAAGGATCACCGGCCCCGCGCCGAGTTCGCGGCGTGCGTTCTCGTTGGCCACGGGATCGAAGGCGCGGATGATCGCGCCATAGCCCAGCGCCTTGCGGATGAGCGTGAGCGCCGGGGCCTCGCGGATGTCGTCGGTCTTGGGCTTGAAGGCGATGCCCCAGAAGGCGAGGGTCTTGCCCGAGAGCCCGCCGGCGTTCTTGAAGTGCTCCTGGAACTTATTGAAGAAGCGGTCGCGTTGGCGCTGGTTGGCCTCGTGGACGGCCTTGGAGACCGGCACCGGCACGCCGCGGGTCTCGCCCATCATGATGCAAGCGAGGGTGTCCTTGGGGAAGCAGGAGCCGCCGTAGCCGAGGCCGGGGTAGAGGAAGGCGTTGCCGATGCGTTTGTCGGAGCACATGCCTTCGCGGACGCGTCCGATGTCGGCGCCATAGGCCTCGCAGAGGTTGGCCATCTCGTTGATGAAGGAGATCTTGGTGGCGAGGAAGTTGTTGGAGGCGTACTTGACCATCTCAGCGGAGACGACGTCCATGAGGAAGATGGGGTGGCCGTTACGGACGAAGGGGTCGTAGAGGTCCTTGAAGGCGGCACCGGTGGCGTCGTCGTCGACGCCCACGACCACGCGATCGGGCTTCATGAAGTCGTCGATGGCGGCCCCCTCCTTGAGGAACTCGGGGTTGTCGGCGACCTTGAAGGGGATGTCGGCACCGGCGCGGGCGCGGATGCGGTCGCGGACGGCGAGGGTGGTGCCGACGGGCACCGTTGATTTCATGACGATGACTTTGGGCGACTGCTTGGGCCCGAGGCTCTTGAGGACGTCGGCGATGTCGTCCGAGGCGGAGTTGATGTATTTGAGGTCCGTGTGCCCGCGCTCATCGGAGGGCGTGCCGACGCAGATGAAGATCATGTCGGCGTCGCGGTAGGCCTTGGCCTTGTCGGTGGTGAAGGTGAGGCGTTTGGCGGCGACGTTGTGGGCCATCATCTCGGTGAGGCCCGGCTCGTAGATGGGGCAGACGCCGTTGTTGAGTTTATCGATTTTGGGGCCATCGACGTCGAGGCAGACGACGTGGTTGCCGGTGTTGGCGAAGCAGACGCCGGTGACGAGGCCGACGTAACCGGTACCGACCATGGTGAGGCGCATGCGGGTGCTCTCTTGGGAAAGTGCGGATGTGGGGGCGGAGTTTACGCCCGTCCGAATATCGGCGATCCCGGAGGCCTACGACAGCCGGTCGGCGAGGGTTCGGGATGCGGGCGAGGTCGTGCCGTACACTGGCGGCCCATGCCCAAGAGGCCCACGCCCAAACAGCCCATGTCGAAACAGCCCACGACGAAGCGACAGGCTCCGCCGGATCGGCACGTTCTCTATCAGCGCGCCGTGCAATGCGTTGAGGCGGAGATCGACTTTGTCGATGAGACCTTTCGCGCGCTGCGCGGGCGGCAGGCCAAGCGGCTGCGCGAGGACTTCTGCGGGACCGCGGCGACGAGTTGTGAATGGGCGCGGCGCGGGGCGGGGCGAACGGCGGTCGGGCTTGACCTCGATCGCGCGACGCTGGATTGGGGCCTGCGGCATAACGTGGGACGGCTGAAGCCGGCGCAGGCGGCGGGGGTGACGCTGCATTGCCGCAACGTGCTCGAACCGGGGCCAGGCGCGGGCGCGATGGACGCGATCCTCGCGATGAACTTCAGTTACTGGGTCTTCGAGCAGCGGGAGACGCTGCGCGAGTATTTCGCGTCGGTGCGGCGGAGCCTGGCGCGGGACGGGGTGTTCTTTCTGGACTTCTTCGGCGGGTGGGAGAGCATGAGGCCGCAGAAAGAGAAGCGTCCGATCCAGGGCGGCGGGAAGAACGGTCGCGGGTTCATCTATTGGTGGGAGCAGGCGAGTTTCGACCCGATCACGCACCGGATGGTCTGCCACATCAGTTTCAGCGTGCCCGGGAAGTGGCGGCTGCGGCGGGCGTTCACCTACACATGGCGGCTATGGAATCTGCCGGAGATCCGCGAGGTGCTGGCGGAGGCGGGATTCAAGCGATCGTCGGTCTATTGGGAGGGGGACGACAACAAGGGCGGGGGCAACGGCATCTTCACGCTGACGGAGGCCGCGGAGGCGGACCCGTGCGTAGTGGCATACCTCGTGGCGGAGCGGTAGGAGGCGGGGAACGGGGACTACGCTTGCCCTGATGTCATCACTTCTACGAATGCCGACGAGTTTGAGGGGGCTCCAGGCCGAGATCGCCGGGGCGTTGGCGCGGGTGCAGCGGGTCTTTGACGAGCAACTGGCGTCGGACTTGCCGCCGGTGTCGCGATTGTGCGGGCATGTCGAGCGGTATCGAGGGAAGATGCTCAGGCCGACGCTGGTGCTGGCATGCGGCATGGCGGCGGCGGGGGAGGCGGGGGAGCCGGCGGCGGAAGCGAAGGGCGGCGAAGGGAGGCGGGGTGCGATCGGTCACGAGCACATCGTCTGCGGGGCGGTGTGCGAGATGATCCACATGGCCACGCTTGTCCACGACGACGTGCTGGACGAATCGGACACGCGGCGACGGGCACCGACGATCAACGGGATGAACGGGAACGAGACGGCGGTGATCCTGGGGGACTATCTCATCGCCGGGGCGTACCACTTGTGCTCGCAACTTGACACCCAGGCGGTGGCGTTGGAGGTGGGCCGGGTGAGCATGACGCTGTGCGCCGGGGAGTTGCTGCAACTGAGCCGTCGGGGCGACCTCTCGCTGGATGAGCCGACGTACTTTGAGATCGTGGATCGGAAGACGGCGGCGCTGATCGCGCTGTCGTGCGGTCTTGGGGCGCGGTGCTCGGGTGCCGGTGCGGGCGTGGTGGCGCGGTTCGAGCAGTTCGGGCGCGAACTGGGCGTGGCGTTCCAGATTCAGGACGACCTCTTGGACCTGACGGGCCGATCGAGCGAGTTGGGCAAGCCGACGGGGAAGGACCTCGAGAAGGGGAAGTTGACGCTGCCGATCATCCATCACCTGGCGACGGCGGTGCCGCTGGAGCGGGGGCGGACGCTGCGGTTGCTCGAAAGCCCGGTGCGCGAGCGCGAGCAACTGGCGGCGGCACTCGAGCGGTCGGGGTCGGTCGAGCACGCCCGCCGCGTGGCGCTGGAGCGAGTCGAACGCGGGAAACGGGCGATCGAGGCGGTCCCGGAATCGGCGGCCAAGTCGCTGCTGATGCTGATGGCGGACGCGGTGGTGGATCGGACGATGTGAACGAAGAAGGGACGAGGGGACGGAGGGACGAGGGGACGAAGTGTCCGATTGCTTGCACGATCGGCTCAAGAATGATGCCTCGGAGGGGCGGGGTACCCAGGAACAAGCACCGAGACCATGGATCGAGCGCCGAACATCGCGGTGGTGGGGGCAACCGGGGCGGTGGGGCGCGAGTGCCTATCGATCCTGGAGCAACGCGGGTTTGCGCACGGGTCGATCAGGCTGCTCGCGTCGGCACGGTCGGCGGGAACGAGGCTGCGCTATCGCGGCACGGAGCACGAGATCACCGAACTCGGCCCACAATCGTTCGAGGGTGTTGACCTCGCGTTTTTCGCGGCGGGATCGGGCACGTCGCGGGAGTTCGTGCCGCGCGCCGTTGCCGCGGGATGCACGGCGATCGACAAATCGTCGGCGCACCGCTCGGATCCGGCGGCGACCTTGGCGATTCCCGAGGTGAATCGCGCGGCGCTCGCAGGGCTGAAGCGCGGCGCGATCATCGCGGTGCCCAACTGCTCGACGATCATCCTCCTCATCGCGGTCGAGCCGCTGCGACGCTTCGGGATCGAGCGGATAGTGGTCTCGACGTATCAGGCGGCGTCGGGCGCGGGCGCGGCAGCGATGCAGGAGTTGGAGGATCAGACGCGGGATGTGCTGGCGGGCAAGCCGGCCGTGCCACGCGTCTTCGCCGAGCCCTGCGCGTTCAACGTCTTCTCGCACGATTCGACGATGGATTCGGCGAGCGGGCTGAACGCGGAGGAGGCGAAGTTCACGAGCGAAACACGCCGACTGTGGAGCCGGTCGCGGGGCGGCGGGACGGGGAACGAGGGCGAAGCGGTCTGGATCAACGCGACGTGCGTGCGGGTTCCGGTGATGCGCGGTCACAGCGAGTCGGTGTGCCTGACGCTGCGCAAGCCCATCAGCGAGGGCGTGCTCCGCGAAGCGTTCGCGGGTGGCGAATCGATCCGCGTTGTCGACGATCGAGCGGCCAACCGATTCCCGACGCCCCTGAACGCCAGCGGTGGGGACGAGGTTCTCGTCGGGCGGATTCGTCCCGACGTGTCGCAGGGGGTGGAGCGTGACGGATCGTGCCGCGGATGGAATCTCTTCATCTCGGGCGATCAGTTACGGCTCGGCGCGGCGTTGACAGCGGTCAAGATCGCAGAGGAGTTGGCGCGCCGGGGAACCTAACGGCGAGCGTACTAATCTGACGAAAAATATCGATATTGCCACTTGCGAAACTGTGAAGATTTGGTAATTTGGAACGGTCGTGGGGTTTGTAGGCGTCGGTCTGGATCGATGCTCGATACGGAGGTCTGGCTATGCCGAGCGCTCGCCGGTGCTATCGCGCGTTCACACTGATCGAGTTGTTGGTGGTGATCGCGATCATCGCGTTGCTGCTGGGCATTCTGCTCCCTGCGCTGTCGGACGCGCGGAACAGCGCGCGGGCGACCAAAGAAGCGGCGGGGTGCAGGCAGATGCTGCTGGGCTGGACGTCGTACAGCAGCATCTATAAGGAAACGATCATCCCCGGCTATATCAACTGGTCATGGGCGCATCCGCACACGGGTCGCGTCAACATGATGCCTGTTGATCCTGCCGACGGCTCGAGACTGATGGAGGGCGACGTCATCAAGTCGTGGCCCTGGCGGCTCATCTCACTCACCGACTTCCCGGTCGAGGCGATCCAGGGCGATCGCGCGACGGCCAGCATCTTCCGCGACAGGTCCAAGGCACCCACCGGCGGCACCAACACCAATATCTATGACAGCACCGACCGCTTCCAATACGCCATCACCAAGCATCCGACCTTCGGCTACAACAGCGCGTACGTCGGCGGGCACTACGGCTGGGGCGCGTTCCCGAACGGCAACGGCAACGGCGATCCGCCGCCCACGCTCTCGCAGGGCGGGCGGTTCTATGTCCAGAAACTGTCGCAGATCCAGTTTGTCGATCGACTCACGATCTATGCCGGAGGACGCGAGAAGGACGTGATGACGACGGGCCGCTCGACGTGCGGGTACACGGGGAATGTGGTCCCGATGGCCAAGGGAGATCTCTTCGTGCCGGGCGCGGCCCATATCTCCCCGCCCAAGGTCGGGTTCCCTCTCCGCGGCATCGGGGGCGCGGCACCGACGGCGTGGAGCGCCTCCGACAAGTTTGACGCCACGGAGCCGAGCATCTCCTGGGGCAACGTCTACTTCCGTCACAAGGGCAAGGCCGTGGTCGGAATGCCCGACGGACACGTCGAGATGAAGGACATCAAGGCGATGCGCGACATGACGCGGTGGTCGAACTATGCCCGCAAGGTGGGTACGACGCCCGCGGCGGACTGGAACTTCACGCCAGGGCCGTGAGGCTGAGTACGCAGCGGTCACGGAGGTCACGCAGAGAAGTGGGGGAAGGGCGCGGCGTGGGCCGATCGTGCCGCCTCGAATTCCGATCCTTCACCTCTTCACCTCTTCACCGCGTCCTCCGCGTGAACTCGGCGAACTCTGCGTACTCTTGCCCCCATGCCGATTGACCTGATCGACGAACTCCGCTGGCGGGGGCTGATCCACCAATGCACGGATGAGGCTGGGCTGCGCGCGCACCTGGCATCAGGCACGCGCTCGATCTACGCGGGCTTCGATCCGACGGCCGATTCCGTGACGATCGGGAACCTCGTCCCGATCATGATGCTCGTGCATGTGCAGCGGGCCGGGCACGAGCCGGTGGTCGTCATGGGCGGGGGCACGGGCCTCATCGGCGATCCGTCGGGCAAGTCCGCCGAGCGGCAACTGATGACCGAGGAGACGGTGCGGAGGAACGTCGAGGCGATCCGGCCGATCTTTGAGCGGGTCTTTGCCAATGCCGCGGCGGCCGAGGGGCGGAACGGTGCGACACACGGAGGCGCGGCACGCACGCCGCCGATCCTCAACAACCTCGACTGGCTCGGCAAACTCGGCTATCTCGAAGCCCTCCGCGACATCGGCAAGCACTTCTCCGTCAACATGATGATCCAGAAAGACTCGGTGCGGGCACGGCTCCACGAGCGCGACCAGGGCATCTCGTACACCGAGTTCTCGTACATGATCCTCCAGAGTTACGACTATCTTGTGCTCTTCCGCGACTTCGCGAAGCACGGCCTGCCGCGACCTGTGACGCTGCAGATGGGCGGGAGTGACCAGTGGGGGAATATTGTCTCGGGCGGCGACCTCATTCATGGCGAATATTGGCTGCGGGTGGCAGATTCGGTGCGTGCGCGCGGTGTGGAGAAGGAGCTGCCAGGGGGCAGGATGTATCAGCCCGGCCGCTCAGAGATTGAGCGCCCCGATACCTTCGGCCTCACCGCGCCGCTCGTCACCAAGGCCGACGGCGGGAAGTTCGGCAAGACAGAATCCGGCGCGATCTGGCTGACCGCGCCCGCCGGGCCAAGCGATACGAGCAAGGCGCGCACGTCGGCGTACGCGTACTACCAGTTCTGGCTCAACGCGTCGGACGCGGACGCGGGGCGATACCTCCGCATTTTTACGCTGCTGCCGAAAGAGCGGATCGAGGCGATCGAGGCGGAGCACGCGAAGGACCCGTCGCAGCGGCTGGCGCAGCGGGAACTGGCGCGGGCGGCGACGGCGCTGCTGCACGGGACGCAGGCGGTTGAGCACGCGGAGAGCGCGGCGAAGGCGCTGTTTTCGGGCGACATCGTGAGTTTGCCCGAGGCGACGCTGCGCGAGGCGCTGGCCGAGGCACCTTCGAGCACTCACGACAAGGCGCTGCTCGCTGGGGGCACGAGCGCGGGCGGCACGAGTGCCGACGGCGGCGCGGCGCTCGAAGGCCTCAGCGCGGCAGACCTGGTCGCGCTGTCGTCGCTGGTGAAGGAGCACAGCAAGTCGGAAGCGCGGCAACTGGTGAAGGAGGGGTCGATCTCGGTCAACGGGCGCAAGATCGGGCCGCAGGATCGCTTCACGCCGCGCGACCTGTTGCACGGGTCGATCCTCGCGGTGCGTCGCGGGAAGAAGGCGTGGCACCTGCTGAAGTGGGAGTGACGCAGATTTAGGCTGATTTCGCGTTGTTGACGCCTCGCGCCCATGACGCCGAGGATGAGTGAGGCCTTGCGAACGAATCCTCGGGTTGGCGCACCCGAGCCTTCGCTCGAAGTCTCGCTCAGACTCGGCGTCGTCCACACTCCGGACAGGTTGTCGAACTGGCGCCAACGAGGTCGTAGCCGCACGACGCGCAGAGCCCGGCACGGGTGCGTCGCGCGGCGATGATGCCGCGGACCCACGCGGGCGTCGCCGGAATCCACGCGAGCGACCAGAGGAAGGCGATGGCGGCGAGGGCAGCCGCCGTGGAATGCGCGACGCCGGGCCAGATGATGCGGCGATAGCGAATATCACGAGTTGCGAGAAGGTCGATCCACGCATAACGCAGGATGAGGTATGTGCGACCGATTGCGTGCGTAAATCGAGAGCGTGCCTCCGCGATCTGCTCTGGCGTCAGTGCGCTGCCGCCGACGAATCGAACCGAAGCGTCGTGCGATTCAAGGGTGGGAGCCCAGAAACCGCTTTCGAGTTCCTGCACGTTGACCGTTATCGTCAGCGTGCGAGTGGGGTTTTCTTGCAGGGCGCGAGTTGCCTCATCCCAGCTTTCGATATTTGGCCATAGGAGGCGCATCTGATTGTCGTCGGAGAAAGTCGCGACCGCGTCAAAGGCACGCCGCAGCGAGCCGGCCCCATAGTAATGGCCTCGAAGCGCGGTCCCGACCGTCGAGGTTCCCCATTCAAATGGCCCGCCGCGTGGGAGGCGAAAGGCGTCAACCACGAGCGCCGTGCCCAACAACACCGTCGCCAGCGGATTCACGATGATCCGTCTGAATCGCCAGCATCGTGTTGCTCGTCCGCTCATTGCGGCCACCAACTAGTGTCCCTGCGGCTTCGCTTCCAGGCTCTTCTTCAGCGTCGCCGCGTCATCGGCGGTGATGTTCTTGCACGTCTTGAGCATCGCGATGAAGTGCTCGATCTCTTCGGGCTGGGCGGGGAAGCCGACGTTGCCCTTGGGGCCGTCGCTGGTGGCGATCTTCTTGCCGTCGGCGGGGTTGATAAACGCGAACCCCGGGATGCCGCCCTTGGCGTTGTCGCGGTGTACGGCCTCGACATCCTTGCCGCCGATCATGCGATCGGTGTCGATTTTGACGTCAACAAACTGCTTGCCGAGGATCGCCACGACCTCGGGCTTGGCCATCCAATCTTCGAGGCGGTGACACCAGACGCACCAGGGCGCACCGAAGTGGAGGAAGACGATCTTGTTCTCGTTCTTGGCCCGCTCGATGCCCGCGGCCAGCACTGCCGATGCTTCCAGATACGCCGCCTTATGCGAGTCGAGGAACGCGATGACCTTGGCCGGGTCGTGGCCCGGATACGGCGTCTCTTTGCTCGACGGCAGTTCGAGCCCGCCGGTCTCCTGATTCGCGATCGCCTTGCCCGAGCCATCGAGAACCGTGAGGAACGGCACGCCGGCCTTCTTCAGGTCCGCCCCGTAGCCCGCGGCGATGTCCATGTTCTTGTCGAAGCGGCCGATATCGACGAGCACGAGGTCGAACTCGTACATCATCACGCGCTTGGCTTTGGCGTCGGTCTTGAGGGTGTCGTGAAGTTTGTGGCACCAGCCGCACCAGTTCGCGCCCCATTGGATCAGCACGCGGCGGTTCTCCTTGCTCGCCCGCGCGACGGCGGCCGCAATCTGGGCCTTGGCGTCGGCCTTCTCGTCATACGTCGCGGGCTTGGCGGGCTTGCTCGGCTGCGCGGCAGGCTGGCTAACCGGCTGGCCCGCGGGCTGAATGACGGTTGCCGGCACACTTGGAGCCTGCGCGAGGAGCGGGCAGACGAACGCGAGCGAGGCGAGGCCGACGAAACGCTTCATGGGTGTGCTCCGAAACAGGCGAGAAATGCGGGTGGTTCAGGCATATCGGGACGGACGCATTAGTATACAGATGCCACGCGGGCCGCTCGCGCTCAATCTTCCTCCAGTGTTTTCTTGCGACGGAGGACGTGGTGGTAATGCTGGGCGAAGCGGTGGGCCTCGTCGCGGATGGCCTGGCACAGCCGCAGGCCGGGATTCTCGCGCGCGAGGCGGATCGGCTCCGCGCGATCCTGCACATAGATCAACTCTTCCTTTTTCGCCAGCGCGATGACCATCGGCGGCCGCACCGAGAGCGAGTGGAACGCTTCGAGGGCGGCGTGCAACTGGCCCAGCCCGCCGTCGATCAGAATGACATCGGGGTAGAGTTCGTGACCCTCGCCGGCCTCGCGATAGCGGCGCGAGACCACCTCGCGGATGCTCGAATAGTCGTCGTTGATGCCCGGCCCACCGGCGTCGGGCGCGCTCGCCGCGCCGCCGCGGATTCGGAAGCGGCGATACTCGTTGCGGAGCGGGCGACCATCGACGAAGCAGACCTTGCTGCCGACGGTCTCGCCGCCCTGCAAGTGGGCGATGTCGATGGCCTCGACGCAGCGGATGGCGCGATCGATGCCGAGCGTCTTGCGCAGGCTCTCGAGCCCCTTGCGCGGGTTCAGGAGCGCGGCCTCGGCCTCGGGCTGCCAGCGATCGCTCCGGCGGGCGCGGTCATCGAGTTTCTCGATCGCGCGGACCTGGTCGCGGATCGTCGCGGCCTGTTCGTAGCGCTGCTCGGCGGATGCCTTGGCCATCTCCTCGCGCATCTCGCGGAGCATCGCGTCGCGCTTGGTGCCGAGGAATCGCGTGAAGCGGTCGACGTCGGCGCGGTAGGCGTCGCGGGTGATGCGTGCGGCACACGGGGCGGTGCAGCGGCCGATGCTGTGGAGCAGGCACGGGCGGAAGTGGCGGTTCTTCTCGTCGCCATCGACGATGTCGAGCGAGCAGGTGCGGAACTTGAAAACGCGTTGAAGCAGATGCACCGAGTGCCGGAGCGCACGCGGGGAGGTGAACGGCCCGAGCACCCGCGCGCCGCGCATCTCGGCGTCGGCCTCTCCCTCGGCAGCGTCGCCGACCAGATTCCGCGTCACGAGCACGCGCGGGAAGTCCTCGCGCTGCGTGACGACGAGATATGGAAACGACTTGTCGTCGAGCAGCAGCGTGTTGAACCGCGGCTTAAGGTCCTTGATCAGCCGGTTCTCGGTCAGCAGCGCCTCCCACTCGCCCTCGCACGGCACGATGTCGAAGTCCTCGACGAGATCGAGCATCGGGGCTTTGCGAGCGCCGAGGTCGGCAGACGAGACGAAATAGGACGAGACGCGATCCGGGAGCCGCGACGCCTTCCCCACATAGATCACGCGGTCGTCAGCGTCTTTCATGAGATAGACACCGGGGACGCGCGGCAGGCCGCGGGCCTTCTCGGAGAGTCGCTTCATGCGATCGGCGGACACGGAGGATCGTAGTTGATCTATCGCGGGAGGAGCGTCGGGCTGGCCGCGTTCTTGGCGAACTCGATCGCGGCGGTTCGCAGGTAATCGGCGATGGTGCTGAAGCCCGACGCCTTCGCCGCGGCGTCCATGAGCAACCGCTCCTGAGCCGACATGCGGACGTTCACCTGCTGGTCGCGCTTCCCGCTCCCAGTGGGCAACGGTGGATGCACGCGGTCGTGGAGCATGAGCGCGACGGCGAGCCGCTGGGCCTCGATCGCGGCATGGAGCGCCGCCTCGGGGGAATCGCCCATGGCGACCACGGCGGGCAGTTCGATGGAGTGGGCCATGAACGTGCCATCGTCGGTGCGCTCGGTGACGAAGCGATAGCCGTCGACCCAGAGTGCCGCTCGTTCGAGCGTCTGCGGAGTCAGGTCGCCGGGGCGCAACTCACGCGGGCGGCGACCAGCCGAGGACTTTGCGGATGTGATGGACTTGCGCATCGGGAACCACCTTCTTTTCGGCCTCAAAGCCGATCAACTTCACCGGACTCTGCTTGGGAGCCAGGTACCAGTAATACACCTTGGTCCGGCTTGTCTTCACATAGGAACGCATGTGGCAACCGTGGCCATCAAGCTCTCGGTGCCAATCTCGAAACTTCATGCGGGACGCCCTTTCTGGTTCCGTCCTGGTACCCTGCCCCGCACATTACCTGATCGCCCTACGAACCGTCCACCGCCGTCAGCTTCTTCACAGCCTGTTCACGAACAGTATAGCCTGGGCTACGCATTCCCGCAATACCGGCCGATGCCCTAAAGTGAAAGAATGACCATTCAACGCTGGTCGCGCGTTATTGTGCCGCTCTGCCTCGCCGGCTGCCACCAGGCACCGCCAACGCAGCCCCGATCGCTTCTCGCATCTTCGACGTCGGTTCCACATGAGAGCCTCGCCCCCTCCCTCGCCGAATTCCGCCCTTCGCTCCACGGGTTCCGATTCGTCAACTCCTTCACCGGCTCGCCGCTGCCCTTTGGGCTAGGCAAGGCGGAGAAGAGCCTCAACGTGCCGAATCGCTTCGGGCTCTGTGGCGGGATGTCGTTTGCCGCGGCGGATTTCTTCCTCGCCGCCCGCCCGCGCCCCGACGCACGCCAGCCCCCAACCCAGGGCGACCCGCTCTACAACTTCCTCTATGGGCGGCAGGTGGTGTCGCTGGGAACGATGGGCGTGATGGCGGCGAAGTTCATGGAATAGATGCGGCTCTCCGACGCCGAGGCGCGGCAGCGGACGCTCGACGAACTGCCGGCGATCAAGCGTCGCCTCGCGCAGGGCAAGCCGGAGGTGCTGGGGCTGGTGCTCACGAGCGCGGACGACACGCGCGAGCCGTGGCACAACCACCAGGTGCTCGCGTACGGCCACGGCGAGCGCGACGGCCAATCGGGGGCCACCGTCATCCGCATCTATGACCCGAACTATCCCGATCGTGATGACGCGGTGCTCGTGCTGGGCAAGTGCGGCGAGTCGCTCGCGGGCCGGCGCGTCGTGCCGGGGCGACGGACGACGCCGGTGCGAGGAGTGTTTCGGATGAGTTATTCGCCGGTGACGCCGCCCGAGACGTTGGCACGGTAGGCGATTGCGATGCGTACTCGCGCATACTGACGCCGAGGATGAGAGAGGCTTGGCGAACGAATCCTCGGGTCGATGGCTACCCAACCCGACGCTTTGCTGAAGACAGCTCAGCGTCGACGTGGAAAGATCTATAGGGAAGCCCTACTCCGGCTCGTCTTCGATCGTCGGCTCGGGCGTCTGCCGCTCGCCGAAGATCGCGCTCCCGACGCGAACGATGTTCGCCCCCTCCGCGATGGCGATCTCGAAGTCGCTCGACATGCCCATCGACAGGATGTTGAAGCGCCCCTCGCCCACCCCCGCCTTCTTCACCTCGTCAAAGATCTCCCGGCACTGCGAAAAGGCGGCCCGCGCCACCGCCGGATCGGGCGATTCCGCCGCCATCGTCATCAACCCGCGCACGCGAACGCCCACCATCGTGTCGATCTGCTCGACGAGGTGGCGTGCGGCGGCGACGGGGCAGCCGAACTTGCTCGCCTCGCCCGAGCAGTTGACCTGCACGAGCACCTCGATGGGTTCGGATCGTTTCTGGGCCGAGAGTTGGATCTCTTCGGCAAGCCGCAGCGAGTCGACGGAATGAATAAGCCTGGCGAACTCGACGGCCTTGCGGACCTTGTTGCGCTGCAGGTGCCCGATGAGGTGCCAGCGCACCTGGCCCGGCCCGAGACGCATGCTCGCTCCGCCTGCTGCGCTCCCACCCCCGCCAAGCACGCGCTGCCTTGCCAGCAACTCCTCGGTCATCGCGGCCCGCTGCACGAAACTCTGCACATGGTTCTCGCCGAAGTCACGTTGGCCCATCGCGATCAGCGATCGAATCTGGTCCGGCTCCGCGTTCTTGGTGACGGCCACGAGGCAGATGTCATCGGGCTGTCGTCCCGCGCGGCGAGCGGCCTGCGCGATCCGTTCCCGCACTGCCTCGTAGCGGGCTCGGAGGAGCGCCTCGGGCTCCGCCGCGGCTTGGGGTTCGACGTTCATGCGGCCTCCTGCCAAGGCCATAGCATACGCGATCCGGCTCCGAGCCGGGCCGGGATTTGCTTAGGAGACCACCCCATGTCCAACATCCGCACCTCACCCATCGTCCAGGGCGATGCCGTCCCCGATTTCTCCCTTCCCGACCAGGACCGCAAGGACTGGCGGCTCTCCGATGCCGCCAGGAAGGGCGACGTCGTGCTCTGCTTCTTTCCGTTCGCCTTCACGGGCACCTGCGGGACGGAGATGCAGTGCATCAGCCGCGAGATGGCGAACTGGCAGAAGAAAGGCGCGACGGTGGTGGGGGTGAGTTGCGACTCGATGTTCGTGCTCAAGGCCTGGGCCAATGCCGAGGGCTTCAAGCACACGATGCTCTCCGATCAGCACCGCAAGGTGTGCCAATCACTGGGGCTCTTTTGGGCTGACATGAACACCACGCACCGCGCGACGGTGGTCGTCGGCAAGAGCGCCGACGGCAAGATGAAGACCACCTGGGTGCAGGTGCGGCAGCCGGGAAGCGGGATGACGTGGGACGAGGTGCTGGCGCATGTGGCCTAGCGCGGGTTGGCCGCGGTAGCGCCAGAGAGACAGCCGGGCACTTCGACGATCATCGTCGTCCCCTGCTTCCAGATGGAGTTGACGCGGACGCTTCCGCCGAGCCGGCGCACGGCGTGCTTGACGATCGCCAGCCCGAGCCCGGTGCCACGGCGGATGCCGCCGTCGCGCGCTGCATCGACCTGGTAGTACCGCTCGAAAATCCGTTGTTGAAGGTGGACGGGGATGCCCTGGCCCTTGTCGATGACCTCGAAAACCGCGGCGGAGGCGTCGGTCGGCGACGGCCGTCCCACCACGCGCACGTCGGTGCCCTCACCGGCGAAACTGATCGCGTTGTCGATCAGGTTGGAGAGGATCAGCATCAGCAGGGAGCGATCCGTGCGCATCCCCTCAAGCGCGGGGGCCAACTCGAAGCGAAGCGCGACCCGGCGTCCCTCGCAGGCCGGGCCGTAGAGCGTCGCCAGTTCGGCCGCCAGGTCTGAGGCGGGCAGCGCTTCGATCCGCACCTCGACCTCGGGCGATTCGAGTCGTGAGAGATCGAGCAGGTCGCGGATCATCTGCTCGAGGCGTGCCACGTTGCCTGTGATGGTCGCGAGGATCCGTCCGCGCATCTCGTGAGGCTCGTCGCCGAGCGATTCGAGGGTTTCGAGCGCCAGCCGGGCCGCGGCCAATGGCGTGCGCAGTTCGTGCGATGCGTTGGCCACGAAATCCGTCTTCATCTGGAGCGCCTGCGAGAGTTCGGTGGTGTCGCGGAAGACGAGCACGACGCGCGGCGCGGGCGACGCCGGACCCACCGAGACATCGAGCACGCGGGCCGCATCGCCGAGCCCGATGCGAATCTGGCAGCGTGCCCGCTCCCCGGCGGCGGCGCGGGCACACGCCGAATGCAGTTCCGCGTGCGTAAAGGCCTCGTCGGGCGTGCGACCCATGAGGCGCTCCGCGCGGGATTTGAACAGCGCCGCCGCGGCGGGATTGCAGAAGTCAATTCGCCCGTCGGCACCGATCGACACGAGCGGCTCCTCGATCCCCGCCAGGATCGCCGCCGCCCCCTCAGTGCGCACGACGGCCTGTGCGGCCCGGCCTTCATCGGCCGCCAGCCGCGCCTCGAGCCGACGGGCGAGGTCTCGCAGCCACGCGCCTGTCGCATCGAGCGATTTGGGCGGCGTCGGTGACGCTTCGGCGAGACGTGCCAACTGAGCCAGCGGAACATTCAGCGCCTCGGTTGCAAGCCGCCGGGGCCACAGCAGGGCGACCACGGCCACCGCAGCGAGCGCGGCGAGCAACCAGGCCGAGGCCTGTGCAAACGCGACGATCACGAGCGCGATCAGCGCGGCCACGCCAATCCCGCGAACCCACCCGACGATGTGGCGGCCATCAGCCATTGGTTCCATCGGTGGAGAAGCGTACCTAGGCCTCGGCCGGCTCTGTATCGGGCGCTACGCGATAGCCCACGCCGCGAACTGTACGGATGATCGAGGCGTGAGGCCCGAGTTTGCGGCGGATCGCGGTCACATGCACGTCGATCGTTCGATCGGTCACCAGCACGCCCGGACCCATCGCTTTGGACATGAGTTGGGCACGCGAGAGGACCGTGCCGCGCGCCCCGAGGAGCGCGGAGAGAATGCGGAACTCGGTGAGGGTCAGGCTTGCCGCGCGGCCGTCCACCATCGCCTCGTGCGTCTTGAGATTCAGCGCCACGCCCGCCATCTCGAGGATCGAGGCGTCGGACATGGCGGGCTGCATCCGACGAAGGATGGCTTGCGACCGTGCCAGCAGCACCCGCATCGAGAAGGGCTTGGTGATGTAGTCGTCGGCACCGGCTCGCAGGCCCGAGAGTTGGTCAGCCTCTTCGCCCTTGGCGGTCAGCATGATGATGGGGATTGCCGCGGTCGCCGGGTCCGATCGCAGTCGTCCCGCTACCTCGGTGCCGCTCAGTTCGGGCAGCATCACATCAAGGAGGATGAGATCGGGCGAGATCTGTCGCGCCCGGTCCAAGCCGGTGCGACCGTCATGGACCGCCAGCGCCTGATACCCGGCCCGTTGAAGGTTGAAGACCAGCAGGGCTGCCAGATCGCGATCATCCTCGATGACGAGCACGGCCGTGCCCGTTGCGGGCAACTGATCGGATCGTGTTTGGGTAGCGTTCGCCATGTCATGCATCGCCGAGCCCATTCATAGTAGTTTGCAAGCAGGGGCCGCATGAAAAAGGGAGCGACTATCGGTTCGGGTCTAGCGCGAGATTAGCGCAAACTGACCGAAAGTCAGAAAAAGTGTGGTTGAAGCGTGCTGAGCACCGAAAATGGTGGACACCGGAGTTTGCAGCCGCTAAGTACGCGGTCTATACTCCGGCCCTCCCGTGGGGGAGGTCGTCCGAGAACGGGCCATTTCAGGTACCGAATCGGGCGACAGGAACGTCTCGGGTCGGGCGCTGGCAAGAGCGCAGAATCGGGGCGCGGTGTCGGACGGGTGTCGGCCTCGGAGGCCGAAGTGCCCGCGTCGGCATCGGATAGAGCGCCGTGATCGCTCCGCGTGAGGGCGAGGCGGCGTTGGGTTTCATGCAAGGAGTCAAAGATGAGTCTGACCAAGCGAGTCTGCCTGTTTGCTGGCGCAGCGCTGAGCATGAGCGCTGCGGCGATGGCGCAGTCGTCCATCGACGAGTCGCGTGCCCTCACCTCCGAGTTGCTCAGCGACGCTGGCACCCGGACGAGCGCCCTCGCGGCCGCGCCGGCCTACACCCCCCGCGTCGGTGGGTACATCCAGTTCCGCTACAACTGGAATGACCGCGATGTCTCCGTCGGCGAGGACAGCGCCGTCGGCTTCCAGAACGCACGCACCCGCGTCAACGTCAGCGGCAACATCTTCCAGGACAACCTCTCCTACTTCGTGCAGGGTGGCTGGAGCGATGAGTCCGGTGGCTTCCTCGAGGACGCCTTCGGTACATGGAAGATGGAGAACGGCTGGTGGGTCACCTGGGGACAGACCAAACTCCCCGTCCTCCGTGAGGAGAACGTCGGCGACACCACTCAACTCTTCGCCGAGCGCTCCGCCCTCAACTGGACCTTCACCCAGGGCCGCTCCCAGGGCGTGATCTTCGGCTACCGCGCCGAGAACATGCAGTTCCAGGGCGCGTTCTCTGACGGTGCCAACACCGCCAACACCGACTTCACCAGCGCTGCTGAGGCCGACTACGCCCTCACCGGCCGCTTCGACTACAAGTTCGCCGGCGCGTGGGAGAACTTCGAAGACTTCACCGCCTTCCGCAATCAGGACTTCGCCGGCATGGCCGGCGGTGCCCTGCACTACCAGGGCGGCGGCGACACCTTCGCCACCTCCGACACCGACGTCCTTCTGGCCACGGCCGATGTCGGCATCGAGGGCAACGGCTGGAACGCTTACGCAGCCGGTGTCTATCGCTCGATCGACATGTCTGGCGGCACCGATTTCACGGACTTCGGCTTCCTGATCCAAGGCGGTATTTTCGTCGCTCCGCAGGTTGAAGTCGTGGGCCGCATCGACATCGTGCTGCCTGACAGCGACCGCACCGCCGACGACAACTTCACCACCATCACCGGCGGCGTCAACTACTACGTCTCCCCGGACAGCCACGCGGCCAAGTTGTCGGCCGACCTCCAGTACTTCCTCGAGCAGGCCAGCAACTCGATCGTGCCGACGAGCACGACGGGCGGCCTCCTCGGCTCGACGGACGACGGCGAGTGGAACTTCCGCGTCCAGATGCAACTCGTCTTCTAAGCCCTACCGCTGATCGACTCCATTCACGCAGGCCGGTCCTTCAAGGGGCCGGCCTTTTTCATGCGCACCTGTCCCGCCCATCGCTCTGGAGACCCCGAGTGTCGTCCTGAAAGTCTGCCCGCCAACCCCCTCTTGCACCCGTCCCCGCAACTCTGTAAGGTGACGCGGTCGGTTGTGTTCCTCGCCGCCGTCAAGGAGCCCACGTTATGAAAAATCGTTTCTCACTGATCGGATCGGCAACGGCAGCGACGATCGCCTCCGCGGCCCTCGGCCAGACCCCGGACGAGTCCCGTGCGCTCGTCTCCGAACTCCTCTCCGACGCGAGCACGCGAACGAGCGCCATCGACGCCGCAGCCTATGTCCCCACGGTCGGAGGCTTTGCCGCCTTCCGATACAACTGGAACAACCGCAACGACAACAACCTTTCCGACAGCAGCACGATCGGCTTTCAGAACGCGCTCACCAAGATCTGGGTCACGGGCAAGGTCTTCACCGACCAGTTCGGCTATCGCATTCAGGCCCAGTACCCGCGCGACGGCGGCGAACTCCTGCTCGACGACGCCTTCGGAACCTATTCCCCCGACGATGACACCAAGATCACCGTGGGCCAGTTCAAGACGCCGATCCTCCGCGAGGAGAACATGAGCGACTACAAGCAACTGGCCATCAATCGCTCGGTGACGCACGCCGAGTTCGGCCAGGGCCGATCTCAGGGCGTGATGCTGGTGCATACGCGTGGGCCGATCCGCGTCGCGGCCGCGTTCACCGACGGCCTTCGGACGAACAACACCGACTTCGACAGCGCCGCTGAGGCGGACTACGCGTTCACGGGTCGTTTCGATTGGCGCTGCTGCGGCGACGACTGGGCGGCGGGCGACCAGTTCACCTCTTTCCGAGGTGCCCCCTCCTACGGTCGGCTCGGCGTCGCGGCGCACTACCAGGGCGGCGGCGACACCTTCAACACCGCCGACACCAACACCTTCCTCTCCACCATCGATGCCGAGTTCAAGGGCTCGGGTTGGAACGTCTTCGGCGCGGGCGTGTGGCGCTGCGTCGAGCCGATGATGGGCGACAACATCGACGACTTCGGGTTGCTCGTGCAAGGCGGTGCGTTCGTCAGCGATCAGACCGAGATCTTCGGCCGTGTCGATTCCGTCATCCCCGACGGCGACCGCGTCAACGACGACCCCTTTACCACGCTCACCTTCGGCATCAACCACTATGTCGCGCCCGAGAGCCAAGCCTTCAAACTCACCGGCGAGGTGGGTTACTTCCTCGACGAGCAGGCCTCCTCCATCGTCGCGCCCAGCACGCTCACGGGTGTTTTGCCCAGCGGCGACGACGGGCAGTGGATCGTCCGACTCCAGGTGCAGTTCGTGTTCTAGCGGCGATTCGCCTCCGTTTTGCGGCGCTAGCCCGTGGGAGATGCCGGGGCGGCGCGCGCCATGCGGGGCGAGGGGGGGCAGGGGGTTGACAAACGAGGAAGATTCCGGTAAGGTGGTTTGCATGGCGTAGGCCGAAGGAGGGTACACGTCGTGAACACAGCCGCACAGCCGCACAGCCGCACAGCCGCACAGGCGTGAGGCGAGCAGACCGCGGCTTTGGCCCGCGTTCTTGTCGTGTGTTTGCTGCGTCACCACGATCGCCTTGGCGCAACAAGAAGATGCCCTCGGCGAGTTGCGTGCCGCCTATCCAGGGGTCAAGTCGCTGAACGAAAGCGGGCGGCTCCACATGATCTACGGCGTGCCGATGACAGCGGGCACCACAGTTGACGGTGCCGCCTTGGCTTTCCTCCGCGATCACATTGATGCCTTCCGAGTCGGCGAGCCGGTGCTGGAACGGCAGTGGCGGTCGGGCGCTCGTGATTCTTCGACAACCGTCTTTGCTTACACGCAGACCATCGCGGGCCGCAGGGTTGCGGGCGGCATTGCTCGCCTCGCGGTGGTCGATGGCGAGACCCCGCGCGTCGTCTACATGAGCGCCCGTCTCGCGTCTCGGCCCAGCACCGCGCCGGAAGCCGTGACGCTCACTCCCGCTGCCGCGTCGGTTCTTGCCATTATTCATGCCGGGCAAGGCGGGCTCAACGTCCGCGGCGAGCCAGAACTGGTCGTGACAATCGGCGGCACGCCCGAGTTGGACGCCTGGGCCTGGCGAGTGGTGGTTGTCTCCCCTTCGCATCCGCTGGGCAACCCGCGCTCGGTCTATGTGAATGCCATGACCGGCCAACTCGTTCGGATTGAGGACGAGGTGATGAGTTGCGGCGACGTGTCGGGGACCGCGCAGGGCATGGGCACGCCATATTCCGGCCACCTGCCGCACATACCGGGAACGAACGACCCGACGCCGATGCCGCTGCCGGAGATGCGCATCACCGCGACCACGACCGGCTTGAGCCCGTACGTCGTCTACACGGCCGAGGACGGAACGTACACTCTTCCACTCTCTGGTTCGGGTCAGTCGGTGAGCCTCGACGCAACGTTCGGCCACCTGATTTCGGCCTCCGGCTTGAATATCTTCGTTGTCGATGCCAAGTCCGCCAGCCCTGGCGACGACACTTGTGATCCAACCAATCCTTCAGCCCTGAGCGACAGCGCGATCGCCACGAATCCGGCGACGAACGTGGCCTTGGAGTTGCCGTTGTCGTCACCTCCTCCTGCGTCCGAGGTCGAGTATCACGCCGCTGAGGTCAACGCCTTCGTGCATGGCTATCGCTCGAAATATTATTTTTTCAACCGCATCATTTACGAGATTCCAGCATTGGACACAAAGCTGCGAATGGTCGTGAACTTTCCTGCATTTACACAGGCATGCCGTGCAACAGTTTTGTCAACCTGCTTTGAAGACGGGTCATACACATTTTTCTTTGGTCGGGCTGGCCAGTTCGGCGGTGCGGGTATCGCTTGCCGCAACATGGCCTACAGCGGCATCATCGCCCATGAGTTCGGCCACTTTATCGACTGGGCCCTGGGGATCAGCGCATCCGGCTCGTTTGGAGAAGGCTTCGCGGACACCTATGCGATCATGGTCAACGACAGGCGCGAGCAGGGCCGGATGTATAACGAGAACAATGACAATCTTCGCGATGATCCGACCGGCTCCGGGATCAACTGCCAGTGGCCCATCAACTCGTCTTCCCCAGAGATTTGCCGGTGCGACGGCCTCAGTGGCGGCGGCAACCACAATGCGGGTCAGTTGCTCTCGGGCATCTGGCTGAGAATCCTCGACGGCCTGCGGGCGGAGCATGGATCGACGACCGGCCTCGCCCGCGCCCGCACCGTGCATGTCGCTTGGTGCCTGCTCACCGTTGGAACATCTACGTCAAGCTGCAGTCCGGCGTCGTGCGCGACGCTTGTCGAAGTCCTTGAGGCAAACCCTCACGCCGAGGACGATGACATCATTTATGCAGCCTTCGCCGCACACAGCATCTATCCGACTTGCGGGGATTGAACATGACGGAAAGGAGAAAGCAACCATGAAGAACTTATACCTATGGATTAGCGCCGTGTCTGGGGCAATCTCGCTTCCTTGTGCCGCACAACTCGAGACGGTGGACCTCTGGTGGTCCATGATCGAGATCGGCACGGCCAATCAACAGCCAGTCTCGAATCCAAACAACATCATCGAGCCGGGGGAGTCCGCTCGCTTTAACCTCAATATCAGTTTCTCGCCCGGGGTGGGCTCGACGACCACATACACTCCGCCGCCGGGACCTGGTACCGGAATTATCGCAGGGTTCTTCAATGGTGTGGTGGACTTGATTCTCTCTTCCCCGCAGCCCGGCGTCTGGACGCCCACGCAGTCTTTGCCGGGGTGGGAGGCCGGTGGATCTTCCATCATGGGTCCTCAGGGAGATATGACAGTCGCCGTCGGTCAAGCACTTCCACCATTGGGGAGCGTTCCAAACCCGGCAAACCCGATCCTGGGTATCCGCTCCATGACATGGACACCGGCGAGTTACCAGCCTATATCCTTCGGCTATGTCTCCGACTTCCAAGAGGGGTATGTGGCGCTCTTTGTTGAATATGCCCGAGACCCTTCCGGAAATCCCCTTTTCATTGGCAAGCAAGTCGACGGCGGATTCAACACCGGCACGGTCCAGGTAGCCCCCGCCCCCGCGAGCGCCCTCGTGCTGGCCGCGGGCGGCTTCATCGCCTCGCTGCGTCGGCGGCGTGCATAATCGCACGCGTGTGGATGAAGGCGCTCTTGCGCCTCGGGATCACGCCCCGGCGTCCGCTTTCTCACGTCCGACGAGCAGCCGCGCGATGATGTCGCGGACGTGTGCGCCCTCGCGGTCGGTTCCCTGCCCGGGGATCGCCATGGCTTCGAGCACGCCGTAGCCGAGCCCGAGGTGGATGAGTAGCCAGGCCATGATGTCGGCGCTGAAACGCTGCGTGACCTTGTGGTCCTTCTGGGCCGCCTCGAGTTCCTCGGCCAGGAAGGCGTGCAGGCTCTTGAGGTGGTTCCTTAGCGCGTCGTGGATCACGGGATCATCGACCTCGCTGATGGCCTGTAGGATCACGCGATAGGCCCGCCTCCCGCGCTCGGAGACCATCGGATTATCGCCCACGAGCCGACGCAGCCGTTCCGCCGGGTCGATCGCGTCCGCCAGGTGCCGCTCCCATTGCTCGATCGTCTCGCGGCCCGTGCGCTCGATCAGGGCCACAAACAGGTCTCGCTTCGAATCGAAGTGGCGATAGATGATCGGCTCGGTGACGCCCGCGGCCCGCGCGAGGTGCGCCGTCGTGGCCCGCGCGTACCCGTTCTTGGCGAAGAGGTCCGCCGCACAGTCGAGCAACTGCTCGCGTCGCTTGGATGCAGGAAGCCGGCTCACACACAAGGGTAGAACGCCGCGGGACGAGAATCGCAGAACCTCGGCGCGATGAGCACACGTCACCGTTCGACGGTCGCTCGTGAGTAATCGTTCATGCCGTGATGCGTTCACGTCCGCTCGTGGCTATTCGCGGAGCGCTCGGGCGAAAACCGCCGATTGATCTCGCTGGCGAGGGAACTCGCTCCCCATCAACGCGCCCAACCAAAGACCCATGTCTCCACGATCCCCGTTACTCATCGCAATCCTCGGCCCCGCGGGCGTCGCGCTCGCGCAGCCCGGAGCCACCTTCCAGGGTCTGGGCGGCATCGACGGCTCCCGCGCCGAGGGCATCAGCGCCGACGGCCTCGTCGTGGTCGGAACGCTCCTCGGCCCCACGCCCGCCGCCTTTCGCTGGACCGACACCACCGGCACGGAGCCCATTGGCTCGCTCCCCGGCGCAACCTCGACCTCCGCCCATGCCGCCAACGCCAGCGGCAACGTCATCGTGGGCGTCGCCTTCGATTCCAACGGCAGCCGCGCGTTCCTGTGGACCCCCTCCGCCGGCATGTGTGAGATTCCTGAAGTGCCAGGTTCGATGCCCGGTTCCTTCGGCGTCTCCGCTCAGGCCGTCAGCCACAACGGCCGGGTCATCGCTGGTGCCAGCGGCCTATTTCCCGCGCGATGGTCGATCACGCGCAAGGGCATCCTGCTCGGCCCGCCCACGCCGCCCTCCTGGGGCTTTGCCTTTGGCATCAGCGGCGACGGCCAGTTCATCGTCGGGGGCAGCGCCTGGACAGGCCACGCCTTCCGCTGGTCCGCCGCCTTCGGCTCGCAAGACCTCGGCACGCTCCCCTTCGCCTTCGAATCCATCGCTTATGCCGCCAACCTCGACGGCACGGTTATCGTCGGCGAGAGCGACCAGCGCGCCTTCCGATGGACCAAGGCAGGCTCGATGCACGCCATCGGCGGGCCGGGCTTCTCCGCCGCCTACGCCGTCAACGCCTCGGGTTCGGTCGTCGTGGGCAAACGCCTCGATATGCAGACGCCGCAGGCCATGCTCTGGTCGCCCGCGCTGGGCACCGTCACCATCGAATCGCTGCTCAAGGGCTTCGGCGTCATGCCCGAGGGCTGGCAACTCGCCGTCGCCACCGGCATCAGCGCCGACGGCCGCACCATCGTGGGCGTCGGCACGCACGATCTCGACTCCGGCCCGATCACCGAGGGCTGGATCGTCACACTGCCGAATACACCATGACTTCTTGCGATCGCTCGCGCGATCGGCTCAGGAACACCCCGCCGCGAACGCGTTGCTGAAGCACACGAAATCGTTGACGTTCAGCACGGGCGGTGTCGTCGAGCCATCGCAGTTGGCCGCGCTCTCGCCCGCCGCAAACCGGTTGCTGAAGCACACGAAGTCGTTCACGTTCAAGATCGGCATCGCGGTCGAGCCGTCGCAGTTGGCATAGCACTCGGGCGTTGGCGGCTCCCAGGCCGCGATCGCCCGCGCCGCCGTGCCTTGGGTGCTGACGAGCCCGCCGTTGATCGTGAAACTGCCGTTGCTCTGGATCGTGAACGAGTAGAGCCCGGTGGGGCCGTCGAAGTTGTCGGTGATGAGCAGAAGGTTCCCGAGCACCGCGGCGTCACCGAGCGACCCCTGGATGCCGACGTCGAACAAGAATCCGGTCGGCGTGAGGCCGCCGCTGCCGGCATCAACCGCGAACGATCGGCAGGTCGCGTCCGTGCCGTGCCCGACGAAGACGAACCGGTCGTCCGCCGACGACACCGCGAGTTTGGGCGACGAGCCGGGCGAGACAAACGGCGCGTTGAGGAGCGAGGCGAGCGCGCCGGTGCCGGCATCGACCGCGAAAGCCGGAATCTTGTTTCCGCCCGAACTGATGCCCCCGCCGGCATAGAGCCGCTGCCCGTCGCGCGTAAACCCCGGTTGCAGCGGATAAACCCCGCCGGTGGCGAACGAACCGACCGAATCGAGCGTGCCGTTGGCGTTGATTCGGAAGCCGTGCAGCAAAAAGCCGTTGGAATCCGTCGCATAGATCAGCGTTCGCGCGGGGTTGACTGTGACATAGGCACAGAACGCGCCCGCCGGCTCGCGGTCGATCTCGACGAGCGACGCGGGCGACTCGGTGTATCGATAGACCACGATCTCGTTGCCGCCGCTCGTCCGCGTCCGCGTACACACGAGCACGTCATTGGCGATCCACTCGCAATCGAGCGGGCTGTCGGGCGTGGTAAAGACCCCGGCGGGCGTCAGCGTCGCGCCGGCATTCACGCGAAAGACCGACACCTGCTCGACCGTGGTGCTCGCTGTCGCGTGGCTCGTCGCCAGATGCAAGCCATCGGGCGACAAACCGATGCCATACGCGTTGGTCCCCGGCACGGGCATGCTCGTGCTCGGCGTGCTCCCCGTCACATACTTCGCCACAAACCGCGGCGAGCCGTCGGGGTTAAACGTGAACGCTGACACGCTCCCCTCGAGGTTCCCGTTGTTGGCCACGAAGGCCGCACGCTGCGAGGATTGCGCCAAGGCCGGGGCCGAAGCGCCAACGAAAGCCAACAACGCGCCGATTCGCATGCGATCGCTCCGGAGGGTGTGAGGCATCCGCCTCGGGGATCGAAAGCCGATACCCGACGCCGGTCAAGCCCTACACCTCCCGATCATGCGGAAAGCGCAAATATCGGTCCCAAACGCGAAATCGGGATTGTGCCCTTGGCCCTTCTTGGGTACACTCTGGCTCCGTGTGGGATAACGGCTAGTTGGGGAGAGAACTCGATGCGTCCAGCAACGTCCGTTCGGCGTCGCGCCCTCCATGAGGCGCGGTTGTTTTGGTTCGCCGCTTTCGCCGGCTTGGCGCTTGCCAGTTCCGCGGCTGCGCAGCCCAGCCTCACCGCCATCGGCGCGCCCGTCGGCGGCAAGAGCCTCGCCTTCGGCGTCTCCGCTGATGGCCTCGTCGTGGTTGGGCACACCCTCGTCGGCACGCCACCAGCCGCCACCTATGAGGCCTTCCGCTGGACCTCCGGCGGTGGTCTCGTCGGCCTGGGCGACCTCGCCGGCGGCACCGTTGAGAGCCGCGCCGTCGGCACCAACGCCGATGGCTCCGTCGTCGTCGGTTTCTCCAGTTCCACAGACGGTTTCGAGGCCTTCCGCTGGACATCCGGCGGCGGTCTCGTCGGGCTGGGCGACCTCGCCGGCGGCTCCTTCAACAGTTCCGCTTCCGCGTGCTCCACCGATGGCTCGGTCATCGTCGGCTACGGTGCCTCCACCGCCGCCGCCATCGAAGCCTTCCGCTGGGTCGATCCAGGTCCGATGGCGGGCATCGGCGACCTCCCCGGCGGACCCGTCAGTTCTTCCGCCGCCGCCTGCAGCGCCGACGGCTCGATCATCGTCGGAACCAGCATCTCAGCCAACGGCCCAGAAGCCTTCCAATGGACCGCACCAGGGACCATCCTCGCTCTGGGCGACCTGCCCGGCGGCGTCTTCAGCAGTTCTGCCGCAGGCTGCTCCGCTGACGGTTCCGTCATCGTGGGAACCTCCGCTTCCGCCTCCGGCAGCGAGGCCTTCCGATGGACTGCCAGCGGCATGGTCGGGCTCAGCGACCTCTCGGGCGGCGCGTTCGCTAGCGGGGCCACCGCCGTCTCCGCCGACGCCAACATCATCGTCGGCATCGCCACCTCCGCCGCCGGTCAGCGCGCGTTCATCTGGGACCCCATCAGCGGCATGCGCGACCTCCAGCAATACCTCACCGACCTCGGTGTCAACACCACGGGCTGGCGACTCGATGCCGCCACCGGCGTCTCCGCTGACGGCAGCGTCATCGTCGGCTACGGCGAGGGCGGGGGTTTCACACAGACCGGCTTTGTCGCCGTGGTTCCGAAGTTCTGCTATGCCAACTGCGACGGCAGCCTCGCCGCGCCAGTGCTCAACGTCAACGACTTCGTCTGCTTCCTGAACGCCTTCGCGTCGGGCTCGCCCTACGCCAACTGCGACCTCTCGACCGTTGCCCCAGTCCTCAATGTCAACGATTTCGTCTGCTACAACAATCTCTTCGCCACGGGTTGCCCGTGATGCTCGCCCGTATGTGGGGATATCCAGGGTTCATGCGGAGCCTCGCCGCGCTCGGCGCGTGCTCGGGCCTCGTCGGCGCGCCGACGGACGCCGATGCACAGGCCCTGCGCACCGACATTTTCCGCGGCCTCGGTCGCCTCCCGGGCACGATGAACGGCAGTTGGGCCTGGGGCATCTCCGCCGATGGCTCGGTCGTCGTCGGCCGCTCCGCTTCCTCGCTCGGTCCGCAGGCCTTCCGCTGGTCCGCCGATCTCGGCATGGAGGGCCTCGGGGATCTTCCCGGCGGCTCGTTCGCCAGTTGGGCCTGTGCCGTCTCCGCCGATGGCTCGGTCATCGCCGGCTTCGGCAAGTCCGCCGCCTCCGGCAACAACGACGAGGCCTTCGTCTATTCCAAAGCCCTCGGCATGATGCCGCTGGGCGACCTCCCAGGCGGCGAGTTCCTCAGCCAGGCTTATGCCGTCTCCACCGATGGTTCCACCATCGTCGGCGTCAGCCGAACCATCAACGGCTTCGAAGCCTTCAGATGGTCGGAGAGTGCAGGCATGGTCGGCCTGGGCGATCTTCCCGGCGGCGTCGTCTCCAGTGGTGGCCAGGGCGTCGCGCCCCGTGGTGCCGCCGTTGTCGGCTATGGCTGGGCTGATCTCGGCTACGAACCGTTCCTCTGGACTCCCGCAGGCGGGATGCAATCTCTCGGGGACCTCCCCGGCGGCGCTCACTTCGGCATCGCCAATGCCATCACCCCCGACGCCTCCGTTGTCGTCGGGCTCAGTTCCTCCGAGGCCAGCGGCACGGGCTCCGAGGCCTTCCGGTGGGATCGCGCCTTTGGACTCCGGTCACTGGGTGACCTTTCCGGCGGCATCGTCCAGAGCCAGGCCCAGGCCGTCTCTGCCGATGGCTGGGTCGTCGTCGGTGAGGCCACGAGCGACCTCGGACGCGAGGCCTTCATCTGGGATCCCATCCACGGCACGCGCAACTTGCGCTCCGTCGTCATCGCCGAGTTCGGCCTCGAGGCCGCTCGCGCCCTCGCCGGATGGACGCTGCGCACCGCCACCGCCATCTCCGCCGACGGCACCGTCATCGCGGGCAACGGCATCAATCCGCTCGGCCAGTCCGAGGCCTGGGTCGCGCGAGTCATGCCCTTCTGCTACGCCAACTGCGATGGCTCGACCGTGCCGCCCGTGCTCAACGTCAACGACTTTGCCTGCTTCCTCACTGCCTTTGCCACCGGCTCGCTCTATGCCAACTGCGACGGCAGCACCACCGCTCCCGCTGTCAACGTCGCCGACCTCATCTGCTTCAACGAGAAGTTCGCGTCCGGTTGCCCGTAGTCCGACCTGCGATCGGCCTCCGGCGCGCAAGCACGCGACTTACCGGGCTTTGTCTGACTCCCCGTCGTGCGTCGGCCTCACCTTCCCCAGCGCCGCCGGCAACTCGATCCCTGCCTGCTGCGCCAACTCGTGGATCCGCGGGAGCGCGCCCACAAACCCCGAGAGCCAATCCGCCGTGACGTTGCGGCCGGTGCCGTTCCCGTTGCCGTTGGCGTGCCCGCCGCTCCCCGTGTCCCAGACCGTGATCTTGTCGATCTTGAGGTTCTGGATGGCCTTGACCTGCTCGGCGACCAACTTGGGCAGTTGCTCGATCAGCAGCAGCGTCGGGCCGACCGCGGGGTCAGTCCCGCACGCCTCGATCAGTTTGCGATAGCCCTCGGCCTTGGCCTCCATCACCATCTTGACGCCCTGCGCCTCGGCCTCATACTTCGCCAGCGTCGCGTCAGCCTCGCCCTGGGCCTCGCGCCGCCGCTTCTCGGCCTCGGCCTCCGCCGCCAGGGCGATCCGCTGCTTCTCGATCTCCTGCGGCGCGATCTGCTCCTTCGCCAACCGCGCCATCTCCTGCTCGCGTTCCGCGTTGGCGATCGCCTCCGCCGATTTCGCGTTCGCCACCTGCGCCCGCCGCCTCGCCTCGGCCTGGATCTCGGCGAGTTTGGCGTTGCTCTCCGCCATCGTCGCCCGCGAGGTGTTCTCGCCCGTCGTCGCCCTTGCCTCCGCCTCCGCCACCCGGATCCGCTGCTCCTGCTCGGCCTGCTTGCGCGCCGTCGCCGTTTCCGCCTCGCGCTGCGCGATCGTGATCTCGCGGTCTCGTTTCGATTGCGCCTCGCCCCGCACCGCGTCGGCCTCCAGCGCCGCCACGCGCACGCGCTGCTGCTGCTCCAGTTCCTTCTGGCCCTGGATCGACGCGGCCGATTCCTTCGCCACGTTCACCGTCTTCTCGCGCACCGCGATCGCCTCGCCCGTCGCGCCCGTCTGCTCCTGCTGCGCCACCTCGACCTTGGCCCGCTGGATCGCCTCGGCCGCCGCTCGCTTCCCGATCGCCTGGATATAGCCGCTCTCGTCGGTGATGTCGCGCACGTTCACGTTGATCAGGTCGAGCCCGATCTTGTTGATCTCCTGCCCGACGTTCTCGTTGATCAACTTCATGAACTTCTCGCGGTCCTTGTTGATCTCCTCGATCGTCAGCGTCGCGATCACCAGCCGCAGTTGCCCGAGGATGATGTCCTGCGCGAGTTCGCGGATCTGCTGCGGTGCCAGCGGCAAGAGCCGCTCCGCCGCATTCCCCATCAGCACCGGGTCCGTCGAGATGCCCACCGTGAACGTCGCCGGCACGTTCACGCGGATGTTGTTCAGCGACAGCGCCCCCTCCAGCGGGATGTCGATCACCATCGGCTCCAGCGCCATGTAGGCATAGTCCTGGATCAACGGCCAGACGAACGTGCCGCCGCCGTGCAGGCACTTCGCCGCCCTGTTCCCGCCCACGCGTCCATAGACCACCAGAATCCGATTCGACGGGCACCGCCGATATCGCATCGTGATGAACGCGGCAAAGAAGATCAGCAGCAGCACCACCGCCGCCACCAGCCCGAACCAAATCGCCGGATTCGTCTCCGCCAGCATTGCCATGTTCATGGTTCGTTCCTTCCTTGCCGGCCGTCCGCCCGGCAACCACCGCCCGCAGCCTACCAGTTTCTCGTGCCACCGACCGCGCTTCAAAGTCGGCGCGTTTGGCTCTCGTGCCACCGACCATGCCTTTGCATGGTCGGTGCGTTTGGAGGAAGGAGGCGCTGGACGCCTCCTACGCCCGTGCCACCGTCACGGTGTTGTCCGTGTTCGCCGAGATGATCCGAACCCGCGTCCCCGTCGGCAACGGCTCGTTCTCGCTCACCGCGTTGAAAATCCGCTGCCGATCCGTCAGCGACACACGAACCTGCCCCGTTCCTTCGCGGTTCGACGGCACGCTCAGATACACCTCGCCCTCGCGCCCCACCGTCGAATCCAGCCGCACCGTCCCGCTCGATTGCAACTCGCTCATCCCTTTCAGCAGGATCGCCAGCAGCCACACCATCGCCACCCCGCACGCCACCGCCACGGCGACGCTGATCGCCCAACTCCACGACGTGCCCTTGAGCGCCCCCAGCCCGCCCCAGCCGAATCCCATCATGAACGCCGCGACGCTCTGGATCGACAGAATCTGGAAATCACCCCCTGAATCGTGGTGCGCGTCGCCCGTGTCAAAGTGCGCGTCCGCGGCCACGTCGTGATGCCCGCCACCCGTCAGCAGCATCACCACGCGGAACAGAAAGAAGATCGTTCCAACCAGCGCCGGCACGCCGTACCACGCCGCCCCGCCACCGAAGAAAAGTTCCACCATGGCCGCACCTCCGTTCGTGCTTCCAGGCCCGACCAGCCTTCCCATCAGACCCTACCAGGAAGTCCTATCCCCATCGTATTCGGGAAAAAACCCCATGTCTTTCAGACCACAGCCCCCCTGTAGGTCCGCCACTTCGTCGCGCCATCACCCTGCCTTGCTCCCGCCGTCCCTTCGTCCCTCAGTCCCTTCTTCCTACCCTCCCCCATGTTCGACAAACTCAAGGCCATGGGTGCCGTCGCGGGCCTGATGAAAGACAAGGACCGCCTCCGCGCCGTCACCACGAGAATCCAGGACACCGCCGAATCGCTTCGCTGCGAGGGCGTCGGCGGGGGCGGGGCCGTCCGCGCCACGGTCAACGGCAAACTCCGCGTCCTTGCCATCGACCTCCAGCCCGCCCTCGTCTCGGGCATGGCCGCCGACGAACGCACCCGCCAACTCGCCGGCGGCGTCATCGCCGAGGCCGTCAATGCCGCCCTCGCCCTCGCCCAGGCACGCATGAAAGACATCCTCAGCCGCGAGGCGAAAGACCTCGGCCTGCCCGACCTCCCGGGCGACCTCACCGGCCTGCTCCAGTGACCACCACGCCGACCGTGCAACTCTTGCCCTGGCCAGCCGGCACGACCTGCACAATCGAAATCGAGCCCGGCGTCGCATCTTCATCGGCTCACGCCGCCGCGATCCGCCGCGAGTGGGACCGCCTGCGCGCGCTCAACCCGCGACTCTTCGACGCGCCAATCCTCTCGGCCGTCTCCTTCACGCCGGGGGCCATCCGCGCGCGCACGAGCACCTACCAGCGCCTCGTGGTCCAGCCTGTAGTCGAGACCGGCACCGAGCAACTCTCCGTCACGGCCGTGGTGATCGCGCGCGACGGACCGACGCCGCGCGTGCTCCTCGGCCGCCGTGGCAAACTGACCCGCATCTATCAGGAGCAATGGGAACTTGGCCCATCCGGCGGGATCGATCCGCCGATGCCGCTGCCGGCGACGCCGCTGACACCGATGCCGATGCGGCTCGGATGGGCCGAGGTGTGCGCACAAGTACGGCGCGAGGCCGCCGAAGAACTCGGCAACGGCAGCGAATCGAGTGCGGCGGCGAACTGGGTCGTGCCGCGGCGGACGTGGGGGGTCTGCCGCGATTTCGTCGCCCGCAGCGCCGACATCGTGGTCGAGTGCGACTGGACGGGGCCGGCGGTGGGAGATGGGAGCGCGCCGGTTCCGGCAGGCCCCAGCGATCAATGGGAGTACGAGCGCACCGCATGGCTCTCGCGTGACGAGATGCCCGCGTTCGTGCGCGCAAACCGGGTCATCGAGCCGACACGCGCCCTCCTCGCGGCGATGGGGTGGTTGTAAGCGATGGCGGATGCCGGCGAGCGGGATGCCGGCGATGTGGTGGATGGAGCGCCAACATTTGCCACGATCGACCGGCTCGGCGGTCAGTCGAGCGCGAGCGCCACGGTCCTTCGAATCACGACCGAGCCGCAAGCCTCAGTCGTGGCACAGCCGGGGTCACCGATGTATCATTTCGATAAGGAGCCAAGCCATGTCCATCCCAACTGCCGACGGCATGTACGCGATGACGCTCGATCCCGACCTCACGACCCGAGTGCTCGGCGGCCCATTCAACGACATCGACGATGTTCTCGACGCGTGCTTCGACGAACTGATGGCGAGCGATCGTGGTTGCGATACGGTGTCTTACGCGGAAGTTCGCAGTTGATAGAGATCGAAAACTTAATTTCCGACAAGATGCCATCGCCCTTGGATCAGCGCGACCTTGCCCGCCTTCTTTAGTTGCTGCTGAGCAGTGCGGACGGCGTGCTTCCACTTTCTGCCGAAGTGCTTACCGTCGATCACACGGTCAACGCTGTCGTCGCACAAATCCGGATGCAACCGCTGTATCAACGGGTGCATATCTTCGGTGGCAAGCGGACCGTTCCTTCGCAACAAGAAAGTGATGGTTCTCGCAAGCACCGTGTGCAGCGCGCCGCCGGCGAGACGTGCTCGAATCAGGGCGTCGTCCGCGGCATGAAGTGCCGACGACAACTTTCGTTGAACTGCTCGCGAGGCAGAGGCAACTTGTTGTGCATATGCCTTTCGTGCATCGATCGCGGCCTCGCAATACGCCGCAAGTGTTGCCGCGTCCATCTCGGCACCCAGCGAGGCATAGCCCAATACGTCCGATTCGATGGCTGCTGCGAGCGTCGCGTCGGAAACAAGAATACCATACTCATAGTTTCGACCCAAGCCACCGGCCGTTAGATTTCCAGAAGTCACCACCGCTCGGTTGCAATCGGCGATATAGACTTTGGCGTGAAGGCGAGGAAGATGAACGACCCTGCTTCCCTGTAGAATGGCACAAACGCTTGCCACCGCTCTCGGGTCCGTCGCTCCAGTACACACCGCTCGGGGCGAGAGATCGGTGAGCATCACTGATTGGTTCCCGAACGCACCCTTGTCTGATCTCGCTCGGGCAACCGCTTCGGCACCGTCCGGCGAGACATACGGCGCGCACAGCACCAACCGCTGCTCGGCTGAGGATACGAGCTCGGTAAACATCGCATCCCAAGAACCCGCAATCAACTGGATGGAGTGAGCGCCGGTCAGCATCTCGATAAAGTCCCCATGCTACATGTGGTATGCGCGACGATCATAGGCGGCCTTGCACGCTTCTGATTCGATCCGCCAATCAGGAACGCCGTTCGCGGTGAGTAGACTCGTCGCTAATACATCTTCGAGTATCAACTGGCGATATCCATTCGTTGGCTCAATCGAACAAATCAACCGGACCGTCTTGTTCTTGTAGCGAAAAACATGTTCAAACTGCCTTGGTCGTTTTGCCATTTGAGTGCTCTCCCATGCGAATTGATCAGTAGCGGGCATTGACCCGAAACCGCTGTGTCCACCACGCCCCCGGGTTGCCGTGCCGTTTGTAGATGCAGCACTCAAAGAGCCGCCACCCGGCACGGTCCACCCAATCCACCGCCCATCGGAAGGTCGTGAGGGACTTGGCAAAGTCCTTGGTGCCATCGCCGATCACGACGCCGCACACGCCGCCCTCGCGGGTGACGTTGAAGAGTTCCGAACCGAGCGTTCGATAATCGAACGTCCAGTTCTTGCCATAGTCGCGGATGCCGTCGTACGGCGGGCTGAAGACCGTCAGGTCAACACTCCCCGCTTCCATCGTCGGCAGGATCTTGAGCGCGTCGCCGAGCACGATGGCGTTGCGAAACGGCGCGGCGGCGGGCTCGGGGACGGGCTTGGCGCGGCGGGTACGCGGAACGGTGACAGGCATGGGTGAGTGTACCCATGCTCGCTGTCGTTGCGGCTCGTGTGCCGCCGATCGGTGCAGCCCGCTCGATTGACACCGCCGCGGCCTTCCTCGCTCAGTGCATCCCCGCCAACTTGCGGACGGTGAAGTCGAAACCGTGCTTGAGGGCACGGTGCATCCCGGCGACGATGCCGATGTAGATTCCCGCCGCAACGACGCTGCCGATGAGCAGCGAGAGGCGCGAGGTTTCGAGCGAATCGGTCTGCGCGAAGGTCTTGTCGGTCGCCGGGCCGGGCGTGATGATGGCCCACACCAGCGTCGCGGGGCTGAGCGCGCCGAGCGACGGCCCGACAAACGTGAAACCGGGCGACGCCTGCCACCCGCAAAGCCCGACGACGCCCGACACGATGCCCACGACGGCGACGGTCATGACCACCGACGTGAGCGTGCCCTTGCTCTTGAGCGACCAGTGCAGGCCGACCATGACGCAGAAAGCCATGAACGGCAGGAAGACCAGGGCCGCGAGCAGTGCGCCTTCGGGCAAAACGAGCGGGAGTTGCGTGGGCGTGGTGCTCTGGCTGGAGGTATAAGGCACCGTGACGGCGGGTGAGGCACCGCCCGCCGAGCCCAGCCCGTCGGTGGCGACATAGAGCCCGGCGAGCGCGAGCGTGAAGATGGGCACGGCCAGCATCGGCGCGATGTACGCGACGAGCCCACGCAGTTTGCCCGAGAGGTACTGCCCGGGCGTGATGGGCGTGGTCAGGATGAGGTCGAGCGTGCCATCCTCGCGTTCGCGGCTAATGGCCGTCGCGCTCATGTTCATCGCGACGAGGGTGGTGACGGCGACCTCACCCAGGACGGTGGCGAGGAGCGCGAGTTGGAAATCGGTGGCCTTCATGCCTCCGCCGTGGAACATGGCCACCAGCGCGATGGCCCAGAGCACGCCGGCACCGATAAAGGCCCACCGCGCGACCATTCGCCCGAGCGTTGCGTTGCGGGCCGCGGCCTCGCGCCAGGCGATCGGATTCGCCCAGACGTTGCGCGGCGGCCTGTGCTCGGCACCCGCACGCCCGAGACCAAGCAATCGGCGATACCACGGCGTGCCGGACTCGCCCGTGAGCATCGTCAGCCCGCCCGTGCGAACGGTGAGCGTCGAGGCCGCGATGAGGAAAACGCTCAGCAGGAGCGAGCCGACGCAGAAGGTCGTGATGGGGCGCTCGAGGAACCACGCACCGAGGCCAGCGTGCGAGCCAGCAACCGCGGCGGGATAGGACGTGGGGTTGAGCAGTGCCTGGAGCGCGAGGAACGGGTTGAGCCCGGTCATCCAGGTGACGCCGGTGCCACCGGGGCCGGCCCCTTTGCCCTGGCTGCGGAGCCAGTAATCGAGCGCGAAACTAAGGACGACGTAACTGACGACAGCGACATAGAACGCGAAGACGGCTCGTTTGCCGACGAGCCGACTCACTGACAGCGCGATCGCCATCGAGCCGACAAAGAGCGCGGCGGCGGCGGCGATGAGATAACTGGTGAATATGGCCGGCGCGGGCACCCCCCCGAAGTACTTGGTGATGGCGAAGAGCGGGAGGCTCGAGACCAACAGCGCCAGGATGAAAAACAGTCGCCCGAAGAGGTTGCCCAGCACGATCTGGAGCGGGCCCATCGGGGTGGTGAGCATGATGTCCCACGTGCGCGGGTTGGCCTCCTGCGCGATCGCGCCCGCCATGAACACTGGGGCAAGCACACAGATGAGCCCGACTTGGAGGTAAGCAACGTAGGTAAAACTGTCGGCCCCGAACTGCGCCAGGTCGCGGAAACTGATCGCCCCGCCGCCGGCGGGCGCGAGTAGCGACCAGAGCAGCAGCAGGATGAGGGCCGCGAGGTAGGCGCTGCGGATATAGAGGTGGCGCACCCGCCGCGAGCCGTTCTGCACGAGTCGCACAGTGATCGGATTGGTCGGCCCCAGTCGCAGGAACCATTTGAGGATCACGGGCATGGCGAGGGATGGTACCGGAACAAGCCATCGTGGCATCGGCGAGAGGGCGAAAAGCGACACGATGGGATTCTGGGGTAATCGGGAAGTATTCTGTTCGGCATTCGCGTCGCATCATACTTCACAAAAAATAGTCAAAAAAGGAAAAAGCCCCTTGCATCAACCGCCGGAACTGGTATTCTGTGGGCTGGAGACAGAGGGACAGGCGGCCCGTTGTGGGCTACTTCCCCCAAGTGCAGGCAGGTGCGGCGGGCGATTGCGCCCATTGGCTGCTCTTGGACCACGTCGGCCGCGAAGACCGGTTCGAAACATAGGAGGATTCCATATGAAGACTGCGGTTCGTTTGAGTGTGCTTGTTTGCGCGGCGGGTCTTGCGACCTCGGCCATGGCACAGGTCACCATTCCCGAGATCGAGGCGAACGAGACCAAGGCGACGGCGACTCTCGCCAGCGGCTTGGTCGCCAATGACATGCTGGTCGGCAACTCGACGGGCAGCAGCACCGTCGCCGGCCCGGCTAGCCTTGACACCTGGCGCGTGGGCACGGCCCCGGCACCCCTTGGCATCTATCGCTGGCGCCTCGCCATCACAACCACGGGCACGGCGGGCCATGTCGGCTCGATCCGCGGCCTGACCCAGACGGCGGCGGCCCAGGCTCCCTGGCTCCCCGGTCAGGTCGTCGGCACCCCGACCACTACTGACACCGCGTTCCAGACCAGTTCGACCTTGACGACGCCCACTCGCTTCAATCAGTGGTACGGCTTCGGCAAGGCCGAGGAGATCTACTACCGTGTGACCGGTGCCGCAGCGACGACCGCCGACTACAAGTCGACGCTCGAGTGCCAGCAGATCACGCCGGTGAACATCGGCTCGTTCCAGCCCGGTGCGATCACGATCAGCACGCTGGGCCAGGGTCACACGACGGACACCGATTTCTGGGTTTATAACAGCAACTTCGATGCGATCCGCGGCTACGGCAACGACGACGAGGCGATCACGGCGGTCAGCGGCGTCCCCGGCGCTACCGGCACGACGCTCCAGAGTGTGCTCAATCGCAACTACGCTCCCGGCACCTATTACATCGCCATGTCCAACTTCGCGCTCGCCAACAACCAGGCGTCGCCCAGCGATGATGACTTCCGTACCGGCGCGCTCCTCGACTTCGCCAACGCTGTGGCGAACAGCAGCACAACCGTCAACCTGAACATGCAGTTCAGCGTGACGGATGGCGTGGGTCCCGCGGTCGTCGTCCCCAATACCAAAGTCGGTGCCTACGACGTCAACTGGTTCTGCTTCACGGTCGTTCCCGCTCCCAGCAGCCTCGCGCTCCTGGGCCTGGGCGGCCTGATCCTCGGTCGTCGTCGCCGCTAAGGCGATCCGCGGCCATCGTGGTTTGACTCCGCAGCGCCCGGCCCACAGGTCGGGCGTTGTCTTTCTTGAGGTTGGTCACCGCATCACGGGTTGGGGTGCGCCGGTATGCTACGCTGATGCGAACTGCCGTCATCCTGTTCGCGCTCTCGACAATGCCTTCCTTGGCCCGGCCGACGTACGTGTACCTCGGCCCACCCGTCACGATCCTCGACCCCGCGTCGATGGGCGCATGCTCCGGGCCGTTCGTCGCCGAGGTTCTCGTTCCAGATTCCTTCGCGGTGGTTCGCGCCACTGTTTCGATTCATCTGCCGCACTCGTGGCAGGGCGATGTCCGCGTGCGGCTGCTGCATGTGCCGACCGGAACGAGCGCGGTGCTGATCGATCGCCCCGGCATGCCGCAGACGTCGCTGGGCTTCTCGGCGGACGACTTCGGCCAATCGGCGGCGATCCCGATGCTGCTCGCCGACTTCGCGCCATCGCGCTACGACGATCCGCCCGTCGCCGCGCCGGGCATCGCGCGCGTGAGCGGCCTGTGGCGTCCGGAAGCGCCCTTCGCCGCGTTCGCCGGGGTTTCCGCCGCGGGCGCGTGGCGGCTCGTGCTCGAAGATTGCTCGATGGGCGACACGGGCCAACTCATCGCGTTCTCGCTCACCCTCGACGGCGCGGGCTCGGGCTGCTATCCCAACTGCGACGGCTCGACCGCGTCCCCGTTCCTCAACGTCGCGGATTTCATCTGCTTCCAGAACCGGTTCGCGGCCGGCGGCACCGCCGCGAACTGCGACGGCTCGACCACGCCGCCCACGCTCAACGTCGCGGATTTCATCTGCTATGCCAACGCCTTTGCGGCGGGCTGCTCAGCGCCCTGAAGCGTGAACCAGGCACTGCGGTCGCCGGGCGTGCGGATAAGCCTGGGCCCGCGCTCCGTCGCTCGCACCTCATCGAGCCAGATCAGCGTCGCGTAGCGCGCCAGCCGTTTGCCCTGCCAATACCCGGGCTCGGCGACGATTGCCGCGCCAAAGTCTCGTCGCAGCCGCGCGACGCCCGACGGCGAGAGCCCCTCGGCAAACAGAACGCGCGCGACCCGCGCCGACGCGCCGATGCCCCCGCCTCGCTCCTTGAACCACACGCAGTCCCCCACGCCGACGGCCCGAAACGGCGCGCGCCGATTCCGCGACAATCGCGATTCGACGGTCTTTCGCCCGTCGAGGATCGCGTCCAGACAATGCGGCGTCACGATCGCGATGTGATCCATCACGCCCGCCTCAGCCGATCGATCGTGCCCGTGGTGCTGCGGCCCTCGACCAGCGGCACAAGTTCGACCCGCCCGCCATAGGCCTCGACCACGCTCGCGCCGACAACCTGCGATTTCGCATAGTCCGTGCCCTTCACGAGCACGTCCGGCCGCAGCGCCTCGATGAGCGACATGGGCGTCTCCTCGTCAAAGACCACAACCGCGGCGACGCACGCGAGCGCGCCGAGCACGCGGGCGCGATCTTCCTGCGTGTTCACGGGCCTCCCTTGCCCCTTGAGCCCGCGCACGGATTGGTCCGAGTTGAGCCCGACGATCAGCACGTCGCCAAAGGCCGCGGCCCGTTCGAGCAGCGTGACGTGCCCGCTGTGCAGGATGTCAAAGCACCCGTTGGTGAAAACGACGCGCCGGCCCTCGCGTCGCGCCGCCGCCGCCTGCACTCGGGCCTGCTCGATCGTGCGGAGTTTGCCGTGCCGCCCGTGAGAGAGGATCTCGTGGTGGATGCGTTCGAGCGGGATCGGCGCGACACCGAAGACCTCAACTTCGAGCCCCGCCGCAGCATTGGCGAAGCGCACCGCATCGCCCCACGCCGCGCCCTGCGCCCGCGCCGCCGCCAGACCCGCGAGGAACATGTCGCCGGCACCCGTCACGTCATAGACCTCACGCGCAACCGTCGGCACCGCCATCGGCTTGCCACCGCGCTCCAGCAGCAGTGCCCCGTGCCGATCCAGCGTCAGCACCACCGCCTCGGCGTCGAGTTTCGCGACCAGATCGTGCGCGAGGTGCGCGTTATGAACCGCGTCCGCCTGCCCGTGCGTCTTCAGGCCCGTGGCCGCCTCGGCCTCGGTGCGGTTGGGCGTGATCGCCGTGCAGCCTCGGTACTTGCCATAGTCCTCGAGCCGGGCCGGATCGACAAAGACCGGCACGCCCGCCCGCCGCGACCGCTCAATCACGCCCTGGCACACTTCCTCGCTGCACACGCCCTTGGCATAGTCCTCAATGCACACGACATCCGTGCCCGGCAATCGCCGCTCAAACTCGTCCAGCAGCCGCCGAGTCGCCGCGCCCGAAAGCGGCTCGCGCGACTCGACATCGACGCGGAACATCTTCTGGGGGTGGCGGGCCTGTGCCAGGCCGATGAGGTTCCGCTTCACCGTCGTCGGCCGATCGCGGTCGATAACGAGCGCCGAGCCATCAACGCCCGCCGCCACCAGCGCCGCGGCCAGCGCGCGGCCCTCGGCATCGTCGCCAACCACGCCCAGCGCGCAGACGCTCCCCTGCATCGCCGCGAGATCGAGGCAGACGTTCGCGCTCCCGCCCGGACGATCCTCGGTCCGCGTCACATGCAGAACCGGCACTGGCGCATCGGCGCTCAGCCGCTCGGCCTCGCCATACCACAACTGGTCGAGCATGAAGTCGCCCACGACCAGAGCCCGAAACGGCCGCCAACGCGCGAGATGGTCCAGCAACGGGTCCACGCACAAAGTGTATGGGCGACTTGGTGGCACCGGCCTCTTGGGTGGCACCGGCCTCCTGATCGGTGTGCTAATCCTCCGGTGCCCCGGCCTTCGCCGTCTCGAGCACTAACTCCATCAACTCCTCCCCGCCCCTGTCAAAGTTCATCGCCAATCGCGGACGGAGCACCGGGCAAGGCCACGGCCCGCGCGACGAGAGTTTGGACCAGTCCTTGGCCGTGATCAGGATCGCGTGCGCGCCGCGTGCGGCCTCTGTGATCCGCCGAACCGTGCCGGGCGAGTATGGATCGTGGTCGCGCAGCACCACTTCCGCCGCGGGAGGCCCGCCCAGCGCCTGCCTCGCTCGCGCCAGAAACGGCCCGGGATTCCCGATCGCGCACGCCACCACCACCCGCCGTCCCTGAATCGAGCCGATCGCCACGGGCTCGCCCGCGCTCGAATCAAGCATCGGGGTCCAATGGTGCCGCGCCACCGCGGTCAGCACGCCTGGGCTCACGCGCGACACCTCCCGCTCTATCGAGGTGAGCGCCGACGGCGCGGCGGCCTCGGCGTGCGTCAGCACCACCGCCTGCGCCCGACGCAGACTCTCCACCGGCTCACGCAACCAGCCCGCCGGCAGAAGGCGATCCGCGAACGGGTCGCGCGTCGCGTCGATGAGCACGAGGTCGAGGTCGCGTGCGATCCGGCGATGCTGGAACCCATCATCGAGCACGATGCAATCGCTGTGCGGGCCGTCGGCGTCGTACTCGCGCCCGAAAAGCCGGATCAGCCCCTCGGCGCGATTCGGCTGCGCGACGATGGGCACGCCCGCGAGTGCCGTCGCGTGCTCCGCTGCTTCGTCCGATTCGCCCCCACCTCCCCGATACCCGCGCATCGCGATGCACGGGCGATACCCCGCGGCCAGCAGCCCCGACACGATCCACCGCACCATCGGCGTCTTGCCCGTCCCGCCCACCGAGAGGTTGCCCACGCTGATGACAGCCCGATCAAAGCGGATGACGCCCTGGCCGGCGTCGAATCGTCGGTTGCGTCGTGCGATCGCGCCCTCGTAAGCCCGCGCTGCCAGCGCCCCGATCAGGCCTGGGAAAGGTCCATCACGACGCACCGGGCGGCCGATCCAGAGTGCGGGCGCGGTCCGCGGCCAACTCCGCGGCAAGCGTCGTGCGCAGGCGGCGCAGGTGCCGGCGATGGTGACCCACCGACTGGCTCATGTCGATGAGCGCGAGTACCAACACGAGCCCCATCGCCGCCGTGACGACGAGCCAGACGAGGACGTAAGTCCGCGCGCGGGCGGGCTCGGCAATCCCGAAGGCATAGGTCGCCACCGGCGTGACCAGCATCATGATGACGGTCGTCGCGGTGCGGAGGCGCTTGCGACGCGGCTCAAGGCTCGAACTCTGAAGTGAGATGAGATGCACCGCGAGCACCAGCAGAAAGAGCCCGCCCACCGAGCATGCCACCCACGCCGGAACCAGCGGTTCGCTCGTCATGACAGGGAATCGTATGGTCCGCTCGCGTCTGAAGGCGTGACACCAAAGCGGCGAAGCATCGGCATCAGCCGCGTCATCGGCAAGCCCATGATGGTCCCCGGATCGCCCCCAAACTCGATCGGCCAGCCCGCCGCCAGCCGTTCGGAGAGGTTGTACGCCCCGGCCTTCCCGCGCCACAGGTCCGACGCTACGTAACCAGCAAGCGCGGCATCAGAGAGAGCGCCTACACGCACCGTGGCGCGATCGACAAGGAACTCACGGCGGATGCCGCCAGCCTCACGCCACACGAGCGCCACGCCCGTCAGCACGTCATGGTCACGCTCGACAAACGCTCGGAGCATCGCGCCGGCATGGTCGGCATCGCGCGGCTGCCCGATCAGCGTGTCATCAAGCACGCAGACCGTGTCCGCGCCGATGACCAACGACCCCGCCGGCGCGACGACCAGCCCCGCCGCGGCTTTCAAATAGGCCAGCGACGCGACCCAGCCCGCCGGCGAAGCACACCCACGCTCCAAGATGCCGTCGTCGACGCCCGTTTCCACGGCATCGTGCCCGATGCCATGCTGGCGCAACAACTCTCGACGCCGTGGAGAGCGGCTGGCGAGGATCACTGGGCGAAGGAAATCGGTCGTCATCCTGGGTTCACGGTCATGGCTTCTCGGGTATGCCGCCCCACCGGAACGGATTGTGGATGCCATGTTGTACGCCGCCCCGGCCCGCAGAACGCGAAGTTCCGACTACGCTTGCACATGCGGGCCCACCTTGTCCAAATCGATATAGCCTGGGAGGATCGGAAGGCCAACTTTGCGCGCGCGCGCGCGCTCCTGGACGATGCCGACGTCGAACCGGGCGATCTCATCGTCTTGCCGGAGATGTTCGATACCGGTTTCTCAATGGCGACCGAACGGACGGCGGATACGGACGGCGCGACGCTGCGGTTTCTGGGCGATATGGCGCGCGAGTTTCGGGCCACGGTGCAAGGGGGACGTACGGTGGCCGTCGGGGCCATGGCGCACAATCGCGCCCCAGTGCTCGGGCCGGATGGGGCGTTGATCGCCGAGTACGCCAAGATCCATCCCTTTACCTACGGCAAGGAGCACGAGCGGTTCATCGGCGGGACCGAGGTCGTGACGTATGAGTGGCGGTGGGGGGCCGAGTCGATCCGCGTGTGCCCGGCGATCTGCTATGACCTTCGATTTCCCGAACTCTTTCGACTGGGCCTGCGTCGCGGCGCGGAGGTCTATGCCATCGGTGCAAACTGGCCCGAGGCTCGGCAGCACCACTGGCGGGCGCTGCTGATCGCGCGAGCGATCGAGAATCAGGCGGTGGTACTCGGGGTCAATCGCACGGGGAAGGACATAAATCTAAACTATGCAGGAGGAACGATCGCGGTGAGCGCGACCGGCGAAGTCCTGGGAGAACTGGCGATGGCTGAGGGTGTACTAAGCCTGGAGGCTGACATCAAGGCCGCACGCGGATGGCGGAGCAGGTTTCCGGCATGGCGTGATTCGCGACTGAATTCCTAGGTAATTGTGCATGATTTACGTTCCCAAGTCTCGTTGCCACGGGGCCGCTGAGTCCGGTATGATCGTGGCCAGGGTGTATCGGAGAAGTGGCCATGACCGGAACACGGGGAGTTATTTGCGTCGTTGATGATGACGACGCGGTGCGACGTGGGCTCAGTGAGTTATTCGTGCGCGCCGGATACAGCGTCATGGAATACTCGTCTGCACCGGCTTTGCTGGATGCATCGTGGACGCAGCCGCCGGCGTGTGTTGTGGTGGATCTCGTGCTGCCAGAGGTGAGCGGGATCGAGATGCTCTCAAAGATGCGGGAACGTGGCACGCGCGTACCGACGATCATGGTGACCGCGCACGGTGATGTGCCGACCGCGGTTCAGGCCATCAAGGCCGGGGCGTATGACTTCGTCGAGAAGCCATTCGTGCCGGAGCACTTGTTGCAGCGAGTTGACGACGCGGTGCGTGACGGCCAAGCGTCGGCTAAGTCCGGCCCGGGGCGGCTGACCCATCGGCAGCAAGAGATCTACGACCGGCTCAACCTCGGTGCGACGCCCGAGGACGTCGCCAAGGCGCTCAGCCTGAGCATCAAGACCGTGTACGCGCATCGGCAGGCGATCATGGACAAACTCCGACTGGGGTCGCGAGAGATCGCCAAGGTTGTGCGCGAGGAGCCTTGAGTCAGGTCCGATAGCAGGCTCCGGAGCGAGGGGTGCCTTTGAGACGATTTCGGCAGAATCCGTGATCCCGCAGGTGTGCGGATGGTGTTTCTTCTGGTGACGCACCGCGTTATCAAAGAGGAACCACCATGCTCACCCATCGTTCGTCCGTCTCATTGCTCGCTCTTGTTGCCGGCCTCGCGGTCTCCACGGCCAAGGCCGACCCCGACTCGCTTCTCATGTGGGCCAACGCCGCGGGCGGTGCCGCCTCGCTCGCGGGCAACTGGTCACCGGCTCTTGTGCCGTCCGCCGCGGACGACCTGACCTTCGCGGTGGCTGCGGGTTACGCCGTGACGTTCTCCAACCTCGTGCCCAGCAGCCGAACGATGGCGTTCCGCGCGGGCACCGTGACGCTCACCATGAGCAGCCCGCACACCGTCAGCACCGGGATCACGATCGGCGACACCAACGCCCTGACGGGGACGATGACCCTCGCCAGCGGCGCGCTCAACTCCACGGCGAGCGTGAACCTGGGCATGAACGCCGGGAGCACCGGCATCCTGAACGTGGCCGATGATTCCGCCGACTTCAATATCACTGGCGCGACCGCGGACATGACCGTCGGCGTCAACGGCGACGCGGCCATGAACATTACAGGCGGCGGGCGGGTGCAGGTGGCGGATCAGTTTATCGTGGGGAGTAACGCGAGCTCGTCGCCGACGCTGACGGTGTCCGGCGCGCAGGCGATTTCTCCGTTTCAGCGTTCGACGCTGGCGGTGCTGGGCACGAGCCAGTCGCGGCTCGGGCAGGGCGGCGACGCCACCGTGAGCATCGCCAACGGTGCTCTCGCGTCGTTCGCCAGCGACCTCGTCGTATCCAACGGCAGCGCGTCGATCAGCACCGTCACGATCGGCGGTGGCGGCGGGATCGGCGGGATTCTCGACGCGGAATTGACCGTGGCCGGTGACCTGCTCCTGGGCACGAATACCTCCGCCGCCGCACCCGGCGGCACCGCGACCGTCACGCTCAACGCCAACGGCCTGCTCACCGTCGGCGGAACGCTCAACCTCGGAACCGACCCCGACGGCGGCACCGCAACCCTCATCATCAACAACGACTCGGTCGTCGAGGCCGGCAGTTTCGTGGACGGCGCGTTCGGAACGCTCGATCACGACGACGGCACGCTCCGCATCAACGGCGGCACCTACACCGGGCACGCCGATCCGCTCGTCGTTACAGGCACCGGCGGGCCCACGCTGAACCTCACCGGGGGTCTGACGAAAACACTCGCCCCCGCGGGCGCGGTCGGCCTCATCGTGGGCGACGACCTCGGCGCAGGAACCTGGTCCGGCACACTCCTCATCG
>JBJXFQ010000013.1:0-25698 GCA_046155605.1 Phycisphaerales bacterium
CGACGGCGGCGAGGTGCGTGGCGATATCGGCGGCGGGGATGTCGCGGAAATCGAAGCGCTGGCAGCGGCTCTGGATGGTGGCGGGGACTTTGTGCGCCTCGGTGGTGCAGAGGATGAAGACGACGTGGTCGGGCGGCTCCTCCATGGTCTTGAGGAGGGCGTTGAACGACGCCGTCGAGAGCATGTGGCACTCGTCGATGATGTAGACTTTTTTCTTGCCGCGGAGCGGGGTGTAGATGGCGTTGGCGATCAGTTCGCGGGTCTCGTCGACCTTGCTGTTCGAGGCGGCGTCGATCTCGATGACGTCGGTGTCGCGGCCTTGCATGATGGCGGCGTCGGCCTCGGGCGTGCCGCCGGCGAGGGCCTTGGCGAGGAGGCGAGCGGTGGAGGTCTTGCCCACGCCGCGCGTGCCGGTGAAGAGGTAGGCGTGGGCGATGCGGCCGGCGGCGAGTGCGGACTGGAGCGTGCGGGCGATGGGCTCCTGCCCAACGACCTGGTCAAACTCGGTGGAGCGGTATCGGCGGGCGAGGACGGTGTAGGCCATGAGGGGAGGATATGGAGCCTGAGCGAACGTGAGGATGATTCGGCGGGACACGCGTCAATATCATGACGTGTCCCCAGGGTTGCGGAGTTCCACGGGTGTGGCCGCAACGTTGAGTACCATAACTATCGCGACAGGGTGTCTGGTGCGTACGGCGCGATACATCTTTCTTACCGCCATTTTTGCCTGGGCACTCCTTGCGGCTGTCTCCGTGGTGTTGCGCATCACTTTCGACAGCAAGCGCGGCCTGGTGGTGGTATGTGATGGATGCGGCCTGGCGGTAGGCGTGAACTCGTGGTTGTGGGAACCGTTTCAATACAACAGGCCGATGGTTGAAGTTTCAGCCCACCCGCCGTTGATCAGTCTGTGGCTTGGCCGAGAGCGGCACGCGACAACTGACGCGATTCGTGCGCCGATGTGGATTCCGCTGGTCATCGCCGTGGGGGTGTTGGCTGGGATGCGGCTCAGACGTTCGAGGCCGGGTTGCGCACGATGCGGTTATTCCCTTCGCGGTCTACCGCCGAGCCCGGATCCGAATCATCGCTTTGGACATGTTCTGAACTGCCCGGAGTGCGGCTTCGGGAATGTCGAGTAAGCGCCGACCCAAGCTCTACGATTGCTGATGCTGAGTAACGACTGGATTCGCCCAGCCGCGCCCGCAGATGTGCCGCGGATTGTGGAGATGATCCGTGGGCTTGCGGCGCATGAGGGGCGGCCGGAGTTGGCGGTATGCACGGCAGCGGCGATCGCGGGGGCGTTGTTTGGCGAGCCGGCGCGGGCGGAGGCGGTGGTGCTGATAGCGGCGCGCGGTGAGCACGACCACGGCGATACGCACGGGCATCGACGAAGCGTCGAAGCCCGTGGCACGTTGGTCGAAGCCCGTGGCACGGTGAACGCCGAAGCCCGTGGCACGGAACACGAAATCGTCGGCTATGGCTGGCTTTATGTGCTGGTGCCGACGTTTCTGGGGCGGCAGGTGATGCATCTGGAAGACCTGTATATCGAGCCGGGGGCGCGCGGGCGCGGGCTTGGGCGGCGGTTCATGGCGTGGCTGGCGGCCGAGGCGGTGTCGCGCGGGTGCGTGGGGGTCGAGTGGCACGTGCAGGAGGACAACCCGCGGGCGATCGAGTTTTATGAGGCGCTCGGGGCGCGGCGGCGGACCGGGGCGCTGACGTATCGGCTCTCGGACGAGGCGCTGACGCGCGCGGCGGCGAGCGCGGCGGCCGCGGCACAGGAGCGGCGGGCGTGATTCGCATCGTGCGCGAGTGTGGGAGCGAGGACGAGACACGGCGGGTTGCTGCTGAGTTGGCGGCGGCGCTGAGGCCCGGCGATGCCGTGCTCATTGATGGCGAACTCGGCGCGGGCAAGACGACGCTGATCCGCGGCGTGGTGGGGGCGCTTGGGCACGATGCGGCGATGGTGTCGAGCCCGACTTTTGTGATCTCGCATGAGTATCGCACGGCGGGGCGGCCGACGGTGGTGCATATCGACGCGTACCGGCTGAGTGGCTCGGAGGACGCGGGCCAGTTGGGGTTGGAGGCGGTGGCGGCGGCTGAGCGGCCGATCGTGCTGGTGGAGTGGGCGTCGCGGCTGGACGAAGTTGGGGCTGGGCTGGGCGGAAAGGAGGGCGTGGCGCGGCTGGTGATGGAGCACGCCGGCGAGACGCGGCGAGTGCTGCGACTCGATGTGCCGGAGGCCTGGCTGGCGCGGCGAGAGTTGGCGCTGTTCGGTGGGAGCGGCTGGGCCGTATGCCGAGTGAGCGGACGAGCGGTGCCGCCGGGGTGGCCGACATTTCCGTTCGCGGATGAGCGGTCGAGAATGGCGGATTTGTACGGATGGTTCAGCGAGTCGTATCGGGTGACGAGGCCGATGCGGGAGGAGGAGGATTGAGAATCGATCGCATGCGCGACCGGCCCGAGAAAGTATCGCGGGCGGCAAGGTGCTACGCCGGCATTTGCGGGTTGCGGAGGCGTTCGTCGAGCGAGACGACCTGCTGATCGAACACGGAATCGGTCCGGCGGCGGGCCTCGACGGCGCGAATGGCGTGCATGACGGTGGTGTGGTCGCGGCCGCCGAAGTGGCCCCCGATTTCTTCGAGGCTGTGGCGGGTGTGGGCACGAGCGAGGTACATGCAGACTTGCCTTGGCATGGTGACGGAGCGGTGGCGGCGTTTGCTCTGAAGGTCGGTGAGCCGCACGCCGTAGAAATCGGTGACAGCGGTGATAACGGTGTGGATGGTGGGGCGGTCGGCGCGGGCGGAGGGCACCTCGCCGATGGCCTTGCGCGCGAGGGCGAGATCGATGGGGACGCCGTCAAGGCCCGCGCGGAGTTGGAGTGTGGTGATGGCCCCTTCGAGTTCGCGGATGTTGGAATCGATGCAGGACGCCACGTGGAACGCGGCGTCATCGGGGAGCACGATTCCTCGGATGGCGGCCTTTTTCTTGAGGATCGCTACGCGGGTCTCGAGATCGGGCGGATCGATGCACGCGACCATGCCTTGCTTGAAACGGCTCACGAGCCGGGCCTCGAGATGGGGGATGACGTCCGGAGCGGCATCGGACGAGAGGATCACCTGACGCCCCGCCTGCGTCAGGCTGTTGTATGTGTGGAAAAACTCCTCCTGCGAGCGCTCACGGCGGGCGAGGAAATGGATGTCGTCGATGATGAGGACATCGACGCCGCGAAACTTGTCGCGGAATGCGGCCATTTGTCCGACCTGGACGGCCTCGAAGTACTCCGTCATGAAGCCGTCGCAGGAGGTGTAGTGAAGCGAGGCGTTGGGGTGTCGCTCCTTGAAGCGGAGGCAGGTGGCCTGAAGCAGGTGGGTCTTGCCCAGTCCCACGTTTCCGTAGATGAAGAGGGGGTTGTAGCCGCTTCCGGGCTGATCGGTGACCGCCAGCGCACCGGCATGGGCCATGCGGTTCGACGGTCCGATGACGAAGTGCTCGAAGGAGTGATCGGGGTTGATGACAAGAACTTCGGGCGACGGCTGGCCGCGGAAAGCAGAGAGCCCGTGGTCGTAGGGGGCCTCGGGATCGTCCTCCGGGCCGAGGAAGCGGACGACGAGGAGGCGGCCCGTGACGGCACGGACGGCCTCGACAAAGGCGTCGAGGCACTGGCGATGGAGGTAGTCGCGGTGGAGCGAGGATTGGGCGCGGATGCGTGCGATGCCTGCGTCGATGGTGATGAGTTCGAGTTCATCGAACCACTGTCGGCGGATGCCGGGGTAATGGGAGCGCAGGTAGGACTGCACCTCCGCCCAAATGCGTTCGTCGGGCTCGGTCACGTTCGTCGCTCCGCGATCACCCACCAAAGCACCGCGTCGGAACCACGCCGTCGGGCGGGCCCACGGCCTCGCCAGATGCCAAACGTACTCCCGAAGCGGGTGTCGAGTCAATGTGGCGAGAAGTGACCGGAGGGGGGGCTTGACAAGCGCGTGAAAGTTGTCAAGCTAGGGCGGGCCGATGGTGAGGTGGTCAGGACGCCACTGCGGCCGAGGAGGTCTTGACATGGCAACGACGCGATTGTGCGCCGGGAAGTTGATGCGGCCCGCGAGGGCGAGAGCGATGCTGGCGGGGAGTGTCGGCACGCTCGCGGCGCTGCTGGCGTCGCCCGCCTGGGCGCAAGAACTTGGGCCATATGAGCCGTGGGTCGGGCCGCCGCCCGTGGTCGAGACGGTGGCCCAGATCGAGGCTCGGGATCGCGCGCTGCCCAAGCCGACGCAGATACTCATCCGTGACGAGCGGGAAAGGCCGGATCGTTCGGGGCTGCCTCAGGCCGAGGGTGCGATGTTCGCGCCGATGTGGCCCTGGAATCCGAGCGAGCCGAGGTTCGCGCAGATTCCGGGCGGTTGGCTCGATTCGCCGCAGACGGTCGGGCTGAACGTGGTGGGGATCACACAGTCGGAATCGTTCTCGTTTCCGCCGGATTCGCAGGGCGCGGCGGGGCCGACGCAACTGATCGTGCTGAGCAATGGGCGGATCAAGGTTCTGAGCAAGACAAACGGCGCGGTGGGGCCGCTGAACGTGACGCTCGACGCGTTCTTTGCGACGGTGCGAGGGAACGCGACGTGCGGCGACCCCCAGGTGCGGTTTGATCGGCTGTCTCAGCGCTGGTTCGTGACAGCGATCACGTTCACCGAGCCGAATCGCATCATGATCGCGGTGAGTTCGGGCGCGACGATCACGGCCCAATCAAACTTCAGTTTCTATTTCTTTGTGCAGGACCAGGTGACGCCGGCGGGCAACGCGGGGCAGTTGGCGGACTATGCGTCGCTGGGGATCGACGCGAGCGCGCTCTACATCGGCGCGGACATGTTCAGCGGGGGCTTTGTGAACACGTCGGCGTGGGTGGTGCGGAAGTCGTCGGTGACCTCGGGCGGGCCGATCGTGGCGACGGCCTTCAGAAATCTGATCATCTCCGGCAACGGTCCGAGTTCGCCGCGCGGCGTGGACAACGACGACAGCACGGCGACGCAGGGCTATTTCATCGGGGCGGACGCGGGAACATTCGGACGGCTGGTGATCCGCCGCGTGACGAACCCCGCGGGCTCGCCGTCGATGTCGACGAACATCAACCTGACGGTGCCAGCGACGAGTTTCCCGGCGGAGATCGTGGCCTCGGGCAATCCCGTGCCGCTCGACTCGCTGGACGATCGGCTCTTCGCGGCGCACATCAAGAAGAATCGACTCACGGGCGTGAGCAGCCTGTGGACCGCACATAACATCCAGGTGAACACGTCCGGCGTGGCCATCAACAGCGGGGGCAAGAACGCGGGACGCTGGTACAGGATTGACAATCTCACATCGACACCAACGCTGACGCAGTCCGGCACGCTCTTCGACCCGGCTGGACAGCGGCACTACTGGATCCCCAGCGTCGGGGCCACGGGGCAGGGGCACATGGCGATCGCGTCGAGTTACACGAGCGCGACCGAGTTTGTCGGCGTGGCGGCGGCGGGGCGGCTCTCGACCGATCCCGCGGGCACCACGCAGGCACCGACGATCGTGCAGGCCGGCGGCTCGCCCTACAACCAGGAGCAGGGCGAGCAGCGCTGGGGGGACTATTCGGCGACGGTTGTCGACCCCACCGACGACCAGACGATGTGGACGTTCCAGGAGTACGCGGCCACGGGCGGGCAGTGGGCCGTGCGAGCCACGAGGCTGATCGCGCCGCCGCCCGCGACGCCCGCGTCGTGCAACCCCAGTTCGGTCATGCAGGGTCAGTCGAATGTTAATATAACATTGACAGGCACGGCGACGAGCGGCCGGGGCTTCCACGACACCGACCCGTCGTATCCGAGTCGGCTTCAGGCGGCCGTGAGCGGGACAGGCGTCACGGTCAACAGCGTCTCACTGACGAGCGCGAGCCAGATCGTCATGAACGTGACGGCGACGGGGGCGGCGTCGCTGGGGTCGCGCACCATCACGGTCACAAATCCCGACGGACAGACCGCGACGTCGAGCACAGGCCTCCTCACGGTCGCGCCCGGCAACCCCTGCCCGCAGTTCACGGCCCAACCCACCGGGGGCACCATCTGCGTGGGTGCAGGCGTTCAGTTTCAGGTGACGGCCATCGGGTCTCCAACACCCACGTTGCAATGGCGCAAGAACGGACAGAACATCGCCGGCGCGACCGCGGCGACGTATGTCATCAATCCCGCGACGGTGGGGGCCTCGGGCACCTATGTCTGCGTCGCGACGAACGCGTGCGGATCGGCCACGAGCAACCCGGCGGTGCTGATCGTCGAGCCCGGACCCATCATCACCCAGCAGCCGCAGAGCGTCGTGGTGCAATCGGGCGCGGCCGCGACGTTTGCCGTTACCACGTCTTCGGCGGGCGTCTCGTACCAGTGGCGGATGGATGGCGCGCTGATCCCCGGCGCGAACGCGGCGATCTACGCGATTCCCGTCGTCGGCCCTTCAGACGTCGGCGGTTACAGTTGCCTCCTCGTCAACGCTTGCGGACAGACCGTGAGCGCGACGGCGCAACTGACGATCGGCAATGTGTGCTATGCGAACTGCAACGGCAGCACGACGCCGCCTGTGCTGAACATCCTGGACTATGTGTGCTTCGTCGATGCGTTCGCGATGGGCAGGCCGTACGCAAACTGCGATGGCAGCACCGTGCCGCCGGTTTTCAATGTGGCAGATTTCGTGTGCTTCCAGAACCGGTTCAACGCGGGTTGCCCGTAATCGAGTCATGGACTCGGGAGACCGACCGCAGGCTGGGACGGCACAGGGATAAGCCCTAACACGACGCGATCTCGGTGGTCGGTTTCACCGAGTCTTTGCGCAAAGCAAATGAAGCGCAAGCCATGCCGCGCGGCGAGCGAGATATCTTTCGGCTCGCCGTTGTGGGACGGCATTTTCGGTGTGTGGAAGACAGACCGACCTCGTGCGGAAGGATATCACCATGCGCAAGATGCGGGCGTTTACCCTGATCGAACTCCTTGTGGTCATCGCGATCATTGCATTGCTGATCGGGATTCTGCTGCCGTCGCTGGCGGGCGCGCGGGCGGCGGGCCGGGCGATGAAATCGACCTCCAACTGCCGGTCGATCGCCCAGGGCGTGACGATCTACACGGTTTCGGAAAAGTACTTCCCGGCCTCATACCTCTATCCGAAGGATCCTGACACGCTCGAGTGGAAACTCGCGGACCAGGTCGAGACCCATCCGACGCCCGGCAATGGCTATCTCCATTGGAGCCAGTTCCTCTTCGACAACGGCGGCCTGCCGGAAGAGGCGTTTAAGAACCCCGCGGCACTCCGCGGTGGTGCGCCGGCGACCAATCCCGGGCCTGACTCCGACAACTGGGAGCCGGGGCAGGTCAACGCGACGGGCGGGGGCCAGGGCACCTCGCAGCCGCTGGATCGCCAGGTCAAGCGGATGGGCTACACGGGCAATGCCGCGATCTTCCCGCGCAACAAGTTCAACGGCTCGGGCTCGCGCAAGAACCAGTTCGTGAATCCGTCGCTGGTGGACGGCAGCCAGTCGGGCGCGTCGAAGACGATCCTGGCGGCCGAGTTCATCAGCACGGGCGACTGGAACACGATCGGTGCCTCGGCGGGCGGCGGATTCGAGAGCAAGAGCCACCGAGCGATCACGCCGTTCCTGGGCCTCTCGGCCGGGTCATACGCCTATTCCGAACCGCCGGGTGGACCGCGGTTCTATTACCCGACGACATCGGCGATCAAGCCGCTCGACCAGGTGCCGGCGTTTGCGATCGAGACGCAGAACCTGTCGCTGCTGAACTGTCTCGGACGTTCGCATCCGGGCAAGGGCGACAAGAAGGACGGGGGCGCTGGGGCCTACGCGTTTGTCGATGGCCACGCCGAGCAGATGCATGTCAAGGACACGATCCGTCGCCGGCTGTGGGGTGATGGGTTTTACAGCATCACGGGCGATAACAAGATCAAGAAGGGCTGGGGTTCGAACGGGGGCACGAACCCCGACGCGCCATGACGGATGAGTGATCGGATCGAGTTTGAGGAGGAGGCACGCCCGTCCACGCGAGAGCGAGGGCGAGGCGCTTGATGGAGGCTCAAGGCGAGGCGTCCCAACGAGTGCGAGGCACTTGTGGATGTACTGCGCCCGGATGGATCGTCATTCTGAGGGAGATTCTTGTCATGAACATGAAGTCACAGGGCTTGTTGAGTTTGGTGGCCATGGCTGGTTTGGCGGCGAGCGCCTACGCCCAGCCCACGGTGGTGAACCTGTCGGGCGCGACGCTGCTGGAGAACTTCCTGAAGGCACCCGCGGCGACCAATGACTACCTCGATTGCGACGGCGACGGCTTCGCGGGCAGCCTCGTGCCTGCAACCATCGACAACCTCACGCCGACGACGACGAGCACGGCGTGGCTGAACGTGCCGGGCGTCAATAGCAACGACCACTGGGCCGTGACCTACCGCGTGTCGGGATCGGTCGCCGGCTATCAGGAACTGGTCGACTTCGGTCAGAAGGCCTCCGGCAACTGCGCTGCCCCGACCATGTGGCCCGGTCAGTTCGTCACGGGCGATGCAGGCCTGGTCAATCCCCCCAACGTCATCTTCGGCAACACCAGCACCGGCCCGGTGACAAACGCCAACGCCTCGAAGCAGTACTACAACGGCTCGCTGGTGTATGACACCACGATTGCGGTTCCTTTCTTCAGCGCGACGCTTTATTCCGCTACGAATCCCGCGGGCCTCACCTTCGGCGCGAACCTGACGACGCTCAAGGGCGTTCCGGGCACCCCCGCGGCCGGCGGCTACCGCGTCGATGTGACTCCGGTCGACGTGCCGAGCACCTGGGCGGTGCAGGCGTCGGCGGGCACGAGTTCGTTCCTCCGCCTTCCGACCCAGGCCGGCTACGGCGTGAACCCGCGGACATCGGTCGGTAGCAACGGCACGGGCGGCGGCTTCCAGTACTCGCTGGTCAACCTTGGCGCTCGCAACCTCAACATCGGCTCGCCCGACTGCAACACGATCTTTGACTCCCAACTCGCCTGGGCGCCGATCGCCATGATCACCAGTTTCGGCACGGGCGTCCGCCAGATGGACCAGACCGAGGTCAACCACTTCTACGCCACCGGCCGCATGCTCAACGGCGAGAACCTCATCGCCGTCACCCGCGAGATCGGTTCGGGCACGCGCAACGGCTTCAACAACACCGCCGGGATCGATCCCACCTGGGGCGTGGGTGACAACGTGGGCGGCAGCGCCCCGCAGGTCGGCACGACAGGCAACGCCAATCTGCTCGGCGACCTCTACGCGCCCTGCAATAAGATCGGCTCCGGCGACGTCGAGACCACCGTCCGCAACACCCGCCTCGGCATGGGCTACTCGGGTGCCGAGCGCTTCAGCGTCGCCAACTCCGCGCGCTACGACCTCGTCGCCATCCGCTGCAGCCTCGCGGGCGGCACCGACTTCGGCCGTCCCACCCTCATGAACATCTGCGAGAACAACCCCACCCTCAACCCCAAGCTCTACTCGCTCGGCGGCCCGGCGATTCTCGCCACCATCGGCGACCCGCGCAACCAGGCCGTTCTCGGCGGCACGCCCGGCAACACCAACCCGCCGGTCGCCAACGTCGAGGCCGCCAAGTTCGTCAACAACATCACCCGCTCGATCGAGAACTTCATCACCGTCCCCGGCACGCCCGCCACCTTTGGCCAGCCCGGCGAATGGGCCGCAACGCTCCTGATCCTCAATCCCGCTCGTCAGTACGTCAATAACGTCCTCAATCCCGTCGCGCTCACGCCCAACGCCGGTTACAACGCCGCCCTCTACGGTGCCCTCCCCCCATTCAGCGTCCTCGATGACGCCCAGTTCCAGAACTTTGGGACGGGCTCGGCGAACCTCGCCGGCCAGTCTCCCAACCGCCGCACGGGTGTCGGCATCACCTACACCGACGGCGTGGTGAATGGTGCCAACTACATCAACCAGGCCGGCGTCGCGATCAACTACAACACGACGCTGACCACCCGCAACCGCATCGCCGGCGACTTCAACGGAGACGGCCTCCGCAATCTCAACGACGCGACGGACATGCTCCGCGCCTTCCGCCAGCGGACCCCCGCCGGGCCGGTCTGGGTTGCTCCGGCCTACACAGGTCCGAATCCGGGCGCGGGCGTTGCCGGCACCGACGCCGTCATCGAGATTCTCGGTGATTTCAACGGCGATGGCAACTTCAACGCCGCCGACATCCGCTATTGGGCCGACGGCCTGGCCATCGACCCCGGCACGGGCAAACTCGACCGCTGGAAGGGCTTCGTGGCGGTTGATAACGCCTGGTTCTCGCTCACGGGCAACAACAACTTCTTCGGCACGACGAAGTCCTCCGGCGGCGCGTATGCCGTCGGCGAGTCCCGCTTCGATGTCATCGGCTCGGGCGGCATCGCCCGCGGCTGGGCACCCGTCGGGGCCAACGGAAACATCGACACGGCTGACGCCAACTACATCCGCGACCAGTTCATCGGAAACGCGTTCGTCAGCGACGGCAACGCGAACTGGGACAACCTCGCCGAGGCCGTCGGCTTCGACCTGTCGGGCGATATGACGGGCGACCTGATCGTGAACCAGGCCGACCTCGACGCAGCGAACGCCGCCCTCGGCGTCGGCTGCTACGCCAACTGCGACAACAGCACGATCGCTCCAATCCTCAACGTGAACGACTTCACCTGCTTCCTGAACCGGTTCGGCGCGGGCGACCCCTACGCCAACTGCGATAACAGCACGATCGCGCCGGTCCTCAACGTGAACGACTTCACCTGCTTCCTCAACCGGTTCGGCGCCGGTTGCCCCTAACCCACTTCCGGACTGGCGCGCCGCCCGCGCCAGCCCGATCCGGCCCTGCCTCCTGCCGCACGGGAGGCGGGGCCTTTTTTTGATAGGCAAGTTCAGCGTGCCAAAGTTGCATGGTTTGTCGGTTCATCAACACGCACGCTAGCGCGGCCTATCTTTGATATACAACTCGGCTCTGTTGAAAGGCTTCGAGCGATGAGCGGCGGTTAGCCGATGGTGGTGGGCAGGACAAGGAGGTCCGGTATGACCAAGTCGGCGTTGCGCCTCACGGAAGAGGCCTTGGTGATCGCCCGCGCGTCGCTGCCCGCGTACGCCCATCCGTTCAGCCGTCACGATTTCACGCTCCACCAACTCTTCGCGATCCTGGTGCTCCGCCAGTTCTTGCGGCTGGACTACCACGGCGTCGTGGCCGCGTGGTCCGACCTGCGATCACGGCTCGCGCTGGAGAAGGTCCCGGATCACTCGCCGCGCTGGTACGCCGAGCGCAAACTGCTGGAAAGGGGGCCTTTCAGTCGGCTCTTGTCCGCGAGCCTCGATCGCGCCCGCACGCTCGGACTGATCGAGCACGAGGCCGACGACCGCACCGCCGCGATCGACTCCAGCGGGCTGGAAGTCGGGCTCGCGTCACTGCACGTCCGACGCCGCGCCAGGCGTCTGGCCCATGACGTGTGGCACGCGGCATGGCCCCAACTCACCGCCGTCTTCCACGCCGCGTCGCAGTTGATCGCGGGGATCGTGACCTCGCGCGTCCCGAGCCGGGACTCGCCCGAGTTCGGGCCCGCGGTACGCCGGGTCGCGTCGAACTTCCACCCGCGCCGCGTCGTCGCGCGCGTGAGGCGAGCGTCTGACCCGCAACGGCTGGCGCTTGCGAGCCCAAACAGCCTGCGCGCCGTAGCCGCGATCGCCTATTCGACGGTCACGCTCTTGGCCAGGTTTCGCGGCTTATCCACGTCGTGACCGCGAAGCACCGCCGCGTGATACGCGATCAGTTGCAACGGCACCACCGTCACCATCGGCGAGAGCGGCTCGTCGATCTCCGGCACATAGATCACGTCCTCGGCGAGTTTGCCGATCTCCGTGTCGCCCTCGGTCGCGACGGCGATCACATGCCCGCCGCGCGCCCGGACCTCCGAAATGTTGTTGATCACCTTGTCGTATTGGCGACCCTTGTTGGCGATGAAGACCGCCGGCATCCCGTCGTTGATGAGCGCGATCGGCCCATGCTTCATCTCCGCGGCGGGCATGCCCTCGGCGTGGATATATGAAATCTCCTTGAGTTTGAGCGCGCCCTCCAACGCGGTCGGATAGTTGTACCCACGGCCGAGGAAGAGCCAGTTCTCCCGCTCGCAATATCGCTCAGTGACCTTCCGAATGTGGTCGTCCTGCTCCAGCACTCGCTCGATCTTGCCGGGGATCGATTGCATCTCGCGAATCATCGCGCCGCAGTGGTCGGCCGACATGTAGCGCCGCCGCGCCATGAAGAGGCTGACCAGCGCGAGCACCGCGACCTGCCCGGTAAAGGCCTTGGTGCTGGCCACGCCGATCTCGGGTCCGACGCGGAGATAGACGCCCGCGTCGGTCTCGCGCGCGATGCTCGATCCCACGACGTTGACCACCCCCAGCGCGAGCGCCCCGCGATCCTTGGCCTCTTGCAATGCCGCCAGCGTGTCGGCGGTCTCGCCGGATTGGCTGACGGCCACGATCACCGTCTGATCCTCGATGATCGGGTTGCGATAACGGAACTCGCTGGCATACTCGGCGTGCGCCGGCACTTTCGCGAGGTCTTCGAGCAGATACTCGCCGATCGTCGCCGCGTGAAGCGCCGTGCCCTGGCCTGTCAGGATGACCCGTCGCGCCCGCACGAGTTGCTTGGCCAGCGTCGCGAGCCCCCCGAGCACGACCTTGCCGTCCTCCGCCTGCAGCCGTCCGCGCATCGTGTTGCGGAGCGCCGCGGGCTGCTCGAAAATCTCCTTCTGCATGAAATGGTCGAAGCGTCCGAGTTCGATCTGCTCGAGTTCGAGTTCGAGTTGCATCACCTTGGGATTGACCGCCGCGTTCGTCGTTGTCGAGGTGCGGAAGCCGTTCCGGGTGATCTTCACGACGTTGTAGTCGTCGAGCGGGAAGGCCTGGGTCGTGTGCGCGACGATCGCGGAGCCGTCGGAAGCCACGACATACTCGCCCGCGCCGATCCCGACCATCAGCGGCGCGCCCTTGCGCGCCACCACCAGTGTCTCGGGCTCCTTCTCGCACATCACGCAGATCGCGTACGCGCCGGTGACCTCGCGCAGCGCGGCCTGGACCGCGGCCTCCAGATCGCCCTCGTACAACTCGCCAATCAGCATCGCGAGCACTTCGGTGTCGGTCTCCGAGACGAACTTGTGCCCCTTGTCCTGCAAATAGGTCTTCAACGAGGCGTAGTTCTCGATGATGCCGTTATGGATGACGGCGATGCCCGCTTTGTCGTCGAGGTGCGGGTGAGCGTTGAGGTCGGTCACGCCGCCGTGCGTCGCCCAGCGCGTGTGGGCCATGCCGATCGTGCCGGGGAGCGTGCCCGTGGCGCGGAGTTCGGCCTCGAGGTTGGCCACCCGTCCGGCTTTCTTGACGACCGTGATCTTGCCTTGGTTCATCACGGCGATGCCGGCCGAGTCGTAGCCGCGGTATTCGAGACGTTTGAGGCCCTCGACAAGCAGTGACTGGGCGGGCTTGGAACCGACGTAAGCGACGATGCCGCACATGCAGAGACTCTCCTCATATCGCTCGGCTTTGGTGCGAAGGCAGTAGCGGGACAAAGGCGGCCTACTTAGCGCGGTGAAGGGGCCGAGAATCCACTGATGGTATCGGCTCGCCGGCCCCCTTCCCTCTGGAACTACTGCCCTTGCGGCCTGGTGGTTCGTGGTACTTGGGCGTTACTGGGCGGCCTCGAGGCCCATACCCGGCAGCGGCTGGAACGTCCCATCGCGAGCGACTCGCAACTGCCCCGAGTCGCGGAGGTAGTTGAGGATCGCGTTGCGAAGATTGGTGCGAGTGCGATCGCGCGAGTTCGCCGCCCGCTGAAGTTCGTTGGCCGCATCCACGCGCTGCTGCGTGTCAACCTCGTCGGCCTTGATCTCCAACTCGCGCATGCGCCGCTGGTTGATCGCAACCTGCTCCTCCGCCAACCGTAACTGAAATCGCGCGAGGTCGATGTTCCGCACGGCCTGGCGAACGCCCACCGCCACCTCGTCGCGGAACTGGTCGAAGGCGCGCTGCCGCGAGCGAAAGCCGATGATCGCCTGGCGGAGCCCAAGGCGCTCGGTCTCGCGGTCGAGCGGCAGACCAAAGGTGATGCCGGCACTGTAGCGGAGGTCGTCAGGCTGGAAGTTGATCCCGCCCTCGCGCGCGTCGGGATCAGTGGGAATGCCGACCTGGGCGGTGGCGTCGAGGCTGGGCAGGAGCGCGTTGCGCGCATTGGCGACGGATCGGGCCGCGTCGTCGAGTTGGTCGCGACGGGTCTGGACATCGAGTCGATATTCGAGCGCCCGCCGCGAGGCTTCTTCGAGCGTGATATCGGGATCAGGAATCTCCAGCAGCGCGTCGTCGATCTCGATAGGCGACTCGGACGGGAGGCCCAGCCGGATCTTGAATCGCTCGAGTTGTAGGATGTACGACTCGCGCTGTCCGGCCAGCCCGGCGGTCGCTTCGAGAACCTGATTCACCGCGATGTTCTTGTCGAACTCGGCGATGCGTCCAGCCTCAAACCGCGCCGTCTGGCCTCGCTCGATGAGTCTCAGGCTATCCAGCTGCGCCTCCTGGTTGCGGATCTGCGCCCGCGCCTGCAGCAGGTCGAAATAATCCGCCGCGATGCCCACGAGGAACTGCCGGCGGAAGTCTTCGAACGTGCGCGCGGCATAGACCAGGTCTCGCTCCGCCTGGATCAGGCCTTCCTGTGCAACCAGCCCGGCACCGCGGAGCAGCGGTATATTGCCGCTCAGCACCAGTTCGGACGACTGTCGATATCGGCCGGTGGCTTGTTGACGGAGTTGCTCCGTGGCGGTCCAAACCCATGCCGCCGCCACTTCGCCGCCGTAGGGGAGTCGCTTGGTCACGCGGAGGGTGTTGATGACGCTGACAGCGGACTCGAAGTCGCCGTCGTCGCCCTGCCCAGCAACCTGGAGCGTCGTGTCGTTGAAAAGACGAGGCCCCCAGAGGTGGCGCTCGACGAGCAGACGGATCGCGGCCAGGATGTAGTCCTCTTCGGCATCGATGAACTCGCGTGCCGATCGCTGGGCCTCTTTGAAGGCGTCGGTGAGGGTCAACTTTCGCGCGTTGTCAGCCCGTCCAGTCGAACGCTCGGCATAAGCGGCCAGGCGCGACGCCACATCGCGCGATTCCGAGGCGGGGTCGAAGGTCAACGCCGACGCGTCCGGGTTCACGGTCGAGGGTGATTTGGTCGTCGATGCACGGCGGTTGTTGGGCACGTCATCGGGGAGGTCGAGTTCCGGGGCCACCGCACCGCCACCGATCGCCGCGGAGCGTTCCTGAGCGAGTTGCCGTGCGCGAGCGTCAACGTCCGCGAGCGGGCGTGAGCAACCTGTGAGCACGAAAGTTGCCGCGGTGAGGGCTATGCGATGTGCCGCGACCGTCCGTTGGTCGGCCATTGTTCTGTTCCCTTCCAGAGGTCGAATCGTGAGGAATGTGCGAGGAAATGTACCGAACATAATACGATCATAGTGGTCAATTGAAGAGAGGTCGGATATCGTTTGGACCACTTGTACCGGCGCGGAGCGCTGCTGTTGCGTGGGAATGGCGTCCTTACGGTATCCACAATCGCGATCCCAGGTTTGATCGCCCGGCGATGCTCTCAGGAGAACCGATGCCCCAGGTCACCTACGACGGGCGAAGTTTCATGGTCGATGGTCGGCGGATCTGGATCGTCAGCGGATCCATCCATTACGCACGGGTTCCCAGGGACGCGTGGGAGAGCCGAATCCACGCCGCCAAACTCGCCGGGCTCAATACGATCGAGACTCCGGTCTTCTGGAATCGCCACGAGCCGCGACCGGGGCACTTCGACTTCTCCGGCGACAACGACCTGCGCCACTTTGTGCAACTCATCGGCCAGGCGGGGATGCAGTGCATCTTGCGCGTCGGGCCATACATCGGTGTCGACTGGGATTTCGGCGGGCTCCCAGCGTGGCTGGGTGGCATCGAGGGCCTCAAACTGCGCACGGCCAACGGGCCTTTCCTTGAAGCATGCTCGCGGTACATCACCGCCGTCGCCGATCGCGTGCGTGACTTGCAGGTGACGAGCCCCGGCAAGGGCGGGCCGATCATCCTGGTGCAGAACGAATCGTCGTGGACGTGCGGCGATGACAAACTGGCTGACGCGTATCTGGGGGAACTCAATCGGTACCTGCGCGAGGCCGGGCTCAATGTGCCCACGATCAACTCGAACAACCTGTGGCAATCGCCCGAGGGCGAGATCGAGTGCTGGACAGGCGGTGGAGACCTGCTCTCGACGGTGCGGCAGTTGGCGGCGGTGCGCGCCGAGCGCCCGAGGCTTGTTGTTGAGTTCAACGCCGGCGGTTCGCTCTCGTGGGGCGCGGATTCCGATGCCGCCGACGCGGTCTCAGCGGATGCGGCGGCGATCGAGCCCCGGCTGGCTCAGATGTTGGCCGGTGGGGCGCAGTTCAACATCCATCCTTTCCACGGCGGGACGAACTTCGGATTCTGGGGCGGGCGCATCTCCGAGCACTCGCAGCGCGGCAGCGGCTTTGCCACCGCCTCGCGAAACCTCGGTGCGCCGCTCAATGAGCATGGCGGGACGGGACCGGCCTACGCGGCCGTGCGGCGGATCTGCACGTTCGCGTCGCGCTGCGCCCGAGTGCTCTCGAATCTCGATCCCGCGTTCCGGCCGGTCGTCATCGCGCCGGACTTTGATGGCGCCAGCACCGCGCCCGGCGGGTCGCCCTCCGTGGTCTATGCGAGCGGCGCGCAGGGTGGCGTGGCGTTCGTCTTCGCCGGCCCCGGCGGCGAGGCCGGCGCGACGCAATCCACCCGCTTGCTCCTGGCCGATGGCACGCTGCTGCCGGTCGAGGTCGAGGCGAGTTCGGTGACGTGGTGCCTCTTCAACGCGTTCGTCGCGGGACGCTCAAAGATCGACTACACGAATCTGAGCGCGATGGGCATGGTCGGGAGCGTGGTCGTGCTCTTCGGGCGTGCGGGCTCGACGGGCGTGATCAGCGTGAACGGCTCGCCGCTGCAGGTTGACGTGCCGGGCAAGAAGGCCGGCGACACGCCGACGGTTCTGGCGCACGAGGGTGTGACGCTCGTGGTCTGCTCGCGCGAGCAGACCGAGCATGTGTATTTCACGGACGATGCGGTGATCCTCGGGGCGATCGGTCTTGCGCCCGGTGGCGGACCGATCCTGCCCGCGGGCAAGCGGCATTGCACGAGGCTCGGTGCCGACGGCTCCACACGAGAGATCGGCGGCGCGCATGTGCCGACCAAGCACCCGGTCGATCGGCTTACGCTCACGGACTGGACCGGCGCGGGCACCGCGGACTACGAGACCGGCACCTCGGCACGGTTCGCATCGATCGACGGACCCGCGGACCTCGCGTCGCTCGGCGCGCCCTATGGCTATGGCTGGTATCGCCTGCGACTGAAGGGCTCGGGCGGCAAGGTGCGCGTCGCGTTCCCGGGCTCGACCGATCGCCTGCAAGTGTTTGTCGATGGAGAGGCCGGTGGCCTCGCGGGGCTGGGGCCTGGCGCATCGAGAACGCTCTCGCTCTCGCTGGGTAAGGGTCCGCGAACGGTGGTTGTTCTGGCCGAGAATCTTGGCCGGGCTTCGAGCGGCGTGAGCCTCGCGGGTCGCAAGGGGCTCGTCGGGCATGTGTGGGAGGCGAAGCCGATCAAACTCACCAAGCCCGCGCTCGAACGAGGCGAGCCGATGCACCCGCTCACGTTCATGACTCCGATATGGGAGGTCCAGCCGGGCGACGCGACGCTTCCGGAGCGGTTGACGTGGACGGTGTCCATCCGCCGCAAGACGCCGCTGGTCTTCACCCCGGGCACGATGCCCAGCCGCGGGCTTCTGGTCGTCAACAAGAAGCCGATCGCGTTCCTCGATCGCGGCGAGAACGATCCGATCACCATCGAGCCTGATTGGCTCAAGGCCGGGGCGAACTCGATCCAGATCGCGGCCCTTGCCGACGCCGGGGTGGGGGATGATCCGTTCATCGGCCTCGCCGAGTCGGCCGAACTCGTCGAGTGCGCGCAGAACCTCACGCAGAAGGCCGAGTGGGGCTTTGCGCGGTGGGAAGCGCCGCGCGCGTCGGCGTTCCAGAAGAGCAAGCCCGGCAAGGCCGCGGGTCCAATGTGGTGGAGGGCCCACTTCACGCCGCACGACCTGGGGCTTCCCGTCTTCCTCGACGCCGACGGACTGACCAAAGGGCAGTTGTATGTCAACGGTCGGCATGTGTCGCGCTATTTCGTGGCGACAGCGGAGGGCGACAAAGTGCCGCCGCAGCGACACTACTTCATCCCGCCTTCGTGGCTGCGCGCCGACGAGGAAAATGAACTGATGATCTTTGACGAGCACGGCGCGTCGCCGACCAAGTGTCGTCTGGTGCATCAGGTCAACGGCGATTGAGCGTGACGGCCGAACGACCACGCCGCTCGATCGATCATCGCGCTAGCGCCCCATGCGGTTGAGACGGCCTTGGATCTGATCGATCTGGTCGGAATAGACCGATGCCAGCCCGCTGAGGCTGACGCGTCGGCGTTCCAGTTCTTCCCGCGCCGCGCCCTGGATCGTCGCGTCCGCGAGCCGCAATGCGACGCTCTGAAGTTCTTCGAGCGCCCGCGAGCGAGTGTCCTCGAGGAGTCGGAGTTGAGCGCGGAGGATGTCGGCCTCTCCTCGCCGAGCAGCGGGAACTTGGTTCCCTATCATGCGTGGGCCACCTCGCTGGGCCGCCGGCATCTGCGGCGGTGGGGGACGGCTCTCTCGTGCTTCACCACCAGCGACGACGCCCACCGGCCCGGCATCGGCATCCACCATTCCTTGCTGCATCGCCGCGTCGTGAGCAATCGCCAGCACAGGCGGATCGAGCCTGATACGTCCCGTCGGCGGCGCTCCGAGCGCCGCAAAGGGCCGCGACCGCAACCGCCAGCCGGCCTCCAAAATCTGGTCATCGAGTTGCATGCCCAGGGCGGCGAAATGACCGAGTTTGATCTTGAGCGCCAGTGTTACGCCATCGCGGACGATCGACGCGCTGATCTCGTCGCCGGGATCATGCGAAATGATGACGTGGCGAAAGGTCTCAAAGACCTCAAGCCTGATGCCATCCAGAACCTCGACGCGGTCGCCGACTTTGAGCACTTCCGCGGCGGGGAATCCGGGCGTGATGAGCGTGAGCACGACGCCGCGAGTGCTGCCGAAGGGGCCTTCGCTCCGCACTCCCATGGCGGCTCGCGGCTCGCTCCAGAAGCGATCGCGCGCCAGCGATGTGAGCCGGACGCGCTGCTCGGGGCTCAGGGTGGGATCGCGGAGCAGCGGCTCAAGGTGCCGCAGCCGGATCGAACGTGTCTTGGTGATCTGTTCCGACCCGGCCTCGCGAGTCGCCAAATCCGCGGCACCGAGATCGGCCACCAGACGCTTGAGATCGGGCAGCACCGCGGGCGCGGGCACATCCGGCACGGGCGGCGGCAACTCTTGTGCCGACGCAGGAGCAGCACCGCCGAGCATTCCCGCCACGCAGAGCCGATGAAACCAGGCCTTCATGCGCCACAATCCTAGTCCGCATCCGGGCCTCAGCCGCTCAGGAGCGTGCGGAGCCTGTCGGCCTCACGCTGCATCCATGCCGCCTGCGCATCGACGATTCGCAAGGCGGTCGGGCCGTCGAGCGAGCCAAGCGAGCCCGCCGCGGCGATTGCGCTGAGCGCCTCGATGACGAGCGACTGAATCATCAGCCACGGCAAGGCGCTAATTTCAGCGGTCGAAATCAGGCTCTCGGACGCGGCCTCGTAGCCGCGGCAGAACGCGACGCATCGCTGCTCATCGAGGCCCGGTGCCCGGGCCGCGCCGCCGCGAAGGTCCATGGAGAACTGCAAGGCACCGTTGGCGATGTCGAGCGTGCGCGGCGCAAGGCAGCAGTCATCAAAGTCGACAACGGCCACGACGCGATCACCTCGAAAGAGCACGTTGCCGGGGTGCCAATCGCCGTGGATGACGACGCCGGGCCACTCCGCAATGCCAAGATCGCGCACGCGGCGCGCGGCGTCGGCGTACCCCAGGGCGAGCCGTTTCACGACGCCGCCGGCTGTTGAGCCAAGCCTCGCACCAGCCGCCGCGGCGAGCGATGAAACCTGCGGCTCCTGTCGCGCCGGCGCGGCAGCGCTGAGTGAGGAGGCGAGCACTGTATGAAAGCGGGCCAGCACACTCCCGGCGTCGGCAGTCGCACCGATCGATCCATCGAACGCCGTCGCGTCGATCCACTCGCACACGTCATAGGCGTGCGGATCGATGATAACTTCTGATAGCCCGTCGAGTGTCGTCTTGAGCAGCGACGCGACCGGAACTCCAGACTCGGCAAGTTCATGGTGTACCGCCAGCGCGAAGCGACGGCGTGCGTCAATGCTGCGCGCTCGGCGCTTGACCAGGAATCGACCCGTCGCGGTGGTGAGGACGGCCTTGGCCGATGTTCCCGAGCCCCGTCGCGGCTCGTGAACGGATGTGATCTCGCTCAGGCCGTAGAGCGCGGCGATTGCAGCGAGTTCATCGCGTGCAAGCCCGATGCGTGTGCCGGTGCCATGCCTGCCGCTGCAGCCGTCCTGACTGCCTGGTGAGTTCGGTTCCACACCAATCGCCCTGTCCCCCGCGCCCATCCCTTCGGCGGATCACTCGACGTTCTGCACCTGTTCCTTGATGCGGTCGATGGCTCCCTTGACTTCCACAATCGCCTTTGAGATCTCCGAGTCCGGCGACTTGCTCGCGATCGTGTTTGCCTCGCGCAGCATCTCCTGCGAGAGAAAGTCCAGCGTTCGGCCCACAGGCCGGTCGGCCTCCGGTGCGAGCAGCGTTGTGAACTGCTCGATGTGGCCCGCGAGCCTGCTGGTCTCTTCGGCGATATCAGTCCGCTCCGCGTACGCCGCGATCTCGCGGATGAGTTCCACCGGATCGACCCGGATGTCGAGGCTCTGGAGCATGGCCTCGATGCGCGTCCGCATCCGAGCCTCATAGACCGACACGACGCCCGGCGCGCGCTCCGCGATCCGCGCGAGACGATCCGCGATCAGGTCGCGCTGCCGAAGCAGGTCCTCGCGCAGCGATTTCCCCTCGGCGGCGCGCATCCCGAGCAGTTTGGCGCAGGCTTGTTCCGTGAGCGGGAGCAGTGCGGCCCGCGCTCGCTTCAGGCGCTCCTCCTCATTCGCCGGTGCCTGCAAGACCCCGGGCAATCCCAGCAGCGACGCGACATCGAGCGAAACCTCGCCCTTGGCAACCATGGGCGCTCGGCGGATCTGCTCGATGTATCGTTCGAGCGCGCGATGGTTGATCTCATACGCCGCGGACTCCGAGCCATCGGTGCAGGAGCCGGTGAACGTCACCGTGCCGCGCACGAGAAGTCGCCGAAGGGTTGCGTCGAGTTCGGCCTCGAGCCCCTGATACGCCTCCGGGAGCCGGATCGTCGCCTTGAAGTACTTGCTGTTGAGCGAACGGACCTCGACAAAGAAGTGAACGCCCTCGCGCTCCGCCGACGCCTCGCCGAACCCTGTCATGCTTCGAATCAAGTCGGATGTCCCACGGCCGCGATGGCGGCGATCGCAGTCTACCAGAACTCAGAGCACGCGACCGGGGCGGCCTACTTGGGAGCGCCCTGCGGTGGCGTCGAAGGCCCGATCGGAGCCGGCGGAGGCGTTGCGGCTGGCGTGCCGGTTGCAGCCGTCGGCGGGGTCGATGACGGTATTTGTTCCGGCGCTGTCGTCGATCCGGTAGAAGCCGTCGGTGCGGTCGATCCGGTCGGGCCTGTGGCGGCCGGCATCGCGCCTGTGCCGTCAGTGCCTGTGACCTCGGGCTGCTCGTCGACGGCCTTGGGTGGCCTGGCCGCGTAGTTCAGCCCCACGGCAAAGAGTACGTATACGACGAACATCAGAATCGTCGCAAAGGTGAGCGCATCGCCGGTTTTGGCGCCAAAGGCGGTCTGTCCGGAGCCCGCACCAGAGCCGAACGCGCCGGCGAGCCCGCCGCCCGCCGGACGCTGGATCAGCACGGTCAGAATCAGCAGAACGCACACAAACAGAAATACGGCGATGAGAACTGCCGTCAGCCACACGGGAATCTGGGCCAGAGTCAAGATCATCCGATACTCCTGTGGCTCAGTGTATGCGAGCAGATGAAGGGACGGGTGGCTGCGGACCAGTCAGTCATGAGCATTGGGTCTATTGGACGGAACGTCGAGGCCGGTGGCCGAGACGGCGCGGGCTGGACCGAGCCGGGTAGTTCGCTACGATGAGCGCGGCAGGCGTGGGTCCAGCGGCCCGCGACGAGCCTTCGCCGGAGAGGTGGCCGAGTGGCTGAAGGCGACGGTTTGCTAAACCGTTATACGACCTTAAAGTTGTATCGCGGGTTCGAATCCCGCCCTCTCCGCTTACGCGGGAGACTCACGTCAGCGGAGTCTCCCGCGTTGTTGTTTTTCGCGCAGCGCAGACGGACTTGGCTCGGCGAGGATGAGGATCAGGTTTGGGAGATCGCGCCGATGCTTCGCACCGAAAGACGTCGCTGAGCCGCGAGTTGCGGGAAGGCTCGCGCTGCAAGGAACCCACTCGACAGCGGGGGAAGGGCGAGTCGGGGAGCCCGCGAGTCCGTCGATGGGAAAGAGCCACCTCAGGGATTTGAACCCTGGACCTATGCTTTACGAAAGCATCGCTCTACCACTGAGCTAAGGTGGCACCGACCCGGAGGCCAACCTCCGAGAGCCCCAAGTATCCGCCTGCCGCGATCGGATTTCAACCGCTCACGCGGCATTGCCGGGCGGCCGTGTTGCCGCGCTCCCCTCACCTCGCCGGCCTCACCACGTCCGCATCGGCACATCAAGCCGATGCTGATCGGCGCACGCCCGCGCGTCGTCATACCCCGCGTCCGCGTGACGGAAGACGCCCATCGCGGGGTCGTTGGTGAGAACTCGCTCCAGCCTTCTCGCGGCCTCTGGCGTCCCATCCGCCACGACCACCTGCCCCGCGTGCTGCGAGTAGCCGATGCCCACGCCACCGCCATGGTGGAACGAGACCCACGACGCGCCGCTGGCGACATTGACCATCGCGTTGAGGAGCGCCCAATCGCTGATCGCGTCCGATCCGTCCTTCATCGCCTCGGTCTCACGATTCGGGCTCGCCACCGACCCGCAATCGAGGTGGTCACGTCCGATGACGATCGGCGCGGAGACGCGGCCTGACGCAACGAGTTGGTTGAACACCAGCCCGGCCCGAGCCCGCTCCCCCTGTCCCAACCAGCAGATGCGAGCGGGCAGGCCCTGGAACTGAACGCGATCCCGTGCCAGCGTCAGCCACCGTCGCAGCGGTTGATTGTCCGGGAACAGTTCGATCATCGCGCGGTCGGTCGTGTAGATGTCCTGCGGATCGCCCGACAGCGCAACCCAGCGGAACGGTCCTCGCCCCACGCAGAACTGCGGCCGAATGTATGCAGGCACGAAGCCCGGGAACGCAAACGCATCCTTGTAGCCGTGGTCGAGCGCGCGCTGGCGGATGTTGTTGCCGTAGTCGAACGTGTGACTGCCCCGGCGTTGCAGAGCCACCATCGCGCGCACATGCCGCTCCATCGTCGAGAGGCTGTGCCGGGTGTACTCGCCGGGATAGTGCCTGCGGAAATCGTCGGCCTCATGCACGGTCATCCCGATCGGCACATAGCCGTTGAGCGGATCGTGCGCGCTGGTCTGATCGGTGAGCGCGTCGGGAGTGATTCCTCGCTCCAGCAGCCGCTCCAGCAGTTCGACGGCGTTGCAATCGACGCCGACGCTCACCGCGCGCCGTGACTCCGCGAGTTCGACCGCTCGATCGATCGCGCCGTCGATATCGGTCACGATCTCGTCGAGGTAACGGTCCCGGACGCGCCGCGCAAGCCGTGAGTGGTCGACATCGGCCACGAGACAGACGCCATCGTTCATGGTGACGGCCAGCGGCTGGGCCCCGCCCATCCCGCCGCAGCCCGCCGTCACGCAGAGCCGGCCCGCGAGCGTGCCGCCGAAGTGCTGCCGCGCCAACTCGGCAAAGGTCTCGTACGTGCCCTGGAGGATGCCCTGAGTCCCGATATAGATCCACGATCCCGCCGTCATCTGGCCGTACATGATGAGGCCCTTGGCCGCGAGATCGTCGAAGTGCTTCTGCGTGGCCCATGCCGGGACGAGGTTCGAGTTGGCGATGAGGACGCGCGGCGCGTCCTCGTGCGTGCGCACGACGCCAACGGGCTTGCCGGATTGCACCAGCAGCGTCTCATCCGCCTCGAGCCGGAGGAGCGACTCGACGATCGCGTCAAACGCGGGCCAGGAACGTGCCGCCTGCCCGCGACCGCCATACACCACCAGCGCCTCGGGCCGCTCGGCGACCTCCGCGTCGAGGTTGTTCATCAGCATCCGCATCGCGGCCTCGGCCTGCCACGTCTTGCAGGTCCGCGCGTTCCCTCGCGGCGCGACGATCGAACGTCCAACCCCTTCGCCGCCTCCACCACGGCGCCGACGCGACTTCATCGTGAGCATGGCCATGTGTTTCTCCGACAGAAGCCCACCACGAGACCCGAGCCACACAACCCTACCGCATCGGCGCGCCAAACACAAGCCCTTTGTGAGCAGTGGGGGAGAGGCCTCAATCTTCCGGCTCAAAAGGGGCTTGGCGCACGCCTCATGGGCTGATAAACTGTTCCGCCGCGATCGCGCCGGCCAGCCGCTCGATGTCCGCGGACAGCGGCCGATCTTCGTTCAGTGGACGCACGATTTTCCGAATTCTCGAGTGCGCACGTTCGACGAGTCTGCCGGACTTCAGCGGCCGGTGCAGATCGAGCGCCGCCGCACTGCACATGAGTTCGATGGCTATCACCCGGCGCGCCAGTTCCAGCCCGCGCTGCGCCTTGGCCGCGGCACGCGGGCCGAACGAGTTGTAATCCTCGATCCCCGCGCTCGTGCTGATGTTGGCGACGCTCGCGGGCGTGGCCAGGCCGATCATCTCGTTGCAGCAGGCCGCGGCGGTGTACTGCGCGATCATCAGGCCCGAGTGCAGTCCCGGCTTCGGGCTGAGGTAGGCGGGCAGCGGGTTTTGCGGGTCTGTCGCCGAGAGGAGGAAGAACACGCGGCGCTCGGCGATGCCGGCGAGGTGCGAGAGGGCGATCGCCATCGTGTCGAGCGGAATCGCCATCGGCATGCCGTGGAAGTTGCCGGCTGAGACGACGACGGGAGGAAGGGACGAAGCGGGGGGATGCGACGACCCGGGAGCAAAGACGAGCGGGTTGTCCGTGACGGCATCGAGTTCGTGGATGACAGACATCTCGACGTAACGGAGCGCGTCCCATGCCGCGCCGAGCACGACGGGGGCGCAGCGGAGGGAGTAAGGGTCCTGGACGCGGGGGTCGTCGCGGCGGTGGGAGGGGATGATGCGGCTGCCGCGGAGGAGTTGGCGCAATCGCCCCGCGACGTAGGCCGGGCCGGGCTGGTTGCGTGCGGCGTAGACGCGCGGATCGAGAAACGCATCGGTGGCCTTGCAGGCGTCGATGGACATGGCGGTGGCGACCAGCGCGGCCTCGAAAAGTACGTTGGTATCGTGGCAGAGGAGCGCGGCACGGGCCGCCATGAGGTGCGTGCCGTTGATGAGCGCGAGGCCTTCTTTGGC
>JBJXFQ010000018.1:0-3661 GCA_046155605.1 Phycisphaerales bacterium
CGAGACGCGCATGACACCGACAGAATATAACCAACTCCTCCTCGAATCCCAGGCCGAGGCGCTCCACATCTTGTTACATCAGGCCCGCGGCCACGACCCCGTCCGCGCACGCCTCGCCGCCGCCGCCCTCCTCCGATCCCGTCCCCATGCCTCCGGCCCACGTCCCACCGCTCCCCGTGCCGCCGCTCCCCCTGCCACCTCTCCTCGTGCCGCCCCTCCCCGTGCCACGGGCTTCGACGCTTCGTCGATGCCCGTGCCCATCGCCGAGCCTCCCCCATCCTCCTCCTCTTCGCGCCCCTCCGCTCCCCGTGCCACGGGCTTCGACGCTTCGTCGATGCCCGTGCCCGCCGCCGAGCCTCCCCCATCCTCCTCCTCTCCGCGCCCCTCTGCCTTTCCCACCGTCTCTTCTCTTCCGCCTTCTTCCGGCGATTCCATCTGCGTTTCTTCCTCTCCGCGCCCCTCCGTTCCCTCCGCGCTCTCTGCGTGCTCTTATCGTTCACCACCTCCGCGCCCCTCCGTTCTCCCCGCGCCCCCCGCGTTCTCTTCGCTCCCGCTCTCCGAGCCTATCGGACCCGCCCCACTTCCTCCCTGACTCACCACACCCGCCGTTCCAGCCGATCTCCCTCTTAGCACGCGCTCGCGGCCGACCAGGCCCTCGCAGCGCCGCGTGCGGGGAGAGGGGAGAGTGTCCATGATGCCGTCACTCCGTCTTGGTGATCTTCTCGTCGAGCGCGGCACGCTCACGCCCGACCAGCGCGACGCCGTCATCGAATACCAGCGCCACAGCGGCCGCCCCTTCGGCGAACTCGCCGAACGACTCTTCAACGTCAGCGCCGCCGCCGTCGAAGACGCCTGGGCCGACCAATACGCCGCCGCCGCCACGCTCATCGACCCCCGCGCCGAACCGCTCGATCCCGACGTCCTCCCCCTCATCGAGCGACGACAGGCCTGGCAGTTCCGCGTCCTCCCTCTCCGTCGCCAGGGCGGCGAACTCATGGTCTGCGCCACACGCAACCACCTCGTTCGCGCCCTCCGCTTCGTCGGCTGGCGAATCCAGGAGCCCACCTTCCTCGTCCTCAGCCGCCCGGAACCCCTCGGCCAAGCCCTCGAACGCTACTACCCCATGCCCGGCATGACCCCCGCCATGGTCTGACCTCGCACACCCCGCCGACGCGCAGCAGTACGAGCGCTCAGCGGAACACCCGCGCAGCACCACGTCAAGTACGGGAACGTGATGGGGACTGGCCTCATCGGGATCGGGCCGGCTCACATGCCGACTTCGTGGCTAGCCATCGTGATCACAATAAACTTTATAAAATCGTGATTAGCCGATTGACATTTATTCTATTTACGGTACGCTGCTTGTGTCTGGCGTGTGCCTAACGCCGACATGGAGCCTAAATTATGACGACTCGCGTTTCTTCGTTCCTGGCGCTGGCGACGTTGTTAGGGGGGGGGGTCGGTGTCTAGCACGGCCCTGGGACAGATCGGGCCGATTGTCATGTGGGAGACGCCGCCCTTTGACCAAGTGCCAGGCTCGACGACGAACTACATCATGGTGGCGGCGGGGGGCGACCCGGCGGTTTCGATGGGTGGGCACACACTGGGGCTGCTCGGCAGCACGCGGCTTCTCAACGGGTGGGGCGGAAACACCTATGGCCAGACGGGCGTGCCGCCGCCGACAGTTCCGATTCTGAGCGTGCCGCCCGATCCGAACCTACCGACGTGGAAACTCAAGGCCATCTCGGCAGGCGTGCTGCACAGCCTGGCGATCCGCGACGAGCCGAGCAACCCGCAGTTGGATGACCTGGTTCTCGCCTGGGGCGCGAATCTTGCTACGCAATGCAACATCCCGATCTCGGGCCTGAAGGCCTACGCGGTCTCGGCCGGAGAGACCTTCAGCGTCGCGCTTCGTAAGACGCCGAACGACACAGACCTTGATCGCACGCTGGTGGCGTGGGGAAGCGCGATCTTTGGCGTGAACAACCCGCAATACGGCTCGCGCCGCTTCGTCTCTGTTTCCGCCGGCAGCGAGATCGGCGTGGCGCTGGATACCGAGGGGCACCTCTTCGCGTGGGGCCGAAACGACGCCAACACCAACTTCGCGATCACGGCCGCCAATGTGACCTGGGCGAACAAGAAGTTCGTCGCCGTCGAATGCGGCGACTCCCACTGGATCGCGATCCTGTCGGATGGCACGCTAGTTCATGGCGGGTTCAATGGCGACGGCCAGAACAACGTGCCCGGCAATGGGTTCCACTCGATCGCCTCGGGCGGCTGGCACTGCTTCGCATGGCATTATCCAAGCGAAGGCGGCGGGCTCGAACTCTGGGGACTTAACGATGAGGGACAACTCAACGTGCCCGCCAATCGCGGCCCGTTCTCGACGGGTGACGGCTCCTTCGTGCATTCCGCGGCTATCGAGGCGGACCTGTGCTACGCCAACTGCGACGGCAGCCGAACCCTGCCGATCCTCGACGCCAACGACTTCGCCTGCTTCGCGGCACGCTACGCCAACAACGATCCTTACGCCAACTGCGACGGCAACACCACTCCTCCGTTGCTCACCGTGAATGACTACTTCTGCTTCGCCAACAAGTTCGCGTGCGGGTGCGAGTATGTCGTTGATGTTCCGGCGTGCGACCCATGAGCCGCCACATCCTTATCTCGCTCGCTAGCCTCGGGCTGGCGGGCGGTGCGGCGCTGGCGCAGCCCGGCACGCTGGTCCACTGGGGCTACAACGGCTTCGGTCTGGCGAACCTGCCGCAGGGGCCGTTCATCGCGGTTGATGGAGGATTGGATCACGCGATCGCTCTCCGCGCCAACGGCACGATCGTGGCATGGGGGTCCAACAACTACGGCCAGTTGAACGTGCCGACAGGCGCGTTCACGTCGATCAGTAGCTTTCGAATGCACACCCTCGCGCTCCGCGCCGATGACACCGTCGCTGCATGGGGCGGAAATAACACCGTCGGGGAACTCAACATTCCTCCCGACCTCTATAGCCATGTCGCCGCTGGCTTCCAAGATTCTGTCGCGATCCGCGCCGACGGCACGCTCTTTCAAACGCCGTGGTATCAGCCCCAGCAAGGCGTGTTCGTGCCGCCGCCAGCGGGAACTTATATCGCCGCGGCAACGGGCCGGGGCCAGAGCATCGCCATGCGTCCCGACGGCACACTCGTCGGATGGGGCGAGCAGGAGACGGGCTCGGCCAACCCGCCGCCGGGCTCGTTCCGCCGCATCGCCTGCGGGCACAACTACAGCGTCGGCATCCGCGACGACGGTTCGATCGCGGCCTGGGGCACCAACGACTTCGGCGTGCTGACGGGCGTGCCGGAGGGTGCGTTTGTCGAGATCGCGGCGTCGTACTACTCGCCGATGGCGCTCCGCGCCGACGGGACGCTTGTGACGTGGGGTGCCACGGCTCTTCCCCCGCCCGCAGGTTCATACTCGCACATCGCCGCGGGCCTGGGCTTCGGCCTCGCCATCCGCGGCGTCGCGTGCCCGGCCAACTGCGACATGTCCACCATGCCTCCCGCCCTCAACATCAACGACTTCGTCTGCTTCATCAATCAGTTTGCCGGCGGCGACAGCAAGGCCAACTGCGACGGCAGCACCGCGACGCCGATGCTCAACGTCAACGACTTCCTGTGCTTCATCA
>JBJXFQ010000021.1:0-90565 GCA_046155605.1 Phycisphaerales bacterium
CGATGAACCGAATCGACCGAGCACCGGGGACCGCGACGGTCCAGTCCTTGCCCGCGAGAATCGGCTGACGATCGTCGGCGACCCGCTGCCAGAAGTCTCGCGGCCCGATGCCGTCGCCCAGATCGACCTTGACACCGAACGCCATGCCCGAAAATCCGCCGTCCACATCGCTCTGCGCCTGCGCCGACGCGCGCGAGACCTCGCAATCCATCCGCTGCTGCGCACCCAGAAACTCAAGGACCGGACGCACTCGCTCGAGCCACCTTTCTCCCGACGCATCCAGGAAGCCCTTACCCGTGAGCCGGCGCAGACGCTCGTCAATCTGCGGGCGATCGGCCTCGCAGCCTTGCCGAATCATCTGCCCACGGTCCTTCGCTGCCTCGGGCAGTTCCCGCGCCCACGCCAGCGCGTTGGCGATGTCCGTCGCTTGAAGCACCCGCACCCCAGGAACCTCTCGACACACGGGGAACGCTGCCTGATCCGTCAACTTCGTCAACGCGGCGGTCGCGTTCTGCAGCGTGTCGTTGCCCAGCGACGTCAGCCCGGCAAGAAAGAGCGAGTTCCAATAGAACCGGCCGGCCTCCGCGTCACGCTCCTTGCCCGGATACGCCACGAAGTACTTCGCCTTCAAGTCATCGCACGGCACATTCAGCAACGCGCCGCGCGCGCCGCTCGGCCCCTCGCCCAGGTCGAGCCACTTCTTCATCGCGTCGCTCGCGAAATCCCATGTGCCCCCGTCCTTGAGCAACTTGATCTCGCCGTCCAACTGCGTAAGGCTTGCCGTACGGGCCTCGCTCCCGATCGTGACCGGCACGATGAGTACGGCATCGCGCATCATCTGCCAGAGGGCGTTCACACCGCTGCGCGACGGCAGCATATTGGCCCGCACATTACCCAATCCCCGGTGGAATTCGGCCCAGTTCGCGTCCGAAACTCGCGCGCGTTCGAGCGGTACGCGTGCCGTCCAATATCCCATGTACTCTTGCGCGTAGGCGCGCCACGACTCTCGTGTGGGCTCGGCCCGCGTCGCCAGAGACTTGCCGTCGAGCGCCGAAAGCGCCGCCGAATCTGGCCCCACCAACATCGCCGATTCGATCGCGGCCCAGTCATCGAACGCCAGTTTCGCCGCCTTGGGGTGATACTCGCGATCGAAGGAGCCGCCCTGCATCGCCGTCATGGGAATGCTCGGGAAGCGATTGCCATCGCCCGACTCAAGTTCCGGAGTGACCTTGGAAGCGATCACTTCGGCAACCTTCTCCGCCGTCACCGGACTCGCTGTGAGCGCTGCCTCGATCAGCCGATTGAGCCACGCGCCGCCCGCGAGGCGCGCCACGCTGCCCGCCAGTTCCTTGGCCCGCTTGAAGGGCTTGAGTTCCGTGCCGGCGAGTGTCCCAAGCAAGCCGCCGCTCTCATCGGTCGCCTTTATGACGGCATCAACGGCCGCTTTCATCCTCTCGCTCACCTGGCCGAACTCCGGTGCCTTCGCCTCGGCCGCGCTGCTCACCACGCCGTCCACCGCCTTATACGCATCGGCGCGAAGGTCAAAGTACATCGGCCTCGCGGCACCCGTCGCGGCGATCGCCAGATGACGCGACACCATCGTGTCGAATCCACTTTCGCCCTCGCCCACGAGCGCGTCCGCGGCCTGCTTGATCGAACCGTTCAATTTGCCCCACGCCGTCTTCAGAAGTTTGCCCCGCGGCGCGGCGGGCTCGCGGCCCGCGTCGTCACCCGGACCCGCCTCATCCTGAACGAGCCGGAACTGCCTGCTTGCCGCGTCGGCGACCGCCTTGCGCGCCTGCTCGCGCAAGTCCTCGCCGCTCTTGCCTTCGTCCGCTTTCGTCGCTTTCGCCGCAGCCGTGAGCCTATTGCGTGCCTCGTCGACGGCGCGATATCGGCCGGGCCAGACGTTTCCGATCCGTTCTCCGTACTGCCGCATGTCGCGGACTTCGCGACCCTTGTCGTTGACGTCCTCATTGATCTTGAGCAGTTCGGCCTCCGCGCGATCGAACTCTTCCATCGCCGCCTTGAGCGCCGCGAGTTGCGCCAACTCGCCCGTCGTGCCGCCCGCCTGGTCTTGCCACCAGTCGAGGAACGTGGTGATCGGCCCTTTGGCATCGTCGAGCGTGCGACGAGCATCATCGGGCATGGCGACCCGCATCCAGCGCGGCCAGTCCCCGCGCGCGCCGAACAACGCATCATGCACCTTTTTGAACTGCTCTTGGCCGCGGGTTTCATACTTCTTGCGCGGGGAGTCGGCCTCGCCCCCCGCCTCGCCGGTCGGCGTGGCATCAGCGGCTGATGCCGGCCCCAGCGCAAAGAGATACAGCGAATCGGCATCGATCATCCGGTCGGCGTTGGAGGCCCATTCCGGCTTCTCTTCCGCCAGCGACGCGCCACGAACAAGTTGCGACAGCGCCGTGGTCGCCTCATCGCTCGTAAACGGCTTCTCACCCGCCGCGCGTGCCGCGGAAAACCTCGCGAGCGCCGCGACGATGCCCGGCCGAACCACCATCCCCGTGAAGTACGACCTTGCGGCATCCAGGCGACGCCGCTCCACGTCGCCCGTGAGCCCAGACGCGACCCGGAAGATCACCGGCACCCGAATCGGCTCGTCCTTGACATTCCGCGCAATGTCTTCGAGCGTGCTCACCAGATCGGGATCGCCCTTTTTGAGCGGACTATTCGCCGAATACTTCGGACCCGCCGTCTGATACTCGATCGCCTGATACAACTCGGCGTTGCCACCCTTGGTCTCCTCAGCGAGTCTACTCCAGAGTTTGACGGCATTGCCCACGCTCGACTTGTACGTCAGCGTGCTGAAGAAACTCAGCCCGATCAGGATCAGTGCCGTGAGAATGCCCGAGCCCAGCAGCATGGCTCGGCGGCGCTGCTGCGCTTTGCGCACGTTTCCCGCTCGCGTCACCAGCCCGCGCTCCTTGAAGATCTTCGACATGAAGAGATCGCGGAGGAAGTACGCCCGCTCGCGCTCCCAGACCTTTCCTTCGGGCAGGGACTCGATCGAAACGCCCAGCGCCTCGGCCAACTCCGCGTCCAGGGCCGAGCCCTCGCGCATCGACGACGTGAAATAGATGCCCCGTGGAAAGAGCGGCTTGTTCGACCACTCGCCCGACACGAAGATCATCTCGAGATACTTCCGCAGCCGCGGCGCGATCTGCATCATGCTCTCGGGGAATGAGAACAACGCATCGACCTGATCGGCACGCCGCGCGCTCGAATCCTCGGAATGTACGGGGTCTTCGAGCATGATCTGACGACGACGGATGAGCCGATCGCGCACCTGGGTCAGATGGTCCTCGACCATCTCGGGCCGGAACGGCGTATCGAGGCTCGCCGGGTTGGACCACCCGAGCATCTGGTGCTGGAGCGAGGGGTCATCGACGCTGTCGAAAAAATCGCGGAAGCCGTTGATGAGATCGCACTTCGAGATGACGACGAAAACCGGGAAGCGGATGCCCAGCGCCCGCTGCGTGGCGTCGAGTTGGGCCGCGATCCGGGCCGCCTTGCGCTCGATCGCGTCCGACGTGTCGCGGATGACGCTGTCGGCCGGGATGAAGAGCAGCATGCCGTTGATGGGGCAGTTGGGGCGAAACCGCACGAGGTTCTTCAGCAGTTCCTGCCACTCCGTCGTGTGGCCCGGTGCCGCCTCCTCGAACATCAGCCGCCCCGCGGTGTCGAGCAGCACCGCCGGGTTGCTGAACCACCAGTTCATGTTCAGCGTGCCGCCCGCGCCCTGGAGCGGGTCCTGTAACCCGGGCGGAAAGCCGATCCCCGAGTGCCGAACCGCCTCGGTCTTGCCCGACCCCGGCTCACCCACCACGAGATACCACGGCACGGAATAGATGTTCTTGCCTGCCTGCTTGTACTTATCGATGCCCGTCTCGAACGCCTTGCGCAGGTCGTCGAGCCGTGCTCGCTTGGCCGGGTCCGAGATCGACTGCGGCGCGGCACCCGCGTTCTGCGACACCGCTTTCGTGAACGGGTTCGCTTTCCGCTTGTCCCACAGCGGGAGCAGGATCTTGTGATAGGCCAGATAGATCAGGGCCACCACGGCAGCCAAGGCAACGACGAATCCCAGCGTCTGCATCAGCCGCGTTGGAAACAGCACGTTCAATGTCGCCACCAGTCCTGCTCCTGTCGCGAGCAAAAGCCCCGCCTGCAAGGGCTTGGGCATGTTCGGCAAACCGCTCGGGAGGCTCAACTTTCCCATGACTACTTGCCCTCCCCACCGGTGTTCTTCGTCACTTCAGTGAGATACCTGCTCAAGTCGCCGACCACGCGCTGATACAGGAACACGTTGCCCGCGAAAAGAACCACCACCAGCCCGATCAACAGGATGCCCACGCCCGTCAGGCTCCGCCCCGGCGGCTGGATCAGGTCGCTCGTGTTCACGTTCTCGTACGCGTCAGGACATAACTTGCCGGCCATGTCCTGGTCGCCTCGCGCCCGCAGCCGACCCGCGATCTCCTTCATCTTCTTGCGCAGAAACTCCGGCTGGCCCTGGAACCACCCCGTGAAGCCCAGCCCCATGCAGGTATAGAACACCGAGAGCCGATCGGTGGCGGCGTCGCTCCGCTCGGCGAGCGTCTCTTCCAGCAGATCGAAGAACTTCTCGTCGCCCGCCAACTCGTTGCGCTCTTGTGCGAGGTCGTGCCAGCGCCGCGCGAACGGAAGCGCGCTGTCGCGGATCATGAAGTCCACGAAAAAGATCAGCGGCAACTCGACCTTCTCGAACTGCGGACCCAACCCCGGCACCGCGTTCGCCTTCGTCCGCATCGTCGTCAGCATCTGCCTGACCTGCGACCGGACCTCCTCCGGCTCGATCGACGCGCCCTTGCGCGCCAGCCGATTGAGCCGGCAGACGTACTGGAACAGCGGTTCGCACAACTCCAGCAGTGTCATCGCGTCCGCCCTCTGCTTTGCTTGGGTTCACGCACCGTCATCCCGGGCCACCCGCGGGAACGGTCATATACAACATCAACTCGAAATCCGACGACTCGGACCCCAGCCACCGGGCCGCGATCGCCTTCTCCTCCGCCACCTTCTCCCACATGCGACTTTCCGTTCTCATCAGCCGGAAATAACTCAGCCCCGTCTGCGCGGGCAACTCCAGCGGCGGGTGCCGCTCCTCCACGAGTTTCACCCCCCACACCTGCCGCCGGATCATCGACCGCGCCATCAACTTGAACTTGTCGACGTCCTCGACCAATCCCGCCACCGCCCGCGGGTCTTCCTTTGACTTGATCCCGAGGAAATACTCGTTCGCACGCTTGAGGTACTCTTCTTTCACATCCGCGACAAGATAATCCTCCTCCCGTCGGAACGGCTCCTTCAGGAAACTCGGACCGACCGCGCCACGCAGCAACTGCCTGATCTTGCTCGAGAGATCGCCGAACGACACCGCAGGGTTGTCGTGGTCGTACTTGGGTGCCTCAAAGAGGTCCCGCTCGGGCCGCAGCGCCGCCAACTCCGCCAACAACTCGCGCAACTCGAGGTACATCTCAAAGGGCGTCACGCCCGGCGCCGCCACCAACGACGGAAGCCTCGCGCTGAATCGGTTCAGCGTCCGCAGCCGAAGCATCTGCTCGAACTGCACCCCGCGCATGTTGTCCACGCTGAACCCCGCGCGCGTCAGTTGCACCACCAACTCCTTGCGGCTCGCCTCGACCTGGTTCGAGAGGTCTCGCGCCAACTCCCGCAGCGCGCCCGAAGCGCCAAGCATCAAACACGCCGGCACGAACGCCGGATCCTGCCTGGGCAGCCCCACGCCCTCTCCCACGCCGTGCGCGATCCGCACCAGCGGCATCACCTCAAGGTCCGTCCGATCGTCCGCGTCCAGCAGCAGCCGCGCGTTGATCCGCCGAACCTGCACCGGCTGCGGATTCTCCCCCGTGTTCTCGTCCCAGCGCTTCACCTCCGCCACCTTGTAGACACGCTTCGTCCGCCAATCATCCCCCGCGCCGGCGTCGATCGTGTTCGCGCGTCCGGCGTACCACAGCGGCACCCCGAGGCTCACGCTAAAACTCCCGCTCCCCGCCGCGAACGCGCGCTTGATGTCCAGCGCCGGCAGATCGGCACCGTCCGGCACGTCCACCACCACGCCGCTGGGCATCACCACCTTCAACTTGTCGAACTGCACCAGCATGTTCTCGAGCGCGTCATTCGACAGCCTCGCCTCGACCAGCCCGTACGGATAGGCCATCCGCAACCGACGCTCCGACCACACTAACTCGTCCATCGAGCGCTGCAGGCCCTGCAAGTGGTGCGGCTGGAGAAACAGACCCTCGTGCCAGTGGATCGGTTCGCTCATGCTCAGCCCTTGGTCCCGATCGCGGCCTTGCCCACCAGCCGCTCCGCGTTATCCCCCAACAGCCGCCTGATCTCCGTCTCAATCGTCCCTTCATCCAGCGCGCCTGCCAACTCCTCATACTTCTTCCACCACGCCACCTCGTCCTTCCCGAACCACCCCTTCCCCTTTGACCCTTCATACGTCACCAGTTGCTTGATCTCCGCCGGCGAGAACTTGACGAGGTGCAACTGCGCGAACTGTTTGCCAACGTCCGCCACTGCCGCCGCAAGTGCCGATGTGACCGAGCGCAGCAACTCGACATCCTGCACCACCTGCCCGCGCCCGACCTCCGGATCGCCGTCGAGGAACCGCGCGAGCGAGCCCTTCATGCCCGCCGGCCTGCGCACGCGGCTCTGCGGATTGACCTCTTTCCACGTCCGCCACATCAGTTGGTCGAGAATCGACGCGAACTCGACCAGCGAGATCAGCAACTCGACAACCCGCGACGCCTCGGGGTCTGTCGTCTTGCAGCCCAGTCGAGCCCTGAGCCGATCCATAGCCTCCGCCGGCCAGGCCGCGCCGGCGCTCTTGGGCACGATCCCCGCCTCGCGCAACCGATCCGTCATCACTCGCTTCTGCGCATCCGAAAGCCCCGGCGCCAAGGCCGTCAGTCGCGCCACGAGGAAACTCGGATCCTTCAGTTCCTTCTCGTCCATCGTCGAGCGGGCCGCCAGCGCCGCGCCCGTGTCAGCCACCTGCACGTTGCGGTCCCACGTCGGAAACTGCGCTTCGAGCGCCTCAAGAAACGCCGGTCGATCCGGCGGCGCGACCCGCTCCAGCGCCCGTGCCAGCACATCATCCAAATGCACACGCCGATCCGCCTCCGGATCGTCCGCCTGGTCGCTCTGCACAAGCCGCAGCCGGTTGGCCGTCGCCGCCACCAATCGCGCCCGTTCCTCGCTCGACATGCTCACGCCGCGATCTCCAACGCCGGCACGCCCGGCCACGACCCGAGGGATGATAACGGACGCGGCCCAAGCGTGCGAGGCCGACCGTTTTCGGACCGTCCACACACCATCAAGCCCGGCCGCGCTCCGACCGATGCTCTGGCGACTCCCGGAGCCTTCCCATGAAGCGATTGTCCGCCCTCGTTGCCATGCTGGGCCTTGCCGCCTGCGCCGCTGAGCCCGCACCAAAGGCCGCCATCTCCACGACCCACGGACCCCGCTTCGGTGCCGGCGACTCGCTCGGTCAGCGCCTCGGCCGATCCGATCGTGCCCTTGCCCGCGCCAACGGCGACGCCCGCACGGCCCACGCCGAGGTCGAAGAGCCCGACCGCTAGCGCCTCGCTATTCCTTATCCGGCTTCGGCTGTGTGATCACCCTGATCGACCGCGGGTTGAGTTGAACCTCAATCGTGGTCTTGTCCCAGCGATCCGCGCGAATCGGGATCGCCTCTCGCCGTGCCGCGCCCGCCTCCGGCGGAAAGTCCACGAACATGAACAGCCACCGCGCCTTCGCCTCGCTCCACACGCCCCAGATCTTGTCGTTCTTCGAGAGCACCTGCTCCTTCATGTCCTTCCCCGAGAACACCATCGAATACGCCTGACCGCTCGGTGCCGTCAGATACTCATCGATCGGCATCGACTCGTACTTGACTTTCTCAAAGTCGCTCACCCCGACCAGGTCCATCTTCAGCGACACGCCGCTGCCCGCGTTCTTCAGTTGATCGCTGGGCATGACTCGCACGTCGTACCGCCCCATGCCCGCCGAGCAACCCCCAAGCCCGACCGCGATCCCCGCCATTGCCGTGAGTGTTCCAAGCATCCTCATCGTGGATTCCTTGTCCTTGGCTTCCTTGTCCTTGGTTTCCTCGTTCCCTGTTCTCGTCGCCCGCACTCCACCATCGCCCGTCATCCGTCCCGCCACACGCGCGCCGCTCAGGCCCGCGCCGGCGCGCGTCCGCGCTCCGGCGCTGCCGACGGCCCCTCGCCGCCAAGCCCTGTCCGCTTCCCGCGGATCACCGCATGGATCTCCCGATTGAAACGCCAGTCGATCAGCAGCAGGCTGCGTGACCGCACCAAGAGTTCATCAAAGTCCGCGATCGCGCGATCAAACACCGCTTGCGGCCCGGACGCCGGCGCATCGCCCAAATCCCGGCACGAACTGTCCGGCCCAAGCCCCGGCACCATCCGGGCAATCGCCGCCAGCGTCGAACACCACAACTCCGCGGGCACCAGGTCCAGCGCTTCCGCCGGCGTCCCGCAGCCATAGGCGATCCGATGCGGCCCCAGCGACGCCAACCGCTTCGGGTCTCGGTCCAGGATCGCCCTCACCCGCAACCCAAGATCAACCTCGTCGCCGTGCGCCGCCGTCGCCTGCTTCGCCAGTGTCAGAAAGTCATCCAGGGCCATCGGCAGCGTCGTCGCGCCCTCCCGCTCGCCACCCACCAGCAGCGTCCGGATCGCCAGCACCGCCAACGCGTACAAATCGCACGGCGTGCTCAGCAGCGGGATCGTCTGGAACGGCGCTTCCGACATCACCACCCCCGCCGCACCCTTCAACGCCGCCAGCCCGGCCTCGCCGAACTTCTGCGGCACGGTGCGAAAACGGAACTCACCCGGTGCCAGTCCCGCGTCCGACTCGATCAGGGCATAGAGGTCAATGCGCCCCGAGCCAAGGTGCAGCCGCACCCATGTCACGTCGTTCGCCGCCGGCCGCACCCGCTCCTGCGTCACCAGCGTCCCGATCACCATCGCGATCCCCGCCGCACGAGCATCGGGCTTGACCTCTCGGATACGAATCGTCGCACGGCCCTGCACCGCCCGACCCGCCGAATCCGGCGAGTAGATCGACGCCGCTCCCTGCTGCCCGCGAACAAAATACTCCGCTTCCGCGCCGGGAATCCGTAGCGCCACCGCATCTCCAGGCGTCGCCAGCATCGCCCGCGCCGTCCAGAGCAGCGGCAGCCCGACCCCGGGCGCTCCCAGATCAACCCGGAAACTCTCCGCCGACAGATTCAGCAGCGGCGATTGCGTCTGCGCCACCGCCGCCCGCGCCGCCGCCAGACAATCCGCGATCAATCGCAGTTTCAGGTGGTACGTCTCGACGATCCGGCCCCAACGCCCATGCCGCGAATGGAAAAGCCCCCCGTCCGTCAACGGCCGACGCTCCGATTCCGCATCCGGATACGGCGTGAACCGCAGGACCGCCTTCGCCGGCTCCTCGCCGAGCAGATCGACATACGCCTCGTACCCCAGCGGCGAGCGCGGCCGCACCGCGATCAATCCGCCCGTTGTGAGCCACACTCCCCGCTTGCCCTCGACCAGGCTCGACAGCGGCTTGGTCGCGTCGTACATCGGCGTGTCCGACGCCGTCGCCACCGTCTTGTCGCCCCGCGCCCACAGGTACCGATGCAGCGACGCCCCATATCCCGGATGGCCCAGCCGCGCCAGCACGGCCTCATCGCGGCACAACTCCCACGGGCGGCCTTCCTTATCCGTCACCTTCACCAGCGCCATCGCGTCCTGATCCAAAAACAGCGCCGGAGCCGGTGTTGATTCCCATCCCGTCGCCAGGATCGCCCCGCCCATCGCCGCCTGCGATTTCAACGTCAGTGCCCATCGCGCGTCGAGCACCGCGTTGCTCAGCGATTCGCGCAGCGCCGGGCCGGTCGCCCCAACCCCCTCAAGCGACTGCACCACGATCTCGGTCCAGAGGTGGATCGTCCCCTCGGCATCAGCGACGCACCCCAGCAGCACGCGCGAATCAAAACTCTCTCGCAGCACCACCAAGGGCGAGCCGTCGGCTCTGGCCACCACGCACAGCCGTACGCCACCTCCGCCTCCCTCGCCCAACGGCAGCGGCACCGCTCGCCACCCCTTCGGCAGGCGGCTCGAACCGTTCGATACATCCGGCGTAGGCTGCGAAAGCGATGCCACTCACAGACTCCAAAGGCATGCATCCAAGGCGCACAAACGCCTACCGACCCGCCGAACCGAGTGCGGGCTGCCCTTTAGTGTAGTGAGTGCGAGCGATAACGCAACCGGGGCCCGAAGCCATCCGGGATCATCGCTGCTCCTTCACAACCCTTTGGCGGTGCCGACTTGCTCGCACTGCAGAGGCTTTCACCGGCTTCTAGACGCACCAATCAAACACCGGCCGTGCCGCCTCGCTTCACCGTTCCACCTCGATGATTTACGGGCACCCTGCAGCCGCTGCTCGATGCCCGTGACCGGCAGCATCACCTCGCGGAAGTTCGGATGGTACGTCTTGTCGGCGGTCGGCGAATCAGTGCGGCTGCCCTTCCCCCGGTTCCGATGCCACATCCTGTCGGAGAACCTCGTGCTTCTCACCCCGCGCCTGGCCGCTCGGAACGCAGCCTGCGTTGAAACCGTTCTTGCGTGCGATCCGGTCTCGATCTTTCAGCACCGCACGCGCTCGTTTCGAGTCCCGGGGCAGCGGCACAATGTCCTCAGCCCACGCGCGATTCCTTGCGCTCCTTCGCGCTCCAGTCGAGGTGGAAAGACACGCCACGCGGCTGATCGACACGCTCGTAGGTGTGCGCGCCAAAGAAGTCGCGCTGCGCCTGCAACAGGTTCGCCGGCAGCCGCGCCGCTCGGTAACTGTCGTAATACGCCAGCGCCGACGAGAACGCCGGCGTGGGCAATCCTGAGAGCGCTCCCACCGACACCGCCCAACGCCAATCGTTCTGCGCCTTGTCGATCACGCCGGCGAAGAACGGGTCGAGCAGCAGGTTCGCCAGCGCCGGATTCCGCGCATAGGCCTCCTTGATGCGCTGCAGGAATCTCGCCCGGATGATGCACCCGCCGCGCCAGATCATCGCGATCGAGCCGAAATCGAGTTTCCAACCGTAGTGCCCGCCCGCCGCGCCGAGCAACTGGAACCCCTGCGCGTACGAGCAGATCTTCGAGCAATACAGCGCGTTGCCGACGGCCTCGACGAACCGCTTCCGCTCGCCCTCGGCGATCTTTGGCGGCGATCCCGGCCCCTTGAGAACCCGCGCCGCTGCAACGCGCTCATCTTTCAGCGCACTCATATTGCGTGCGAAGACCGATTCGGCGATTGTTGCCGCAGGCACGCCCATGTCGAGCGCGCTCACGCTCGTCCACTTGCCCGTGCCCTTCTGCCCCGCCGCATCAAGCACAACCTCGACCAGCGGCTTGCCGGTCGTCGGGTCTTTCTGCCGCAAGACCTCAGCCGTGATCTGCACGAGGAAACTATCGAGGTCGCCCTTGTTCCACTCGGCGAAGGTACCCGCGAGTTGATCCGGAGTCATGCCTAGCACGCCGCGGAGCAGGTCGTAGCCCTCGCAGATCATCTGCATGTCGCCGTACTCAATGCCGTTATGCACCATCTTCACATAGTGCCCGGCACCGTTGGCCCCGATGTACGCCGCGCACGACTCGGCCTTCTCGGCGCGAACGGGCTTGCCCGGTGCCGCGCCCTCGATGGGCCGACCGCTCGCCGGATCGACCTTTGCCGCGATCGCCGTCCACACGGGCTTGAGGTGCTCCCAAGCGCCGGGGTCGCCCCCCGGCATCAGTGACGGGCCGAACCTCGCGCCCTCCTCGCCGCCCGAAACTCCCGAGCCGACAAAGAGCAGGCCTCGCTCCTTCAGCGCTTTCTCGCGGCGGATTGTGTCCTCCCAGTGCGCGTTCCCGCCATCGACGATCACATCCCCCGGCGCGAGCAGCGGCACCAGGCCGTCGATCACCGCGTCAGTCGGCCCGCCCGCCTTGACCATGATGACGATCTTGCGTGGACGTTTAATCGCCGCCACGAAATCCGCCAACGCCGCCAGCCCAGTCAAGCCGCCGCCGAGTGATCCGAACGAGCCCGGCGGGTGCTCGGAGACAAAGTCCGCCATCACCGTGGTGGTGCGGTTGAAGACAGCGACCTTGAAGCCGTGGTCCGCCATGTTGAGCGCCAGGTTCTGGCCCATCACCGCCAGCCCAACCAGCCCGATGTCGCATGTGTTCTTGGTCATTGATTTGCTCCTGGCACTCATCCTTGCGCTTCGCCACCGCATCCCCGCCTGTGCGAACCTCTCACCGCGCACTTCCCGCGTCAGAGTCTACCGCTACCGCTGCGCCGCCTTCTCCGAAACCATCGGCGGATCGATTCGCCACAACGCCGAACTCTTGAACTGCTTCACCACCGTCACCCGATCTGCCGATAGTTCCGGCACGCCCTCAAACCGCAGCCGCTCGTTGAACTGCTCCAGCGGCACGTCCAGCAGCACATGCGAATACGGCAGCCCGCCCGGCTCGCGCGACACCACCGCATCCGGCAGCCCGCCCACGCGAACGTGATACTCCAGAATCGGTCGTGGCGGATGCGTCGAGAGAATCCTCGCTTGCGGTCCGATGTTCGCTTTCGCATACGCCACGATCGCCCGTGCGTCGTCGAAGCCGTCCGTTTCGATCCGCTGTGAGACCGATCGCGTGCGCACCGATTCAACCGCCGTCGGCAACGACAGCGCCACCGCGACCAGCATCGGCACCCATACTCGTCGCGCCGCCCGAGGCGAGAGTTCCACCAGCCACACCAACCCGCACCCGATCACCGCCGCCGCCAGCGGCATGGCAAACGTCCACACCCGTCCATATGGCGCGGCACGCTGCAACAGCAGCATCGCCACGCACCACCCGATCACCGTGAGCGCCACCGGCACGCCTCGATAGGCACCACGCCCGCGCACCACGCTCGCCACCAATCCAGCGACGAGGCCGAGCGCCATCAACCACACGGCCACCATCGGCGTTGAGACCGTGGCGTCACGCACCATGCCGGCGAACCGCTCAGAAAGCGCCGACGAAAAGTCCTGCCAGTTTGCGGGCTTCACATAGCGATTCGAGGTCAGCGACGACAGGCCCGACACGACGATCACCGGCGTGTAGAGGATAAACGTGACGAGAATCGTGCCCATGCCGGCGACGATCGGATCAACGAGCCTTGAAGCAAGCCCGCGCAGGCTCCCGCCACGCTCCCGCAGGATCACCATCCCCCACCATGCCATGCACGCACCGAAGGGGTAGAGCATCGTTGGGATGGCCCAGAATCCGAGCCCGGCGGCAGCGATGATCAAGGGCACGGCCCCGCGCCGGCCCGTCTTGGCCGCGTGCCAAACGAGCCCCAGAACGACGACGAACGCGAGCGCGACAAACGAATAGCCCCGGCCGTTGACGGAGTATTGCACAAGGTAGGGATTCACCGCGACGAGCGTCGCCGCGATGATCGCCGCTCCGCGTCCGAAGATCGGCCGCGCCACCGCGAACGTCGCGGGGATCAGCAGCAGGCCGAAGGCCAGCGCCGGCAGCCGGATCACCCACGGCTCGTTCCCAAGCACCTTCGTGGCGAGATGGACGAGCAGCGTGTAGAACACATGGTTGTTCGGTGCGGGATAGTCCGAAAGCCCATACACGAGCGCCCGCGATGCGAACGTCATGTACGTCGTCGCCTCGTCGCAGCGGATGCCCTGATGGATGAAATCAAGCCGCAGCACTAGCCCCACCGCAACGATCGCCAGCAACACAATCGCCGTCAGCCGTTCTCGCTTCACCAACCGCACCGTTCGCTTCCACCCCTCCCACGCCAGCGGCACCAGCGCGTCAAGCACGTCGCGCGCGTAGCGCACGCTGGGCCGCCACAGCGCCGCCAGCAGCACCGCCCACGCGGCAAAGACCATGCCCATCCCGCGCGACCGCCCGAGAATGGCACTCACACGCTCGGTCGGAAAGGTCCAGGCCGAGCCGTCCGGCGATGCGCGATCGATCGCGCCCTTGATCTTCTCGGCCTGAAGCGTCGAGACGCCCAGCAGCCCCGCCGCCCCGAGCGCGACGCCGAGAACAACGAGCGCAACCAGAGCGCCCGCCCACCGCGACCCGGCCGCCCTCGCCCGCGACGTCTCCATGGGCTACCTGAACACGTTGTACTTGATGATGCACCAGATCGCGCGCACGCCGTCTTTCCAGCCGATCTTCTTCCCCTCTTCGTAGGTGCGCCCGTTGTACGAGATGCCCACCTCAAAGATGCGGCACTTGAGTTTCGAGACCTTCGCCGTGATCTCTGGCTCGAACCCGAAGCGGTTCTCCTCGATCTTGATGCCCTGGATGATCTCGCGCCGGAAGACCTTGTAGCAGACCTCCATGTCCGTCAGGTTCAAGTTCGTAAACATGTTCGAGAGAAGCGTGAGGAACCGGTTTCCGATGCTGTGCCAGAAGTAGAGCACGCGGTGCGAGTCGCCACCCGCGAACCGCGACCCGAAGACCACGTCCGCCTTCCCGTCCTCGATGGGCTTGACCAACTTCGGCAGTTCCATCGGGTCATACTCGAGGTCCGCATCCTGCACGACGACGAGATCGCCCTTGGCCGCGGCAAATCCCGTCCGCAGCGCCGCGCCCTTGCCCTGGTTCTTCTCGTGATGGATCAGCGTCAGGTTCGCGTGCTTCGGTGCGAGTTCCTTGAGCACCTCGCCCGTCCCGTCCGTCGAGCAGTCATTGACGACGACGAGTTCCTTCTCGATCGGCACGCGCTGCACGGCATCGATGATCGCCGCCACCGTGGCACGCTCGTTGTAAATCGGGATGACAATCGACAGGCGCATGGCTCGAAGGTTATCGGCTCAAACGGACCCCTGCCTGAGACGATTCCGCCACCGGTTGCCACCAGCCCGCTCGCGGCTCAAACGATGCTCCGCTCGGCCGCCCGTCAATCGACGGGCAGTTTGAGTTCCTGCAGCACCGCGTTGGTCAGGTCGTCGGCGCCCGTCCCGCCGTGGATCAGCGGCCGCGCCAGCAGTTCCTGTAAGGTCGCGCCGACGGTCGAAGTCGTAATAGTCCGCTCGGTCGAGCGGTTGCAGAAGACGTGCGTGTACCCCATCCGCGCGCCGACCTTCGATGCCGTCTCGCGAACCATCTTGTAGGTGTCGATGAGTTGTCCGGAGTTCAACTTCTCAAGTTCCTGCTGCCGATCCGACTGCACTTTCTGATACTCCGCCTGCTTGTCCTGCGCCTGCTTGAGCACCGTCTGCACCTGCGGATCGTTCTGCGGCAGCACCTGCAGGGTCGAGTCCATCTCCTTGAGTTGCTTCTCGATCTCCTGAGCCTTGCGATTCCACGTCCCCGCCACGTCCTCGCGTGCCTTCTTGTACTCGTCCTTGGCCATGATCTTCTCGATCACCCAATACATGTCCACGATCCCGATCTTGACCGGGTCCGCGTTGCCGGCCGCGGGCGACCACGCCAAGGCACGGCCCGAGCCCACCTGCCCGCCCAGCGCGATCAGAATCGCCGCCACCACTCCGCCCAACACCACGATTCGCTCGATTCGTTGCATGGCCGCTCCGATGTTGATTCCCTGTTTCGTCCAAGGTCGGACGGCGGAGTTTAGCGGCGGTTCCCCTCCGAAGGCGGCGGACGATCGAGCCTGAACTCCTCCCCCAGCGCCGGCTCGTCCAGAAACTCGCCCGAATCCGCATCGCTCGCCAGCAGCGATTCCACCTCGGCACGCAACTTCGCGTCGCCCCCGCACATCTCGGCGAGAAAGATCACCCGTTGATGGCCGCGATATCGCCGCGCCGCCAAAAACAGCGCCGTCGCCTCACGAAACCTCGGCTCGTCGGCGTTCATCACTCGCCCGATGCCCGCAGTTCGCGATAGAGCCACGCCCGGGCCGTCACCCATTCATCCGCCACCGTCCGCGCCGAGACGCCGAGCACGCCCGCGGCCTGCTCGACCGTCAGTCCGCCGAAAAATCGCAACTCGACGACCCGCGCCGTCCGGTCGCTGAGTTTCCGCAGTTTCTCCAGCGCGTCATCCAGCGCCAGCACGTCCACCGCGTCCTCACCCGGCACCGAATCCGCCGCCGACAGCGACAGCCGAGCCCACCCGCCGCCGCGCTTGTCACGGTTCTTGTGCTTCGCGTGGTCGACGAGGATTCGGCGGATGATGTTGGACGCCACCGCGAAAAACTGGTTGCGATCACTGAAGTTCACGTTCCGCTGCTGGACCAGCCGCTCCCACGCCATGTCCACCAGCGCCGTCGCTTGCAGCGTGTGTCCCGCCCGCTCCCGACGCAGGTACCTCGCCGCGACCTCCTTCAACTCATCGATCACCACCGGCAGCAGGTCGTTCAACGCGCGAGCCTGATCTCGCGCCGCCGCCTTTCCCGCTTCCGCCGACTCTCCCGGCACCGGTGCCTTGCCCTCGGGCGAATCCTGCGGCATCTTGTCCTTGGGGTCTGCCATCGATTCATCTTCCAAGCGGGAATCCTTGCCGACCCGCATCGCAACCGCCACCCCCAGCATGACGCCTCGATCGCTACCCATCGTTTCGCCTCCCGGCATGCGAACGCCAGTTCGCACAGCAAACCATCTGCCCGCCACTGGCCTTGGCGACATTCAGCCTCTGGGAACGCGGAAAATCACTGCGCAGCCGTCGCCGACAACGCCGCAATCTCCTCCGATGCCTCGCGAGGCTCCTCCGGCGAGTCGCCACAGAGCATCAGCACCACCGGCCCAGGCATGCCCCGCCGCGCCGCCTCCGCACGCAACTCGTGGCGTGCCCCCGCCCCAAGCCCCTGCGCCCGCGCAAGTTTCCGAAATGCCCGCTCCAGCGGGTCGCGCCGCCCTCTCGACGCGAGCCACGCGCCGACCACGACAAGCAGCAGCCCCGCCGCAGCCGCTTCGAGGCCCACCCGCCACCAACCCGGCCCGGGAAGCGCCGTCGCCGCCCCCGGCTCGCGGACCAGTTGCACGTCCCGTGACGGTCGATGTCCAAGCCCCGTCATCATGCCGCCACCTCCGCAATCATCCGCTCGTCCGAACGCTCACTTGCCATCCGTGCGGTTCGTTCTGTCGCGACTCCCAGCCGCTCCAGGCACCGTGTCGCACGTGCCCGCACCACCTCACTAGTGTCCGATCTCGCCATCGACTCCAAACGCGACATGATCTCGGGCCGTCTTCGCTCGACGCTCCACACGTTCCGTCCCGCCTCGCCCACCAGCACGCGCTCCGCCGCCCATGCGCCCGACAACCGGTGCCCCTCGCGCCCGTCGCACAGCAATGCCATCAACCCATGCACGGCCTCGGGCTCCACCCCATCGCCGCCGAGCGCCGGCAACGCCGCACGCAACAGCCCCATCACCGCGTTCGCACGCACCCGCGCCGACCCGTCCGAGCGCAGTTCGATCATCGCGGAATAGAGCACCCGATCTTGCCGCAGCGGCACATCTCGCGGCGCGATCACTTCCACCGCGTTCGCACGCACGCGGTCCTCCGGATGCCGCAGGCACGCCCGCACCGCCGACGCCGCGGAAGAGGTGTCAAGGGTTCCCAGCGCGCCGACCGCGGTCGCCGCCACGCGATCACGCGCGGCGTCGCGTGCGCCCCCGCTCGCGGCGAGCCGCGAAAGCAACTCAAGTTCGATCTCCGCCACCATACCAAGCCGCCGTGCCAACGAAATCGCATCGATGCGGCGACGTGGCTCCGCGTCACCCAGCCGCGCCCGCAGACTCGCGAGAAACTCGGTGCGCCGTTCCAGCAACATCCGCCGCGCCGCCAGCCGCGACGCCGCGGAACTCGGATCCCACGGGTCGACGGAATCGACGGCCGCCACCGCCCGCACCATCGCGTGTGGCGACCGCCGCAGGCTCGTCATCACATGCACCCTCACCGTGTCCTCGCTTCGAGCCCGTTCGGCGCGATCGCACGCCAGTCGGATTGCCGCCGAGGCCGCGACCGCCGGGTCCGCGTCGAAACAGTAATCCGCGAGCGCCGCGCCGCTCAGCACGCGCGCCGCCGACAGCCGCGTCATCGCATCCGGGTCTTGCAGACACCGCGCCAGCCGCCGCTCTCGCTCGGCCTCGGGCATCTCCAGCGTCGCCACAAACTCGACATACCCTCGGCGCGCGCGCGCCGGAAGCACTCCCACCGCAGAGGGATCGGGCAAGAGCGGCCGCCGCGTCGCCACCCCACGCCCCAGGGTCTTGGGCAGGATGCCCAGCCGTCGAGCCCGTCCGGGATGCCAACGCATGTGCGACCGCTCAAAGACCAGGCCTAGTTCTTGCACCGACGCCCGCCGTGCCAACCGATCCAGACAGGCCGACGCCATGTGGTCGCGCGGCAGCCATGTCCAAGCCGCTGCCAGCGATCGCGGCGACTCGTCGTTACGAATCCACCGCCGAAGCGCCTCGCGCCCCGCCCCCTCGATCTCGCCAAACCACGCCATCAGCGGTCGCGGCCTGTCCCCCGGCCACGCCAAGCCCGCTGTATTCAGCATCGCCGCAACAGCCTCGAGCACCCGTTCCTGCACCATCACGGCCTGCCCGCCTGCCCTGCCCGGCCGCTGAAATTCGTCATCCGTAGCGTCTGCCAGGGTCTCTGCCAGCGCCTTCTCTAGCCGCTGCCGATCCACTTCCGCCTCGCGCGGCGTCCTCGTCTCGCGCGGCGACCACGCCCACTCGCCGTCGTCAACACCGGCCAAATGCGCCAGCGCCGCCGCCGCCGCTTCGCGCGACGACTCGTCGCTCGATCGCAAAATCCCCGGCAGCAACCCTACATGGCTCGCTCGACCCAGGTCGCCGATCAAGAGTGCGATGGCGTTCGGCGCGGCCCACGGGAGAGACTCGGCCGTCGGCAATCGCGCCGCTTCAGCGGGCCCTTCTACCTTCGGTAACGCGTTCGTCAGTTCCTGGCGCAGCCGTTCGACCGCGTGCGTGCGCACGCCGACGCAGAGCCTCGGCCACGCGTCCGTTAGCGTGCGCACTGCACTCGCACGATCGCGTCGACCACGGGAACTTGCAAAATTCCTAGGAATCCAGGCCTCATTCCTGCCCTCCTTCGCCATGACAATGCTTTCGATCAGCAGCGCCGCGAGTTCATCAACCTCTTCACACCCTATCCAGGGGAGTGTTGAGGCAAGAACTGCTGTCCGTTCGCCACTCGACAACCTCGCGCGATCAAAAAGTAGCGCTTTTTGTTCAGATTTGGTAAATGATCGGATTGAGTTATCTTTCATGTCTGCTAATCTCTACGGCATGGCCCGAGTCAGAGGCTCTAGTCATCGTGGTCCATGGACGGGATGGCCCCACAGGTTGAGGTCTGGCGACCGGTAATCGGTCTCGATCGTGCGAACGGCCAAAGATCGGACGTTCGCATCCAATCGAGCGGGATAACACGAGGAGTGCGGCTGACACGGAAGGGATTCCGGTGTCCCGCGGTTTGTACCTGCGCGCTTCGATCGCGCGCAGCCAACCTGAAGGATTCCGAATGAGCGCTCCTGTCAAGCCTGTCAACTTGATGGCCTACCAGATGGTTCTCTATGGGCGTGCGCTGCACCCCGAACTCTTTCCACTCCGCAATCGCCGCGTCGTGCGGGGGGCCGACTTCGAACTCGAGGCCTGGGCGATGGACGGCGGGCACATGCTCCGTTTCGAGCGGCATTCCCTGTGCGCCTGCGAGATCCTCTTTGACCGCGAGGATCGGCTGCCGGAAGAGGGCGTGATCAACAACTTTCTGGTCGTGGGTGATCGCGACTTTGACCATCGTTTCGAGCGCGAGAAGGTCAACTACATGACCACCGTGCAGTCCGAAATGCTCACCGAGAACCTGTATCTGGCGACACTCGAGGAGATGCTGGTCCACTCGCGCGCGTCCGCCCCGCTGCTGCACCTCTGGAATGACGGCGTCGGACGCTGCCTCTCCATGATCGACATCCAGCGTGCGCACAACGAGATCCATGCGCAGTGCTACCACCTCATGGCCAACGGCGGGATCGTCATCCGCACGCAGACGATCTTCGAGCACAGACGCTGACCGGCCGAGGCGAGAGCCCCGCGACGAGGCGGTTTGTTCGTGTCCTTGTTTGGGGTATGATTCGGCCATGCGACGCTCGTCACTGATATCGGCATCTCGACCGCCTTTCGGCGCTCGAATTGCCGTTCGAATTACCAAGCCCCGCTAGGGTCGGAGCGGCGTTCGCTCGTTTCCATCGCCGTCGGCCGCCGCGGGGTTGTTGTGCGCCTGCCGCATACTTCTCGCGGCAGGCGTTCCACGAATAGCATCCCACCCTTCGCGTCACGCGATCGCTGCGTTCGCCCGTCGTCTCGCCCCCTGCCGCCCTTCTCCCAGCGTTTCTGGTCGGAGCATTTGTGATGGACAGTTCCAAGCCCCCAACATCCGCGATGTCTCCGATTTCGGCACAGCCTGTGGCCCCCGGAGCGAATGCCCCGAAGCCCGCCGATGGCGAGAAGAGCCGCTATCGCGCGACGCTGAACCTGCCCAAAACTTCGTTCCCCATGAAGGCCAATCTCGTGCAGAACGAGCCGGCCTCGCAGAAGCGTTGGGCTGGGCTGTATGCGCGATTGCGCGAGGCTCGTGCCGGCGCGCCGCGGTTCAACTTCCACGACGGCCCGCCCTACGCCAACGGCAACATCCACCTCGGCCACCTGCTGAACAAGGTGCTCAAGGACTTTGTCGTGCGCACGCGATCGGTCATGGGCTTTGATTGCCCGTTCGTGCCGGGATGGGATTGCCACGGGCTGCCAATCGAGCACAAGGTGATGACGGACCTGATGGAGGCCGGCAAGGCCGCGAAGTTGGCAACACTGACCGACGACCAGCGGCGACTGGCGATTCGTCGGGAGTGTCAGAAGCACGCGGAGAAGTATGTCAGACTGCAGGCCGCATCGATGGAGCGGCTGCTAACGCTCGGCGACTACGAGCATCCGTATCGCACGATGGATAAGGAGGCCGAGGGCGCGATTCTGGAGGTCTTGGCGGCGCTCTTGGAGCGAGGGCTGGTGTATCGCGCGCTCAAGCCGGTGCATTGGTCGCCTGCAAACGAGACAGCATTGGCGGAGGCGGAGTTGGAGTATTACGACCGCGAGGATCTGTCGGTGTATGTTGATTTCGAGGCCGAGCACGCCGCGGCGGTGTATGACGCGTTTGGGTTGCCGAACGCGGAAGAGAACTCAGAGGAATCGGAGGACTCGGAGGGATCAGAGCGAGTCGATGGGAGTGAAGAAGATGCGGATACTGCGTCGGGTTCCCTCGCGTCGGGCGTTGAGGCCGAGTCTTCGAAGGCTCAGGTGCCTTCGCCGGGCACGCGCCCGCACACCCGCCCCTCGTTCATGATCTGGACGACGACGCCGTGGACGCTTCCGGCGAACCTGGCGATCGCCGTGAATCCCAAGTTCGTGTATGCGCTCGTTTATATCGACGGCAATGTGGCCGTCATGGCGGCGGACGCGGTCGAGCGCGTGACCAAGGCCGCGAAGTCGGAGGATGTTGTTGTGCTCGCGACGACGACGGGCGATCGGCTCATCGGGCTCGGCTATCGGCACCCGTTTGTTGGCGGCGAAGGAGCAAGAGGCGGCGAGGGAGCACAAGGCGGCGGCGGAACAACAAACGGCGGCAGCGGCTCGCACGCCAGCCCCCACGCGAACGCGAAGACCTGGACGCTCATGCCCGCCGAGTATGTCACGCTCGAAGACGGCACGGGGCTGGTGCATACCGCGCCGGGCCATGGGGCCGAGGACTTTGCGACGGGCAAGGCGAACGGCCTGGCCGCGTACTGCCCCGTCCGCGAGAACGGCACCTATGACGCGAGCGTGCCGGAGTGGCTCCGCGGCATGGACATCTGGAAGGCGAACGCGCTCATCGTGCAGCACCTGCGCGAGTCGGGGCACTTGTTCTTCGATCATAAGTTCACGCACTCGTACCCGCATGACTGGCGCGGCAAGACGCCGGTGATCTTCAGGTGTACGGAGCAGTGGTTTGTCGGCGTTGATCGAGAGATTCAGGCCGCAGCGGGCGCTCCGCCGGTCCCGCGTGGCACCTCGCTTCGCTCACTGGCAGTTGGCGCGGCAGATTCCTCGACGCCGAGTGCCGTGAAGTTTGTCCCCGAGTGGGGCCGCAATCGCATGCGCGGCATGCTCGAATCTCGGCCGGATTGGTGCATTTCGCGGCAGCGGTCATGGGGCTTGCCGATCCCAGCGTTCACCCTTCCGAGCGGCGAGATGTTCATGACGCCGGCGTCGGTGCGTGCCGTGGCGACACTGGTGCGTGAGAAGGGCTCCGACGTGTGGTTCTCATCCGCGCCGGCAGACCTCTTGCAACATTACAAGCCGGAGGCGGACCCCGACCTGCCGCCTCCCGTCGCTTCGTCGCTTCGTGGCTCCGTCGTTTCCCTCCGCAAATCTCCCGACATCCTCGATGTGTGGTTCGAGTCCGGCTCGACGTGGAACGCCGTGATGCGCGAGCGCAGCGGCGGGCGCGACTTCCCCGCCGACCTTTACCTCGAAGGTTCCGACCAGCATCGCGGCTGGTTCCAGACGTCGCTGCTCACGTCGCTGGGCATGATGGGCGTGCCGCCATATAAGACGGTGCTGACCCACGGCTTCACCGTGGACAAGGACGGGCACAAAATGTCGAAGAGCATCGGCAACACGCTGGAAGTCGAGGATCTGCTGCGCGACTACGGGGCCGATGTCTGCCGCTGGTGGGTCGCGTCCGCGCCGTATGAGAACGACATCAAGGCTGACAAGTCGATCTTTGAGGTCGCGGGCGAGAGTTATCGCAAAGTGCGCAACACGCTGCGATTCATGCTGAGCAACCTTGATGACCTGCCCGGTGCGCCGGCCGAATCGGCATTTGCGCCCGCCGCGATCGCGCCGACGACGCTCGAGGCGTGGGTGCTGGCTGAGTTTGACGCGCTGTCGATCCGCGTGCGCGAGGCCTTTACGCGATACGACTTCCAGGACGCGCACAAGGCGATCTTTGATTTCTGCAATGACACGCTCTCGGCGCGATATCTCGCGGCGATCAAGGATCGGCTCTACTGCGACAAGCCCGACTCGCCGCGTCGCCGACGCACGCAGGCCGCACTCTGGCGGCTCACAGACGGCCTGTCGCGGCTGCTCGCGCCGCTCTTGCCGCACACAGCGGACGAGGCGTATCGCTCGTTGCACCGCGCGGCACCGACGGACGCGACGACGTGCGTGCATCTCGAAACGGTGCTGCAGCCGCTCGATGTCAAGCCCGCGCCGGCGTGGGCGGCGGTGTTTGAGGCGCGCAACGCGGCCCTCTCGGCGATGGAGCGAGCCAAAGCGGCAACCTCCGCCGGCGGCATGGGCGTTGAGAATCCGCTCGATGCCGGCATCGTGCTGCCAGACCCAAACCGAATCCTCGGCGAGTTTGATCCTGTCGATCTCGCCGACTTGCTCGGCGTGAGTCGCGTGCGTGTCGATGCGTCGGCACCCGTGCCGGCGGTGCTTGACCTACGCGCCGAGCCGAGGTGCGAGCGCTCGTGGAAGCGCGACGGCACGGTTCGACAACGGTCCGACGGCGGGATGCTCTCCGACCGCGACGCGCTCGCCGTTGGGGTCGCGTAAGCCGGTCTTCACCCGCGCAGACGGTACGGGCCTCACAGCCCAACACCCCATTCGCTATGCGGCCTGTGTTTCGCGGCGATCGTGCATCATCTTTGTGGTGCCGACGCCACGCTGTTGCGACGCCGCAACGACAGGGGCGGAGGAACGGGAGAGGACCGATGGCCGACCATGACCCCGCGCCCCGCGCGATCCGACACGTCTCGACCGGCCCGGGCGACGCACCGGACCCGGCCGACGGCCCGTTCGCGATCGAGCGCATGGCCGCGCTTAGCCACGAACTCAACAACCTGCTCGACGGATCACTCCGCTGCCTGGGGCTCGCGCGGCGCTCGCTGGGCGCGGCGTCCGCAGGCCAGGCCTGCGTCGAGCACGCGCGCCGGCACGTCGAGGCCGTCTATGGCGCGCTCGAACACATGGCCGATCTTGTCAACGCCGCGATGCGTAGTTCGTCGTCCGTGGTCGGCTCGCCCACGCTCTCGCCGCGTCACACGATCCGCATCCATGACGCCATCCAGCACGCGATCGATGTGCTGACGCCCGAGGCGCAGGAGCGCGGCATCGTCGCGCGACTTGATCTCACGCCCGAGGCCGCGAGTGTGCCCGTCGGGCCGCTGTATTCCGTGCTGCTCAACGGCCTCCGCAACGCGATCGAGTCGATCGCCGCGACGGGCTTGCGCGCGGGACAGATCGACGTCACGGGCTCGCTGCGGCCGGTGGAGGATGCGCCCGAGGACCGCATTGACACTTTGACGATCGATATCCGCGACGACGGCCGCGGGTTGCCCAAGGGCCTCGACGCGAGTCGAGCGTTCGACTTCGGCTATTCGACCAAGCCGTCGAGCATGGGCATCGGGCTGGCGCTGGCGCGCGAGGTCGTGCGCGACATGGGAGGCTCGATCGATCTCCTGCCCCGCGTCGCAGGGACCGATCCGCGTCGGCCCGGCGCGATCCTGCGCATCAGCGTTCCCGTGCCGCGGCAGGAGCGGAGTTAGCCCATGCCGCGTGTGCTCATCATCGATGACGACCCGCTCGTACTCGCGACGCTCGCCGAGACGTTGGTCGCGCATGGCCACGCGATCGTGGTGGCGAGCGATGCACAGGCATCCCTGGATATGCTCGCGAAGGGTGAACCCTTCGACGCGGCGATCTGCGACCTCGCGCTCCCTGGAACGAGCGGGATGGAACTCCTGCCGCAGTTGCAGCAGTCTCAACCGGGCATGCCGGTGATTCTGATCTCGGGCTACGGGACGATCGAGTCGGCGGTGCGTGCGCTCCGCCTCGGAGCAGCGGACTTCCTCGCCAAACCCATCAGCGACGCGAGACTCATTGAATCGCTGAACTCCGCGCTTTCGCGGGCCGCTCTTGGGCGTCCCGCTCGTCGCGGCGTGACGCGCCACAGCGACGGGCTTGAGGCCATCATCGGATCGGACCCGCGGATGCTCCGAACGCTGGAACTTGTCCGTGCCGTCGCGCCGAGCCGGACCACGGTGCTGATGACCGGCGAATCGGGCACGGGCAAGTCGCTGGTGGCGCACGCGATCCACCGCGCCAGCCCGCGCCATGCCAAGCCCTTCGTCGAGGTCTCATGCGGCTCGATCCCCGAGACACTGCTCGAATCCGAACTCTTCGGCCACGTCAAGGGAGCGTTTACCGGCGCGCACGCCGATAAGGTTGGGCGCTTCCTGGCGGCGAACGGCGGCACGCTCTTTCTCGATGAGATCAACTCCGCGTCAGCCGCGATGCAACTCAAACTGTTGCGTGTGCTGCAGGAGCGCCGCTTCGAGCCCGTGGGCTCGACGCAGACTGTCGAGGTCGATGTGCGTGTCGTGCTCGCGTCGAATCAGCCGCTCGAGGGACTCGTGGCGCAGGGCATCTTTCGCCAGGATCTCTACTACCGCATCAATGTCGTGGGGATCACGATTCCCCCGCTACGCGAGCGGCTCGCTGATGTGCCGACGCTCGCGGCGCATTTCCTCGCGTTCCACTCTGCCGAACTTGCGAAGCAGGTCGTGGGCTTCGCGCCCGAGGCGCTTGCGGCGCTCTGTCGCTACGACTATCCGGGCAACGTGCGCGAACTTCAGAACATCATCGAGCGTGCGGCGGTGCTGACTCGATCGCCAACGATCACGCTCGCGGACCTTCCCGATCTTGGCGCGGGCAAGCGCGCCGCGCCGACCCAGGCGGCCGCTTCGGATGAGCCCTGGGTCCCCACACCGCTGGAGGATGCGCTCCGCGAGCCTGAGCGTCGAATCCTGCTCAGGGCGCTCGTGGCCAACAACTGGAACCGCCAGCGCACCGCCGACCAACTCCGCATCAACCGCACCACGCTCTACAAGAAAATGAAATCGCTCGGTATCGAGGGCGATGAGCAGGATGCGGCGTGAAACACGGGCATCGCCTGGCCATCCCAGTTACGAGCAACCGGCCTGGAACACGTTGTTGAAGCAGATGAAATCCGCCACGTTGAGCATCGGCGGAGTCGTGCTTTCGTCGCAGTTGGCACGCTCGTCGCCAGCCGCGAATCGATTCATGAAGCAGATGAAATCCGCGACGTTAAGCCTCGGCGTGGCGGTGCTTCCGTCGCAGTTCGCCGCGCAGTCTGCCGGCGCGAGCGACAGCGTGTCGATGCCGATGTAGTTGCCGTGGACGCCAAACGTCCCCCCGCCCTCGACGAAATACCGAAACGCGATGCGACCCTGCACGCCCATCGTCGGCAGTCCGGCAAGCGTGATCGAATACTCCGTCCACACTTCGGGATACGCGCCACCGAGTTGATACGTCGGGTTGATGTCGGCGAGCAGAGTCGAAAAGTCACCGACGCTGATTCCGTCGATGCCGCCGACGTTGGTGCTCGCGCCGGCAGTGCTGAGCCTGACCTGCAAACGGTCCGCGAAGCCGGATTCCTCAACGGTTCGCGTGCTGAACGTGAACCGCTCGCCATTGCGGAGCGTGAGGACGGGCGTGAGCAGCCACAGGTTCTGGAGGCCTGGCGCGGAGCCGGCGCAGTTGAAGTTGGCCGCAATGTAGGCGTCCGGCGCGCCCGCGTGGGCCGCGAACACTTGGTCGTTGCCCTGAAACCAGCCCGAGGCACCGACGGGGTTGCTCTGGTTGATCTCGACCCAGCCGGGCATCTCGGCAATGTCATCGAAGGGCTCGACAAGCGACTGGGCCCGCACGCTCGCGCCAACCAGAATCGCCCCAACTGATGCAGAGGTCGCGCGCATTCCCCCCTCCCATTCTCCCCCATGTGCCGATGCTCGAAGGTACACCACGGCGAGCGGAACGCAAGGAAAACGCGCGCAGTGCAACGAAAAAACCCGCCGGCACGGTGCCGACGGGTCTGAGAACTTCCACAGGATGCGAGCGCCGACTTATGGGGCGGAGCAGCCGGAGGCGAAGGCGTTGTTGAAGCAGATGAAGTCGTTGACGTTGAGGACCGGGGCCACCGTGCTCTGGTCGCAGTTGGCGCCGGTGTCGCCGGTGGCGAACTTGTTGTTGAAGCAGACGAAGTCGTTGACGTTCAAGAAGGGGACCACGGTCGAGAGGTCGCAGTTGGCGTAGCAGCCGCCGCCACCGCCGCCGCCGCCCACATACTCGGCGGTGTCGATGCCGATGTAGTCGGAGTTGGCACCGGTGGGGCCGCCGTTCTCGACGAAGTAGCGGAACGCGAGGCGACCGGGGGTCGAGGCCGGCGCGCCCGAGATCGTCACGGTGAACTGCGTGTAGACGTTGGGGAAACTGCCCGTGCCGGTCACGAGATAGGTCGGGTTGATGTCGAGGAGGAGGGTGGTGAAATCACCCACGGCCGTGGCGTTGCCCAGCGCGCCGACGTTGGTGCTGGCGCCCGCGAGGCTCATGCGGACCTGGAGGCGATCCGGGAAGAAGGGGGCGTCAACGGTGCGGGTAAAGAACGAGAAGGTCTGGCCGTTCTGGAGGTTGACCACGGGGGTGACGAACCAGTTGCTGATCGTGGCGGTGCCAGCCGTGTTATTGAAGTTGGTGCCGAGGTAGCCGGCGGAGGCCTGGGACGGGAACACCGTCAGGTTGCCCTGGAAGTAGTTGGTCAGGCCGATGGGGGCACTGTTGTTCTGCTGGAACCAGCCGCCCGAGGTGCTGAGCGTCACGATGTCGTCGAACGCCTCGGTGAAACTCTGGGCCTGCGCGAGGCCGGCGACGCCAGCGACGGTGGCTGCCATCATCAATGAACGATAACGCATGTTCTTCTCCAGTATGGGTCGAGTGTGGGACGCCCCTCGCGTCCGTTGGTTAACGGTATCACGCGACCGTCCGCCGTGCCACAAAAAGCGCGGAAAGTTTTTGCGCGAAGGTATAGTGGTCGCTCGCTCTGCGTTACCGCCACCAAACTCGGTGTACCACGCCGCGAGGGTCCTATAAATCGTAGCGGCGGAGCGGGCAGCTTGTTATGGAGCCGAGCAACCCGCGGCAAACCTGTTGTTGAAGCAGACGAAGTCATTGACATTGAGCACCGGGCTGACTGTAGAGGCATCACAGTTCGCGTAACTGTTGCCCGCGGCGAAAGCGTTGTTGAAGCAAACGAAGTCGTTGACGTTAAGGAACGGCACAACCGTCGAGGCGTCGCAGTTGGGGTAGCAACCGCCTCCGCCGCCGGAGTTGGAGGTGTAGTCCACCTCGTCAACACCGAGGTAGTTCGAGAAGAGCCCGAGCGGCCCGCCGTCGATCGAAGTGAAATACCGGAGGGCGAATCGGCCCATCGACGGACCGCCAAGACCCGAGACCGTCACGGTGTACTGCGTCCAGACATCGGGGTAGCCGACCGTTGTCGGCGGATTGCCCGACGGGGCCGCCGGCATCGGGTTGTTGCTCAGTGAAGGATTGATGTCGAGCGCAAGAACCGAGAAATCAGCAACAAGTTGCGCCTGGGTTGCGCCGATCGTCGTCGTGGCCGTGGCGAGGCGGAGCTGAATCGCATCTGGGAACGAGAGCGTCGCGCCGACTCGATCGACGGTGCGCGTCCAGAACTTGATGGTGTCCCCGTTGCGGAAGGTCACGATCGGCGAGACCAGCCAGTTGTCGACCGGGTTCGCGCCCGTCGACGAGTTGAAGTTGGCAAACGCGTACCCCGCGCCAGCCTGTGCCCCAAAGACCATCGCGTCGGTACGAACCTGCCAGTTGGGGTTGAGCCCGGGCCCGCCGGGTGACACATTGACCGTCGTCCAGTTGGCCGGGATTGGCTCGACGGGGATGCCCGTCCCGTTGAAACTCTCTAGGAACGACTGGCCCTGCGCGAGGCCGCACGCACCAAGGAGCGATGCCACCATGAAACACTTATTCATCGAACACCTCCGCTCTGGATCGATTTGAAAAAGACAAACACTACCGCGATCCCAGGTTATCGCGAACGCGTTACAGATGCAAGGCAAAAAAAAGGTCGTAGCGCCCTTTGAGGCACCGGTCACGCCTCGGACAGTTCGTAGCCAGCGATGTACCGCCCGGTCTTCAGACGTACGAGTTGACGCAGCAGGTCGTTCGCCAAGGCCGAGGCTCCGATTCGGAATTTGTCCGGGCTCAACCAGTCGTCGCCGAGCGTTTCCTTGACCATAACGAGATAGTGCAGCGCTTGCTTGGCTGTACGGACGCCGCCCGCGGGCTTGACGCCGACCTGCCGCCCGGTTCGCAGGTAGTGATCCCGCACGGCCTCGAGCATGACCAGCGTGACCGGCAGCGTGGCGGCGGGTTGGACCTTGCCGGTGCTCGTCTTGATGAAGTCGAGCGCGTCGGTCGGCCCGAGTTCCAGTTCGACGTCATGCATCGCACCCAAAGCCGCGTCGCTGGCACGCCGCACGAGGTCATAGGTCTCGAGTTCGCCGGTTTCGAGGATCACTTTCAGGCCTAGAGCGCGGCGCTCGCCCGTTCGCGCGCCGACGCAGACTCGCTTGACGGCGCGGACCTCGTCCGCCACCTCGCCAATCCGCCCCGCGAGCAGGGCACCGCGATTGATGACCATGTCAATCTCGTCGGCCCCGGCCTCGATCGCACGGCGTGTGTCATCGAGCCGCACTTCGAGCGGGAACTGCCCGCTGGGAAAGGCCGTCGCCACCGCGGCGACTTTGACGTGCTCGCCGCCCATCGCCTCGAGCGCCGCCCGTGCGGCCGGCACCATCGACGGGTACACGCACACCGCCGCGACCGACGGCACACGCACGCCGACGATCTCCTCATCACGATCCAGCGGGCGAACGGCCTTTGCGCACAAGGCCCGCACCTTCTCCGGCGTGTCCTTGCCCTCCAGCGTCGTCAAGTCGAGCATCGACATGGCGAGCAGCAGCCCGCTGAGTTTCGCCGACGTCTTGATCGATCGCGTCGCCAGCGCGGCGGCCCGCGTCTCGATCATCACCCGATCCACCGTGGGCGAGCGCTCGTTCACGAGGGCAGTGTATGCCCGGCGCGATCGCTCGCCGGCCGCGCGGCACCGGCACGCGTGGCGACGGCCGACATGAACTCCCCCACCGCTGCCGCGCTCGCCTCTCGGTGCTCGGTCCAGAGGTTATTGTGCCCGGCCCCCGGCACGACGACGATTCTGCCGTTTGGAGCCGCTTCGGCGATCACATGGCCATCCTCAAGCGGTGCCACGACGTCGCGCTCGCCGTGAAGTACGAGAAGTGGACAGCGGACCCGCTTGGCGTGCAGTGCCCGATCAAACCCTCGATCAGGCGGCCGACCCGTCCACGCCAGCCAGAGCACCCAGAGCGCCGGCATCAGCGTCAACCGCCAAGGCAAGCCGCGGGCCGCGAGCACGTTTCGCGCCGGAGTTTTCGCCTCGCGGTAGGGCGATTCCGCGATCACGCCAGCGATACGCGAATCGCTGGCGGCGACCACGATCGACGCCCCCGCGCCCATCGACCATCCATAGAGCACGAGGCGCTCCGCCTCATGGTCGGCGACTTCATCGACAAGCCGCGCGAGGGCGCGAGACTCGCTCAGGCCGAGACGACACGTCCCCGGCGCTTCGCCCAGGCCCGGCGAATCCCACAGCACCACGCGCGACGCCCATGCCGCCAGCGCCAGCAGCCTCGACAACGCCCCCACGCGCGAGTCGCCCCAGCCGGGCGTCACGATCACCACAGGCCCGTTCGGTACCTCCCCCGCGACATCCCAAACCGGCAGTTCCATGCCCTCAAACGCGAGCGTCCACGATTCGAACGTCCGCGCCGGCACGAGTTCGCCCGGGTCGCCCGCCACGCTGCGCGAGACCGCCCACGCATACGTCCGGCGCGGGGGATGCGTGAGCATCCAGCCCACCGACACGATCGCCGCGAGCCAGACCCACGCCAATCCCGCCGCCATGAGCACCAGCATCCGCGATCCTTGGCCTCGCGATCACTCCGCCGTGAGCCGGGGCGTCACGCCCCGGAGCACGCGAAAGCAATGTCGCGGATGTGTCGTTACGGCCCTATCAAGTTCATGATGTCGTGGAAGGTCACGATGAGGAAGACCGCGCCGATCAGCAGCATCCCCGCCATCGACGCCGCCCCCTGCACGGACGCCGGCACGGGCCGCCCACGCAGCCACTCGAAGAGAAGGAACAGGAACTGCCCGCCGTCGACGATCGGCAGCGGCAGGAAGTTCACCACGGCCAGGTTCACGCTGATGAGCGCCATGAAGAAGAGCAGCGCGATCGTCCCGCGCGAGACAATGCTGGTGCCGATGTGCGCGATGCCCACCGGCCCCTTCAGGTGCTCGACCTTCACCGTCCCCTCAAAGAGCCGAAGAAATGTTACATACGTCGTCATCATCACGCGGTGCGTCTCGGCCACGCCCATCCGGATCGCGTCGATCGGCCCCGTCGCCCGTAGCGTGATCTCCTCCATCTCGAACAGGCCGAGATTGATCGGGCTCGTCCAGCCGAGTTTGTGCAGCGTCGCCACGTCGTCGCGCGAGAGTCGCCACATGACCTCCTCGCGCGGGCCGGGTGCGTCCCAGCGCTCGCGCACGGGCAGTTCGACGGTGAGCGTCACGTTCGTGCCGCCGGGAGCGCTGCTATCCACCGCCTCGCGTGTCGCGCGCTTGAGGGCTTCGCGTAGCGTTGTGAACGAGTTCACCGGTGTGCCGTCCACCGCCACGATCACGCTCCCGGCCCGCAGCCGGAGCGCCGATGCGGCCGGCGCGCCGATCTTCGTTCCGCGTTCGTCGGCGAGCATCGCGATCGGTGCCGCCACCATCGCGCTCTGCTCGCCCGTCTCGCCGGGGCGAAATCCAATCACGCCGAGCCCCTCGCGCCGCACCATCGGCGCGGGCCGGATCTCGACTACTCGACCGCCGCGAATCACCGCGACGGGGATCGTCTTGCCTCGATTCCGCCGAATCTCGGCGATACCCTGCGCGAGGCTCGGAAACTCGACGTCGCCGACTCGCGCGAAGATGTCGCCGGTCTCAAGCCCCTGCCGATCGGTCGGCTCGCCCTCGCCGGGCGGATCGACGCACAGCACCGAAGACAGCCCCAGCAGATGGTCCACCGGCGCGACCGCGCCCGACGGCCGCGGGACGTATCCGCTCTCCAGACGCGCCTTGGGCGTCAGCGTTGCCGTCACGCGCCGGCCGCTCGCGTCCGCAAACTCCACCTCCACCGGCGCGCCGCCCGACGCCGCCATCGCCGCATCGACGCCCGCGGCAGTCGTCACGCCACGCACTTCGCCCGCGCGAACGAGCCGCATCCCCGGCTCAACGCCCTTGAGGCCCAGTTCGTCGAGCCGCGTATGCAGCGACCGCCTGGTCGCCTCGTCCTTGGGCTCGATGATCTGGTTCGAGAACGACGGCACGACGCCGATCTCTCGTAGCCGCGACCGCGCGCCCTCTTCGGGGCTCAACTCGAATCGAATCCGCTTCGTCTCGCCCGGCCTCTCGACCAGCACGGTCATCGGCTCGCTCCGTCGGGACATGGCCGCGGCCAGCGCGAGGTCGCTGAACTGCTTGACTCGCTCGCCGTTGGCCTCGATCACGAGGTCGCCGGGCTTGAGGCCCGCTTCGGTCGTCGCGCCATCGGGCCGCGCTCGCTCCGCCGGCGAGCCGGGCAGGACTTCGCCGATCGTTGGCGGCTGCGTCTTGAGCCCCCACATGAAGACCGCGATGAAGAGCGCCGCCGCGAGCAGGATGTTCATCACCACGCCCGCCGAGATCACGACCATGCGCTTGAGCGGCGGGCAACTCTGATAACTGTCCGGCGCGTCGCTCGTCTCCAGCGGGCTCGCGTCGTTCTGCCCGAGCATCTTGACGTAGCCGCCAAAGGGCAGCCAGTTGAGGCGATATTCGGTCGGGCTGATGCCGTGATGCGTCGTGCGCCGCCCCTCGACCGTCGTCACGCCCGCCGCCTGCGCGTCCCGGAGCGCCAGGTACGCCGACTCGCTCGACCCGCGACGAAGCCCCATCCCGCGCCGATACGACACCGCGGCCGGCCCAAAGCCCAGCGCAAACGCCATCACGCGAATGCCCGCCCACTTGGCCGCGAGGAAGTGCCCCAACTCGTGGATGAAGACGATGAAGCCAAATCCCAGCACGACCACGGCCAGATCGAGCGCCCCGCCCAGCGTGTTCAAGAGTCCATTCATGGCCTAATCCTAATCGGGTCGATGGCTCGGGATCATCAGACGCCGCGGATCGAGCCGGGGCGACGGTGCCGATTGGCGGTGTTGCCGGTTGATGTGAAGAAATCGGATGGGGTCTTGACAGGTCGGCCAGATGTGGTAGGCTGGGGAAGGGGATGGGGCGTGTACGTCGGGCAATGGCCGCTGGCACTGCTGCAAGGAGGTCGCGATGATGCGTCACTCACTCACTCACTCACTCACTCACTCACTCACTCACTCACTCACTCACTCGAGTGCTCGTGGCGGTGCTGATGCTCGCCGGGGTTGAGGGGGCGAGGGGGCAGCAAGCGGGGCCGATGGTCGGCTGGGGCGAGAACGGTACTGGCAAGGAACCTCCGGGCTATTTCAGGGCTGTCTCAACCGGATGGCGGCATTCGATCGCCATTCGTGCCGATGGCACTCTTCACGCGTGGGGCGATGCGAACTGGCAGTGCCATATCGTTCCCGATCGCCTGATGGGAGTTCAAGTGATCGCGGTTGCGGCGGGGTACGAGCACAACGTCGTCCTGCTCGCGAATGGCACGATCGACGGGTGGGGAGAGCAAGTGTTACCCACGGGGTGGCCGCCGGGCAGCACCGTTCCGGGCGGGCCACCGCCCAACGAGCCCACGACCACCTATGTCGCGATCGCAGCAGGCGAGCACATCAGCGTCGCGATCCGCTCGGACGGTACGCTGGCGTCGTGGGGCGAGCGCTACTCGATCAGTTGCGGCGACGATATCGGGTGCTTCACCTGTGCGGGACCACCCGTACCCAATATGGGGGGCTTTCCGTTTGTTGACGCGACGCCCGCAGGAAACGACTTTGTCGCGGTGTCCGCAACAGGCCACTACGCCATCGCCCAGCGATCCAACGGCACGCTCGTCGGTTGGGGCGTTGATAGTCGATGCCAAGTGACGAACATTCCCACGGGCGCAGTCGCCGCGTTCTCCGCCGGGCACCAGCACGGCATCGCCCTCGCGGCGGGCACATTCGCGTACAACGCATGGGGACAGAATCGCTTCGGGCAGCGCGACAACACACCCTTTGTTCCCTCACCCGGGTTTCCTTGTCCGGAAGCCTGTGTCCAGAATGGATGCCAAGCGAATTGCTACAAGCCCCCGCCCTTGCCGTTCCCGGGGCTTATCCGCGTGGGAGGCGGGTACAACCACACAATCGGCCAACTAATTGACCGCACGCTCATCGGGTGGGGCAAGAATCTCTCACAGCAATCCAACGCGCCCGCGGGCAACTTCTTCGCTTTCTCCTCCAACTACGACCACGGCTTTGCCATTCTCATCATCGCGACGGATGATTCGTACCTCAACTTCGACGGCGGCTCGAGTTCAAGCATCGCCAACCGTTTCACGGCATCCGATGTGGCCACCTTTCATCAGGAATGGGTTGCCGGGCAATACCGCACCGATGTCGACGGCAACGGAGTCATCAACGGCGCGGACTATCTGCGGTTTGTCGACCTCTACAGCCGCACAGTCGGAGGTGCGCCATGATCGGACGTACTGCTCACCCTCATACAGGCTGTTGGCGTAGTGGCACGCTCGGCGCTGCGGTTCTGTTCGCGCTGATGACACAAATCGCGCACGGTCAAGTTGCAAGCATCGGTCCTCTTATCGGCTGGGGCGGCAACTTCTCGGGTGAGGCGAACCCGCCCCCCGGCCCGTTTCGGGGCTTCGGCTGCGGCTACGAGCACGCCGTCGGAATCCGCGTGGATGGTGCATTGGAGGCCTGGGGCAACCCGAAAGCCGGGAACCTCAACGTGCCGTCGGGCACTTTCGCCGCTGTCGCGCCGAATCTCAAGTGGAGCCTCGGACTTCGAACAAATGGCACTCTGGTCGCGTGGGGCAGCGCGGTGTGGGGGCAGACGAGTCCCCCGTCGGGAACCTATCTCGCGATCGCCTCAGGCCCACTCAACGGCTACGCGCTACGTCCCGACGGCACGGTTGCCGCGTGGGGAGCAAACTCCGACGGCCAGATGGTCGTTCCGCCGGGCGCGTTCACCGCCATCGCCGCCGGAAACAACCACGTCATCGGCTTGCGTCCCGACGGCACGCTCGTTGGTTGGGGCGGGAACAGCAGTGGACAGACCAACGTGCCGCCGGGCGTCTTTGTCCAAGTCGCCGCAGGCGAGTCTCACTCCATGGCACTTACGCCGACTGGCCAAGTCCTGGCCTGGGGCCGCAATGTTCATGGGCAATGTAACGTCCCGGCCGGCACCTACAAAGCAATCACCGCAGGCGGGTTCTGGAGCCTTGCCATCCGCACCGACGGCACGCTGGCCGCCTGGGGCTCGGACTTTTCGACGCAGATCTCTACGCTGCCCGCGGGCCGGTACGTCGCCATCTCGGCGGGGCACGGTTTTGGCATCGCTATGCCCGAAGGCTGCTGGGCCAACTGCGACGCCTCCACGACCTCGCCGACGCTCACGGTCAACGACTTCATCTGCTTCCTCAACAAGTTTGCCGCGGGCGATACCTACGCCAACTGCGATGGCAGCGCCGTGCCGCCCGTGCTGAACGTCAACGACTTTGTGTGCTACATCAACGTCTTCGCGGCAGGGTGTTCGTAGGAAGGGACGGGGGACGAAGGGACGGGGGGACGAAGGGACGCGGGGACGAAGGGACGCGGGGACGAGGCGAAAGCGAAGCAACAGGCGAGACGCTTGTGCCACCAAAGCCCAGAGTCGCCCCGGAGGTGCGACCTACCCAAGCCTGCCCACAGTCGCCCCGGAGGTGCGACCCACCCAAGCCTGAGTCGCCCCGAAGGTACGACCCACCCAAGCCTGCCCACAGTCGCCCCGGAGGTACGACCTACACAAGCCTGCCCACAGTCGCCCCGGAGGTGCGACCTACCCAAGCCTGAGTCGCCCCGGAGGTGCGACCCACCCAAGCCTGTACCACCGAAGCCAATGGGCGGCTTGTCGTCGTGCTATGCCGCGCGGTTGGTTTTCCAGGCGTCGGCGTGCTTGAGGGTGGCTTCGAGCACGCGGTCGACATCCTCGGCCTCTTCGAGTTTGACCTTGGCGGTGGCCATGCGCCGCCAAGCCAGTGCGCCAACGAGGATCGAGAGCCCGAAACTGACGAGGAAGGTCGCGGCGGCGTAGAGGGGTCGCTGGTCGCTGATGGGGCCGGTGTTGGTGTTGGCGGGCTCGGCAAGGATGGTGCCGAGGCCGTCGGGGCGGCGCTCCTTGGTGGCGTTAGCCTGGCTGGCGAGCGCGGTGACGATGGTGTCGAGCGCGCGGGTGGTTGGCCCGGCACCTTCGCCGCGAAGTTCGAGGACGAGTTGGCCTGGCTGTGCGGATTGGTGGACGAAGTCGCGTTTGAGGCGATCCTGAACCTGGCCCGGCGTGGCGAGCGAGGCGATCCCACGTCGTGCCATGCGTTCGGCGATCATCTCGATGGTGGCGGGGTCGGCGAGTTGGGCCTCCTGAAAGGCCTGCCACTCGGCGACCTGGCCCTCGGTGACAGAGAGCCCCTTGGTCTCGGCAGCGAGCACGGCGCGAGCGGCGTAGGGAGACTGAACGATCGAGCCCGCGACACCCCAACTGAGCGCGGCGAGAGCGAGGGCGGTGCCCGTGAGGTAGAAGACGAGTGCGGCGGCGCGGCCGCGTGATGCCCTGGTCTGGAGGCGTTCGAGTTTTTTCTGGCCGTGTCCGAGTTCGGCGCGGGCGCGCGCGAGTTGCTCGCGTTGGGCGAGGATCTGGTCGCACTGCTCGAAGCGTTGGCGGAGCGCGTCGCCGGCCTGGGCGAGTTTTTCCTGCTGCTCACCGATGAGTTTGCGGAGGAGCCGGAGGCGTCCCCAACGCTGAGCGACGGCCTGGCCGACTTGCTCGGGGACGACGGTGCGCGGGCCTGTGGGCCGTGCCGCGAGGCGTGCGTTTTCCTGCTTGAGTTTGGCGATGGCATCATGCAGGTGATCGATTTCGTCGTGGTTGCTGCTGCTTTCAGCCGCTTCGGCGAGGTGGGCTTGGAGGTCCGAGATCTGCTCGGCCTGGCTGGCGAGGCGCTCGTTGGCGTCGGTGAGTTGGCGAGAGAGGTTGGCGGTCTCTCCCGCGGCGTCGCCGGCGGACTCGATCTGCTGCGTGAGTGAGTCGAGCCTGGACTTGAGTTCGACGATCTTGGCCTCGCGGTCGTCGGCCAGGCGCGAGAGGTCGGCGATGCGCTGGGCGGCCGCGCCGAGTTTCTTGACGGCGTCGGTCGCCTCGCCGCGCTTGGCCTCCATGCTCGTGCGCTCGCTGTTCATGGAGGCGGTGGCCTCGGCGAGTTGCTGTGCGAGCGATTGGACGCTGGAGGCGAGCCGCTCTTCCTCGGCCTTGCTCTGGGCTTCGAGTTGCGTCATGCGCTGATCGCGCTCGGTGAGTTGCTTCTCGAGATCGGCGGCCATGGCGATGGCCTGGCGGAGGTCGTCCTCGGCCTTGGCGGCCTGCAACGCGGAGGTCTGCTGGATGCTGGCGAGTTGCTGCTGGAGGTCGGCGATGGTGCCGGCCGCCTGGTGAAGTTCCTGTTCCGCTTTCTCGGCTGCCTTGGCCGCTGCCTGGGCCGCGGCGCTTGCGGCCTGGGTCGCGATGGCCGTCGCTTGCTCGGATGAGCGGCGGAGGTCGGTGATCTGGCGTTCGAGGTCGGCTGCCTTGGCACCGACGCGCTGGAGTTCCTCTTCGGCACGCTGGGCGCGGGCGACCGCCTGCTCGGCGGCGTGCTCCCGCGCGACGAGCGAGGACGCCTGCTCGCCGAGTTGCTGGCGCTGCTGAACGATTTCGGCCTGCTGCCCGGCTAGGCGGCGCTCGCGCTCGGCGCACTGGCTCTCCCAGGCGGCGCGATCGGACTCCGCCTGAGCGAGGCCATCCTCGAGTCGCTTGCGTTGTTCGTCGACGGTTGCCACTTCGCGCTGGAGGTGCTGGCCGCGCTGGGCGATCTCGGCGCGAGCGGCCTCGACAGCCTGGGCGCGAGCGGCGAGTTCCTGCTCGGCAGCGGCGGCGCGTTCGAGACGTTTGTCGAGGTCTTCGCGGGCGATGACGAGGGACGACTCGCGCTCGGTCATCTGGACGATGATCGATTCTCGCTCGAGGCTGGCGCGGCGGAGTTCGGCGAGTTGCTGCCCGAGTTGTTCGATGACGTGGGCGAGGCCTCGCCCACTGGGGCCGCTGGCTGGGGCGACGGTCTGGCCGGCCTCACGAGGCGAGGTGCGCGGATCGTCCTGCTGAGCCATACTCACTCCGGTTCTCGGACCTACCGCGCGTCTTCGCGCTGCGCCCGCAACCCCCTATCGGCCGGACTTCGCCTGTGCTGAACGAGGGGGCGAACCAAGTGAGCCGATGTGGGGTACAATCCGGAAACGTGGACTGACCATCATCCGTGCAAACGGATCAAAAGGAGTGTTGCCATGAGTTGCTGTCGTTTCGGTTCGTCGTCGCTGATTCCGATCCTGTGCATCGCGGGCATTGCCGCGGTGGGTGCCGCGGGCTTCAAGGCTCTTTCGGGCGGCTGCGGTTCGTGCGCCACCGAGGCCCAGACTCCGGCGACGCTGGTTTCGACCACCAGCGCTGAGCCGCACTGTGCGCTCTGCCCCGGCGGGGCCGAGACGGTCGCGGTCGCGGGCGAGTGCGCGGAGAAGACGGCCTGCGCCGAGAAGACCGCGTGTGCGGAGAAGACGGCCTGCGCTTCCGAGGCTGTCGCCTGCGAGGGCGCGAAGGCCTGCACCGAGGGCGAGGTCAAGGTCGTCAACGCCTCGACTGAGACCAAGGGCTGCTGCAAGGCGGCGAGCGAGAAGGTCTGCAAGGAAGGGACCGATGGCTGCACGGGCAGCGGCGAGAACGGCTGCTGCGGGAAGTGCGCCGAGAAGATCGAGGCCGAGAAGGTCGCTTCGAACGGCGGCAAGAAGTAATCAGCATGACCCCGTCACGGGGTCGTGATGTACAGGTCTTTGCGATACGGACCCCGATGGCGGGGTCCGTGTTCGTTTGGCGAACGAGTGGCGAGGGACCGTTGGCCGTGCGATGATCGTGCATGGCCACTTTCCTTCTGAAGACCGAGCCTGGCGAGTACGCGTTTGCCGATCTGGTGCGGGACCGCCGCACGGCATGGACGGGCGTCTCGAATCCTGCTGCAAGGATCCACCTTCGCTCGATGAAAAAGGGCGACGAGGCGTTCATCTATCACACCGGGGATGAACGGGCGGTCGTCGGAGTTGCGAGGATCGCATCAGCACCGCGAGAAGACCCGAACAGGCCCGGGCTGAACGATCGCGGCGAGATTGCGTTTCCGGTGGTTGACATCGAGCCGATTGGGGCGGCTCCGACGCCGGTCACGCTCGCGGCGCTGAAGACGGACGCGCGATTCGCGGAGTTTGCGCTGATCCGTCAGAGCCGGCTGAGCGTGATGCCCGTGCCGGCGGTGCTCGAGGGCGTGCTGCGAAAGATGGCCGGGCTGGGGAGGAAGGGCTAGCGCGAGGCGAGTACACTCCCGCCTCATGGAAGCCCCGTCATTCATCACGGCGCAACTCATTGTTTCCGCGGCGGTGCTGCTCATCGTCGTCCACGTCGTCCTGGTGTCGGTCGCGTACTCGATCTACCTGGAACGGAAGATCTCGGCGTACATCCAGGACCGGATCGGGCCGAACCGGGTCGGGTTTGACTTTGGTCTGCCGGTCCTGCAGAAACTGTTTCGCGGCTTTGGGTTCTGGGGGCTGGGCCAGCCGCTGGCGGACGGGATCAAGTTTCTGCTGAAAGAGGATTACACGCCGGAGCGTGCGGACAAGGTGCTGTTCACGGTCGCGCCGATGGTGATCGTGATCCCCGCGCTGATCGGGTTTGCGATCATCCCGTGGGGCGGGGTATGGAACGTGCCGGATTTCACGATTCCGGTTCTGAACTGGCATATCGCCGGCGGGCCGGTGCATGTGGCTGGAGCGGCGGTGAACGTGGGGATCATCTACCTGCTCGCCGTGGCGGCGCTGGGCGTCTATGGCGTGACGCTGGGCGGCTGGGCGAGCAACAACAAGTACTCGTTCCTCGGCGGGCTCCGTGCGACGGCCCAAATGCTGGCGTATGAGATTCCGCTGGGCCTCTCGCTGCTGGCGGCGCTGCTGGTCGTCGGGTCGGTGTGGCCCGAGACAATCATCAGACATCAGGTGGATCACGGCTGGCTGATCATCGCGCAGCCGCTGCCGGCGCTGCTGTTCTATATCGCGATCTTGGCAGAGGCGAACCGGGCGCCGTTTGACAACGCAGAGGCCGAGCAGGAGTTGGTGGGCGGGTACCACACCGAGTATTCGTCGATGCGGTTCGCGCTGTTTTTTCTGGCCGAATACTCGCACATGGTGACGAGTTCGGCGTTCTTCATCCTGGTGTTCATGGGCGGGTATCACCTGCCGCTGATTCCGTGGCTCAGCCCGGAGTCAACGGGGATCGTGGCGGTGCTGCTGAAGTTCCTGGTGTACTTCGGCAAGGTGATGCTGTCGGTGTGCTTCATGATGGTGATCCGCTGGACGCTGCCGCGGATGCGATATGACCAGGTGATGATGATGGCGTGGCAGGTGGTGATCCCGATCGCGCTGGCGAGCGTGGTGCTGACGAGCCTGATGGTGTATTTCGATCTTCGCGGGACGATCCCGCTGCTGTTATCGAACATCGCGCTGGTGGGCGGGCTGCTGGCGATCTATCCGCTGTTCCCGAAATCGAACACCAATCGGCGCACGCCGCTGTACGGCTCGCGGTTCTATCCGATGCCGGGCGAGGTGGTGAGCCACGGGCCGCAGCACGCGATGGCGCGAGAGGATCGGCCTGTGCAGGGGACGGCGGCGGCGCGGTGATGACTCATGCTGCCATGCAGCCGCTTCCTGACCGAGACGCTCCGAGCGGATCGCGCAGCGGCGGCTACTTTGCCGTGACCTCGCTGGTCGGCAGCATCCTGAACATGGTGATGAGCAGGAAGTTACGCTCGTTGTAGGTCGTCACGCGACCGGTGATCTCGACGGTTGCCGCGTCGCCGACGCCGCCCGCCCACGCATCGAGCCGTTGGAGATTCGCACAAGGCAGCAGCACGAGCGGCGCGTCGGCTTTGGCATCGGGCGTGGAATCCATCGAGAACATCCATCCGCCATCGGCTGCCCGCACCATGCGGCCCTTGCGACGGACGACCGTGCGGCCCTCGGGGAGTAGTTCGGGAGCCTCGCCGCCGGTCTGGCGTATGCGGGGTTCGACCGTGTCCGTGCGATCAATCGAGCGAGGTCGCTCGCGCTGCCATGCGAGGCGCTGGATCAGTTCCTGCACGGAAGGATCATCGTTCGCGGCGGGCGGTGGCGTGGTGGCGGGCGCGTTGTCGTGCTGCGAATCGGGGGTGGCGCTCGCGGGGACGACGGCCTCGGGTGGCAAGAGCGGTGCTTCGCTGGGCAGCACATAGTTCACGCCCGAGTAGACGAAGACTTGACCCGTGAGCGCGAACGCGGCAGCCTGTCGTCCCGCCACCTGCTCCATCCGCTGCAGGGCGTGGCAAGGCAGGAGGACCATGGGCCGCTCGGCCTTGCCTGTCGAGTCCTTGGCAAAGATGAATGCGGACTCGCCGCCGGGGAGCCGCGTGAGGACGCCGCGCGCGCGGACGAGAAACGTGCCCTCGCGTCGCAACGGGGGAGCCGCATGTTCGTTGGATTGCAGCCGGGCCAAGTCGGTGGGCGTTGGTCCTGGCGCGGCGGGGAGCACTGCCAGGGCACGCGTGGGCGTTGGACTGATCGTCGCCTCGTCACGGCGTGGTGGACGTGCCGGCGGAATGGCCTGCGGATCGCCATCGAGCAGCGGGTTTGTGGGTGGCTGCGCCGCGGCTGGGGGCCTGGTTGTTGCGGGATTCGGCGGAGCGAGAGACTGTGGCGGCGCGGTCTGCGCCAGGCAAACTGATGATGCCGCAAGTAACGTCGCGCTCGCCGTTCGCATCCGCATTCGCCGCTCCTGGCTCGCTCAAAGGTTAGGCCGATGGCGGTGGAAACATCGAGGCGAAGAGGGTCCACTTGAGGACGAGTTTGGCGAAGTAGGTGGCGAGGCCGACGAACACGGCGTCGGGCATGTCAAGTTCGAGCAGGTCGGCGATGCAGCCGCAGTAGACCACGAACGCGGCAACCCATGCGAGCGTGGGGATGAGCGTGTAGTGCAGGCCGTGCTGGATGAGATCGGCGCACGCGAGCGCGGCGGCGATGGAGAGGGCGGTCAGCAGGAGCGGCGCGGAGTAATCGACGAAGAGCAGGCACGCGAGCGCGAGGATGCCTATGGCGATGGGGAGCGTGATGGCGTAGCGCGTGAGGTAGGCGAGCGACTCGGCGGGTCCGTCCATCCCGAACTTCCACGCGAGCGTCGCGAGGAGTGAGACGGTGAGCATGACCATCGGCTTGCGGAACGGTCGCAAGCCCGAATCTGGGTTGATCGCGTGGACCTGGAAGCGCGGCGGCGGGGGCGGCAGACGATCGGTGCCGCTGCGGGTCGAGGCCTGCTTGCCGCTCTCCATCATGTGTCCGCAGCGGACGCAGAGGGTTGCGGCCACGTCGGCGGGATGACCGCAGCCGGGGCAGGGCCTGGTCGGCGTGGATGGCACCGGTGGAGCATCGATGCCGTAGGGGTTGTTTCCGGGCTTGGGCATGGAATCGGCGTGACTTCGCACCGTGTTAGATACCGGGGCGAGGCGTCGAGGTTTCGATGATTCGGGAATGAACAGCGAGAATGCCGACGTGCGAAGAGCGATCCGGTCACGCTGACAGCGTGAATCAGCGTTCAGCGCTGGAGGCTACGGTGTCTCTCGCACCCAGCCCCGCGGCGTCAAGCCGATCCTGGAACGTCGCCGCAGCGAACTCATAGAGTTCGACATCCAGAGCGTTCGTCTCGCGGATGAGCGAGATGGTGGCCTGTGGCACTTGATCGAGCCGCGGTCGATCGGCGGTCGCGTTTCGGCGTTCGACGCTTCCGTTCGTCCATCCGAGTTGATGACGCAGGAGTTCGATGGATTCATGGAATCGCTCGGCGAGGCCGAAGCAGGCGATGCGAGTCGCCAGGTTGACCTTGGCCTCTTCGAGCATCTGGCGTGTGACGCGACCCGGCGCGACCTCGACGTGCGGCATGCAGTTCAGCCACCGCACCTGGTCGTTATCGATCTCGAAGCAGAACCGAGTGCGGACGAACTCGTGGAGGTTGAGCCCGCTGGCACGGAGCGTCGCGTGGAGGTAGTGCTCGGGGCTGCGGAGGATGTAGTAGTAGTAGGACACGACGCGCTCGACCGGATCGCGCAGCATCGTGACGTAGGTCGCGGCCTCGTCGAGCCACGCGTGTACGCCGAAGCGAACATGGCCCGTGAAGAGGTCGATCGCGCCGCGCTCGGCGGCGGACATGCCTCGAAACTCGCGGAAGTTCTCTACGTCGCCCGTGAAGCGGAACCACCTGGCGGCGGGGTATTGCGAGCAGATGAAGGCTTCGAGTGTCGTGCCGGCGGCCTTGGGGATGTGCAGGAAGATCAGAGGCCGAGGATGGAACGCGGACTCGCTCACTCGGCGGCGCCTCCGACCGAAGCCTCGCCATCGTCGCTCACCGAAAGCGATGCAGCCTCGCATCCGGCCGGCGCTCGTTCCTCGAAGAGCGCCGAGGCGAACTCAAAGAGTTCGGCGTCATAGCGGTTGATCTCGCGGATCGCGGCAATCGTCGCGGGGGACACCTCTTCGAGCGCAGGGCGGTCGCGCGTCGCATTCTGTCGAGGCGGAATCTCGACTCCCTGCCAGCAGAGCGCCCGAGAGACCCATCGAACGCTCCGCTCGAACTGCGAGGTGATGCCGAACGCGGGAAACGCGTTGGCGAGGTTCCACTTGGCCTCTTCAACCAGCGTCCGCGACACCTTTCCCACCGGCACGTCGAAATGGTGCGGCGTCGTCAACCAGCGAACCTGATCGTTGTCGAGTTCGTGCGAAGTGCGGCGAGTGGCGTACTGCTCCAACGTACACTCTGCCGCGATCGAATGGAGGTAATGGTCGGGGTGCTGGCGAACAAAGTAGTAGTGCGAGACGATGCGATCGACGGGGTCTCGCAGCATCGTGACATACATCGCGGGTCGAGCGAGATGCTCATGGACACCGAAGTGTACATGGCCGTACAAAAGGTCAAACGAGTCACGCTCCTCCGCCGAGAGCCGCTTGAACGCATTCCATTCCTCGGTATCACCGCTGAAGCGAAACTTGCGAGCGAAGCGATCCTCGACGAGGTGCTGGAAGGTGGTTCCGGCGGCCTTGGGAATATGGATGAAAATCAATGGGCAGGCGCTCGCGCGACCGCTGGCTGAGTTGTCCCCCCCACCTTCGTCTGTATCGCGCTTGGACGGCGCGTCGCTCGTGCCGGCGAACGTCGGTCTGGGCACCTCCGCAATCACCAGTTGTCGTCCTTCTCATAGCCCGTGGCAATCAGGAGCGGGCCGTACTTCTCCTTGAATATGCCCTTGGTCGCATCGTCGAAATGCTCGCGCCAGTCTCCTGCCACGCCCTTTCGGTAGTGGGCACCGCGAGATTCTTCGCCACGTTTGCGACCGCCGGTCAGGCGCTCGAAGGTGCAGGCTTCGACGACCTGCCGTAGCGAGGCATCGGGCATTGGTATCTCGCAATGATCGCAGACACGACGGAAGGAGCCGAACTCGTTGGCGATCATGTCCTCGTACCGCATGACGAGTTCGCCGGGACGCAGCCAATCGCGCTGGAGGCCTGCCATATCGGCGAGGCGCTCGCGGATGAGGTAGCGAAGGCCCTCGGCCTCATCGAGTCGCCCGAGTTCCGAGCGGAAATCGCGGACGATGCCGTTGGTCTCCGTTCCGTGCGAGCCGCGCAGACTGAAATACCAGGAGACGAGCGAGTCGCGAAGGTCACGGATGACGACGAAACGTTTGTGCGGGATCTTGACCGCGGCCTCGAATGGCGTCCGCCGCATATAGACCGGGGAGTACACGCCGTCGGGTCGGATGGCCTCTTTCAGCACATGCGAGTGGTCCGCTCGCTGCTCGACGAAGCGCTCCGGCGCGACCCGTTGCATCACCTTCTGCACCCACTGCGACCCCGCCTTCCAATGGGTGATGTGAAACACGGCCAGCGTTGCGGTTTGGGTCGGCATCAATGGTGGCTCCGAACGGTCGAAGTAGCCAACACCCTAGCACGCTCGCCGCCGCCGCACAACAATGCCCCCTTCGCGGCTCGCCCTTGCCCGCCTGGTTCAGGACTCCTACGACGATGAATATCTGCCTGATTTCACGCGAGTTTCCGCCATTTCATGGCGGCGGCATTGGAACCTACACCCTCCAGTGGGCCCGCGCGCTCGCCTCCCAGGGTCATTGCCCGGTTGTCGTGACCGTCTCGGACGATGGGCAGCAGGTCCGCGAGGAGGCTGATCGGATCGTCGTCGTTCGTCTGCCGTTCATTCGCGGAACGGATTGGTCCCGCCCGGACCCCGCGATTTCGACGCCGGAGACGGAGGCGGCGTTTCGGAGTTTCTCACCGGTGGCGGCGTTCGCGATGCGAGTGGCGCAACAAGTTCCCGAGTTGAACGCCGAGTTCGCGTTTGATGCGGTTGAGGTCCCGGAAACGGGCGCGCTGGCCTGGTTCCTGCTCAATGCCCGGAGGACGCGCGGCCACTGGCATGACGCCGCGGTGCCGATCGTCACGATGCTGCACTCGCCGAGCGAGTGGATCGCGCTCTGGAACCGTGCGCCGCTCTCCACGAGGCAGGAGCGCACGCTCGCGGAGATGGAACGAGAGAGCGTGATGCTCTCGGACGGCCTGGTGTGCCCCACCGATTCGCTCGCGGAGTGGTGTGCGCGACACTGGTCGCTCCCGCATCGCGCCGTCGAGGTCATCCCGCACGCGCTGGGAGCGTTGGCGGCGGAACCAAGTGGATTCGTGGGGTCGGCGGGCGCAGCGAGCGCGTTGACGGACGAGCACTCGTCCGCGGCCAATGGGTCGATGCGATTCCTGTTCGTCGGTCGGCTCGAGCCGCGGAAAGGCATCGACACGCTGCTGCGGGCGTTTGTGATCGCATCAGCACGCGTTCCGGGCATCGAGTTGGACCTGGTCGGCGAGGACACCTGGCACGCGGAAGCCGACGGCCCGTTCGGCGCGTGGTGCGCTGCGCGGGATGTGCCCGAGGCGCTTCGTCCTCGCGTTCGGCTCCACGGCAAGGTCTCGCCGGATCGATTGGCGACGATGCGGCGCGAGGCCCGCGCTGTGCTCGTGCCCTCGCCGACCGACAACTTCCCCTATGCATGTGTCGAAGCGATGGCGCAGGGGCGACTCGTGGTCGCGGCACGAGCGGGCGGGATGGCGGAGATGATCCGCGAGAACGTCGAGGGCGTGATGTTCACGCCGGGCGATCCCGAACTCGCGGCCGCGGCCCTCTATCGGACGGCGAAGATGACTTCCGAGGCGGTGGAGAGGATGGGCCTCGCGGCAGCGGCGAGGATTCGAGACCTCTGCGACAACGCGAGAGTCGTCGCGCGGCGGATCGACCACTTCGAGCGAGCGAGGGCGCGGAGGCTCGCGCAACTGGGGCGATCTCTCTCGCAGCGCGCGGTTGTCGTGGTCAATGCGCCCGCTGAGTCGCCGCCGGGCTTTGATCGTCTCGTCGAGACCGTGGCTTTGGGCGAGGCGGAGTTTGCGCACGGCTGGACGCGGCCTGATCCCGGCTTGGCGTGCGCTTTCGGACCGCCGAACGTGGAAAGCCTGGCAGTGGCACCCCGCACGCTTGGCCCGCTGGTGGTGTCGGCGGAGTCGGCGACGCTGCTCGGAGCGGAGTTGCGAGCCACAACAGGAGCAGCCTCGAGCGAATCGCCCGGCCCGATCTCGTACGCGCAGGCCGGGAGCACCTGGGCGCTGGCGGTGCGGCTCTGCGCCGCCGGTCGCTCGGGCGTGGTGGTGCCGGAGGTCGTGAGCGAAGTGGCGGCCGTCGGGCTGGATTCGGCGGAGGTTGAGGTGGCGCGGGTGCCGGTGCGGCGTGAACTAGCGGCAGTTGCAGCGGCGAGGGACACGGCCCGTGCCGAGTTGGCGGGCGCGAGAGAGGAGTTGGCCACGATCCACCGCAGCCGCGGGTGGCGCTGGCTCCAGCGGGTGTATCGAGTGCTGCGCGTCGTCCGGGAGATCGGGAGCAAGAGCGAGACGAAGAGATAAGAAAGAGGAAGCAGAAGTCTGCCACGAGGTAGCGGGATATCCAAGACGAAGACTGAATAGGAAGCAGGGGCGGGCGGATCGCAGTGGAATCGACGAGAAGTGTTGCAGAGCCCAACGCCTCTGGCACCGACTGCGAGGCGAACTCGGCGGCATGACGAGCCCACTCAGGCGTTGTGTTACACGTCGAGGTTCTTGACCTCGAGCGCGTGCTCCTCGATGAATCGGCGACGCGGCTCGACCTCCTCGCCCATGAGGATCGAGAAGAGTGAGTCCGCCTCGCTCGCGGCATCCCAGGTGACGCGGACCAGCGTCCGCTTCGAGTGGTCCATCGTCGTCTCCCAGAGTTGCGACGCGTCCATCTCACCCAGGCCCTTGAACCGCTTGATCTCGAGCCCGCGGCGGCCGATCTCGTGCAGCGTTTCGAGGATCGCGGGCAAGTTGGCGGCCTCGACGATCTTGTCGTCGGCGGCGACCTTTACGGGTGCGTCGTCGCGTTCCGCTTCGTCGCCGTCGTCAGCAACCGGGTTGGTGGACTTTGACGTGACCTTGGCCGTCGCCCAGGCGAAGCGCGCCGGCATGCGCTCGCCGGTGACGGATTCCTCGCGGACGAGCGCGTAGTCGTCGATGAGGAGGCCCAGTGCCGCGAGTTCGCTGAAGACGCGTTCGAGTTCTCGATTCTCGTGGAGTTCGCGGAGCGTCGCGCCGCCGCCTTGGTCGCCGTTCTCGACCAGGGTGAGCCCCTTGGCGGCGACGAACTCGTGGGCCTGCCGTTCGGACCACGCGAAGGCATCGCCCCCGCGCCAGACGAGGCGATGCGTCGGCAGGCGCTCCTTGCCCTCGGGATCGTTCGAGCGCGTGGCGAGGAGGTCGGGGAAGCGCACACCGCGGCGCTCGGCGATCTCGACGAGGTCTTCGAGCCGACGCAGCAACTTGACGGCCCTGGCGGCATTCGGCCCGGCGATGCGGAGCTCTTCCTCGCCCGCCTGGCCGCGCATGACGAGCGTCGCGTCCTCCAGGCCGAGTTCGGTGAGCGTGTCTCCGAGGACTTTTTCGTTGAGGACGTAGCGGCCGCTCTTGCCCTTGACGAGTTGATAAAGCGGTGGCTGTGCGCAGTAGATCCGACCGCGGCGGATGAGTTCGGGCATCTGCCTGAAGAAAAACGTGAGGAGCAGCGTGCGGATATGCGAGCCGTCCACATCGGCGTCCGTCATGATGATGACCTTGCCGTAGCGGAGTTTGGAGGCGTCAAACTCCTCGCCGATCCCGCAGCGGAGGGCGGAGATGAGTGTGCGGATCTCCTCGAAGGCGAGGACCTTGTCGATGCGCGCCTTCTCGACGTTGAGGAGTTTGCCGCGGAGAGGGAGGATGGCCTGGGTCTCGACATCACGGCCCTGAGTGGCGGAGCCGCCTGCCGAATCACCCTCGACGATGAAGAGTTCGGAGAGATTCACGTCGCGGGTCTTGCAGTCGCGCAGTTTGTGGGGCATGGAGCCTGAGTCGAGGGCGGTCTTGCGGCGTGTCAGTTCGCGGGCCTTGCGGGCGGCCTCGCGCGCCTGCGCCGCGATGATGCCCTTGAGGCACAGCCGCTTCGCGTCGGCCGGATGCTCCTCGAGCCAGGCCTTGAGCGACTCGCCCACGGCCCCGGAGACGAAGTCCTCGATCTCGGGGTTGAGGAGTTTTTCCTTGGGCTGGTTGTTGAACGCCGGGTTGGGCAACTTGACGGAGACGATCGCGACAAGCCCCTCGCGCAGGTCTTCGCCGGTGGGCACGGGGTCGCGCTCCTTGATGATGCCTTCCTTGCGCGCGTAGCCGTTGATCGAGCGTGTGAGAGCGTTTTTGAAGCCCTGCCCGTGCGTGCCGCCATCGACGTTGTTGATGTTGTTGGCGAACGTGAGGACCGACTCGTTGTAGCCGTCGTGGTATTGCAGGGCGACCTCGCAGACGAGGCTGGCGGCGGCGTCCTGGCGTTTGGCATACACCACGGGCGAAACCGGGTTCTTACCAGTCATCAGGTGCTCGACGTACTCGACAAGCCCGTTCTCGGCCTTGAAGGACTCGGCACGCACCCTGCCGTTCTCTTGCGAGCGCTCGTCGGCGAGGCGGATGGTGACGCCGGGATTGAGATAGGCCAGTTCGCGGAGGCGCGTGGCGAGCGTGTCGTAACTGAAGGTGGTGTCGGGGAAGATCGAGGGATCGGGGAGGAAGGTGACCTTGGTTCCGGTGGGGCGCACGCTGCCGGCGGGGACGGGCCCGACCGCGGCCAGAGGCTTGGCGACGCGCCCGCGCTCGAACTCGATGACGTGGACGACGCCGCCACGATGGATCTCGCACTCGAGGAACTCGGAGAGGGCGTTGACGCAGGAGACGCCGACGCCGTGAAGACCGCCGGAGACCTTGTAGGCGGAGTCTTCTTCGCCGAACTTGCCGCCGGAGTGGAGGATGGTCATGACGATCTCGACGGCGGGCTTGCCGTTGATCGCGGGGTTGTCGTCCCTGATGGGATCGACGGGGATGCCGCGCCCGTCGTCAGTGACGGAGCAGGAGCCGTCGGCCTGGATGGTCACGGAAATCTGCTTGGCGTGTCCTGCCATCGCCTCGTCGATGGAGTTATCGACAACTTCGTAGACGAGGTGGTGGAGGGCGTTGAGTCCTGTGCCGCCGACGTACATGCCGGGCCGCTTGCGGACGGCCTCGAGCCCTTCAAGCACTTTGATCTGGTCGGCGCCATAGTCGCCGCTGACCCGCCCCGGCAAACTCTCGTCCCGTGCTTCCGCGCTTGTTTCCATGCGATCTGGTCCTGCCTTCCGTTGATCCTGCCTAAAGCCAAACATCCGGCACGAACCAAGCGGCCTCAGCCGCCTTCCACCCATCCCCAATACGCCACATAGAGCCGGATGCGGCACGCGCTGTGACGCGCGCTTTCGTAGCCCTTCCGAAGCCCGGAATCATAGGCGAAACTCGACCCGGATGCGCGCCCGAGGGCTCTGCAATTTCTTCCGTTTCGCGCCTGTTTTTTCCGACTTTTTTGCGCTCCTATGCTCCCTCGTGCGATATCTCGGAATTGATCTTGGCGATCGCCGCACCGGGCTCGCGCTGGGCGACCGTGACACCCGCATTATCTCGCCCCTTCCGCCGATTCAGGTGCCCTGGGCCGCACGCGACGGCGCGGACCTGCTCGACGCGATTGCTCGCGCCGCCGATGACGTATTGGGGAGCGCTCCCGCGACCATCGTCGTGGGACTGCCGCTGAACATGGACGGCACCGATGGTCCCCGTGCCCGGATGACCCGCGCCTTTGCTCAGCGGATGGCCATCCGCCTTGCACGGCCTCTCACGCTGCACGATGAACGCCTGACCAGCAGCGATGCCGAATGGAGGCTTGCCGGCTCGGGCTTCACACGCAACCAGAAGCGACAGCGCCGCGATGGCCTGGCTGCTGCCGCCATGCTCTCGGATTACTTCGCCACGCTGGGTCCGTCAGAAACCAGAACCACGAGCGGCTGGCAACATTCCACGCCCCACCCACCCCAAGGCTGATGCCGCCACCGACCGATACTCTCCAAGGAGTAACCATGCGATTTGCCCTTCCGATCTTCGTGCTTGCCGGTAGCGTGATGGCTCAGCCCCCGGCGCAGCCGTCTGCGGCGCAACCCGTGCCGCCAGCGCAGCCCGCGCAGGTTCAGGTGGTTCCTGATCGCTCCGCCGAGGCCGATGCGTTCCTCGGTGAACTCGAATCGGCCGACAAGGGGCTGTTGCGGCTCGTGGCCGATGTGAAGTATCAGCGCTCGTTCGAACTCGTCGGTGATCGGCAGACCCGCTTCGGCAGACTCGCGTACGTCGCCGAGCCCAGCGACCAAGCGGACGGCAAGCATGACGACAAGCCGACTGACAACCCCTCCGGTCGGAAGTTTGCCGTCACCTTTGATCGATTCGAGATCGGAAGCGAGGTCCGCAACGAGGAGAAATCGTACATCTTCGACGGCCACTGGCTCGTGGAGAAGATCCCGGGCGAGAAACTGTTCAAGAAGCACGAGGTCGTCCCGCCCGGCGAGCGGTTCGATCCGCTCCGCATCGGCCAGGGACCGTTCCCCGTTCCGATCGGGCAGCGCCGCGCCGATATCGTCGCACGATTCGAGGTCGATAAACTTGCCGCGGAAGCCGGCCTCGATGCCGACGACAACACGTCCGAGACCGATGCCGCAGCACAGCGAGATTTCGCCACCGGCACGACGCAGATTCGGCTCACGCCTCGTCCGGGCACGCCGGAGGCGGAGGACTTCCGCGAGGTGCGTCTGTGGTACCTGCGCGATGCGTCGGGGCGATGGCTGCCGCGGATGGCCAAGACGATTAATCCCGCGGGTGACGCGTCGCTGATCTTCCTCATCAACGTCCGCACGCTGCACTCTGGCCAGCAGGCGACGACGGAGACCGAGATTCCCGCAGCGATGCTCGACACCACGACGCCGGAGGCGGGCTGGGACGTGAGTATCCAACGATGGGCTGGCCGCGCCGAGCCGCTGGGCGGCCCATGAACAACGAGGCACGGATGCGAACACGCCCCACCACTCCGCTCCATTTCTTGCTCACGCTGGCGCTGATCGGCGTGGCATTGCTATCGCCGCCGGGAGCCGAGGCACAGATTCAGGTCGATCCGCCGCGGCCCATCTCCGAGCCGCCCAAGCTTGCCGACGCCGTCACCTCGCTTCTGGAAGCGCCGTTTCTTCGCGTCGATGAAGCGAAGGACCTCCGCGTCTTCCACGGATTGTGGAAGCCCGAGGACCTCGACACGCCTGCCCGCCGCGCGCTGGCGGCGCTCATCGACGGTCGCTTTGATGACCCCTCGCTCGCCGACCCCGCCGCCGATCCGTTGGACCGTGCCGAGGCAATGTTGTCGCGTGGCCGTGCCTCTGAGGCGATCAGACTCATCGGCGACCTGACGACGCCGCGCGCCCGCCGCTTACGCGCCGAGGCGTTCGAGTCGCTCGGCGAGCGCGATCGCGCCGCCGCGGAAGCGGACGGCCTGCGAGTGGCCCTTGCCGAAGGTCAGTTGCAGTCCCCCGCTGATGCGGTCGAGGGCGTGCGCGCGATGCGAGTGCTGGTGCGGCTTCGTCCGCAGCAGCAACCAGCGGGCGGCGACTTCCGCCGAATGATGGCCAATCTCGGCGCGGCCCGAGAGCGGGGCGGCCGACTCGATTGGCGCATCCCGCTCGCCGAGGCCGAGTTGCTCTTCGAGAAGCACAACCGGCCCGAGGGCGGTCAGGCGGTGACGCGTGCGCTCTCACTGAATCCACGGGCCGCTCGCGCTTGGCATCTCGTGGGCCTCGCGGCGGTAGACGGGTTTGACTTTCAGAACGCCGAGGCCGTCGCGGGTCGCATCGAAGTGCTCGCAGACGAACCCTCGCCGCTGGCCGCCGACGTTCTCGCCCGCGCTCGCCTGAAGCAAAACGATCCCGGCGGTGCAAATGAGGCGATCGAGCCCATCCTCGACGATTACGGTGAGACGGCAGCCATGATCTCGTTGCGGGCCTCGATCGCCGCTGCTGAGTATCGCCCCGAGATCGTCGAGGGCTTTTTGCGTCAGCACGACGCGCTCGAGCCCGGCTCACCAGATGCGCTCCTCGACGTTGGTCGCACGCTCAGCGACGCCCGGCAATATGAGATGGCGGCGGGCTACCTCCGCCGCGCCGCCGAGCGTGCGCCGTTTCGTGCCGAGCCGCACGCGCAACTCGGGCTGATGGGCCTTCAGTCGGGCGACGACGCGCGGGCCGTCGAATCGCTCGCGCGCGCCGCCGAACTCGATCCGTTCGATTCACGCGTGGAAAACTCGCTGAAACTCGCGCGCGAGTTGCAGACCTATGCCCGCATCGAGACCCCGCACTTCGTCATCCGTCACAAGCCGGGGGTCGATCTGGTGCTCGCCGAGCAGATGCCCGATGCACTCGAGGCGATGCACCGTCGAGTGACGGGCAGCGGTCCGGGCGGGATCGACCATGTGCCGGATCGAAAGACGATCATCGACCTCATGCCGGATCACCGCTGGTTCTCGGTGCGCATCGCGGGCGTGACGCGGATCCACACGATGGCGGCCTCGACCGGCCCGACCATCGCCATGGAATCGCCGCGTGAAGGTCCGGGCCACAGCATCGGCGCGTATGACTGGCTTCGCGTGGTTCGACACGAGTACACGCACACCGTCTCGCTTTCGCGCACGCGCAACCGCATCCCGCACTGGTTCACCGAGGCCGCGGCGGTCTATCTTGAGGACTCGCCGCGAGACTACTCGGCGTGCAAGATGCTCGAAGCGGCGCTCGAGGCCGGCGAACTGTTCGATCTAACATCGATTAACCTGGCGTTCATCCGGCCGCGGCGACCCACGGATCGCTCGCTCGCCTATGCGCAGAGCCATTGGATGTACGAGTTCATCATCACCCGCTGGGGCGAGCGCGCACCACTCGATCTGATGGACCGCTACGCCGAGGGCGATCGCGAGTCGCGCGCGTTCCCGCATGTGTTGAAGGTCTCAACGGCCGAGTTTCTCGCTGATTTCAAGGCCTGGGCACGCGAACAACTGACCACATGGGGCCTGGGCCAGCGCCCCGGCGAGCCGACGATCGCGCAAGTGCTTCTTGCCGAGGCCGCGGGCGACGAGCCCGGCCGCGAACGCCTCGCCGGCGATCTCGGCAAGCACCTCGAAGACGTCGCCTCAGATGCCGCTGCCGGCGCGAACGGTCGTCACTCGTGGGAGCCGGAACTTCCCGCGCCGAACGCGGAGATGGCCCGTCGCTGGCTGGATCGCTATCCGAAGAGCCCAGACATTCTCGAGGCCGCGATTCGATTTGCGCTCAAAGACGCTGACGGCAAGCCCACGCCCGAGATCGTTCCGTTGCTGCATCGTTATGCCGAAGTGCGGCCCGTCGATCCGCTCCCGCACCAACTCCTCGCGCGGCTCGCGCTCGAGCGTGTAGCGGCGGGCGACGGGGGGAGCGCGGCCGAGGCCAGCCGCCAGGCCATTGCCCACCTCCAATACCTCGACGCCCGCGAGCAGAACTCGCCCGTGTATTCGGCGGAACTGGCGCGGCTCTACGCGAGAGGTGAAGATTGGACGCGGGCGCAGGCCTTTGCCGCGCGGGCGGTCACGATCTCGCCGTATGACGCACCGATGCGTGAGTTGGCGGCGCGGGTCGCGATCCAGTGCAAGGACTTTGCGACGGCGCGGAGGCATCTGGTGGCCCTCACGCACCTGGAGCCGACGCAGCAGGCGCGACACCAGCAGCGGATCGACGCGCTGGATCGGCTGACGCGCGACGGGACGCCGCGGGAGAAGTAGGACGGGAGGAAGAGGGGCAACTCGCGCGGCTTGGCTCTACGATCGCGTGTGGCCCGATCCAGCAAAGCAACTATTGCGGTGTCGAAGAGTTCGCAAGTCGAGGCGCCGATCACACCGCTGCATATCCCAAGGTCGGCTCGCGGCATCATTCTCTTTGGCGGGGCGTTTGATCCGCCACACAAATGGCACACGCGCGTCGCGGTCGCTGCGCGGCGACAACTCTTCCCGCGCGACGGGTGGATCGTCTTTGTGCCCACGGGCCGATCGCCGCTGAAAGCGGGGCCGGTGGCATCGGCTGCGGATCGCGTGGCGATGCTGCGGCTTGCGACGAAACGGCTGAAGCGAGTGCGCATCTGGACCGACGAGATCGACCGGGGCGAGTTTGCTGCATCGGGAGGCCGCGGCGGCAGCAAGGGACGAGGGCGCACGGACTCAGCCGGCGCGCGGCCCAGTTATACGATCGACACCGTGCGTCGGCTTCGGCAGATCGTCGCAGTAGATCTACCTATCCGGCTGCTTATCGGTGCAGATCAGGCCGTGCAGTTTCACAAGTGGCGCGACTTCCGCGAGTTGCTGACGCTGGCGGAGCCGGTGGTGGTGCCGAGGCCGCCGATCGACAGCGCCAAGAAGTTCCTCGCTGCGCTGCGGCAAAGCGGGGCATGGGTGTCTAGTGCTGCTGATGACTGGCGGGCACGGTTAATCTCCACCGCCGCATCTCGGGTTTCCTCGTCAGAGGTTCGGCGTGTGCTGTCTGCAGGAGGAAAGGGTGAAACATCGATGTCACCAGCTGTCGCCAACTTTACACGTCGGACTCGCCTGTACCGCCCCGAACTGTCGTTGTACCAGTTGCCAGTTCGCTGACGGATCTTTCCCGATGAGCGTGATAAAGGCGCAGATGCCGACGCCGATCCATGCAAAGTAGCGCATGCGGCGGAAGACCTTCCCGTACGCGATCAGGATCGTCTGTGGGTGAGCCTCCCATGCCAGCAGCACGTCTGTGACAGTTTTCGGACGGCATCGCTGAACTTTCCATTCGCGCGGATTGTTCGTATTGCCCAAAACGGGGTGATGTTCACACGACAAAACGCCTCTCACAAGGTCACTCGCTTCCTGGGCGGGCCGCAGGTGAAGTACCTGGCGCAAAGCATCCTCGAGACGATCGGCTGCCGCAAATGTGGCGACTGCCACGGGCAACCGATCGCCGTGTTTCGAAAGCCACTGAATGTCATAGGTCTCGTCCAGCTGGTGGGTTCCATAGCTCTGGTCTAACTTCTGGGTTCCATAGGTCTCGTCCAGCTGGTGGAGATGGTTTTGCAGCCGAGTGGCAGCATTCGTGAACTTGGATTTAAATGTTACACTCACGTCATCGGTTGCTGGCGGCATTGGCACTATCTGCTTGTCCACAATCGACCATCCGGAACGGTAGAACCAGATACCTTTGACCTTGCAGCTGCTGCACACCCAGTTAAACCAGTTGTGCGTGACGGGAAAGCCGGCCGCCGCGTGGCATACAGCTGCATGGATTGCCGTGCCAGAGTAGATCTGGTACGCCCCGTGCAACTTCTTCGCCACCGCGTCGATGAACGCGTTTGCTACTGGCAGAATTGCAATCAGACCGAGGGTGATGAACACTCGTAGCAGGAGATGCAGGTCGATCGCGAAGTGGGTGACGGCAGCCACCGCGACCCCGCCTATCGTAAGAACTGTGTACAGCAACTTCGTTGACTCGATGTATTTATCTCGCGCCTCGATCACGTCGTGGATCAGGCCCGTCAGATAGTTGCCGAGCCCCTCACCCTGCTCGGTAAACAACCTGGTTTGGCGCAAGGCATCAGCCTGCTTGTACAGCCATTCGCTGTCCTCCCAGTCCTTGTGGATCGGTGGCGGAACACGCTCAGATGGCCAAGAGCAGTCCGACATGAGTTCGCCTCCGCACTCCAGCTGCTAGACAATCACCCCACCGCCTTCTTCAACCCCTCCGCCTTGTCCGTCTTCTCCCACGTAAAGAAATCCCCCTGCGGCGGGCGGCCAAAGTGCCCGTGCCGCGCCGTCGTGCGATAGATCGGCTTCCGCAACGACAGCGAATCGATGATCCCCCGCGGCGTCAGTTTGAAATGCTCGCGGATCGCCTTGCTGATCTTCTCCTCGTCCGCCTTGGCCGTCCCCTGGCAATCGACGAGCACGCTCGTGGGCTCGGCCACGCCGATCGCATAGGAGAGCTGCACCTCGCACCGCTCGGCCAGCCCCGCCGCCACCACGTTCTTCGCGATATACCGAGCCATGTACGCGGCCGAGCGATCGACCTTCGTCGGGTCCTTCCCGCTGAAGGCCCCGCCGCCGTGGCGACCCATCCCGCCATAGGTGTCCACGATGATCTTGCGGCCCGTCAGCCCGGTGTCGCCGTGCGGCCCGCCGATCTCAAAGCGACCCGTCGGATTCACATGCACCTTGATGCCGGGGTTCCACCACTCCTTGAGCACCGGCTTGAAGACCTCGTCGATCACCAGCCGCTTGAGCGAGTCCTGCCGATCGTTCCAGGTCTTGTCGTGCTGGGTGGAGAGGACGAGGGTATCAACGCGAACGGGTCGCAGGCCGTCATATTCGATGGTCACCTGGCTCTTGGCATCGGGTCGAAGCCCGGGCACGATTCCCTCGCGCCGCACATGCGCCTGCTGCTCGACGAGCCGATGCGCGAGTTGGATCGGCAGGGGCATCAGTTCCGGCGTGTCCTTGCACGCGAAGCCGAACATCATCCCCTGGTCGCCCGCGCCGTCCCGATCGACTCCCATCGCGATGTCCGGCGACTGACGCTTGATGCTCGAGAGCACGGCGCACGACTCGTAGTCGAACTTCATGTCGGCGGAGGTGTAGCCGATTTCCTTGATGACGTCCCGGACGAGGTCGGGAATCTCGACGTAGGCCTTGGTGGTGACCTCGCCGGCGATGACGGCCATGCCCGTCGAGACGAGCGTCTCGCACGCGACGCGGCTGTACGGGTCCTGCTCGAGCATGGCGTCGAGGATCGCGTCGGAGATCTGGTCGGCCACCTTGTCGGGATGGCCCATCGAAACGGACTCGGACGTGAACAGTGCGGCACGCGGCATGGTCAAACCCTCAAAAGTGGCGTCAGGATCGAGAGGCCTACAGGATAGCGCGGCTCGCCATTGCGGGGTATGCGGAGTATGGCTGCCTAGGCCGATGGCCTCGCGCGGAATCTCAAAAACTGCTTGCCAAATCTCCGGAATCTGATACGCTGCGAAGACCCAAGGAGCGATCCCATGCTGCGTCCAGGCCTGCTTGCCGCGCTTGCCGTTTGTCCCGCGTGCGTCGCGCAGACGTGTTTCTGGACGAACGCGAATGTCAACGGTCCATCCGCTCGCTACGGGCACGCGATGGCCTATGACTCCACGCGCGGAGTGGTGGTGCTGTTCGGGGGCTCGGCGAGTTCGACGAGTTCCAGTTCGCTCAGCGACACATGGGAGTGGAACGGCTCCGCGTGGACTTTGCGAGCATCCGGGGGCACCCCAGCGCGAACGTCCATGAAGATGACCTTTGATTCAGCGCGTAAACGGACGGTGATGTTTGGCGGCTACACCGCGTCCGGCGCGAACAGTGGAGAAACATGGGAATGGGACGGCTCCGCGTGGACCCTTGCCGCGACCACCGGGCCTCTGCGTCGGTACGCCCACGGCCTGACCTATGACTCTCACCGCGGCAGGACTGTGCTGCACGGCGGCACGCACTATACCAGTACGGTCTACATTCGTCAGCGAGACACGTGGGAGTGGAACGGAGCAGCGTGGACTCTCGTCTTCGAAGAAGGCCCCTTGCGAAGCTCACACGCCTTGACCTTCGACTCAAGCCAGAATCGAACGGTTCTCTATGGGGGTTCTAACGAGTCGGGCTTTTTGACCAGCGAAACCTGGGAGTGGGATGGGATGTCGTGGCTGCTCGCGGGCACGGCCGGTCCTTCTCTCAGCTCACCCGCGCTTGCATATGACACAATCCAAAATCGAACCATTCTCGCCGCAGGGTGGCGCCCGCAAAACACCCACGACATCGACACATGGGAGCGGATCGGCGCAACGTGGCTGAAACGTGCCAATACGGGACCACTTTCGCGCTCCAGCGCCGAAATGGTCTTTGATGCGGCACGAGGACGGTTGGTCCTCTTCGGCGGCCTCGCGACCCTATACCCCGGCGGCTCGCTCGCCGGCACCTGGATTGGCGATGCCAACGCCTCGGCACCTTTCCTCGTCATCACCCAGCACCCGGTGCCTACGACCGTCGCGCCGGCACAGACCACGATGCTGTCTGTTGCAGCGACTGGCGCGGGGGACCTTACCTATCAATGGCGCAGACAAGGTGTCAACTTGGTTGAGGGCGGCTCGTACTCGGGCACTCGGGCTGCAACGCTGACCATCAGCCCCGCCGAATGCCATATGGTTGGCACCTTTGACGCCATCGTCAGTGACGCGTGCGGGTCGGCGCAGAGTGCGTCGGTAATGCTCACCGTCACACCCTGCCCCTATGAGTGCTACGCCAACTGCGACTCGAGCACAGTTCTTCCCTTCCTCAATGTCAACGATTTCATCTGCTTCAATGAGAACTTTGCGGCCGGGTGCTCGGGACAGCCGGTGTGCTACGCCAACTGCGACCAATCCACGATTCCGCCGATCCTTAATGTCCTCGACTTCGTCTGCTTCAACAACCTGTTTGCCGCGGGATGCTCGTGAGCGATTGGAGGATCGGCGCTTCTGGCCTATGAGGCGTCACAAAGCCCGATCGCTCGCGCGATCGGCTCCATCATGCGCCGCGTCATCCCCCCACGACCTTCTCCTTCTCCGCATCCCACGTCATCACCTTGTTCTGCCGATAGGCCTCGACGCCCATCTTGATCGCCACCATCGTCGAGCAGCCGAGGTCGATGTTGCAATCCGGCTTGGCCGTGCCGCGGATGGAATCGAGCCAGTTGCCGACGTGGTCGCGGCGCTTGGCGCACGCAATCTCGAACACGGCCTGTCCGTTGGCGGGAGTGGTGACGTCCTTGCCGTCGGCGTTCTTGGTCGTGGTAACGCTCACCTTGTCGGCGTTCTTCTTGCGGAACTCCGGTGCCCAGACGCCCTGCTCGCTGAAGGCGAGTTTGCCCTGGTCGCCCCAGTCCGAGCCGTCCTTGAAGGCGAGCGTGCCGTACTGCCCGCGGATGACGGTGTCGAGGCCGACGTCGTTGGTCATGACGCTGGCAAGAACGATGGTGTGCTCGGAGGGATAGTCGATCATCATCATGAAGGTGTCGGGGATGTCGCGCTCGTCCTTTTCGAGGAACTTGCCGCCGCTGGCGACGACGCGCTTGGGATACTCGCCGTCGGGGCCGGTGATGGCGAGCAGGAGCGGCGCGAGTTTGTGATAGAGCAGGTCGGTCGCGACGCCGCCGTTATAGGCGAAGTACTTGCGGAAGCGGAAGAAGTGGTCGGCGTTCCAAGGGATGCTGGCGGCCAGGCCGTGCTCGAGGCCCAGCCAGCGATTCCAATCAACGTAGCCCTCCGCCGACTTGTCCTGACTCGGGCCGGCGTCGGGGTCGATCGTCCAGTTGAACTGCCCGCCGCGCGAGTTGCGGCAGTAGGCGGACTGGCTCCAGACGACCTTGCCGATGCGTCCGGCGGCGATGGCGTCACGGGCCTTCCATGTGCTGTCGAGGCTCGTGTATTGCGGGCCGACCTGAAGCACCTTGCCGGTGCGTTTGACGGCGTCGCGGCAGGCCAGCGCCTGCTCGATCGTCAGCGAGAGCGGCTTCTCGCAGTAGACGTTCTTGCCGGCGTCCATCGCGTCGATGGCCATCTTGGTGTGCCAGTGATCGGGCGTGGCGATGAGGACGGCGTCGAGCGATTTGTCGTCGAGCAACTCGCGGTATTCCATCGTGTCGGCCGAGGCACTGCCGTCGATGACCTTGGCCGCGTTATTGAGTCGGCGGCGGTAGACATCGCAGACGCGAGTGACAGCGATGTTGTCGGCGGCGAGGCGACCCTTCAGCGAGTGCAGGTGGCTGGTGCCCATGCCGCCCGTGCCGATGACGCCAATGGTGATGCGGTCGTTCGATCCGCGGGCGCGGGCCCAGGAGAGCGCGGGCAAGGCCCACGCGGCAGCGGCGGCGCCGGCAGAGGCACCCAGGAAATGACGGCGGGAGAGCGGGGTGGTCATGTGAGGCTCCGGGAACGTGTTGTGTCAGGGAAAGAATAGCAAAGGTAGCGGGCGTGTCGGGCAAACAAGTGCGTTCGAACGCGCTGGTTCGTGGTAGGATCGGTTGATGGCGAAGTCGGTGCGTCAAGTCAATGAAGATGTGGTTCCGCACTGCGGTGCGTGCGGGTATTGCCTCGAAGGACTGGCGGGTTGTCGTTGCCCGGAATGTGGAGCGCCCGCTGGCGTCAAATCGTCTATCCCCACCTCAACCAGCGCCGCGGCGGTGATTGCAGGGGCGGCGGCTGTTCTGATCACGGGGCTTGCGGTTGTTGGTGGCGTTCCGCACTGGTACGCGCCGCTTCCTTTGACCGTGCTCATCCCGATGTTCATGGGGTTGCCCCACGCGGTAGTTGCCATCGCATGGTCTCTCCTCTTTGTCGTGTACGCGCGACTAGTGTGGATCGGTCGGCGCGAGATCTCGAATGTGTCGATTGGTTTGTTTCTGGTTGCGATGGCGATGAGCGCGGTTGTCTATGTCGGCGGCTTCGAATACGCAGGCCAGTACCAGGCGCCAGGTTATAGCGTATATGTGTCCGTCGCCGGCTGGACGCTCGTCGCTTTGCTCTGGACTTTACTGGTTATCAATATTCTTCGTCCACGACACTGGACGAACGCTGGCTTCCACTTTGTGCTCGGCGTCTGGTTCGTTGGCTGGGCGTTCCCGTACATGGGAGAGTTGCCCTGAGGATGCAAGCCGTGATAGCCGAGGCGTGAGGTGCGTGACGGCGGGCTTGGTCCCTACGATTCGGGATGGCCGAGAAGCCGCGATCGCTGATGTGGAACCTGGGCGCTTTTTTCGGGAACGTCGCACGGGGGATTCGCACGCCCATCAAGGGTGAGGCGGCAGCGGGCGGGAAGCAGGTCGTGCGGAAGGACGTGCAGGAGCGGAAGGTCGATACGCCACAGGGACAGGTGATCCTCCGCCGGACGACCATCGACGAGGTGGAGCGGCCCGGGCGATGACTGAGCAAGCCGGATCGGAGACGCATCCCGCGAGACGTTCGTTCAAAGAGCGTCTGCTGAGCATCCTCGGATGGGTCGTCCTGGTGTTTTGCCTAGCGCGACTGGCCAAGTGCGGCATGCACGCTTGGAATGCGGTGATCCCGCATGAGCCAGCACAGAACACCTCTCGAAATGTGCCGTAGAAGCACGTCCGCATCGTCACGAGGAATAGAATGGCGAGATGCTTGAGCGTGGCCTGGAGAGCGTGTACAAACCATCGGCGACGCGCCCCGAAATCGACGCACTCGATCGCGGGCTCCTCGCAGCGGTCGTCGCGGGCGAAGCACGGCTGACCCCCGAGCAAGGGCTGGCGATCTTTCGGCGCATGCCGCTGCTGGACCTGGGCCGATGGGCCGATGCCCGCGCGCGACGCCTGCACGGCGACACGTTCCGCACGTACATCATCGACCGCAACATCAACTACACGAACGTCTGCAACGCGCGATGCACGTTCTGCGCCTTCCGCCGCGATGGCGACGAGCACGACGCATACACGCTCACGACCGAGCAGATCCACGAGAAAATCGCGGCCCTTGTCGAGATCGGCGGGACGCAGATCCTGATGCAGGGCGGGATGAATCCGGCGCTGCCGCTCTCGTGGTACACCGATCTGCTCGCTTCGATCAAGGCGCGGTTTCCCGGCGTACATGTCCATGCCTTCAGCCCGCCGGAGATGATCGAGTTTGTGCATTTCTTCGACCCGCCGGGCGCGACGCTGGCCGACAAGTTGCGCTGGGTGCTCGTGCGCCTGCGCGACGCGGGGCTTGATTCGCTCCCCGGCGGCGGGGGCGAGATCTTCGCGCCGGCGGTGCGGCGAAAGATCGGGCTTGGCAAGTGCGATGCCGAGGCGTGGCTCACGACGATGAACGTGGCCCACTCCCTCGGTATGTTCACGAGCGCGACGATGATGTTTGGGCACATCGAGGGCCACGCCGACCGCGTGCATCACATGGACCTCGTGCGGCGGTGGCAGGATCGGGCGCTCCTGGGTCGATCGACGGTCCCCGTCGATCGCGGCGGCCACTACGTCTCGTTCATCTCATGGCCCTTCCAGCGGGAGAACACGCCCCTGGGCCGTGTGCCGGATTGGGGCGCGGAAGGCGTGGCGGGCGACGCTGGGAAGGGCGAGCGCGAGTCGGAGTTCCCCGGCGACGCCATCGCCCGCGCTGCGGATTGGTACCGGGGGGGCGGGGGGAACGGGGGCGGAGGCGACGAGATCGATCACAAAGCGCTCGACCCGCGCGAGTACCCCACTGCTTCGCTCTTCGGGCGGCGTGTGCGAATGTCGGGTTCCACGGATTACCTCCGCACGCAGGCGCTCTCGCGGCTGATGCTCGACAACATTTATTCGATCGGCGCGTCGTGGGTGACGATGGGGCCGCACATCGGGCAGGTCGCGCTCGCCTTTGGCGCCAACGACATGGGCAGCGTGATGATGGAGGAGAACGTGGTCTCGTCGGCGGGGACAACGTACTGCCTCGACGAGGCGGTGCTCTGCCGATTGATCCGCGGCGCGGGATTCATCCCGGCCCAGCGCGATAACGTCTACGACATCCTGCGGGCGCACACGGGGCCGGAGTCGCCGGACCTTCGCGTCACGGATTGGTCGGCCCATCGCGTGAAGCGGCTGCATGTCGAAGCACCGAAGACGCCGAAGGTGTCGCTGACGGTGGCGGGGAGATAGACAGGCCGACACAGCGCAATGGAAGACGCACGAGGAAGGCCTCGTGCGTGGTAGGACATTTGTGATTCGATTTGCTCTTGAGGCCGAACGCTCGGTCAGCGTGCGTTCTTCCTCGCTCCGCGCCGAATCGCCAGCAGCGCCAGGATCGGCATGCCGATGAGCGCGACGCCCACGCCCATTCCCGCGCCAACCGGCTTGAGCAGTTTGCCCAGCCCGCTCTCGACGCTCACCAGGCGCGCCTCCATCGCGGCCTGGCTCGCCTGAAGCGTTGCGAGTTTGGCGTCGCGGTCCTTGATCTCGGCCTCGAGTTTGGCGTTGAGCGCCTGCACCGACGCGAGCAGCACGCCGTCCATATCGCCCGAGCCGATCTGCTTGTCATTCGATCCGTTAAGCCCGAAGGCGGCATGGAAATCCTGTGCCATCGTGCCCATGTGACGCTGATCGGTCTGGTCGCCCTTGAGGTTCCACGTAGTGACGGGCAGCGCGAGGGCCCGGGTGAGCACGTCGCGCGTGTCGATCACCGCGAAGTTCTCCTTCTTGTCGCGGTCGGAGGTGAGGTTGAACATGTTGGCGAACATCTGAGCGTTGTTATTGATGCCCGCGGCGCCGTTGTTCTGGCAGAAGGCGATGAGCGGATCGGTGCCGCTGGTGGCCGCCCCCTGCGCGGAGCGGTTCTCGATGAAGACGCTGCCGAGGGAGAAGATGGCACGGCCTCCCGCAGCGGCGGTATAGGCCCGCACCCCGACGCCGCCGGTCGTGTTGAGGTTCTCGCCGTAGACGCCGTTGCCAGTCGAACTCCCGGATGCGGGAATAGTTCCGAAAAGCCCGTTGGTGTTGCCGGTTGAGCCGGTGGCGGTGCCGAAGACGCCGGCGGTGTTATTGCCGGTGCCCCCGGCAAGCCCGTACACGCCGTAGTTCGCGACCGCGCCGCTGGTGTTGGCGCGGCCGTAGACGCCCTTGGCGTTCGCTGCGGTGGAGGAGTTGTCGCCGTACACGCCATACCCATCACCCGATGCCGCAAGGCCATAGACGCCCGCGGCCTGACCGGTGGTGGCGGAAGCGTTACCGAAGACGCCGGCACCCAGGAACGTGGCCGTCGCGGCGGTTCCGCGGACGCCATAGACCGTGCCCGACGTGGCGAGCGACTCGCCAAAGACGCCGGAGGTGTTGGTACCAGTGAAGTTGATGGCTGTGCGACCGTGAACGCCCGTAACACGGGCGGTCCCGCTCCCCGTGGCGTTGACGGCATCGCCGCGGACAGCGGTGGCGCTGTTGCCGAGCGAGTCGGTGATTCCGAGTACGCCGAGCCCGTCGCCGTTGCCCGTCACGCCGCGCACGCCCGCGGAACCGGAGCCAGTAGCGGAGCCGTCGATACCGACGGCACCGACACCGCCGGTGTTGGAGAACCCGTAGAGGCCGGCGGTGTTCGCGCCGCTCCCGACGCCCAGGACGCCGGCGGTGGTGGTCGTGGCGCTGGCGGGCGCGCTGGGGCCGGGGAAGGTTGTGAAGATCGACGCGCCCGCGTTCGTGGTGCCGACCACGCCGACGCCCGCGGTGCTTCCCGTGCGCCCGACCACACCGCGAGTGAATCCCGTGGCACCGAGGTTCTCGCCGTAGACGCCAATGGCCCCGGAACCCCCAGTGGCCTCACCACGGACGCCCATGCCGGAGTTCGACGTCGTGGTACCGCGAACGCCGTGGGACAGGCCGGTGGCGGCGGTGTTCTGCCCCAGGACCCCGGCGGTGCCCGTGGCCGTGGTGCCGATGATGGCGGGGCTGGTACCCAGGCCGTTGCCCTGCACGCCCGGGCTGCCGGTGCCTTGGATGGCGGTCGCACCGGTGGGTACGGTCGCGTTGATGGCGACGCCCGAGGACGAGGTGACACTGGCGTCGACCGCGATGGACGCGCCCGAGCCCGTGGACTGCGCGCGGATCACCGTCCCGCTCGAGCCGCTGTTGGTGATGAGCGCGGAGCGCGTCGTGGCACCGACCACGTTCAGGCGCGAGCTGGCGTCGGGCGTGGCGGTGCCGATGCCGACGTTGCCCGCGTCGTAATAGGTGTCGCTGCCGCTGAGAATCCACGGGGACGCGCCGGTGGCACCCTGCGGCCCGGTCGGGCCGATGGCCCCTGTCGCGCCGGTGGCACCTGTCGCGCCTTGCGGACCCTGAGGCCCAGTGTCGCCGGTCGCACCTGTCGCGCCAGTTGCTCCCGTCGCGCCCTGCGCGCCCGTTACGCCTTGGGGCCCGGTGTCGCCTGTCGCGCCTTGTGCGCCTTGCGGACCTGTGTCGCCCGTGGCACCCGTCGCGCCCGTCGCGCCTTGCGGACCCGTGTCACCTGTTGCACCCGTTGCGCCGGTCGCGCCCTGGGGTCCGGTCGCGCCCGCTGCGCCTTGCGGGCCGGTGTCGCCCGTGGCTCCCTGAGGTCCAGTGTCGCCGGTCGCGCCCGTTGCGCCTTGGGGACCTGTGTCTCCCGTTGCTCCGGTAGCACCCGTGGCTCCAGTTGCGCCCTGCGGACCCTGAGGTCCAGTGTCGCCCGTGGCACCCGCCGTGCCTTGCGCGCCTTGCGGACCCGTGTCGCCGGTGGCTCCCGTCGCGCCAGTTGCTCCCATCGCGCCTTGGGGACCGGTGTCGCCTGTGGCTCCCGTCGCGCCTTGTGCGCCTTGGGGACCGGTGTCGCCCGTGGCACCCGTCGCGCCCGTCGCGCCTTGCGGACCCTGAGGTCCAGTGTCGCCGGTGTCACCTGTTGCTCCCGTTGCGCCCGTCGCACCTTGCGACCCAGTGTCACCTGTTGCACCCGTCGCGCCCGTCGCGCCTGCTGCACCTTGCGGCCCGGTGTCGCCTGTCGCGCCTTGTGCGCCTTGCGGACCCTGAGGACCAGTGTCGCCCGTGGCACCCGCCGTGCCTTGCGGCCCGGTGTCGCCTGTCGCGCCCTGTGCGCCTTGGGGGCCGGTGTCGCCCGTTGCGCCCTGCGGACCCTGAGGTCCAGTGTCGCCGGTCGCCCCTGTCGCGCCTTGAGGACCGGTGTCGCCGGGCGCGCCCGTCGCGCCCGCTGCGCCCTGCGCACCCTGAGGACCCGTGTCGCCCGTGGCACCTGTCGCGCCCATGGCTCCCGTTGCGCCTGTGGCACCGGTCGCGCCTTGTGCGCCTTGCGGACCCGTGTCACCTGTTGCACCCGTTGCGCCCGTCGCACCTTGCGGCCCAGTGTCACCTGTTGCACCCGTCGCGCCCGTCGCGCCTGCTGCACCTTGCGGCCCGGTGTCACCGGTGGCTCCCGTTGCGCCCTGCGGACCCTGAGGTCCGGTGTCGCCCAACGCGCCCGTCGCGCCTTGTGGACCCGTGTCGCCCGTCGCACCTGTCGCGCCCGCGGCTCCTGTGGCACCTGTCGCGCCTTGTGCGCCTTGCGGACCGGTGTCGCCCGTTGCTCCGATAGCACCCGTGGCTCCTGTCGCGCCCTGTGCGCCTTGGGGGCCGGTGTCGCCCGTTGCGCCCTGCGGACCCTGAGGTCCAGTGTCGCCGGTCGCCCCTGTCGCGCCTTGCGGCCCCTGAGGTCCGGTGTCGCCCGTTGCTCCGGTGGCACCCGTGGCACCTGTCGCGCCTTGTGCGCCTTGCGGGCCGGTGTCGCCCGTTGCTCCGGTAGCACCCGTGGCACCTGTCGCGCCCGTCGCGCCCTGCGCACCCTGAGGTCCGGTGTCGCCGGTGGCTCCCGTTGCGCCTTGGGGACCGGTGTCACCCGTGGCACCTGTCGCGCCAGTTGCGCCTGTCGCGCCTTGGGGACCGATGGGACCTGTCGCGCCCGTCGCACCCTGCGGGCCGGTGGGGCCCTGCGGCCCAGCGTTCCCGTTGAGGGCATACAGCGCATATGGCGTGGCGAGGATCGGTTGCCGCGGTGAGAGCAGCGTGTACGTTCCCGATCCCGCGGGGTTCCGCACAGAGATCTGGAGCCAGCGGCCGTCGCCGTTGAACGTGCCCGCTCCGAAATCGAGGTCGACCGTGAGCAACCCGTTGACGAGGCTCTGGTTCAGCAACTGGAGCGTCGTGCCGACCTGCGAGCCCGCGACCGACGAGTCATACAGCCGAAACTCGAAGTCGGTAAGCCCGGTGATCGGCGAGCCGAACTGCTTGAGTTGGCCCTGGTAGGTGAAGGCCTGATCGGTCGGCCCGGGTCCGCCCGGACGCGCAACGCCGAGGGACGCCAAGGCAACGATCGTTCCGACGGCGACGGCAAGACGGGTGCTTCTCATCGTTCCACACTCCACACGGCGCGGCTGCGCTCGCTTCGGACTGACTTCTTCTCTCGTGTTACGGGCAACCAGCCGCGAATGCGTTCTGGAAGCAGATGAAATCGGCGACGTTCAGGATCGGCGGCATGGTGCTCAGATCGCAGTTGGCATAGGCATCGCCCGCCGCATACCTATTCTGAAAACAAAGAAAGTCGAGGATGTTGAGCGAGGGTGGAATGGTCGAGGCGTCGCAGTTGGCATAGCAGGAAGCGCCGCCGACGCCGAACCAGAACCCGCCGCTCAGCACGAAATCGCCACCCGACATGACGCCCGCGTCGGGCTGGCCGGCGGTACCGCCAAAAGAAAGGCCGTTGGCACCCACGAGATAGGTTGCGCCACCGCCGTCGATCGTGTACCAGTCAAGGTCGAACCCGGGCCCTGTTGGGCTGTCGGGCGCGCCCAGCATGGCGATAAGCGGATCAACTGGCGCGGAAGGCTTGGGCGTCGCGCGCGGATGCGACGGCTGGGCTGTCACCACAGGCACCATGACCGCCGTAACGACAGCGCCAACAAACGACCATCTCCTCATGATCCGCCTCCAAGTAGGGCCAATACTATAACACGAAAGCGAAATCCGCGCGGGCAGACCATATCGAAAGCAGGCCGTGCTTGCACAGTGCGGACCTGAGCACTCCACACGCGTTAGGAAAAAGACAGGATGTGCGAGTGCCTTTCGCCCACGCTACCACTGTCAATGGTTGCATGAGGTGCAAAGAAGACCGTTTGAGCAACAGCCCAATCTGCCCATACCGCCCGCTTTCCGACCGCGAGGCATCGCTCGATCGTATCAATGAACCAAGTCCGTCGTGCGGCTTCCGTGCCCGGAACTACAGCGTCTCGGCGACCAGTTTGGCCTCTTTCCACTTCTTGAGTTTGAGCCCAAGCGTGCGCACTCCGATGCCCAGCGCTCGAGCGGTCTTCACCCGATGGCCATTGAATCGGCGGAGTGTCAGCACAACCGCGTCACGCTCCATCTCCTCGAGCGGACGGATCAGGAAACTCGTCGGATCGGCCGCGGGCTTGGGCTCGGGCAACGGAACGCCACGCATCGGCGTTTCGATCCGTGTGGCGGTGCCGCTTGTCTGTTCGATCGGAAGCAACCACGATTCAATCGCCTCGCGGCGAACGGGCGCGGGCGTCGAACCGTGGCGCGATGTTGCAAACAGCACCGCAGCCCGCTCGCAGATGTTCTGCAACTCGCGCACATTGCCGGGCCAGGAGTACGACACGAGCAACTCAAGTGCGCCGGCGTCAAATCGGATCGAGGCACGGCCCTCACGCCGACAGACCGAATCGAGGAAGTTGGCCGCCAGTTCCGCGATGTCCTCCGCGCGGTCACGCAGCGGCGGCAGATGGATCGGCAGCACATTGAGCCTGAAAAACAGGTCGCGGCGGAACGAGCCCCGCTCCACGGCTCGCGGCAAGTCCCGGTTGCTCGTCGCGATCACCCTCGCATCCGTGCCGATCGAGGTGCTCGAGCCGACCCGCTCGAACGCGCGCTCCTGGATCACTCGCAGCAGTTTCGCCTGGATCTGCGGCCCCACCTCGCTCACCTCATCGAGCAGCAAACTCCCGCCCTGCGAGAGTTCGAAGCGGCCCTTGCGCAACTTGTCCGCTCCCGTGAAGGCTCCTCGCTCGTGGCCGAATAGTTCGCTCTCAAGCAGCGATTCCGAGAGCGCGGCACAGTTCACGGCGAGGAAAGGGCCAACCTGACGAGGGCTCATGTCGTGGATCGCCCGCGCGACGACTTCCTTGCCGGTGCCCGATTCGCCGCAGACCAGAACCGTGCCGTGCGACGAGGCGACGGCGGCGATCTGCTCTTTCACGCGTCGGATCGCAGCAGAGGAGCCGATGATGCGCTCGAGGCCCATCGGCTTGACCTCTGGAGCGCTGGCGCGGAGCACCGCGTTATCGCGGAGCAGTTGCGCGTGCGAGATCGCTCGCTTGACCGCGATCACCAACTCATCGCCCTCGAAGGGTTTGGTGATGTAGTCGAACGCGCCGAGTTTGATCGCCTGCACCGCGCTCTCGACCGCGGCAAACGCCGTCATCACCACGACCGGCAGTTCCTCGTCGATCGCCCGGACACGCTCTAAGAGATCGAGCCCGGTGGCTCCGGGCATGCGCAGGTCGGTCACGATGGCATCGGGCCGCTTCGTGCCGATCACGCCCATCGCCGCCTCGACACTCTCCGCGACGACGGCCTCAAACCCGGCCCGCCGCAGCGTGCTCGCTACGCTGTCTCGCATCATTTCCTTGTCATCAACGATCAGTACCAGACTCATCGGCGGCCTCCTGTGCCTCGTTCGTTGCATCCATGCGTTCCGCGGGGAGCACCAACTCCGCGGTCACTCCCCGATCGGCGTTGTTGCGATCCGCGTTGTTGCGAACACTCACACGCCCGCCGTGCGCGTCGGCGATCCGATTCACGATCGGAAGCCCAAGCCCCGTGCCCGCGGCACGCGTCGTGAAAAACGGGTTGAACATCCGCTCAACCACCTCGTCCGTCACGCCCGGGCCGCTGTCGCGGATCGCGAGCGAGACCATCCCGTCGGGCGTGCGCGAGGCAGAGAGCCTCAGCGAGTGGCCCTCGGCCGGTGGTGGCGAATCCACCATCGCCTGCAGCGCGTTGCGAATGAGATTCACCAGCGCCTGATGCACCAGATCGGCGTCGCACATCGCCTCGGGCACCGACGACTCGATCGTCACGCGCACTCCGCCGCTTTCAGCGAAGCACGCCTCCGCCGCCCGCTCGAGCAACGCCACGGGGTCGGCGGGCGCGGCGCGCACGCGAAGTTCGCGCGCGAACGTCAGGACATCTCCCACCACACCATCGAGCCCGCGCACGGCACCCGCGATCTTGGCCGCCGCGCGCCTCTGCTCCGGACGGTCTGCGAGGTCTTGTTCGAGCATCTGGGCATAGAGCCGGATCGATCCGAGCGGATTGCGGACCTCATGCGCGATGCCGGTGGCCATCTGGCCCAGCGCCGCAAGCCGCCGTGACCGCGCGAGTTGCTCGCTCTTCTCCCGCAGTTCCGCCTGGAGCGACTCGACTCGCCGTCGCAGCGCCTCGTGCGTCTGGTTGAGTCGTGACGTGGCATCGCTGAAGGAGCGGATCAGGCCCGCGAGTTCATCGGCTGAGATCGCCTCGGCGCGTTGGGCGGCAGATGCACTCACGCGTGACGATCCTGGAATCGGGGAAGCGGCGCGCGTTCGCCATAGGCCGCCGTCGCATCGCGCCCCAGTTCGATCCGCGCGAGTTCCGAGGCCAACGCGTCGCGCCGCTGCGCGAGACGACTGCCGTGCTCCCGATCGCGCAGCGCCACCGCCGCGGCAAGTTCCGCGCATTGCGTGGCGAGCCGATGCAGGTGCGACGCCGCGGGAGAATCGGGCCTCGACCAGGCCTCGCGTGCCTGCGCCAACTCGTCGGCGAGCGGACGCAACTCCTCCATCACGTCCTCTCGCTCGGCGATGACGTCGAGCAGCAGCGACGTGTCGTCGTGGTTGAGGAGCGACGCCTGACGCCGACCCAGTGCATCGAGCCGAATCAGCAACGCGTGCTGCCGGGCGAGCAGTTCGGCTGGATCGGCGTGCGTCACGGGTGCTCCTTCGGATCGGGCTGCGCAACGGGCGTGGGCTCCGCGGTGGGCGTCGCGCCCAGCGGCTTGAGCGCGTTGAGCGATTCGAGCCAACGCCCCCACTCCTCGCGTCCCATCGGCAGATCGGGGTCGGACCACGCCGACGCCGGCAGCGAGCGGTAGAAGTTGGTCGCGCGCTCGTTGGCCGTGCGGGCTCGCTCCATGTCACCCTGTTCGACGTACGCGTTGACGATCTGCACCATCGCCACCAGCGACGCGGGATCATCGGGGTATCGCTCGCGGGCGGCATCATAAAGCCGGATCGCTCCATCAAAGTCGCGAAGATCGAACGCGCAATCCGCAACATAGAAACTGCTGTTGCGCAGTTGCACGAGTTCGAGCCGGGTCAGTCGCGCAGGGTCTTTCGCCGAGAGCGAACGCTCGGCCGCGGCATAGATCCCCATCCCGCGTGTGAGCCGCTCCGCGCGGGTGCGCGTCAGCAGTTGCCGCTGCGCGTCGGGGAGCGCGGTGGCGAGCGTCGCCGTGATGGCCTCCGCGTCGCGCCGATAGGCATCGCCAAGCCGATATCGCAACGTGTCGATCTGCGGATCATCCGGGAACCGTTCGATGGCCTCTTCGAGGCTCTGGATAGCCGCCGCGTGTTCGCCCTTGCGCGATCGCAGCATCGCCCGTTCAACGAGCGCGTCACGGTAGTTCGGCGAATCCGCCCCGCCGTATCGGCCCTGCACCACGGCCTCGATCAACTCCTCGGCCTGCGCGTCGTTCGTTGGATCCGCGTCGAGCAAGAGGCACTGCGCCAGCGGCACAACGCTCGCGTCGGCGAATGGACCCGACGACGAGCCTCCGCCCGGCGGCACGCTCCCCGCGTCGTCGAGCAGTTGCTGATACGTAGCGGCCGCGACGGCGTAGTCCCCGCGGGTCTGATGCGCCTGCGCCGTGCGAAACCTCGCTTCGGGCTGGAGCGGATCGCCGGGGAAGTACTTCGCAAAGTCCGTGAGCAGCGGGATCGCCTGGTCCGGGTCGCCAGCGCGATCGAGGCAATCGGCAGCGAGCCACAGCGATCGACCGTAGGCGTCGTTGTCCGCGATGCCGACGAGGTCCGCGTGCCGCTTGAAATAGCCGCCCGCCGCGACCAGATGCGTCCGCGCCTCTTCGCGGGCCGCCGGATCGATCAGCGCCAGGCCACCGACGCGCGTCGGCTCATGCTCCGCGCCCGAGAGCAACTCATCGGCCGATCGTCGATGCGCCTCCGCGAGCGCGAGAACAAGGTCCGGCGGTGCCTTGTCACCTGGGAACAGCCGCTCGGAGAGTTCCGCATACCGCAAGGCCTCGCCCGTCACTCCCGCGTCAAATCTCGCACGCGATCGACCGAGCAACGAGCCCGCGACGGCCTCGGTCGTCAACTCCGGATGCGTGAGGCCGTCCGTCATCGCCGCTACCAACTCGTCATACGCCTTCAGCGATGCCGCGTGGTCTCCCAACGCCGCCTCGGCTTCGCCCAGCCCATGCATCGCCAGCAGACGCGTCGGTGAGGTCGAGAACTTCTCGACCGTCTCCGCGTACCGCTGCCGCGCCTCAGCCGTGATGCCATTGGCCTCGTCGATCCGCGCGAGCAGAACCTGGATCGCCGCCTGTCGCTCATCGGTGGGCACCAGAAGCATCGCCGCTCGATCAAACTGTTTGGCCGCGTCGCTGAGCGCATCCATCTCCACATACGCGCGGCCGAGCGACAAGTAGAGGTCGCCAAGCAACTCCGGATTCGCCTCCTCGACGAGCGACGGCATCGCTTGCAAGAGCCTCGCGACCGCGGTCTGCGTCTGCCCTTGCCGGCGGAGGAGGTCGGTCTGCCGCGCTAGCGCCCACGCGCGGTCGTCCGCCCCGATGCTGGGATTCTGCACGAAATCGGAGAGCGACTGGAGCAACTTTGCGGGATCGATCTTCGGCGTCGCTATCTGCTTCACCACGATCCGCTTGAGCACCTGTGCCCGCTGGTCCTTCGCCGTGTCGGGCAGTGCCGTCGCCAGTTCGAGCGCCCGATCCAGATGCCCCAGTGTCACATGCGCGTCGGCAAGGTACGACTTGTCACGCGGCTCGAGCGCCGTGTGGTCCGCCATCGCGTCGCCATACTCATCGACCACCGTCCGCGCGTTCACCTCAAGATCGATGCCCGCGTGCCGCTGCCCGAGGTACACGGAGCGGGCTCGCGCCAGGTGAAACCTCGCGCCCTGCGGCGGAGTCAGCATGTTGCGGTCGTAATAAGGCTTGACCTTCTTGTTCAGGTGCTCCAGCGCCTCGTCGTACTTCTCGTCCTCGACGTACTTCTCGCCGGCGGCGATGAGCACCTCGTAGTCGGGCTTGGGGGCCGTGCGGATCGCCACCAACACCCCGCCCGCGAGCAGCGCCAGCGAGCCGATGAGCACCGGGACATGCCAGAGCGCCCGCCTCGGCTCGGGCGCGCCGATCTTTCCAGGCACGCCACTGGCTTGCTTGGGCAGCACAGGCTTGCCCGCCGGCTTGATGCTCGGCTCGACAACCGCGCTAGGACTCGTGGGCTTGTCCGCCACCCGGCAAATCCCTTCGGTTCAGGTCGGATCCTCCGGCCCGGCGCGAGCGGCGACACGGGCTCGGTACCCGGCCAACCTTGCGCGTTGTCAGTATCGGGAAGATAGGCCAACCGTCTTGATGAAGAACCTCACTTCCCCTCGGAAGACCGAACGACAACCACTACGGCCGTCCCGGCGACGTCGTCCCCGCGATGTCGTCGGCTCGGGCCGAGGAACCCCGAAACCGCGACCGGTGCCAAGAACCAGCGCACGACGTTCCGGGCCGCCGACTGCGCCAACGAGGGCCGACCGGCGCTGAGTTCGATCCCCGCTTCGGTCGTCCGGCTTCGCGGACGGATAACCCGGCAGCCGAACAGGAACTTGCCGAGAGTGCGGCCGATCGCCGCTTCAAGCACCGTTGAGAGCACAAAGCCGATTCCTATTGCCGCCATCCACGCCAGCGCCGCCCGCGGCTCGGTCGCCAATGACGCCGCCGAGAACACCTCCCGTGGCCACACACCCAGCACCACCGCACTCGGCACCAGCACGATCGCCAGATCAACCAAGCCCGCACCAAATCGTCGGCTCGGTGCCGCCAGGGCAAACCCCGCCGGCAGCGAGAACTCCGGTATCGCATCCGGGCGCAGCAAGTAAAAAAGGATCAGCGCGACGGCCAGGACCATCCCAAACGCCAGCACCCGCAAGTCCATCGAGGACAGCGGCCCGGCGATTCGTGCCGGTCCGTCGAAATACGGCGGGATCGACGCCGTCGCCGAGAGTTCCAGAAGTCGGGTCTGCGTCCGAGGCTTTCCGGTCGGGCCTGTGTCCTGTGCCGTCGAGAGGACGCAGAGCCTGCCCGGGCGATCGAGCGGCACGATCGTCACATCCCCGCCCGGAATCTCGTGCAACATCAGCGGCGATCCGGTCGAGATCGACCAGACCGCGCCCGCCGACCCCAAGCCGCCTTGATCGCCGGCACGTCCGGTACCCTCGCTGCCGCGAATCGCCAGCAACTGCCCTTGCACTGCTGCGAACGTCGCCGATTCGGGCATCGCGATCCCGGCCAGCGAGATCGCACGAGAATGCCACGCCGGCCTGATCGTCGCCTCGCCCTCTCCGCTCGACCCAACGCCGCTGACGAACGAGGCCCCTGGAATGGTGCCGACCCACGCCGTGGCGCGATCGCCGCTGATCGCCAGCAGCGTCGCCCCCGCCGGATCGGGCAGCAGCCTCACGTCGCCCTCGATCGCTCGCGGCAACGCAACGCCCACCCACGCCGATCCGCGGAGCGCCACCAACCTCAGCGTGCCGGCATCTTCCAGCAGCGCGATCGGACCAAAGGCCGTTCCCACAAATCCCCGAAGCGTCGGCTCGCCCGGCAGGTCGGCCAGCGCCGGCAGCCGTCGGCCCTCGGGCTCAAAGACCCAGTTCCCCAGCGCCGCCGAACGCACCCGCAGCACCAGCACCGACCGCCGAGACTTCCCATCCGGCCCGGTCTCGGGATGAAACACGATCGCGACGCTCTCCAACCACGCGGCCAGGCCCTGCGGTGCCACCGAGAACCGCCACGCGACGCGCAACGCGCCCGTCACCGGTGCCGTCCCCCTCGGGGGCAGATGCACCAGCGCAGCGCCACCCTCGGCCAGATCGAGCACCGCCCATCCGTGCGAGGCCGCGCCGGGCGTCTGCGACGTGCCGCACGCGCCGATGTCAATGTCTCCGCGCGCCGCGAGCGACACCAGGCACATCGCCAGCAGGATGAGGACGCGTCGCATGGCTAGGGCCGCGCCTCGTTGGCCTCAAAGGGAATGATCTCCGCCACGCCGTATCGCTTCAGCCACTCCTGCATCACGAAGACCGCGGGCTTCGGTCGGCTGCCGCCGGATTCGGGTGAGTAGATCGTCAGCCTCGCCCGCACGCGTCCGCCATCAACCGACACCATCACGCGCCGCGGAATCGTGGGACTCGCCGCCGGCTCCGTCGGCGCCCCGCGAAGCAACACAGGCTGCATCGAGTCTATCGTCGAGGTCAGCACGACCTTGCGCGCGCGATCGAGCAACTCCACGCCGCGAGGCTCGAACGTCTTCGGATCGAGCGTCAGCCGGCGCCAGCCCGTCCGCGCCGGCGTCGTCACGACAATCGCTCCATCCGGCCCGCCGGCGATCCGAGGGCCGTCGCCCACACCCACGCCGCCCTCGCCCTCCGGCAGCCTCACCAGCGCCAGCAACTCGGCGAGGTCCAGCGGATGCACGGGCAAGCCCGCGTCGCGCAACTCATCCGTCGTCGCACCGGCGTGCCGCCCCACCCGCGCACGCTTCGCCTCGCCCAGTTCGATCCACCAGAACTGCTCGGGATCGCACCCCAGGATCGCATACAACTCCCCAACCTTGGTAAAGGTCAGCGCGACCCGATCGGGCAGATCGACGTTCAACTGGCCCTCGACCTGGTCGCTCGCCTCCTCGCCGTCCTTGTCCGGATACCACACGCGCAGCGTCGTCGAGGCGTACAGGCGATCGATCCACTCCAGGTGCGAGTTGTAAGCCTTGGCAACATCCACATACGCCGGCAATCGACTCACGCTTGGCGTGGTCGCGCCCGTCGCCGGCTTCCCCGGTTGCGTTCGACATCCCCCCGCCACCATCGCGGCCGCCACCAGCATCGCGCCAAGGACAACGCGTGTCATGCCCGCGGACCGGTGCCCGCGATCACCGCGCTCAACTGCTCGATCGCCTCCGCCACCATCTGATCGCTCATCGACGGATCGAGCACCTCGACGATCTCCGCGGGCGGTGCCTTTGACGGCGTGTGCCGACGAACCATGACCACCCGCCCCGGACCGGCCGCGCCGTCCCGCCGCGTGCCCTCGTACTTCAGCAACTTCTTGCGGATCAGCAGCAGCGCCAGCACATACCGGAACGCCAGCCGCCGCTCGTCCTCGGCCTGATCAAGATCCTCGAACAGGTCCATCAGCGCCTCGTCATCAATCAGCCGCGCCTTGCGGTCATCGGGCGGGAGCATCTTGGCGCGCCAGAACCCGATCAGGGTGATCGGCGGCTTAGGCCGCGTGCCCTTGTCCCACGCCACGCGCGAATAATCGAGCCGGACATACTCCTCTCCGCGCTCGGCTAGCACCGCGATGAACTCGTCGCCCACCTTGATCGCTTTGCCGGAAGCGGCACACACGCCCTGGGCTCGCCCGACCTCGTACGCCGTTTCCGCGATCTTCGCCATAGGGCCTAAGTCTAGCGAGAAAAGCCGCCCGTAGCGAGAACCATTCGTTCTCGGGCTATTCCCACTTCTGAAGCAGCGTCCGCGCCAGCGCTTTCGCCTGCCCCCTGATCTCCGGGACCGCCGTCGTCTCCCAGAGCGCCGGCCTCCGCCACGGCCCCAGCGTGTACATGTCCTCCGACGCACGTCCTCCCATCCCCACCACCGCGCCATCCGCCGCCGTCTCGATCCCCAGGCCCAGCGGGTCCGCCACGATCTGACCGCGACTCAAGAGGTCACGCACCAGCGGATCGTCGATCCGCCTCGAATCGGTCTGAGGGCCAGTGCAGTTGACCACCCACGCCGCGGGGATCGTCATCGCCGCGCCTCCCTCACGCGGCATGACCACGACCTCGACCGCGCCACCCTTCGCGCTCGCGCGCTCGATCCGCCCCGCGACGATCCGCAGCGTGCCCACACGCATCAGTGGCTCGATCAGCCGGTAGACCTCATCCGGCGCGCGATGCCGATGCGTCTCCCAGAATGGCCTCAAGAACCGTAGGAACTTCCGCCGCTCCTGAATCGGCATTCGCCCCCACACCTGCTGCGTGATCGGACGCAGCGAGTTGATGACCTCGCGCCAATCGACGCCACGCTTCCGCGCCTGCAGAACCCTCGCCCGCACCAGCCGCGACAGCGAGAGCGCCCGCCCGTCCCACGCCGCCAACTCCGGCCACTCCTCGTGCTTCCCGGGCGGGAGGCTGGGCGTTCGGTGCGTCTGTGGCAAGAGCCCACGCCGCGACACCGCCACGATCCCTCCTCGATGCCCGCGCGATCGCAGCGTCGCCACCACGTCAAACATCGTCAGCCCAGTCCCCACGATCACCACCGCGTCGCCCGCGCCCACCTGATCCACGCCGCCACTGGCACTTCCCCACGGCGACGCGATGTACCGCCCGCTCGCCGCCAACCCAGGCCCAACTCCTGTCGGCGTGTCGGGCGCGGCATTCCCCAACGCCAGCACCACCGCATCGCTCGCACCGAGCGTGTTCCCATCCGCCATCAGCACCCGCCGCTCACGGATCGCCACCGCCCGACCGACGACCCGCCGCACCTTCGCGTGCGCCGACTGGCCGATCGCTCCTTCGACTCGCTCGCTCACATACTTCCCAAACAGCATCCTCGGCACGAACGCACCCGACTCCAACTTCGGCCGCTCTCGCCGCAGCCACTGCAGAAAGTCATCCTCGACATCCGGCAGCGCGCTCATCCGTCCCGCCGCCACATTCAGCAGATGGACCGGGTCCGGCGTGCCATACGCCACGCCGAGCCCGCAGCGCTCCGTGTCTCCGAGCAAATCAACCGTGATCGCTCGCCGCGCTTGTGTCGCGAGGTGATACGCCACCATGGCTCCGCTATAGCCCGCTCCGATGATGGTGATGTGTGGAATAGCGCCTCCGCTCATGCCAGAATCGTCCGATCCGCGTCGGGTTCTCGCAAGCCCATCACGATCTCTCCGCCCTCCTGCCGCACCGTCGCCGCACCTCGACGTACCAACTCCAGCACCGCCAGAAACAGCCCGATCATCTCGCCCCGCGTCCGGCCCGTCAGCACCTCACGCAGCGGCATCTCGGACCCTTGTCGCCGCAGCCGATCCAGCACGTCCTCCGCGTGGATCTCGATCGGCGTGTCGTCATACTGCACCGTGTGCTCGCCGAGCCGATCAAAGTTCACCGTCGCCGCGATCCGCGAGAACGCCTCCGCCAGGTCCGCCAGCGTCACGTCGCCCAGGTCCACGCCGTCGGCCCGCTCGACAGCCCATGACCGCAACGCCGCGTCATCCGCCCCCGACGCCGGAAACCTCGCCTCCCACTCTGTCCGCCGCGTGCCCAGCGCCTCAGACGCATCCCGAAACTGCTTGTACGCCAGCAGTTGCCGGACCAGGTCCGCACGCGGGTCTTCAGCCGTCCGCTCGCCCTCCACGCTCGCTTCCCCCGCCCCCTCCGCTCCCGGCCCGATCATTCGCGACTTGATCTCCATCAGCGTCGCCGCCAGCACCAGGAACTCCCCGGCCCGATCGATATCGATCCGTTCCACCTCCGACAGGTACGCCATGTATTGCGCGGCGATCGCCGCGATCGGGATGTCCGTGATCTCCACCTCGGCCCGGCGGATCAGGAACAAAAGCAGGTCCAGCGGACCCTCAAACGCCTCCAGCCGCACTCGATACTCGACCGCCACGCTGTCCTCCAGTGACATCGGCCCTCAGCAGTGTACCCTTCCCGCAATGCCCGACGCACGCCACGCCGAAGCCGCCTTCGCACGAGCGGCCCTCGCCGACCAGGCCCGCGCCGTCTCTCGCCTCGCCGACCACATCGCCGAGCCCTTCCACCAGGCCGCCGAACTCCTCCAGCGCTGCGCCGACTCCGGCGGCACCGTCCTCGTCACGGGCCTCGGCAAATCCGGCCTCATCGGTGCCAAACTCGCTGCCACCCTCGCCTCGCTCGGCATCCCCGCCCACGCCGTCCATCCCTCCGAGGCCGCCCACGGCGATCTCGGCCGCTTCCGCGCCTCCGACACCGTCATCTGTCTCTCCCACTCCGGCGAGACCGACGAGGTCGTCAACCTCGCCGCCGTCCTCCGCCAAGACGGCCTGCCCATCATCGCTATCACCCGCGGCAGCGACCCCGCCTCGCCCTCGAGCCTCGAACGCCTCGCCACCGTCTCGCTCGCCACACGCGTCGAGATCGAGGCCGGCCATCCAGATTTCGCCGCCCCCACGAGTTCAACCACCGCCGCGCTCGCGCTGGGCGATGCCCTCGCCCTCGCTGTCGCACGACGACGCCACTTCACAGGCGAGGAGTTCGCCAAGCGGCACCCCGGCGGCGCGCTGGGCGGCCTCCTTCGTCCCGTCACCGAAGTCCTCCGTTTCCGCGCGGGCGTCAACCTCCCCCTCACGACTCCATCGATGTCCGTCCGTCAGGCCCTCCACGCTGCCGCCGGCGCGGGACGACGACCGGGCGCGCTCCTCATCGCCCACGAGTCCCGCCTCGTCGGCATCTTCACCGACGGCGACCTCCGCCGCCTCATCCTCCGCGACCCCGCCGGGCTTGATCGCCCCCTGGCCGACGTGATGACTCGCAACCCGCGCACGCTCGCCGATTCCGCCCTCGTCCGCGACGCCGTCCTCATGTTCCGCGAGTGCCGACAGGACGAGATCCCCGTCGTCGATCAGCACGGCGCGCCCGTCGGCATCCTCGACGTCCAAGACCTCATCGCCATGCGCCTCGTTCGGGGGCCGGAATGACCGGCCACGCCTCCCGCGACGCCTTCGGCAAAGCCCCCAGCGCCGAGGCCATCCGCCTCCTCATCCTCGATGTCGACGGCGTCATGACCGACGGCAGCATCGTTCTCGACCACGACGGCCGCGAGCACAAACGCTTCCACGTCCGCGACGGCTTCGGCATCAAGTTGTGGCAACGACTCGGCTTCACCGTCGCCATCATCACCGGCCGCTCCGGCGAGGCCCTCCGCCACCGCGCCGCCGAACTTGCGATCACCCACGTCATCCAGGGCTCTTCCGACAAGGCCGCTTCCCTCGCCGACCTGCTCGCTTCCCTCCAACTCGCCCCCGCACACGCCGCCTTTCTCGGCGATGATTGGCCCGATCTCGCACCCTTGCGACTGGTCGCCTATCCCATGGCCGTCGCCGATGCCGACCCTCACGTCCTCGCACTCGCCCGCTATGTCACCCGCGCCGCCGGCGGCCACGGTGCCGTCCGCGAGGCCGTCGAACATCTCATCGCGTCCAAGGGCCTTCTCGAACGCGCCCTCGCCCAATACGATTGACCACATGACGCCACACGCCTCATCCGCGCCGCCCCCGCGCACGCCGCCCCGAAAGCCCCGCCATCGCTCGGGCTTCCGCGGCGGCCTTCTTGCCTCCGTTCTTCTCTCCGGCGCGTTCCTCGCCCTCATCGTCTGGTTCATCTGGCAAGACGCCACCTCGCGCGACCGCACCGTCGCTCGCGACGGCATCCGAGCCCAACCCGTGCCCAAGATCACTGGCCGCGAGACCGTCGTCGAGCCCATCGTCTCCGACGCCACCGACGTCCGCATCGACATCATGGACCGCGACGAGCCCGCACGACAGGCCGGCTTGCTCCGCTTCGATCGCATGGAGCCTCTCGAAGCACGCCACTACGCCGTCACCAGGCCACAAGCCACATTCTTCGTCAAGGGCGCGCAAACCGTCGTGGTCACCGCCGACGAGGGCCGCCTCTACATGCCCGGCGGACCATCCAAAGAGCCCGAATCCGGCCGACTCACCGGCAACGTCACCATCCGCGTCTTCGAACTCCGCGACGACGGCGAGCGCGCCGACCCCGACCTTGACACCCCCTCCCTCACCTTCAAGACCACCTCGCTCGCCTTCGATTCCGCGCTCCGCGAGGTCACCACGCCCGATCGCTTCAACGTAACAACCAACGACGCAGAGGCCCAAGGGCTCGGCCTACGCCTCGCCTTCAACCAACTCTCCAAACGCCTCGAACGCGGCGAGATCCGCGAGGGCGGTTCCGTCACCTTCAGGCCGCGGACAGACTCCACTCGAGCCGCCACATCCGCTCCCTCCGCGACGCCCCCCACTCCCCGCCCGGCATCCGCCTCGACCCAAACAACGCCTCGGCCCAAACGCCTTTCCGTCGAATCCCTCTATCGGATTGTCCTCACCGATGCCGTCGCCCTCGCCAGCGGCCCGCGCCACGCCACCGCTGACTCCCTCACCATTTGGGCTCGCCTCATCGATCAGAAACTCCCGCCCAACGCCCTCGGCCCAGTCCGCATCGCCGCCTCACCAGTCAAGCCCGCTCCAACTTCCTCCTCCGGTGCCGGCAACTCCGCGCACGACGAGTCTCTCGCCTTCGAAGAGCCGGCCGCGAACTCGCCGACTTCTGACGCGACCGCCAGCCGCGACCCCACGCCGCCCACGGACGAAGCCGACCCCTTCACGATCACATGGAAAGGCCCCTGCACGATTCTCCCGCTCGATGCCGCCCCCGCCGAACTCGCGGGCCAGGATCTGTCCCTCCGCTTCACCGCCGAGAAGACCGGCCTGGTCCATCTCGAAGACCGCGAATCGAACGGCAAGGGCCACGCCGCCGCCGTCGAATACGCCGCGACCTCGCGTCGCCTCGTCCTCGCGGGCCTCGGCCCCGCCAGCGCCATGCTCGAAGCCGAGGGCCAGGGCAAGGTCCAGGCCATTCGCATCGAGGCCGACCTTGCCACCGGCGTCGTCCATGTGCCTGGCCCCGTCCTCCTCACCTCACAGCAAGGCAGCGATGCCGTCGAGATTTCCGCCACCGAGCAATCCGATTTCACCTTCCGTCTCGATCAAGGCGAACTCACCCGCCAACTCAGCCAGGCCATTTTCCAGGGCGATGTGCGCGCCAAAGACGCCAGCGGCACCGCCACCAGCGGCTTCGCCAGCGCCGAGTTCCTCCCCGACGACAACGGCCGCGCCACCATCCACCGTCTCATCTTGCAAGACAAGATCAATATTGATTCCGATTCCAGCGGCACTTTGGCCGCCGACGATCGCGTCGAGGTCGCCTTTCGCCAGGGCCGTGGCGATTCGCCGGACCCCGCTTCTCTCCTCGCCGAGGGCAACGTCGCCGCCGAGCGTGACGGCATGTCGCTCCGCGCCGACTCGCTCGACGCCTCCCTGGCACGCTCCCCGGCAGGCGGCCTCGAACTCGACCGCGCCGAACTTCGCGGTGACGCCCAGTTCACCAGCACGAAAGACCTCATCCACGCCAAGGCGCAGACCATCCGCGCCGACCTCGGCTGGGATTCCGGTGCCACCGCCGACGCCTCCGGCCGCTTTGATCGTCGCCAGCGTGTGACGCTCCTGGGTGATGAATCCGTCGTCGTCCGTCATGACCCCGCCAAATCCGAGCGCACCACGATCACCGGCGCGCAGATCGCCGCCGACGGCGTCGCCCGCACGCTGCAGTCGTTTGGCGAGGGACGCTTCGAGCACCAGGCGCCCTCCAAGGCTTCCGGCGTCATCTCCACCGTGCGCGCCAGATGGTCCCAGGCAATGGAGTTTGACGATCGCGCCGGCACGATCCTCTGCGAGGGCGATGCTCGCGCCGATTCGGAGCCCGACACGCTCTCCGTCGACCGCGTCGAGGCCCAGCGCATCACGCTGACCCTCGCGCCGGGCGACGCCGCCGATCCAGCGAATCCGCTCGGCGGCACGTCCAACCGTCGGCTCCTCCGCGCCGAGGCCGTCGGATCGGTGCTCGATCGCGAGGGAGGCAAGCCCGCAACCGCCGAATCCCGCCGCTACGCCGCTGACTCCTCAAACCCCGCGGGCCGCGTCCTCCAGCAACTCCGCTACGTCGAAGGTGCCAGGCTGCTCCTCGAAGACGAAGGCAAGCGGCTCGATGTCCCCGGCGCGGGCCGCCTCCTGCTCGCCGACCGCACCGCGCCCGCAGCCGCCGTCCCGACCGATCCTTCCAAGCCCGGCACCTCCCCGCTCGCCAGCGCCGCCGGTTCACGCGGCGAAGCGCTCTTCGAGTGGGCCGGCTCCATGTCGCTCTCCGAGGCCACTCGCCAGGTCACCTTGAACGATCGCGTCCAACTCGTCCACCAGCGCCTCCTCGACGGGCTCGTCACCTCCGCCACCGCTGATTCCATGATTGCCACGCTCCGTGCCGGCACATCCGTCTCTGGCGGACCGGGTTCACAGGGCGACCTCGAATCCGCCATCGCCGAGGGCTCGGTCTATGTCTCCTCCGGCCCTGCCCGTTCCAACGCTGAGCCCAGCCCGCGGCTCAAGGAACTCACCGCCCAGCGCGTCGAATACGACGCCACCCGCGGCATCCTCGAGGCCATCGCCTCACCGGGAGGCCTCGTCACCATCGTCGATCCCATCCTCGGCACGCCCACCTCCGCCGAACGCCTCACCTGGGACCTCGTCAAGGACGCCGTGACCATCCGCCGACCCGGCACCGTCGTCGTCCCGCGGTAGTACGATCTCGACCCGCGCGAAACCATGCTGCCATCTTCTCGCCCTGTTTGACGTCAACTTCCTTTGGGTCCGATTCCTCGCGTACGCTTCGCCAGCGGACCTGGGGAGTTCGTCGATGACCACTCGGAAACGGCTATCGCGCGTGTTGCACATCGTCTTGGCCACCGGCGTCGGATGCGCCGCACAAGCCCCCGTCGCCCCCTCGCCCAACGCTGTTTGGACCAGCGCCCCGTCCATGCTCCACGCGCGCGCGGCACACGCCGTCGCCGCCACCGACGATGCGATCTTCGCCCTCGCGGGAAGCGGAAGCGACAACGGAGCGCCGGTGCTCGAGATCGAACGCTTCGACGGCGTCGCATGGCGCGACGTCGCCCGGCTTCCAGGCCAGGGACTCAACGCGCCGGCAGCAGTCACGCTCAGCGGCAAGGTCTATCTTGTCGGCGGCTTCCGTACCATCACCAACGCCCCGACCTCGGACGTCCACGTCTTCGACCCGAACTCCAACGAATGGAGCAAGGCCCCAGATCTTCCCGCGGCACGCGGTGGTCACGCCGCGGCGATCCTCGACGGGCGTATCCACATCGTCGGCGGCGGCAACTCACGCTCCACGCTTGCCGATCACTCCGTACTCGACATCGCCACCAACACCTGGGTCGCCCGCGCTCCATTGCCCCGTGCCCTGGGCAGCCCCGCCGCCGTGGTCCACAACGGCACGCTCTACGTCATCGGAGGTCGAAGCGGGCCACGAGACTTCGGGGATGTCATGATCTACGACGAGAAGGCAGACTCCTGGTCGAACGGGCCATCGATCGAGCCCAGGGCGACGTGCGGAGCGGCCTCCATCCACGGCTCGATCTACGTCTTCGGAGGCGAATCCCAGGCCCAGGCTCGCGTGCTTGCCGACGTGCTCCGGCTTCGGGGGCACGCCACCGCATGGGAGACCGCTTCCCCAATGCCCACAGCCCGGAACTTTGCGCGGGCGGTGATCTTTCGAGACGCGCTGTATGTGATCGGGGGGAGTACCGTGCCGCAGACTTCCCACGCGCCGATCGGCACGGCAGTGGTGGAGCGGATGCAACTCAAGCCACGCTGACTCGCAAAACAAACACGGACCCTGCTGCCAAGGTCCGTGCCCACATCCGGCGTCGCCGCCACAATCCTGCTCGCACCCGCTACAGCGGGTCCGGGTACCGATACGTCTTGCCCTCGAAGTTCCTCAGCACCACGTCGTCGCCATCGCGACCGACCAGGTAATCCGGCAGGAGCGGAATCTTGCCGCCGCCGCCCGGCGCGTCGATCACGAACTGCGGCACGGCATACCCCGTCGTGTGCCCGCGAAGCCCCTCGATGATCTTCAGCCCCGTCTCCACCGGCGTGCGAAAGTGCGAAGAGCCCGAGATCGGATCGCACTGGTAGATGTAGTACGGCCGCACGCGCGCCATCAGCAACTTGTGCATCAGCCGCTTCATCACCTCGACATCATCATTCACGCCTCGGGTCAGCACCGTCTGCGATCCCAGCGGGATGCCCGCGTCGGCCAGCCTTCCGCACGCCTGATGCACCTCCGGCGACATCTCGTCCGGGTGCATGAAGTGGATGCTCAGCCACAGCGGATGATGCTTGCGCAGCATCGTGCAGAGTTCCGGGGTGATCCGCTGCGGCAATACCGCCGGCACCTTCGACCCGATCCGCACAAACTCGATGTGCGGGATCGCGCGGAGCCGCGTCAGCAGCCAGTCGAGCCGGTCGTCCGCCATCGTCAGCGGGTCGCCGCCCGACAGCAGCACGTCGCGCACTTCCGTGTGCGCGCGGAGGTATTCCAGCGCCTTCTCGTACTGCTGGAAGTTGAAGTGGTACTCCCCCGTCTTCCCCACCAGCCGCGCCCGCGTGCAATACCGGCAGTACGTCGCGCAGAAGTTCGTCACCAGGAACAGCACACGGTCCGGATACCGGTGCACAAGCCCCGGCACCGCCATGTCGTGATCCTCGCTCAGCGGGTCGTCCGCCTCGCCCGGCGTGCGCACAAACTCGTTCGTCACCGGGATCATCGTCCGCCGGATCGGCTCGCTCCCATCCTCGAGGCTCATCAGCGACGCGTAATACGGCGTGATGCCCACCGGCAGCGCATCGCCCAACTCGCGCACCGCCGCCTCTTCCGACGGCGTCAGCGAGAACACGCGCCCGAGCGTCTTGATGTCGCGGAGCCGATTTCGAAGTTGCCACTTCCAGTCATTCCACTGCGCGATTGTCGCGTCAGGGAAAAACCGGCGGCAGAACGCCATCGAACGCGGGCTGACGTTGAACGAACCGTCCGCGCCCTCGACGTTGCCGATCTGGCCATGCTCCGACTGCGTTGTGGCGACTTGGCTTTGGGTCGCGTCGCCAGCGACCTTCGAACTGGGAGGCTCGTCCTCAGCCCCCGCCTCCGTGCCCGCATCATCCAGCAGTTTGAGCGAGACCGTGCGGCTGGCCACACGGGCCCTGGTACCTGGAGGGAACGAGTCGTCGTCCTTCATGACTCATCGAATCCAATGAGGTGTGTCTGCCGCGTGTCACGCGTACTCCGCGTCACCCGCCGGGACGGCCGCCTCGTCCGCCCCTTCCGAAAGTCAACCCAGAGCCCCGAGGCTCCACAGGTCATGGTTCTACCACAAATGGTGGTGATGTCAAGTCCACCGCCAATTAGTACCCCATCGACTCCGCAATTGTGGATAACTCCACGCCGACCCTCCCCCGAACGCTAGTCATTCGTACGCCCCGCCTCATGGTTTCACGCCCGTCGGAGAATTCGGTGCCGCGCTCGGCTCGGCCTTCGGCAACTTCAGTCGCACGGTCCCACGCTCCGAGCCCTTTCCTTCGACCACTCCATCAGGCCGGATCACTCGAACTTCCACGAGCCGTGACGACAATCCGAACCCGCCGTTGAGCATCACCAGCCGAACCTCGATTGCATCGGCCGTCGTCACCGCCTCATAATCCCGATACCCCGCCTGATTGCGATAGAACTCGTACCCGTCGCCGGAATCCTCATACAGGCTCCCGCGGGCCCTGCCAGACTCATCCGGATAGACCAGCAGGCTCACCCGTTCGAGCTTCCCCGACAAACCGTCGTGACCCGTCGGCGTCATCGCAATCACCGAGCCCCGCCGCACATACAGGTCCGGCAGCCCCGCCCCGCCCGGAATCTCCTCGCCGACCTTTACCCACTGCCCCGCGAGTGCCGTCGGCAAAGGCGTCGGACCCTCTTTCCCGGGCACCATCGCCAGCAGCCGCTCCCCGATCATGAAGCCGCGCGCCTCGGCACGCAGCGTCGCATCGGCCGGGTCCGCTACAAGCAGCGGCCGGATCATCGGCTGGTTCCTGAAAAACGCGTCGAACGCCAGCGCGTACATGTACGCCGAGAGCGCCTGTCGCCGCGCCATCGCCGCTTTCAGTGCCTCGACCGCGCCCGCTCGCTCAGGCCCCCACTGCGTCCACGGCTCGCGGTTCACCATCACCGGCATCAGACCCGCCACGCCGATCCATCTCGCCAGCAGCGCCTCATCCTTCACACCCGCCGGCACCGCCATTCCGACCGCCTGTTGCCCGCAGAGCGCCCAGCCGAGGACTTCAGGCAACACCTCCAGCGGTTCCTGCTCGGGCACGCGTGCTTCCACAAGCCTCCCGCTGTACCGCTGCACGCCGGGCGTGAATCCGTCCGTCGCGAAGACCTGCGGCCGAACCGGCGACTTGTCCCCGCCAAAACTCTGGTACATCGCCTTCGCGCTCAGGAACGGCAGCAGCCCCCGCCGCGCCGCGCTTGGCAGCGACCCGCCCCACGCAGCATCCGCTTCAAGAACAATCCCCGCGTCGAGCCCTTCAAACGTCGGCCCGCCCGCGATCCCACTCAACCCCAGCCCGCCGCACTTGCCGAGAAGTTCTTGCCACCACCTCTGCGTGCCCTCTCGCGTGAGCAGCGGCCACACCGGTCCGTTCGTCGGTTGAGAAAATGTGATGGGCGCGCCATCGGCGCTTCCGACCAAGTGCCCCGCTTCCACGGCCGATTTCAGGTCCGCGCGTTCGGGCATGAATACCACCGGGGCCGATCCGATCACGCCGATCAGACGCACCTTTGCCGCGCGTGACGCCTCGAGCAACCCCGCTATCTCGCCCGTGTCCGTCCCCGCGGCCAGCGACCACGTCCCCGGCCCGATCGGCACCCAGGCTGCCGTCATCCCCAGGCCAAGTTCCGCCGACGACTTCGCCAGTTCGCTCAGTTCAGCCGCCGTGCGCACGCCGTCCTGCTGCAACCCCAGCGCCCATCGTCCCGGCATCTCGAATCGGCCCGTCACCTCGCTCAGCGACGACATCAACTCGACCGCGCTGTCGATCTCGAACGTCACGATCGCCAGCGGCGCGACAGTGGTGATCGAAAGTGACTCCGCCAGCGAAACATCGCACGCCCCGCCCGTGTCCGCCACGATCGCGAAGGTCGTGCCATTGGGCCTGACGCCGAAAATGACTGGCGACGCCCGATCCGCTGCACGCACCGTCATGCCGTTGCGAACCAGCGGCCCAGACAACCCGCCGAGCCCATACAACGTCGATCCCGGCGGCAACGCGATCGTCGCCCGGTTCCGATCATCGACGCGCTCAAACTTCGGCACCAGCCCCAATGCCACAGCCGGCCTGACCTCGCCTCGCGGCTTGAACTCCACCGAGACCCACGGCGGCTCGGGCTGCGACTCAGGATAAAACCGACTGACCTGCGGCCCAATCATCTGGCCTTGGCCGACGGCCGTGTCGACACCGATGGAAAACGCGACCACGCCAGCCATGACCGCAAGGACATTCTCCCGCCACAGCAACTCGCTACTCCACACCATGTCCGGCCCGACGCAGGCCATGTGATAACCGACGAGCGTAGCCCGCGTCAGGGACCGATAGAAATGCGCGCCGCCTTACCAGCCGCCGCGACCGCCGCCGCCGCCGCCACCGCCGCCTCGACCGTAACCGCCACCACCGCCACCACCGCGGCCGCCGCCACCGCCAAAGCCGCCTCGACCACCGCCACCACCGCCGCCGCCGCCACCCTCGCGCGGCTTGGCGACATTCACCGCGAGCGCGCGACCGCCCATCTGCTGGCCGTTGAGCGCGTTGATGGCGGCCTGTGCCTGCCCATCATCCGGCATCTCGACGAAACCGAAGCCGCGAGAGCGACCGGTCTCGCGATCCATCACGACGCTCGCCCGGGCGACTGACCCGTACTGCGAGAACATCTGCTGGAGCTCGGTCTCGGTGGTGGAGAAGGGAAGGTTTCCGACATAAATGTTTGTCACGGGCTGATCCTCGAACCAAATCTTCCTGAACTCGTTGCTGACGCCAACTCAAATCGGACGGGCCGAAGTGTACCAACTTCCACCCAGAGTGCAAACCCTACTTCCGCTTCTCCACACCTCCCCCTCGTCGGGGGGATCGCGGCGGCGGCTGAACAAACGGCTCCAACTCCGGAGGCAACTCCTGAAGCCCCCGCCGGCGGGCCTTCCCGACTGCATAATGCAGCGACGCATGTATCCGCCGACGAACCGCCTCCGTCACATTCAGCCCATTCGCATCCATTTGTTCCAGCGAGAACCTCCAAGCATGGAACTCTTCTAAACAACGCGGCCGGTAGGCACCCAGCCCGATGACGTGGTGCCCGATTTCATGCAGGAATACGGCCGCCGACATCGGGCCTTTCGGCTTCGGCGACTCGATCAGGCGTGCCGAAGTGCCGTCGCGGTAGCGAACTTCCCAGGCGATTCCAGACATCGCTGTCCGCCATCGCCGGACTCGAACGCCGTACTTTTCCAGCATCGCCTTGGTCACAGCGTCGTATTTGGCCTGCATCGGCTCAGCAGCCTGACGAACCGCACGCGGTGCCTGCCTTCGAGCCGCAGCAGGCACGCCCTCCCGTGCGCGCGCCTGCGGTCGCTGCGGTTTGACACCGGCCCACGCCTCGGGTTGTGCCGGCTTCCGACCGACCAAGCCCCGCATCAAATCCCATAGCGTGCTCACGACGCCACCTTCCCCTCCACCGTCGCGCCAGGCTTGAGCAGTCGCCCCCCGCCGCGGCGAAACGCGGCCCACTGCATCGGCTTCCCGCCCGCGGGCTGAACATCCAGAAGCCGGAT
>JBJXFQ010000109.1:0-21599 GCA_046155605.1 Phycisphaerales bacterium
TCGCCCAGCGGCTTGCCGATGCGTCCGGCGACGATCGCCGCGATGGTCGCGCCGGTCATGTTGGAGACGAGGTCCCAGCCCGTGTTCACGAAGTCGCCGACGTTGGTCTCCATGAATCGCGTGGCGACGAACTCGACGACCTCGTTGGCCGCGCCGAGCCCCATGCCCATGCAGAAGATAGCGATGCGGACGCCCAGCGAGAGCCGGAGGCCGGGAACGGCGGCCGCGAGCGCCTCGGCGCACGCGAGCGTCGCGCTGAAAAACCCGAAGGCGTGGACGATTTGGTCGTACTTCGGCATCCACGCGGCCGGACGCATGTTGTAGAGCACGGTCCTTGCGCCGGGGCTTGGCGGCGTCCAATCCGGGGCGAGCGAAGCCGGGATCGGGACGTTGCCGCCTGCCATGTGGAGGAATCCCCAGGCCGCGAGCAGCCAGAGGACGAGCGTGCTGAAGCGAACGCGGGCGTTCATAGCCATGACGCCGCCGGCGAGCACGACCATGACTGCGGCGTAGAAGAGGAACTCGTAGTTGCCGACGAGGACGGCGCGGGCGGTGAAGCCGACCATGTAGAGGGCCACGAACGCCGCGAGGAGCGGATGCTTTCGGATCATGGGGTCAGCATATCGAGATCGGCGGGCGGGCCGATTTATGGGGGTGGCAGATCGGGCCGGTAGTCGTGATCATCCCAGCGTTTGAGGTCGGTGATCTCGAGGGTGGGCACGCCGCGGGCATGACCGTCAAGGAAGACGCCGTTGGCACCGTTCTTGTGCCGCTTGGGAGCCACGCGCTGGATATAGACGGGGTTGTTGGGGATCGTGCCGGTGATGTTCTCGGCGTGGTGCATGTCGTAATAGATGGAGAGTTGGAAGTTGTTCTGGCCGGGCGTGTACCACGAGTTGGAATGCACCGAGTTCGAGTCGTCCGCGAAGCACGAGATGTACATCGTGTCCCAGGGGCGGAAGTACCGCGACATTTTCGTCGGTGGTTTGGCGTATGTCGTGTTCACCAGGCCCGCGGCACGGAAGGAGAGGCCGTTGACCACATAGTGGATGTTGTGGCGGTCCTTGGGCCGGCTCGGGTCGAGGTAATACTCCGCACGAGCATAAAGGTCGCTCGCACCGTCACTGTTGCCATGCGGGTCGGCACCGGGCCAGCCCGCGGGGGCCCCAGCGGTTGCATTGGGATCAAGGAATGGCCTGAGCGTATAGGCCCAGGGCGGATTGAGCCTGCGACCGGGCCTTTCGCTGAACCCGCTCTCGCGCGGGGTCCATTCCTTCCAAGCGTCGACGTACATTGAGAGCGCCATGCCGATGGACCGCTGGTTGGCGAGGCACTTCGTCCGCCGACCGGCCTCGCGAGCACCGGCCAGCCCCGGCAACAGGATGCCGATCAGCAGTGCGATGATCGCGATGACCACGAGAAGTTCGATCAGCGTGAACGCCCGGCGATTTGGCTTGCGCATGATTCGCTCCCTTGCTATCGCGTGTATACCCCGTCATCCCATGTAGAAATCATCGTCGCAGCCTCTGATCGGACGAGTGCCGCGTGCCCGTCGAGAAATACCGCGTTGGTGCCGTTGCCGTGCCGCTTGGGGAAGATGCGAAGGCCCGCGGCGGGTCCGTTGAAATGCGAGACTGCCCAGATGTCATACCACTGGGAGATCTGCATGTCGTAGACCGGAGTGCCGGCGTACCAGGTGTTGGAGTAGATGCCGTCGGGGTCTTCGGCGAAGTCAGTGATGTAAATCGTTTTGGAAGGGAAGGGAAAGTTGCTGAGTTTGCCCGGGCCACGGCGGAGGTTGTCGTTAGCCGCCCCGGCAGGGTTGACGACTCCCGGACGCAGGAACGGGACGGCGTTGACGATGTAGTGAATCTTGTGCCCGTCGCGGATTCGCGAGGGATCCCAGTAGTACGGGGCACGCTCAAACTTGTCGCCGACGGAAACACGCTCGACGACCTCGGGATCGAGATAGGGGCGCAGGCCGATGACCCAGCCGGGGCGACTCCACGGATCCGGAACTCCCAGCACGCCCTCGCGGGGGATGAAGTCCTTCTTGTCATTGGCGTACATCTGCGAGGCCAGACCCATCTGACGGTGGTTGGAGAGGCACTTGGCGGCACGGGCGGCGGCGCGGGCACCCGCGAGGCTCGGCAACAGGATGCCGATGAGCAGCGCGATGATGGCGATGACGACGAGGAGTTCGATCAGCGTGAACGCCCGGCGACAGGTGATCTCTTTGGGCGACATGAATACCTCAGCGGCCGTTTGGCCGGAACCAGCCCGCGGGAACTCCCGCGCGATCGGCTTGCCCGCCGATCGCCTCCGCTGAGTCGCATTATACCGTACCGACACAATACGCACAAGACCCTGACAAACGGAATTCGGATTTTTATTTGCCCGCGCCCGGCGAGTTGGCCGGCTCTGGCGGCGGCAGGTTTGTCGGCGTGGGCACGCCCTCAGCGTCCTTGCGATAGGTCACATCGACCCTGCGATTGAGTTCGTGCGGCGCGGGAATCACGTTATCAAGTTCCCCAAAGGCTCGGCCCAAGTCCATAATTTCCCATCGCATCAGCGCCGGCCGTGCGGTGTTCCGCGGCTCCCACTCGTCGTAGAAACGGATGACCAACTGCTTGCCGACGGGCACATCGACCGACCAGATGACCTCGCCGGAGGCGAGATCGCGCAGCGCGATGGATTGCGGATAGTCCGGGGTGCTGGGATAGGTGGAGAGCCCGCGCGTCGCCTGGCTGCCCTCGGGGTAGTAGCCCGGCACCCAGCACCCGCCGGCAACAAGCCCGGCCACGAGGACTCCCGCGCACACAATCGTTCGAAGGCTCGGCATCGGCTGCTCCATCATTCTCGGACTCGATCAATCGACCGCCGCGTGTGGTACGCGGGACATGGTCTGGGAGTTTATCGTCCAACGGGGGAGTAGGATGTCTCAATCTCCGCGGACGCCCGACGGAAGCGATGACCAACCACACTCCAAACTGTCGCATTGGCCACGGTTACGACCTGCATCGGCTGGCCACCGTGGCCTCGGGAGGAAGGCCCCTGGCGCTGGGCGGCGTGGTGCTGGATTCGCAGTTTGGCCCGGTCGCGCACTCGGACGGCGACGCGCTGCTTCATGCCATCACGGATGCGATTCTGGGGGCCGTGGGCCTGCCGGATATCGGGCAACTTTTCCCGGATTCTGAGCCGCGCTGGGCGGGAGCGAGATCGGATCAGTTTCTGGTGGAGGCCGTGCGGCGCGCGCGCGAGGCTGGCTGGACGGTTGGTAATGTTGATGCCACCGTGATTCTGGAGCGGCCGAAGATCGGCTCGCGCAAGGACGAGATTCGGCAGTCGATCGCGCGCATTCTGGGTGTTGATCCCGCGAGCGTGAACATCAAGGGCAAGACGCACGAGGGCGTGGACGCGGTGGGCGAGGGGCGAGCGGTCGAGGTGCATGCCGTGGTGCTGATCGTGCGGGCCGATTCTTGACGATCGCTATGTGCGTCTGCTCCGCGTGGCACGGCGAAGTGCGGCATCGGTCCAACTCGGGAATGCGTTGGCGAGAACAAACGCCCACCGTGCCGGAGCGCTCGTCCAGACCTCGCCGCGTGGGCGGCGGAGACAGCGGACGACGGCCCGCGCGACGCGCTCCGGCGGCTGCATCAGCGAGATCGGTGAACGGAGCCCATGCTTGCCGCCCGATCGCGATTCCATGAGGTCGAAGAGTTCGGTCCTCGTGCCGACGGGGTGGACGCTGGAGACATGGATGCCGCTTGCGGCGAGTTCGATGCGCATCGCGCGGGCGATGTGGTCTTGTGCGGCCTTGGTCGCGGAATAGGCACCGTGGAAGGGTGTGCCCATCTTGGCGAGGCAACTGGAGCAGACGAGAACGTGTCCGCGGCGGGCCGGGAGCATCTGGGCGAGGGCCGGGCGGATGGTGGCCAGCGTCCCGAAAAAGTTGGTCTCGAAGATCGCACGCACGTCGGCGTCCGAGCACTCGTGCATGGCACGATCGAGTCCGTATCCGGCGTTGGCGAAGACGGCATACATCGAGCCGAATGCCTCGGTGGCGCGCGCGACGAGCCGCTCCGAATCGCCGGGCTTGTCCACGTCGCAGGCGACGGCGATGGCGCGCCCGCCGGCGGACTTGATCCGTTCGACGACCTGCTCAAGCCGCTCGATGCGTCGCGCCGCCACCGCCACGGGCATCCCGGCCTGCGCGCAGGCCATCGCGGTGGCGAGCCCGATGCCTGATGATGCACCGGTGATGGCGATGGGCCGGCCGCGAAGGTCGATCATGGTGTGAGGATACGAACGGCGGAAGCCACGGGCATCAGAGCGCGTAGAGCGCGCGGTACTTGTCATCGAGTGCGGCGACGAGCGGCCGATGGTCGGGTGGCCCGCCCGCGATCCGCTCGATGAGTCGCGCCGGCACGAATCGCTGCCCATGCCCATGCACGTTGGTCCGCAACCACGCGAGCAGGGGAGCGAAATCGCCCCGCGACATGGTGTCATCGAGGTCGGGGATGGCAGACCGAGCGGCGGCCAGCATCTGCGCCGCGTAGACGTTGCCGAGCGTGTACGTCGGGAAGTACCCGAGTAGACCCTCGGCCCAGTGCCCATCCTGGAGGCAGCCGTCGGCGTCGGAAGCGGGCTCGACGCCCAGGCGAGCGCGATAGGCGGCGCGCCAGGCCTCGGGCAGATCGCGCGGCAGCAGCCGCCCGTCCACCATGTCGCGCTCGAGTTCGAAGCGGACCCAGATATGGAGGTTGTACGTTAGTTCGTCGGCCTGGGCTCGCAGCGTGGTGACCTCGACGCGATTGATCGCGGCGTGGAAGGCATCGACTCGGACGGTGCCGAGAGACTCCGGGAAAACGCTCCTGAGCCTTGGGAAGAAGTGCTTCCAGAACGGCAGGCCGCGACCGATCTGGTTCTCCCACAGCCGCGCCTGGCTCTCATGGATGCCGATGGACGCGGGCCGGCCCATGGGAGTGCCGACGTGCGCGGGGTCGAGGCCTTGTTCGTAGAGCCCGTGGCCGACCTCGTGGAGGAGAAAGAAAAGGCCCTGGGCGAGCGAGCGTTCGGAGAATCGCACGGCCATGCGGGTGTCGCTCGGGCCGAGCGCGATGCAGAACGGATGAGCACCGACGTCGAGCCGCCCTCGCTCGAGGTCAAAGCCGACAGAGGCGGCGACAGCCTGCGCGAAGAGTCGCTGACGATCGACGGGGAACTCACGCTTGAGGAACGCGGCACGGGATTTGCGGCGAGCGGCGATCGCCTGAACGAGCGGTCGCAGCGCACTGCCGAGACTTTCAAAGAGCGTGGCAAGCGCCTTGCCGCTGGCACCCTGCTCGTAGTGGTCGAGTAGGGCGTCATACGCAGGCCCTGGGCGGCCCGATGCAGCGGCCTCTTCGCGGGCGAGGGCGACGATCTGCTCAAGGTGTGGGAGAAGGCGCGAGAAATCGGACTCCTCTCTCGCGTCGACCCAGGCGCGCTGGGCAATCGTCGTGACGCGGGCACGCTCCTCGACCAATCGGCGCTGGAGCCGCGCTTGGCGATCGTGCTCACGGCGAAGTTCGCGCACATTGGCCGCGACGGGAGAATCCGAATCGGCGACGAGCGAAGAGGCCTCTGCGGCGGCGAGAAGATCGTTCCAGCGCGGGTCCACAGTGCGATCGTGCAGAAGCCCGGCCAGGGCGGCTCGTTGCTCGCCTCGATGCGCCACCGCGCCGGGCGGCATAAAGGTTTCCTCGTCCCATTCGAGAAGGTCCGCGCAGGAGGCGAAGACGCTCATCTCGCGCGATCGGCGGATCAGTTCGTCATACGCGCGCTCCGGGCTCATCGTCGCAACTCCACGGCGGGGGCGATGGTATCAACGCACCGATTGCGGCGGATGGAGAGCGGCTCGGCGCGGTGCGATACGCCCGGAAGTCGACCGGTCGAGATGACATTGATACTCGGTCGAAATGAACCGGGGCATGAGCGACGGCGCTCCGCGTGAGCATGATCGGCAGAACCCGCCGGGGGCCCGCGGCTACGCTCCGCTCATGCGCTGGGGCATTCGTCGGAAGTTGATGCTCGGAATCGGAGCGCCGCTGCTCGTGCTCGCGGCGATGTCGGTGCTTCTCGATTTCCGCGTGCAACGGAAGGAAGCGCTGCGACGCACCGAGGCGTACCTCTCCAAGGAGTCGCAATATCACGCGGCCCGATTCGAGACGCAACTCCAACTCCTCGCCCAGGTGGCGCGTTCGACGGCGTTGTTTCTTGATACGCACCCAATCGTCCCGGAGGCCGAACTCTACGAGATCCTGCGTCGCAATGTCGGGCAATCGCCCTTGATCTACGGATCGTGCATCGCGTTCGAGCCCCTCTCGTTCGATCCCGGACGTCGCCTGTTTGCTCCGTACGTCTACAAGGGTGTCGGGAGCGAGCCGGGACGCGGCGCGGACGGCCTGCTGCGGATGGACGTGGCCGACGCGTATGATTACACGGAGCCGAAGTGGGAGTGGTTCAACGGACCTCGAAACTCCGGGAAGGCGATGTGGACCGAACCCTTTTTCGACGAGGGCGCGGGAAACGTCATCATGTGTACCTATGTCGCGCCGTTCTTCCGCGACGGCACGTTCCGTGGGACCGTTAACATCGACGTGAAACTCGAGGACCTCCAAGAGTTCGCGGGAACGATGCATTCGGGCGACGTATGGACGATGATCCTCAGCCGCAGGGGCACGCTCGTCTCGTGGCGTGACCCGCAACTCATCATGCACGAGACGGCCGCCTCGCTGGGCGAGCGGCTCGGTCGCCCTGATTTCGCGGACCTGGGCCGACGCATGACCTCGGGGCGCACCGCGACGGAGCGAATCCTGTCTCCCGATGCGGCACGAGCGCCCGTGCTGATCTCGTACACGCCGATCCGGTCGACCGGATGGTCGTTCGGGACGCTCGTCGATGAGGCGAGCGTGATGGGCCCGGTGTACCTGCAGACCCGTCAGCGGGCGATGATCGCCCTGGGATTGAGCGTCGCCGTGGTCGGCATCATCCTCTCCATCGGCGTCTGGCTGACTCGCCCGATCGAGCGGCTCGCGGAGGCGGTGCGGGTGCTGGGCTCGGGCGGGCTCGATGCGCCGCGCGTCGCCGCTCGGGGCCGTGACGAGATCGGCGACCTGGGCCGGGCGTTCAATACGATGGTGGGCCGACTGCGGGCGCAGGTCGAAACGCTGACGCACGAAACAAGGGCGCTCGAGAGCGTCGAGAGCGAACTTCGCATCGCCCGCGATATCCAGCGCTCGCTGCTGCCGAGGGTCTTTCCGCCGTTCCCTGAGCGACGCGAGTTCGACCTGCACGCCTTCAACGGGGCCGCGCGGCGAGTGGCCGGCGATTTCTACGATTTTTTCTTCCTTCCCGACGGCCGGCTAGCGCTGATCATCGCGGATGTCTGCGGCAAGGGCGTGCCCGCCGCGCTGTTCATGGCGGTCGCACGCACCGTCGTACGCAACCTTGCGCTCAATGGCCATTCACCGGCATCGCTGCTCGACGAGGCCAATCGAACACTCGAGGTCGAGAACACGCGGGGCCTGTTCCTCACGCTCATCGTAGCCTTTTTTGAGCCGAGCACAGGGCGTATGATCTACGCCAACGGCGGCCACCCGCGGCCCTATGTGCTCTCCGCCGACGGGGGCGTGCGGCAGTTCGGCAAGGTCACGGGCACGGTCGTCGGCGTTCTTGGTGACCAATCGTGGGAGGAGGCCGAGGAGTCGCTCGCGCCAGGCGACATGGTCGTGATGTTCACCGACGGCGTCCCGGACGCGCGACGACCTGGGGGACCAATGTTTGGGGAGGAACGCCTCGCGGAACTGCTCGCGTCGCTTCCCGGTTCGCCGGCTGCCAAGGTCTGCGATCGGATCATCGAGCAACTCGATGACTTTGCGACCCGCGACTGGCCCGATGACGTGACGCTGCTGGTGCTCAAACGAAGCGTGTGAGGCTGGACGGCGCGACGTGAAGCGCGGGGGAATTTCTTGAAGCGACCGCTCCCTGGCTCTGCCTCCTCGCGCTCTCCGCCAACGAGAGAGGCACATCTACTGCGCGACCGCCGCTTCGCCTGGCAACGCCGAGTCGCCGTTCTCCCACCCGCCGCCGAGGGCTTTATAGAGGGCGACGAGGCTGGTGGTCATCGCGGCATCGCTCTGCGCGAGTTGGTCCTGGAGGAGGAAGAGCGCCCGCTGCGTATCGAGCACGTTGACGAAGTCGGTCAGCCCACGAGTCCACAAGTCATTCGCCAGTTCGACCGCGAGTTTGTCGGCGTCGACGGCGCGGGCGAGGGAATCGCGACGCTCACGGACGCGCGCGTACTCGACGAGCGCGTTGGCGACTTCCTCATAGGCCTGGAGCACGGCACGCTCGTAGGCGACGACGGCCTGCTCCTGTCTGGCCTCCTGCACGCGAATGTTGCTACGGATTCGCCCGGCGTCGAAGACAGGCCAGCGCACCGCCAGTGGGCCGGCGCTCCAGGTGCGGCTGTCGCCCTCGAAGAGCGTGCCCAGTTCACCGCTCTCGAGGCCGAATGAGCCGCTGAGTGTGAGCCGCGGATAGAGGTCGGCGGTGGCGGCACCGATGCGGGCCGTGGCCGCGGCGATGGAACGCTCCGCACGGCGGATGTCGGGCCTGCGCCGCAGCAGTTCCGCGGGCATGCCGATCGGAGAAACAGCGGGCGCTGGAGGCACCGGCGCAATCGCCGCAAGGTCCGGCGCGAGCGTGCCGGGCTGCTGGCCCAGGAGGATGTCGAGTCGGAACTCGGCGGCACGAAGTGATGTGACGAGCAGTGGAATCTGCGCCCGCGTGGTCTCGAGCAGGGCCGTGGCCTGCGCGACCTGAAGTTCGCTCGAGAGGCCCGCTCGGAGGCGATCGCGCGAGAGGTCGAGCGTGTCCCGCTGGATGCGGACGTTTTCGTGCGCGATGCCCAGGCGGGTCTGGGCCGATCGATACTCGGCGTAGTTACGGGCGACCTCAGCGACGAGGACCACCTTTGCATCACGACGAGATTCCTCGGCGGCGTCGACGTCGGCATCCGCTGCCTCGACCGAGCGCCGCACACGTCCGAAGAGATCGACCTCCCAGGTGGCGTCGAAGCCGATGTCGTAGAGATCGGACTCCTCACCGGGCGGTCCGCCCGGGCCGCCGAAACTGTTCTTGCTGGCGCGCGAGTACGACGCCGCGCCGTTGACATCGACAGAGGGAAGCCGATCGGCGGCGGAGATGCCGCGGAGGGCGCGGGCCTCGCGGACGCGTGCCGCGGCCTCTCGAAGATCGAGGCTCCCGGCGAGCGCGCGATCAACCAGGCTGTCGAGCATGGGGTCGCTAAACCCGCGCCACCATTCGTGGAGATCGGGCGCGTCCGTGGTCAGCCCCGCTTCAAGCGCAGCGGGCCAAGCCGACGGCGTCTTTGTCTGCGGCGGCGAGTGCTTCGGCCCGACCGTGCAGCCAGCAAGCGCAAGAAGCGCGACCAGAGCGATGCAGTTGCGGTGGATCATGTGAGTTCCGTGGTCGGTCTATGCGGTGGCGGTTGCGAGCGCCGGCGAATCAGCGACCTCGGACTCTTCCGGCTCGATGTGCGGGTTTGGCGAACGCCGACCGGCGAGAAGGACGTAGATCGACGGCACGACGAAGAGCGTGAAGATCGTTGAGATCGCCATGCCGCTGACGAGAACGATGCCGATGCTGTTGCGTGCCTCGGCTCCCGCGCCGCTGACGAGCACGAGCGGGAAATGGCCGAACACCGTGGCGGCGGATGTCATGAGGATGGGGCGGAGGCGGGTGGCCGCCGCCTGCTTCACGGCCTCTCGCTTGCTCAGGCCCTGCTCCTGCAAATGGTTCGCAAACTCGACGATGAGGATGCCGTTCTTCGCGACCAGCCCGACGAGGGTGATGAGGCCGACCTGGGAGTAGATGTTGATGGTGGTCGCGCCGCTGGCGGTGAAGACGAGCGCGCCGGTGAGCGCGAGCGGGACCGAGCCCAGCAGCACGATGAAGGGGTCGCGGAAACTCCCGAACTGAGCGGCGAGCACGAGATAGATCAGCCCGATCGCGAAGCCGAGCGTCGAAAGGAGCGTCGCGCCCTCGGTGCGCATCTGGCGGCTCTCGCCGGCGTAGTCGATCGCGTAGCCCGGCGGGACGATCTGCTTGGCCGCGGTTTCGAGCGCGCTCAGAGCCTCTTCCTTGGTCACACCCGGTGCCACGACGCCATAGACCTTGGCGCTGTTGCGCTGCTGGAAGCGAGTGAGGACGCGAGGGACGGTTTCGGTTCGTAGCGTGACGAGGGAACGGAGGGAGACGGAGCCGCCGTCGCGGGTGCGGACCTTGAGTTCGAGCAGTTGCTCGGGCGTGCGGCGCTGCTCGTCGCTCACCTGAGGGATGACCTTGTAACTTCGGCCCGCATAGTTGAAGCGGTTGACATAGCCGCCCGACAGCAGCACCGCGAGGTCGCGGCCGACGTCGGCCATATCAAGCCCGAGGTCGGCGACGCGCTTGCGGTCGATCTCGATGCGCGTCTGCGGCAGGTCGATCTTGAGGTCGGAATCAACATAAACGAACTTCCCGCTGGCGTAGCCCGCGCCGATGATCTGGTTGATCCACTGCTCCATCTGCGGGGCTTCTTCGGCGCTCGTGACCATCAGTTCGACATCGAACTGACCAGCGCCAGGCAGCGGTGCGGGACGGATCGCGATGGATCGGAGTTCTGGAATTTGCATCAGATTACCGATCACCTCGCCCTGGATCGGCTCGGTGGTGCGGTCGCGCTTGTCCCAGTCGACGGTCTGGATGCCGCCGAAGCCGCCGCCCATCGCGAGGTCGGCGATCTGGAAGAAGAATCGTGCTTCCTTGACGGACATGAACGCGTCGGCGACCTTCTTGAAGCCGCGGACCGTGTACTCAAGCGTCGCATCGGGCGCGGTCTGCACAAAGGCGAAGACAATGCCCTCGTCCTCGGTCGGCGCGAGTTCTTTTTTCGAGCGCTGGTAGAGCGGGGCCGCGGTGAGGCAGGCCGCCATAGACGCGATGACCACGAGCCACCACACGCGGAGGACGCCTCCGAGCACGAACTGATAGCCGTTGCGCAGGCGGTCAAAGAGATGGTTGACGAAGCGCGTGAATCGGCCTTCTTTGCCCCCCGCCGGGACCATCCACGCGCTCATGATGGGCGAGAGCGTGACGGCGACGATGCCGGAGATGACCACCGCAGCGGCGAGCGTGAACGCGAACTCGCGGAAGAGCATGCCGGTGAGCCCGCTCTGGAAGCCGATGGGCGTATAGACCGCGGCGAGTGTTATGGTCATGGAAATGACCGGCGCAAAGAGTTCGCGCGCGCCGATGAGGGCGGCGTCGATCTTGCTCTTGCCCTCGCGGATATGCCGCTCGACGTTCTCGACCATGACGATGGCGTCGTCAACGACGAGGCCGACGGAGAGCACGATCGCGAGGATCGTCAGCAGGTTGAGCGAGAAGCCGAAGAGGAGCATGGCGACGCACGCACCCACGAGAGAGACGGGCATGGCCACGAGCGGAACCAGCACGGTGCGAAGCGAGCCCATGAAAAGGAAGACGACGAGGGCGACGATGCCGATGGTCTCGGCAAGCGTTCGAGTGATCTCCTGGATCGCGTGATCCATGTAGTACGTGCCGTCGTAGGCGAGCGTCATTTCGACTCCGGCCGGGAGCGACGGGCGGACCTCCTCGATTCGCTTCTTGAGCAGCGCGGCGACCTCGAGTTCATTGGCGCGGGGCAGCGGCCAGACCGAGAGCCACATTGCGGGCTTGCCGTTGAACCCAGCCTCGCCCGTGGGCTCCTCGCTCCCGAGTTCGACGCGGGCGATGTCGCGCAGGCGCACCAGCGTGCCCTCGCGTTCGCGGACGATCAGATTCTCGAACTCGATGGTCGACTTGAGGTCCGTGTCCGTCAGGAGGTCGATCTGGACGTCGCGGCCCTTGGTCTTGCCGACCGCGGCAAGGAAGTTATTCCGACCCAGCGCGTCCCACACCTCGGCGGGCGTCACATCGAGGCCTTCCATCTTCGTCGTGTCGAGCCAGATTCGCATCGCCAGTTCGCGCGGGCCTTCGACCCCGACCCGCTGCACGCCGGGGATGGTCTGCAACTCGGGCTGCACCTCGCGAACCAGAAAGTCGTCGAGTTGCATGAGGCTGAGTTGCTGAGTCGTGAAACTGATGTAGAACGTCGCGTAGGGCTTGTCCGTGCGCTGGATGTCAACGGCCGGCGCCTCGGCATCGGCGGGCAGTCGGCTGCGGACCTGGTTCAGACGGGCGCTGATCTCGGCGAGCGCATCGTTGCTGTCGTGGTTGAGGCGCAGCCGCACCGTGACGGTGCTGACGCTCGATCGGCTGGCGCTCTCGATGTAGTCGATGCCATCGATCGCGGAGACCGCCTGCTCGATGGGGGTGGTGATGAACCCGCGCACCGTCTCGGCGCTGGCGCCGACGTAGACCGTGGTGATCACGATGGCGCTGGATTCGAGCCTCGGATACTGGCGCACCGCCAGCGCGTCGATCGACCGCCAACCGATGGCGAGGATGATCAGGTTGATCACGATCGCGAGAACGGGCTTCTTGATGAAGATGTCTGTGAAGGATCGCACGCTCGACTCCCGCGCCATGCGGCGCTGCTCCGCCATTCAACTTCCGCGTTTCACCGCTGCCGCGTGCCCGCGTCGCTCAAGCCTGTAGTAAGTAGTTGGTCTCAACCGCCGCCGGTCGCCGCCTTGGTCGAGGCCTCGGGACCAGGCCCCGATGCGCCGGCTGGTCCCGTTGCACCGCCCGGGCCTGACGGGCCGCTCGCCCCAGGCGGACCACCCGGCGCGCCCCCAGGCGGGCCTTCCAAGACCTTCACGCCGTCGCGCAGTTTGAACGATCCCGCAGCCGCGATTCGATCGCCGACCTTCAGCCCGTCGAGCACGATCACCTGTTCGCCGACGGTCTCGCCCAGCGAAACGAACTTCTGACGGGCTCGCATTCCCTCCCCCTTTTCATCGGGCGAGATGAGAAACACCGAGTTGCCGTAGGCCGCGCGGCGGACCGCCGTGGTGGGCACTGCCACGAGGGTCTTTGGCGCGTCGATGGGCACGCGGACTTGCACCGACATCCCCGGCACGAGCACTCCGCCCGGGTTCTTGACGAGCGCCCTCACACGCAGATTGCGGGTCTGGTTGTTGACGATCGCATCGGACGCCACGACGGTGATCTTCACAGGCTCGGCCCCGAGCATGTCGGCCTTGGCCATGACCGTGGTGCCGGGCTTGACGCGCGGCGCGTATTCCTGCGGGATCGCAAAGTCGAGGTAGATATCGTCGGTCAGTTCCTGCAGCGCAACCACGTCCGCGCCCTCGGCGAGGTATTGGCCCTCATGCACCGTTCGAAGCCCCGCTCGCGCGCGGAAGGGTGCCTTGATCGACATTTTCGCCAGTCTTGCCTCGACCTGCGCGACGCGAGCCTTGGCCTGGTCCACCTCGGCGACCCAGCGGCCACGATCGGCGCGAGTCGTATCAAGTTTGGTGCGAGCGCGATCGAGATCAACCTCGGCGATCGCGCGCGACTGCACGCCCGTGAACCGCGCCAGCTCCGCCTCCGCCAGCTTGATCTGCGAATCGGCCTGCGCGATGTTGGCCTCGGCGACCCGCACCGCCGCCTTGACGGCCTCGAGGTCGGCGCGCTCCGTCGTGTCGTCCTGACGCAGGATCACTTGTCCCTGCTCGACGATGTCGCCCGATTGAAACCCAACCTCCCGCACCACGCCCGACAGTTCATTGCGGACGAGCACGGAACGCATCGCGATGACGGTGCCCACAAGATCGGCCGTCGCCTGCCATGGAATTTCCTTGGCAGCCACGAGTTCCGCGGCCTCCGCGGGCTCGAACCCCCCGGCCTCGGGCGCTCCCGGCTTCGCTTTGAGCAGGTTCATCGTGACCAAGCCGGCCCCGACGACCAGAGCGACCACCACCACCGTGCCGATGACCCATGATCGACTCATCGTGATCTCCTCACTGGCTTTGAACGGGGCACCGATGCCGCGCGACGCGAACGTGGCGCTGCGCCAGGTTTGGCCTTCGTCGCGTGCTCTCCGAGCGTTGCCGGGAGTTGGAGCATCGTTTCCAGCGTTCGACGAATGCGGTCCATTCGCTGCTTGTCGACCGGCGCGAGGCCCAACACACGATTGAGCCACAGCCCATCCATGGCGACGAGGATCGTCTCGCTGACGCCGCTCAGGTGTCCATCGTCCGCCACTCGCTGCCGCAACTCGGTATAGACCGCTCGCATCGGCTCGATCAGCCGCGGATTCTGCGCCAACGCGGCGAACGCCGCCGAGGAACTCCGCTGGCACTGCTCTGTCCAGCCCTCCTCGTCCGCGAGGTGCGCCAGCAGCGCCCGAGCCATTCGACCGGGTCCGGCGGGCGCGGCCTCATACGCCTCCGCCGAGCCCTCACGCCAGTACTCCGCGCATCGAATCACCAGCGCCTCGACGAGGCTGTCCTTGTTCGGGAAGTAGTGCAGCAAGCCGCCCTTGCTCATCCCGGCCTCGGCGGCGACGGCCTCGAGCGTCAGGTTCGCGATCCCCTGCCGCACCACCACAGCCTCGGCGGCATCCAGCATCCGGTCTCGCAGCGCGGTCGCGCTCTCGTGTGCCATGGCCCGAACAATACCGTCCAGACGGTCGGAGTCAACCGTCCGGACGGTTCTGTTTCGTCGCGCCGATCGTCGTCACGCGCGAGCGCCGTGTGGTCGTGCCCAGCGCATCGGGCGCGCGCTTCGTGAGCCCACATCGCCTGCTCGAACACCCGGAGCGATCCACACGCCCATCCGCATCGCCCGCGCGACGAAATCTGCGGCGAAGCAGCCGACCGATGGGCCATCTCGGGGAGAAAGCGAACCGATGGTGCTTGCCGTGTGACGCCTTCTGTCGGTGCATGACGCGATCCACGACGCGCGTGCGTTCTTAGCGCTGGATTCCTGCGGATTCCGTCATCGCGTTTCGCTGTTCTGCTTTAGGATTGCTTTACGAAGGAGAGTCCGAGATGTGTTCAACCGTCATCGATCGCGTGTCGGGGAGTCGCCCCGATTCCAACCACACCTCCTCACGGGCCGCCTCGCGCAGCCGACGGCCCCGCGCCATGCTCGCCGCCGGGCTTATCGCGGCCGCGGCGAACTTCACCCAGGCCCAGCCGTTCAATGTGCGCGCGTGGTACGCCGAGGGGCAGGTATTCGTGGTCTGGCAGTTCCCCGCGCCGCCCGCCGCGCCAACGGACACCGTCGAGGTCTATTCGTCCGCGGCAGCCCAGGTTTCCACCGCGGCCATGTCGCAGGAGGGTCGCCTCTTCTTCCCGGAGTACACCGGTCGCCGTCTGACGGAACTGGCTCCCAATGCCCGATTGCTCGTGCCCACCCCCGGCGGCGGCACATACCGACTCGCCCCTGACGAGGGTGCCTTCGCCTACACGCCCCACGCGGCTGGCAACCGATTCTTCGCCGTCGTGGACACGGGCGCAACCATCGTCAACGCGGTCAATAGCGCCGCGACGGCCTTCGCCTACGACCCCGTGAACGATCCCGTGCGGCCCCACTGGCAGTTCAACGACACCACGCCCGGCGGGTTCCCCTCTGCCGCATACGTCGTCTGGGGAGACGGGCGGCTCGACCCCAATGACGCACGCCCGGACGTCCCGGTCTTTGGCAATCGCAATAAGAACGGCGTCCCGCACGTCTTTACCATCACCCGCCCGCCCGCCGGGCTGCCGGCGACGCCTGTGCCCTGTGTCTTGGCGCTCCACGGCGGTGGCGACCACTACAACCTCTTCCGCCCGGGCGAGCCCGCCCGCGCCAACCTGACGCTCGGCCTCTCCAACGGCATCGTCGTCTCGCCCGACGACAGCATCTACGTGCGCATCGAGAGCGACCTCGTGATCATGACCACGGGTTGGTTCGGCTATACCACGAACCTCGATCCATTCAACGCGGCACCTCGCGTCGCTCCGCCGAACTCGGATGTCGTTATCAACTACGTCCAGCGGCGCGTGAACTGGATCCTGGACTGGCTCCAAGGCCCTGGCACGCCGCAGCCCATCGACCCCGATCGCGTGGCGTTGATCGGCCATAGCAACGGCGCGCGCGGCGCGTCGCACCTGAGCCGCCTGACTCCCAGGCGATTCAGCGCCGCCGTCGCGTATTGCTACCCCGGCGACTTTACCATGAAAGGCACCGAGGACAACTTCCTCCGCGGCAACTGGGACCAGAACCTCCCCACCAACCTTTCCGTGCCGGGCATCGGCACCCTGGGTGTCACCGACGTCTTCACGCCCTCCACGCGGATCTCTGCCACCGAGCGAGATTGGCCGGTGACTCGCTTCTATTACGGCAAGCGAGACGTGAAGGGCTCGGCGACGTGGACGGCCGTGCAGCGCGCGTCGGTCGATGCGATCGAGGCCACTCGCATGGGACCGATGATCTCGTGGGATGAGCGCGAGCACGGCGTCGAATACTGGGGCATCGAGAACGCCAGCCCCGGGCCAGATATTGCGCAGTGGATCGTGCCGCCCGCGCCCATCGGCGGCAGCAAGACGCTTCGCCCCAGCGCGCAATACCTCGCCGACACCTATCGCGCAAGCCAGTCGTACCCCGCTTTCTTCAACACCGATCACGACATGATCCTCGCCGGCCGTCAGCCCGATCCCGGTCCGGGAGACCCCAATCTGGGCGACGCATGGGGCACCTGGTCCGGATTCTGCGAGTGGGATGGCGCGACCATCGTGGACACCGCGTCGAGTTGGGCCTGCACGGCCTACCTGACCGGGCTCTCGGCCACGCCCGTGGACAACGCCGGCGTCGCCGAGATCACGACGGACCTCGCGCCTCGGAAGACCGCCGCCTTTAGCCCGGCCGCCGGCACGCTGGTCACCTGGGTCGCCAGGGACGCGGTGACCAACGCCGTGCGCCAAACCGGAACCTCGATCGCGGAGTCTGACGGCGTCGTAGCGGTGTCCGACCTGCGAGTGCCGCGCGATCCGGCGCGGGTTCGTCTGACGCTTTGCACGCAGGGATCGGGCACGGCCCCCACGATTGCGACGCAACCGGTCAATGCCTCGACGTGCCCCGGCGGGTCGGCGGTCTTCGGCGTGGCCGGCGCGGGCGCGGGGCCCTTCGCGTACCGCTGGCAGATCGAGGCCGCACCCTCTGGAAGCAACGACTGGGCGGACTTGGCCGACGGCACGATCAACGGCGGCAACGCCGTGGCCGCCGGTACCGCAAGCCCCGTGCTCACGATCACGGGCATCGACATGTCCGCGGTCGCCCGGTATCGATGCATCATCATCAATGCCCTGGCCTGTGGGAGCGTGATCAGCAACCCCGCGTCTTTGACGGTCTGTTATGCCAACTGCGACTGCTCGACGACGCCCCCGGTGCTGAACGTGAACGACTTTACGTGCTTTCTGAACCGCTATGCGGCGGGCAGCCCCTATGCGAACTGCGACAGCAGCACCACCCCGCCGGTCTTGAACGTCAACGACTTCACGTGCTTCCTCAACAAGTTTGCCGCGGCATGTCCGTAGGCACGATGTCGCCCTTCCTGCCCGCGTGCCGCGATCGTGCCACACGCGACTTCGAATGCATGGCATTGAACGGCGCGGTCGAGTCGCAAATCGGCTCGCTCGCGTCGATCAGCGCGGCGGCATGCCCAACTCATCCATCGCCCCGTCGATGGCATCGAGGAGTCGGCGGAGGTTCGAGCGGGTATTCGGATCGCCCCACAGCACGTCGCACTCGATGCGCCAGTTGCACGCGACGATGCGGTTCTCCGTCATGACGAACGGCATGTTCGTTACGACAAACGTGCAACGATCAAAGTGGCAGCGACGGTACGCGTGGCCGCTCAGGTACACCGTTTGCGAGACGAACTCCTCGTCCTCGTGCGGCGTGAGTTGTCCGATCTGATTCTGGTCGGCCATCGCATCTCCCCCTCCTGATTCCGCACTTTACTTCTTCCGCTTCTTGAAGCGATCTTTGACACTGGCGGTTCGCGTGGAGCCCTTGGATCCGAGGCCCGGCATGCCGCTCAGGCCCGGAACCAGTCCTTCCATGCCGCCCGAGCCTAACTCGCGGACAGCCTTGACTTTCGCCGCGGCGCTCATCCCGGCCATGCCCTTGCTGAGTTTGCTGATCGTCTGGAACTGCTTGACGAGGAGGCTCACGTCATCCGGCTTGGTGCCCGACCCCGCCGAGATGCGCCGGCGGCGTGAGTGATCGATGAGGTCGGGCTTGTCGCGCTCCTTCTTCGTCATCGAGTGGATGATCGCCTCGACCCGATCCAACTGCTTGTCATCGACTTGCACTCCCTTGAGCGCGGCACCGACGCCCGGAATCAGGCCCATCAGTTGCTTCAGCGGGCCCATCCGCCGCAGCGCGCGAAGTTGCCCGAGGAAGTCCTCCATCGACATCTCGCCGCGCGCCAGTTTCGCCTCGAGTTTCGCGGCCTCGTCGGCGGAGACCTGCTCCTGCGCACGCTCGACGAGCGAGACCACGTCGCCCATGCCCAGGATCCGCCCCGCCATCCGCTCCGCGTGAAACTCCTCGATCGCGTCCAGTTTCTCGCCCACGCCCACGAACCGGATCGGCGCGCCGGTAACGGCCCGCGCCGAGATCGCCGCCCCGCCACGCGTGTCCGAGTCGAACTTCGTCAGCACCAGTCCATCGACCTTGAGCCGCTCGTGAAACGCCTTCGCCGAGACCATCGCGTCCTGGCCCGTCATCGCGTCCACGACCAGGAAAATCTGGTGCGGGTGCAGCGTTCGATCGATCGCCGCCAACTCGTTCATCAGATCGTCATTGACGTGCAGGCGGCCCGCGGTGTCGAGGATCAGCGTGTCCACCCCGGCCTTGCGTGCCGCCGTCACCGCCCGCTGGCAGACCCCCACAGCCACGCCCATCGCCTGCCCATACGCCGCGACCTTGTCAGGCTCGCTGTAAAACGTCACCCCCGCCCCGCCCGACTGCTCCGTCTCTACCTGCTTGGCGATCGTCTCCAACTGCTCCACGGCTGCCGGGCGCTGCAAGTCGGCGGCCGCCAGCATCACCGATCGCCCGCGCTTCTTCAGATACGCCGCCAGTTTCCCGCACGTCGTCGTCTTGCCCGATCCCTGGAGCCCGCACATCATCACGATCGTCGGCCCGGGCGAGACTCGCATGATGCCCGGCTCGGGAACCGGAACCGACGGCAACTCGACGCCGATCGTTTGCGCCGCCTCCTGCGTCAACTCTCCAAGCCTCTCGCCAGAAAGTGGCGCGGCCCCGCCCAGCAGATCGACGAGCCGGCGATAGACGATCCCGATCATCTCGTCGCCGGGCTTGAGGCTCTTCGTCACCCTCGTTCCCACCGAATCGGCGAGCACACCCTTGGTGAAGTCGTTGACCACGTCCGCGTTGACGTCCGCCTCGAGCAGCGCCGCACGCACGTCGGCCATCGCTTCCTGGACGTTGGTTTCGGTGATGGCCCCCTTCCCGGAGAGTCGCCGGTACAGGTCGCCAAAGCTCTCGGAGAGTCGCTCGAACATCGTGGCTCCGTGGTTTGCGGACGCGCGCCGCCGTGCGCGACCCGCAGAGTCGCCCAAGTCTAGCGGTGGCAAAGCCCGGGCAACCCCGGTCACGCTCCAATCCGGTCGATCGTGCAGCGGGAGGAGAGTGCGCCTTGGACACCACCCTGACCACGCTCGGCCTTCTGTTCGTCGCCGCGTCCCTCACCCTCATGTGGTCCGGCCCGCGGACCTGGCTTCTCGCCGCGGCCCAGGGCTTGGGCATCCAGGCGATCATTGGTGCCTGCGTGGCCGCGGCACAAGTCCACTACCTCGTGCCCAAGAGCGCCGAACTCCCCGTCACCGAACGCGTCGTCATGGTCGTCAAGGGCACGCCGCTGGCCGCAGCCGGCTGGACCTCGCACATGCTCCACGAGCGGTTCCCCACGCCCTGGACGGTCGGCTCCAAGGGCTTTCTCATCGTCGTGGCCGTCCAACTCGGAATCGGCGCACTCTTGCTCGGATCGCGCCGAATGGGCGACGAGCGCCTGCTTGATCCGGTGCTTTGCTTGCTCGTCCTCATCGTCGTCAGCAATGCCGTCGCCGGCGCGAGTTGGTCCTGGTGGGGATAGGCTCGTCGGAGGCTCCGAGACGACGGACGAGTCCCTATAATGGCAATATGGGCAATGAGCGCCGCGGCAGACCCGCCGGCGCGGAGGACGATCAATGAAGGCGTTGGCAATTCTCGGTGCGGTCTTGGCCATGGCATCGGCGGCGTTCGGACAAGAGGCCGCGACTCCCGCCAAGCCGACCGAGCCACCGGCAACCACGGAGAAAATCGTGTACGTCCAGATGAAGACCTCGATGGGTGATATCTCGCTCGAACTCAACCAGGAGAAGGCACCGATCACCGTCAAAAACTTCCTCGCTTACACCGACAAGAAGTTCTACGACGGCACCATCTTCCACCGCGTCATCTCGAACTTCATGATCCAGGGAGGCGGCTTCACCGCCGACATGAAAGAGAAGCAGTCGGGCGAGGGCATCAAGAACGAGTGGCAGAACGGGCTCAAAAACTCACGCGGCTCGATCGCCATGGCCCGCGTGGGCTATCAGCCCGACTCCGCCAAGGCCCAGTTCTTCATCAACGTCGCCGACAACGCCGGCCTCGACCAGCCGCGCGACGGTGCCGGCTACGCCGTCTTCGGCAAAGTCGTCAAGGGCATGGAAACCGTCGACAAAATCAAGGCCGTCGATGTTGGAACGCGAAACGGTCACGGCGATGTCCCGGTCAAGGCCATCACCATTGAGTCCGTTCGTCGCATGACCGAGGCCGAGGTCGCGGCGCTCAAGGCCGAGAAGAAGTAGTTCTCGGGCCGGTCGCTGGCGGCACATCCGTCAACGCGGCAGACGGATCGCGCGCGATATGTGGCAGGAGGCGCGGCGATGGTGTCTGTTTGATCGATCGCAACACGAGGAGAATCGCGATGAGCCAGCCGACACGAGCCCAACTGCCCTATTACGAGGAATACGTCGAACAGATCCTTCGCCCGCGCGTCGCCAAACTCGCCGAAGAGGTCCGCTCCAGCCTTGCCGAACAAGTCTGGCGCGAGATCGTCGCTCGACTCGCCAGCGACCAGCGCTCCGGCATCCCGCCGACCCCCGAATCCATGGAACAGGTGCGGCACGTCCTCGCCGAGACCCTCGGCATGCGCATCGTCGCCGACCTGCAAGTCTCTTTCGGTGGCGCTGCTCCAGCCGCCTCACACGCCCCCGCCCCGACTCCCGCCCCGGCGACCGTCAACACCGCGGCGCGGCATGACCCCGCCGCACCCGCTCAGGAAGTCGTCGAACGCGGCGGTTTCCTCGACAATCCCCTCGCCAGAGCCGTCGGCGGCGTGCGACGAATGGCCCGCTAGAGGGTGTTATGCACTTCCGGCCACATGTCGTGCGAGCATGAGGCAGGCGAAGACGACGAGGTGGAGGCCGGCGAGGGTGGTGGGCAGGCGTTCGTAATCCTTCGCTAGGCGTCGGAAGCGGGCG
>JBJXFQ010000110.1:0-13917 GCA_046155605.1 Phycisphaerales bacterium
CGCCCGCTTCCGACGCCTAGCGAAGGATTACGAACGCCTGCCCACCACCCTCGCCGGCCTCCACCTCGTCGTCTTCGCCTGCCTCATGCTCGCACGACATGTGGCCGGAAGTGCATAACACCCTCTAAGGGCTCCCCGGCTCGATGAAGAGCGTCTTCACGCCCACCATCCTGGTCACCCTCCACGTACGCCTACCGGTGCCAGAACAATTGTCAAGGCCCACGGCGCACCCCGCCGCTTGCGTTCACTCTCGGACACCAACTGGTCAAGTTCGCTCAATAATTTTGTTAGTCGCCGGCTCAGATCGGCTGTCAGCCTTAGCTCGTAGTGGAGGAGCTTAGGGAGGTCGCTTATGGGGCGAGCGCGATCCTCGATGCCCGCGGCGTACTGCCGCTGGGCGAGTCGAAGATACGCGCTGCCAGTGCGCCCCATCGCTTTCCTGTAGTTGGCCGAATCCTGATCGGGGACGGCCACAATGCGGGCACTCGCGAGCGCAAAGACCGTGCGTGGTCGTCGGCCCGAAGGTGTGGTTCCGACCCTTCGGATCACCCCAGCCTTCTCCATGAGCGTCAAGTGGTAGTACAACGAGACCGTGCTGCGACCCATGCGTGCGGACAGTTCACTTGCTGAGCTTGGCCCCAGAACTTCAAGAAACTGTGCAAGCCGGACCCGGACCGGGGACGCCAGCGCCAGCAACTGCCTGGCCTGGCCAATCCGCAGCGATGATCGTGGAGTGACAGGTGATCTGACAGGCATTGATTTCTCTCAAAATAATCAAAATTTACAAAAAATACGACGGATGCGTAAGCCGGGCGCATCTGGGCATTTGTGCGGTCGGCTGCTACCGCAAGCAGTTTCTGGCATCCCGCAATCATCCCCGTGCAGCCCCGGGCATCAACTGGATCACCCCCATGCTCCCGCAACGCTTCCTCACAGGTTCACGTGCATTCGTGCTGGCTTGGTCTTGGGCAAGTGCCCTCAATGCCCAACCCGTTGGGCCCTCAACGGGTCTCGACCTGTTTCGCGAGGGGCGCTTTGCCGAAGCCAAACAGGCTCTGTCATCGGAAATGAGAGAGTCCCCCAGTGCCGCGGCAGCAGCGCTGCTCGGGCACCTGTCCCTTCTTGAAAACGACTTTGAGTCGGCTCGATCCTGGCTGGCACGAGCGAACAAGATCGAGCCGGATGCCAAGGCGGCCCTCAAACTGCTCGCCGAGGCGTGCTATCGGCAGGATCGCTTTGCGGAAGCCTCCGTGCTGTTCGAGCGTCTGGGCCGCAAGCCGATGGCAGAACTGCTCGCGAGCTTCGGCGACCAGAGGCCTTACGAAGTGGTGGGGGAAGGAACCACCAGCGTTGTGCCGTTCCAGATCACCGATCCGCTTCCCGTTGTGCAGGTCATTATCGACGGCGGCGAACCGGCCAGCTTTCTCATTGACACTGGCGGAGCAGAACTCATCGTTGATTCTGAGTTTGCTGAGCAACTGAAGCTCAAACGATTCGGAAAGGAAGTCGGCGTGTTCGGCGGCGACAGACCCGGCAGCATTGAGTTTTCGCGCATCGATTCCATTCGTCTTGGCACGATGGAGGTCCGCCATGTACCCGTGAGGCTCATGCGCGCTCGCAGGTTTTCCGGGCTTATGGGCCGACAGATCGATGGGATCATCGGCACGGTGTTTCTCTATCACTTTCGCTCAACACTTGACTATCCTGCGGGCCGGTTGGTCCTGGAACGGCTTGATGCAGCCGCTCCTGCGCCGGAGGCACCGCTTGAAAGCGTGGTCCAAGTTCCATTTTGGCTCGCGGCAGACCACGTTCTGGTGGCCCCCGGAACGGCGAACAACTCCAAGCCGTATCTGTGGTTTGTAGACACTGGCGCGATGGGCACCGCTTTCCTGCCTTCCAAACAGACCATCACAGACCTTGGCATCGCTCTGGATCCGAAGGCTACCGCTCAAGGGCTTGGTGGCGGAGGTGCCATTACGGTTACTCCGTTTGTGCTCGATCGGCTGTCGGTCGGATCCGCCAGCAAGGACAAGGTGGCTGGGATAGCCGGGGCGTTTCCAGAGTCGCTCAGCGAAGCGGTGGGATTCAGAGTTGGAGGGATTGTCTCACACACGTTCTTCCGAAGCTACGCGGTTACCTTCGACTTCAGGCGCATGCAGTTGATCCTGCGGCCTGGAACGTAGTGCTGGCAGTGTCCTTTTCAATATGGCGGGTAGGCAGTCCAGTTCCGCACCCGCCGGCTGAAGAAGACCGATGACCTGCTCCGCCGTGTATCGCTTCCGCGCCATGCCAAGCCCTCCTTGGCCGGCCGAAGAGTCACTCAACGGCCGGACCGGATTTGAGGGGGCGGGTCAGACTCCGGCACTCGATCCGCTCGTCCCACCTCTCCTGCTGGCAGCGGGGGAGGGTGCCATGCCGTCACTTCGCGTGGACTGCAACAGTTCTACCACTATCCTTCCCCATGTCGCGTCTGGTCGCTCGTGCGCGGTGGGTCGGGCTGGCCCTGGCCTGCGTTCTGTTCGTCGCCTGGGGCGCGTCCGCGTGGATGCGCGTCACGCACTGGCGCTGGGGGACGATCTTCCGGCTCGATGCCGGGGTGCTGCGGCTGACCACGACCCTCATCGATGACCCGGCGGGTCGATTGACGACAGAGCGAATCCCGCCGTCGTGGCAGTGGGAGCGGCGGAGCGAGCCGTGGTCGCTGCAATGGCTGCCGCGGACGTCGGTGTGGAGCGGCGGCGCGGGCCGCTGGCACGTCTTGAGCCTGCCGCTCTGGATCCCGCTGGTGCTGGTGGCGGTGCCGACGGCGTGGGGCTTTGTGGTATCGCGTCGGCCCAAGCGCGGGCAATGCCCGAAATGCCGGTATGAGGTGGGCGAGAGCGGCGGGCAGTGCCCCGAGTGCGGTCACGCGGCCCCTACCGCGCCCCAACCGGCGGCATGACACGCGACGGCGACGCGCTTCTCGATTACACTTGCGATCTGTTCAAGCCGACCTGCCCGGCCTCGCGCCGGTGATGAAGGAGCGCCGACATGTCTGTCCATGCCCCGACCCGCACGACACCGCCCGCCGACATCCGGAACATTCTTTTGTGCGGGCACAACTACGCCGGGAAGACGACGCTGGCCGAGCAGTTGCTGTTCGCGGCGGGCGCGCTCAAGAGCCCGGGCTCAGTGGACGCGGGCACGACCGTCAGCGACTACACCGATTCGGAGAAGCACCACAAGCACTCGCTGCAAGCGGCGGTGATGCACTTCGATTTTCACGGCCACACGATCAACCTGATCGACTCGCCCGGGCTCGGTGATTTCATCGGGCACGCGATCGCGGCGATGCCGGCGGTGGAGACGGTTGCGGTGGTCGTGGACGCGGTGCGAGGCATCGAATCGGGCACGCGGCGGCTCATGGCGATCGCCAAGGACCGGAAGATCCCTCGGCTGATCATCGTCAACAAGATCGAGTCGGCCGAGGCAAACCTCGAGGAGTTGGTGGGCCGTCTGCGCGAGCAGTTTGGCGCCGAGTGCCTGCCGATCAACCTGCCCACGGGCGGGCGGAAGAGGACCATCAACGTCTTCGACCACGACGGGAGCGACGCCGAGGGCGACGCGGCGGATTTCTCGAGCGTCCGCGAGGCCCACAAGGCGATCATCGAGCAGATTGTTGAGGTCGAAGAGCGGCTGATGGAGACGTACCTCGAGAAGGGGGAAGCCTTCGAGCCCGACGAGTTGCACAAGGCGTTCGAGAAGTGCCTGGGCGAGGCGCACCTGGTGCCGATCTGCTTCGTCTCGGGCAAGACCGGGGCGGGCGTGGACGACCTGCTGCACATCTTCGCGGACTTGTGCCCGGCACCAACGGAGGTGAACCCGCCGGAGTTTCTCTATCGTCCCATCGCGCCATCGGGCGAGGCGGCGGAGAAGGAGATCGAGTTCAACCCTTCGCCGGACCCGTCCGGCAAGACGATCGCCCACGTCTTCAAGGTGACGTCCGACCCCTTCGTGGGCAAGTTGGCGTACTTCCGAGTGCATTCGGGCGTGGTCCGCGTCAAGGGTGAACTGCTCATCAACGATCACAAGAAGCCCGTGCGTGTCGGGCACCTGTTCAAGTTGCAAGGCAAGGACCACACCGAGGTTCAGGAACTCGGCCCGGGCGAGATCGGCGCGGTCGCGAAGGTCGAAGAGATCCACTTCAACGCGGTGCTGCACGACTCGCACGAGCACGACGGCGTGCAACTCCTCCCGCTGGCGCTGCCCAAGCCGATGTTCGGGTTGGCGGTGGAACTCAAGAACCATGCCGACGAGACGAAGTTTGCCGGCGCGTGCGCGAAACTGCAGGAGGACGACCCGTGCTTCCGAGTCGACCGGATCGCCGCGACGAAGCAGACCGTCATCCGCGGTCTCGGCGAGTTGCACCTGCGCGTCGTTCTCGAACGACTCAAGCAGCAGTTCAACATCGAGGTGACCACGAGCGTGCCCAGAACGGCGTACAAGGAGACCATCACCGCCAAGGCCGACGGGCACCATCGCCATAAGAAGCAGACCGGCGGCTCGGGGCAGTTCGGCGAGGTGTATCTGCGTATCCAGCCGTTGCCCACCGACCACCCCGAGGGCTTCGAGTTCGTGTCGGAAGTAGTGGGGGGGAGCGTGCCGCGGCAATACTGGCCCGCGGTCGAGAAGGGCGTGCGTCAGGTGATGCACGACGGCGCGATCGCCGGATTCCCGCTGACGGGCGTGCGGGTCGCGCTCTATGACGGCAAGTACCACGACGTCGACAGCAAGGAGATCGCGTTCGTCACCGCCGGGCGCAAGGCGTTTATCGATGCGGTGTCGAAGGCGCGGCCGAAACTGCTCGAGCCCTATGTCATGGTCGAGATCACCGCGCCGAGCCGCTATATGGGCGACCTGGCGGGCCACATGTCAACCAAGCGTGGCCGCGTGCAGGACTCGCAGGTGACGGGCGACACGTGCGTGGTGCGGGCGGTCGCGCCGCTGGGCGAGTTGCACAACTATTCGAACGAACTGAAGTCGATGACCGGCGGCCAGGCATCGTTTACGATGGATTACAGTCACGATGAGCACACCCCGCCGCACGTCCAGCAGGACGTGGTTGCGGCGTACAAGCCCCGCCCCGAGGAGGATTGACAATGCCAAACAGCGAGACCCTCACGCGACGCCAGCCGTTGGCGCTGTGGCTGGTCGTCATCGCGCTCCTGGTCAGCGGCGCGGTGCTCATGTACGTCATCCAGGATCTGACGCGGAACCTCTCGCAGCCCGCGACGCTGCATGGTGCCGCGGCCAACCGGGGCAACGCCGCCCAGCCCGCCGCGCCGATCGAGGCGTTGCGAGCGGCGCTTGATTCGGGCGATGCCACCGGTCTGCAGAAGTCGCTCGAGCGGTTCACCGACGTGAACGCACAGTTGAATTTGGTGGACGGGAGCCGTCGCCAGATGACGCTGCTGGCCTATGCCGCGATGCAGTCAACGCCCGAGGCGGTTCGCGCGCTGCTGGCGAAGGGCGCGGACCCGGACGCGGCCGACGCCCAGGGCGTGACGCCGTTGATGCTCGCCGCCAGCCGGGGCGATGCGGCCAGCCTTGCCGCGCTCATCCAGGCCAAGGCCCGTGTCGATCTCCGCAACAAATGGGGCGAGACGGCCCTGATGAACGCCGCGCGCGCGGGCGACCCGGCCAAGGTTCGGGCGCTCCTCGCCGCCGGTGCCTCGCTGACGCCGATGAACGAGGATGGCCACACGGCGCTGGGCCTGGCGGCGGGAAGCGACGAGGCCGACGCGGCGATCCTCCAGGTGCTGCTCGACGCCGGGGCGGACGCGAACCATGCGAGCCGCGACGGCATGACCGCCCTGATGCGAGCCGCGGAGAGCGGAAACTACGAGAAGTGCGTGGCGCTGCTCAACGCGGGCGCGAAGGCGGGGGTCAAGGACGCGGACGGTCGCACGGCGCGCGATTGGGCCGCGGCACGCGGGAACGACGCCTCCGGCAAGAATGTGTGCGCGGACCTGCTCGCGCAGGCGGGGTCGTGATCGTGGCTCGGGCCTCTCGCCGTGCCTCCATCGCGCGCCCGCCCGCGCTGCTGACGACGATCGCGGTGCTGATGCTCGCTGCGGGCCTCATCCTGTTCTACGTCATCGGGTCGCCGGGCGGCCCGCCGCAGCCATCTGGAACGGATCGCGCCGTCGCACCCATGACAAACGACACGGGTCCGTCAACCAAGGGTCCGTCGAAGATCGAAGAAACGGCCGCGAAACTTGTCCCGCCCGCCGCGGTCTTCGCGGCGATTGCGTCGCGCGATGCGAGCGCGCTGCGGACGGCGCTGGCCGCCAAGCCGGACCTCTCGCAGGCTGCGACCGATGGCGCGATGAAGGGCCTCGCGCCGCTCGCCGCTGCCACACGCACGGGCGATGCGGCACTGGTCGGGGCGATCCTGGCTGCCGGAGCGAGCGTGGATCAAACGGGCGCGGAAGAACGCACTGCATTGCACGAGGCCGCCGCGATCGGTAGCGCCGCCGCTGTCGAAGCCATATTGAAGGCGAATGCGGCGGTGGACGCGCGCGATGCCGCCGGTCGCACGGCACTCATGCTGGCGGTCGCCGGGGGACATGAGGCCGCGGTTGCCGCGCTCCTCGCGGGCGGGGTCTCGGTCAACGTCGCGGATGACAAGGGCGTGACGGCGGTCGCGCTCGCCGCGGACGGCTCGGCGTCGATATCGCTCCTCGATCGGCTGATCCAGGCCAAGGGCGACCCCGCGGCAGCGGACAAGGCCGGCCAAACGCCGCTCATGCGGGCCGCGGCGCGCGGGAACGCTGACAAGGTCATCGCTCTCCTCAACGCCGGCGCGCTCGCGAGCACCAAGGCCGCGGACGGCAAGACGGCACGCGACCTCGCGCTGGCGCGTGGCGACGACGCCGGCCGCGCGTGCGCGGCGGTGCTCGAACAGGCCGTGCCGTAGTTCCCTCGTCACCACTTCACGGCATCGGTTGCGACATCTCGATGTGGCCGACGCTTGAGCACTGCCTTCGCACCACTCCTTCCAGCAAACCTAAGAAGGTGGGGACCGCAGGCTCGATTCCGCTGGGCCGGCACCACACTCCGGGCAGCGTGCGTCGGGCACCAAGCCGGTGAGTTCGTAACCGCACTTCGCGCATACGGCATGAGCCGGGCGCTCTGCGCGCTTGTTCCGAAGCCGAATCGGCGTCCGCATGAGGGCTACCACCCTGGGGCACCATCGCTCGGCGACACGGGGAACGACAAGACCCACGAAGAAGGAGAGCGCGACGAACCCCGCGGCTATCCAGAGCGCGTCGAGGAACGGCCTCCCCGCCGCGTAGCACAGGACGATTATCCCCACGGCTCCACGCCCTGTGCGTGCCGCCCATTGCGAGACGCTCATGCTGTCGGCGTGGTGAGTCATGACGTGGCTCGTGACGGCTGCGAAATCACGCAACGATACCTCCCACCAAGTACCGAAGTGCGGGTATTACTTCTTGCAAAGTCAACCGTTGTTCATCTAGGCATGGACTTCTGCGTGACCTCACATGACTTCCAATCGCCTCGGCTTGGGGCACAGCCCGCGGTCCGCGCCGCGCGAGAGCAGGGCCTCGATCGTCGATCGGCCCGTCTCGCCCATGTCACGCGTGAGCGCTGAAACATACATCCGGCAGTAGCGATCCACGCGATCGAGCGTCGGGGGCTCGCCGCCCGCGCGCCGCGCGTTCGCGGCAGCAAACGGCAGCGTGTAGCGCACCGACTCGTCCCATCGCTCTATCGAATGTGCCACGGAACGCGCGAGCAGGTTGCTGACCTCAACCAGCGTCCCCGCGCCGAAACGCGCGTCAAGGTCGCGGCGGATGGCGTTCACGCCCAGCGGCAGCGCCCCGCCCGTCTCCCCGCGCCACCACTCCCCGAGATCAACGATCAGCCGCAGGCCCGCGTCGGCGAATGAGAGTTGGCCCTCGTGGATGACAAGCCCGGCGTCGGCCTGGCCGCGCGCCACCGCCGGAATCACCTGATCGAACGGCAGTTCAATGAACCGCGCGTTTCGAGTTTCTGCCGCGCCATGGCCGAGCAGGAGCGAGAGGACCAAGAACGCCGTGGTGCGACGGCCAGGGACGGCGATACGGGTTTCCGGCCTTCGCAGCCAATCCGCATCGCTCGCCGCCGGAGCATTCGCCCGCGCCACGACCTTTGGCCCATAGCCCTCGCCGAAACTCGCGCCGCAACGCGTGATCGTGTACCGATCGGCGACGCCGGCCCACGCACGGACGGACAGGGCGGTGATATCGAGGTCGCCCCTGTCGGCCGCGCGGCGGTTGAGCACCTCGATATCTGCCGGCAATGCGAGGAAACGGAAGCGGCCGGTCTCGAGCGCAGGCGGGGAGAGGATCGCGGGGGAGTCCGGTTGAATCGGCCCGTCGCCGGCCTGATCGGGGTCAAACTTCCCGGTGAGCGGCCACCACATGAAAGCGTCGTCGGGGTCGGGCGAATGGGCGAGGACCAGGTCGATCATGCGAGATGGTACGAGGGGCCTGCGGTACACTTGGGCTCAGAACAAGGAGATTTCGCATGAAGTTGCTTGCCGTCGCTCTGCTGGCCGTGCTCGCGCTCCGCAGTGTGGCGTTCGCCGCTGACCCGCCCCCGATCTTCGCCAAGAAGGCATTTGACAAGGCGCTCGCGGAGAACAAGGCCGCGGACGGCAAGTGGCTCGTCGTCAAGGCGACGGCGGAGTGGTGCGGGCCATGCAAGATGATGGACAAGACGACCTGGCGCGACGAGAAGGTGGAGCGGTGGTTCAAGGCGAACGGGATGGTCATCGACGTGGACGTGGACGCCGAACAGGAGGTCGCTAAGCGGCTGAAGATCAAGGCGATGCCGACGATGGTGGCGTTCAAGGGCGGCGAAGAGTTTGACCGCATCGTGGGCTACCGCGACGCGGACCAGATGCTCGCGTGGTGCGAGAAGATCGCCAAAGGCGAGCGGGATGGCGATGCGATGGAGGCCAAGGCCGCGGCCGCCCGCGCCGGCGGTGCCGAGATGAGCGCCCGCGAGCGGCTTGACCTCGCTGGCTCCCTCGTCGAGGCGGAGAAGTTCGACGAGGCCACGACCGAGTATGTCTGGCTCTGGCAGAACATTTTGAAGCTGGAGCCGGGCATGTACGGCGTGCGACTGTCATTCATGGCCTCCGACATCGGCAGGCTCGCCGCTCAGCACCCGCCGGCGCGAGACGCCTTCGCACGCCTTCGGGACGACGCCGAGACGCGCCTCAAGAGCGATAAACGCACCTGGGATGACCTGAACGATTGGGTGGCGCTCAACGATGTCGTGGACGAGGACGAGCGAACGCTCGCATGGTTCGACCGGATCAAGAATGACGAGGATGCGGGGCCGACGCTGGAGCGGCAGTCGTTCCGCCTCGAGCAGTTGCTTCTGTCCCGCGAGCGCTGGGCGGACATGGCGCGACTCGCGCGGAACCCCGTCGCCAAGCTCCGGAGCGACCATCGGTTCATGCTGTCGATGAATCGCTTCCAACCGCCGGGCTTGGACGAGGCCGAGAAGGCGCTGATGGCGTCTCGCAACCGCACGGACTTCCGCGACAAGGCCGGGCGGCTCTACGCGGGGCTGCTGGCCCTCGACCGCGACGAGGACGCCGCAAGGCTCACGGAGGAGGCGACGAAGCTCGACGACGACGCTGGGATGCGCGCTGCACTCGTCCGCTGGGCACTGGAGGCGAAGCAGCCGCGACAGGCGCAGCACGTCCTGCTTGAGGGCACGGACGAAGGGGGGCTCCGCGCACGCCTTGACGCCGCGCTCGCGGCGCGAGCCAAGCCGTAGCACCCGCCGCGTCTCGTTCGATCAGCCGTCCCCCGACGCCGACTGATCCGTGCGGCCGTCGCTGCTACCCTTGGCCGTCACCTCTCTTCGCGGAGTTCCCATGCCCATCAAGACCGTGTACACCGCCCAGATCGAGCATCTCCAGATTCTTGACGAGACCGGCAAACTCGACGAGAAACTGGCCAAGGACACGCTCACCGACGAGCAGGTGCTTTTCCTTTACGAGCAGATGGTCGTTGGCCGCGCGCTCGACGAGGTCGCTTTCAAACTCCAGCGGTCAGGCCGCATGGGCACCTATCCGCAGAACAAGGGCCAGGAGGCCGCCGCCGCGGGCTCGGGTTTCGCCGCGAAAAAGGGCGTCGATTTCCTCGTCCCGTGCTATCGCGAGAACCTCGCGCTCTTCCTGCACGGGCTGCCGATGCACTATGTGCTCTTGCACTGGATGGGCGACGAGCGTGGCAACCAGATCCCCGAGGGCGTGCATATGACGCCGATCTCGATCCCCATCGGGACGCAGATGCTGCACGCGACGGGGATCGCCTGGGCCTTCAAACTCCGCAAAGAGCCGCGCGTGGCGGTGACATATTTCGGCGACGGGGCGACGAGCGAGGGCGACTTCCACGAGGCGATGAACTTCGCGAGCGTTTTGCAGGTGCCGTGCGTGTTTTTCTGCCAGAACAACCACTGGGCGATCTCGGTCCCGCGCGAGATCCAGATGAACTCGGAGACGGTGGCGCAGAAGGCGATCGCGTACGGGATGCCGACGATTCAGGTGGACGGGAACGACCTGTTCGCGGTCTACAAGGCGAGCCGGGACGCGATCGAGCGGGCGCGGTCGGGCGGGGGGCCGAGTTTCATCGAGGCCGTGACGTACCGGCTGGGCGACCACACGACGGCAGACGACGCGCGGCGGTATCGCGACCAGAAAGAGGTTGAGATGTGGGCGGCACGCGACCCGCTGGTGCGGCTCCGCAAGTACCTCGAGAAAAAGGACCTCTGGAGCGAGGATCGGCAGAAAAAACTCGAGGAGCGGGCCAAGGCGATCGTGCAGGAGGTGGTCAAGACGGCAGAGGGCATCGAGAAGCCGACAGCGGACGACATCTTCGATTACACGTTCGCGGGGGAACTGCCGGCGGAGTTGCAGCGGCAGAAGGCCACGATGCGGACGAGCAGTTTGGGACAACAGCCGGAGCAGTCCGGTCTCCATGGCGTTTCTCAGAAAGCCTGACCCACGCGCGCTGGTAATCGCGGATCGACGGCGTATGTGTATGTACTGACGGAGCAATCCATGCCACGTTCGGAAACGATGATCGAAAAAGGTCTCACCCTCGTCGACGCCATCAACGAGGCTCTGTACCAAGAGATGGAACGCGACGACCGCGTCGTCATTCTCGGCGAGGACGTGGGCCTCAACGGCGGCGTCTTCCGCGTCACCGACGGCCTGCAAAAACGCTTCGGCCCCGATCGCGTCGTTGATACGCCCCTCGCCGAGTCCGGCATCATGGGCTCCGCCATCGGCCTCGCCATGGCCGGCATGCGCCCCGTCCCCGAGATCCAGTTCGAGGGCTTCCTCGGCCCCGCCTTCGACCAGCTCGTCAACCATGCCGCCCGCTACCGCACGCGCTCCCGCGGCGCCATCACCGTCCCGCTCACCATCCGCGTCCCCGTCGGCGGCGGCATCCACGCGCCCGAGCTGCACTCCGACTCGCCCGAGGCGATCTATGCCCATCAGCCGGGGCTGAAGGTCGTCATGCCATGCACGCCCTATGACGCCAAGGGCCTGCTGATCTCCGCGATCCGCGACCCTGATCCGGTGATTTTCTTCGAGCCCAAGCGCGTCTATCGCTCCTTCCGCGAGCAGATTCCCGAGGAGGAATACACGATCCCCATCGGCCAGGCCAAGGTCGTCTCCGAGGGCACCGACATCACGATGATCTCGTGGGGCGCGACGGTCTTCCAGTGCCTCGAGGCGCTCGACCAGTTGCCGGAGGATGTCTCGGTCGAGCTCATCGACATGCGCACGATCGACCCGATCGACGAGGACGCGATCTGCCAATCCGTCGAGAAAACCGGCCGCGTCGTCATCGTGCACGAGGCCCCCAAGACCTGCGGCCTCGGTGCCGAGCTCGCCACGATCATCCAGGAGAAGTGCTTCCTGAGCCTCGAAGCGCCCGTGCAGCGCGTCTGCGGGTTTGACACGGTGATGCCGTATTACAAGCTCGAGCTCGAATACCTCCCCGACGCGGCACGAATCGTGGAGGCGCTGCAGCAGGTGGCGGTGTATTAAGGATCGGCTCTTCTGGCAACGCCCACTGAGCCACGAGCCGAGGCCTACAGAGATGCTGCTTCCAATCGGTGCGCAGACGCCCTCGCACAGGCTAGCTCAGCCTCGCCGTCAACTTCCTCTCGAGGCATGCACCGTTTGCACGGGAACCTGCATCGACATACACTTGGGGTCTGGTGTCGTCCGATGGCCATCCGAGTCGTTTGAGATCCCTTTCCATGACAAAGTATCTGACGGCCGCAATCGCGTGCAAGAAGCTAACCGTGGCACACGCTTGTGTCATTTTGGAAGTGAAGAGGCTGCAACCCACCAAACGCGTGGGCGAGATTGCCAAGCAACTTGGCTTGATGACCGATGCCGACCTAGCCGAAGTCGACCTGTATCTGGCAGATCAGAACCGAAGAGGCACGGACATCCCAGACTGCGTCGCCGGTTTCGGACCGAGAGGCCATGATGAATTCGCAAACCGACTTCCCGACTTCGTTCTGCAAGAGTACTGGCAGCTCCGCCAGGAAATCCGAGACCGAATGACCGGGATCCGAACCGTGCTTGGAGTCGCCGTTGGAGCATTCACGGCCGTAGTAGCAGCGACAGCTACCCTGATCTCGCGTTCCGGCGATCCGAACTTCGTGGCACTTGCCCTGCTTTGGCTGGCCCCTCATGCGGTGCTGCTCCCCTCAATGAAAGTCATTTTTTGGGACAGACTCACCGTGATCAGCCTGGCGCGCTACATCCGCCTTCACCTCGAGTTGCCGTTCTTTGAAGCAGCCTCCAAATGGATGGTAGACCCGAACAAGAGAATCCCATTTGTCCGAATGCCGCTCGGATGGGAGTCTCACCTTCTCGTCGTGCGAATTGCAGGACACGAAATGCGCGACAAGGATTCGAAGCTCCACAAATATCTGGAGTACAAAAAGCACGGCTCTAACAACGACCGGAACCAGGATAATTGGTGGAAGAACAAAGACACGACTATGGCCGCGCTTACCGATAGCGAACTGATCATGCAGCCTGAGGTGTTCACGGATGACACCGACGGTGCCAAGAACTGCAAGGCCATCGAGGCGAGCCATACGCGTGATCGAATGGAATCCACATCGATCACTTGGATCATGCGGTCTCTGTCAACTGCGAGTACATCCTTGTGCGTCACATTTTTCATCCTACTGTGTGTCTCGGGCCAAATCGACAAGTCCGTCGCAGTGCTGAAACAAGCATGGGTTGCATATATTATCGTCGCATCGATTCCGCTCACGGCGATTACGTTGATGATCACACTCTGGATTGAGACTAAGCGATTCACCGCCGCCCTCCGCGTCAAGAATTTTTGGGATGTGCCCGGTTTGGACTTTGAGCACGCATGTCGACTGATCGCCAAGTTTCGAGATGGGAGATGACCGGTGTATGGCGGGCGGGTGGCATCGATTTCGTGTCACACTCAACGCTGCTTAGTTCACGGCGTTGATTGCCACCCGACTTGGGCTTGCCAGGCTTGGCCACTCCTGGCTCTCCTTCGAGCGTAAGAAGCACGGCCTGACTCGTTAGGATGGCGCGTGGCACCGATTTCGTACCACTGACTTGCGGTGCTTCCGCAGGTCGGTGCCCACCACCCCGTCGCCGCAGAGCACTGAGATCGGAGGAAGCGATCTCAGTGGCACGAAGGCAATGTCATCCGGCCGGCACCCGCCACCCAATCCCTCCAACAATCCCCTCCATGCTCCCCACCCTCCAAACCCCTCGCCTCCTCCTCCGCGCGCTCACGCTCGATGACGCCGCGGCCTGCGTTCGCATCTGTG
>JBJXFQ010000037.1:0-36958 GCA_046155605.1 Phycisphaerales bacterium
ACGCCGGCGACGTTGCAGGCTTCGAGGAGGCCGATGGCGGCGGCGGTATTGGCGCGGTAGTAATCGAGCGGGCGTTCGACGGATTCGCCGACGTAGGCGAGGGCGGCGAAGTGGAGGATGGCGGAGACGCGGCGGCGGCGTAGAACATCGGTGACGACGGGGAGGTTGCCGGCGTCGTCGACGACGAGTTCGACATGCTTGCCGGTCGCGCGTTCGATGGCATCGATGGCCTGACGGTGGCCGCGGACGAGGTTGTCGAGGACGACGACATCGTGGCCGTCGCGGACGAGGCGGAGGACGGCGTGGGAGCCGATGTAGCCCGCGCCGCCGGTGACCATCACGCTCGCCAAGGGGCTGCTCCTGTCATGGCGTGGGCTTTCGTGCCCAGCCGCCGATGGGTGGATCATTGCGTCGGTGGATGAGAAAGAGGGCGACGACGCCGACGAGGATCAGGGGGACGCTGAGCCATTGCCCGCGGGTGAGGCCGAGGATGGTCTTGGTGATGAGGTGGCCGTCGGGGAGCCGCCAGTGCTCAGTGAGGATGCGGAGGATGCCATACGAGAGGACGAAGGCGGCGCCGATGGTGCCGGGGCGGCGGGCGCGGCGGGCGAGGAGCCAGAGGATCGCGCCGACGACGATTCCCTCGGCGAAGGCCTGGTAGAGTTGAGAAGCATGGCGCGCGGAGATGAGCGGCGCGAGTTGATCGGCGAGGGCGCGGTCGGCAGCGGAGAGGGGATGCCGGAGGCGGTCGAGCACGCGCTCGTAGGCGAGGCCGAAGTTGGGGCCGGTGGTGCCGGCGATGCGATCGAGCGCGTCGAGACGATCGGCGGCGGCTTGGGGCTCCATGAGGCGGCCGGGGTCGTGCTCGGTAAGGACTTCATTGGGGAACTTGACGGCCCACCAGGGCGCGGGCCGGCCGGGCATGGCGACGATGCGGCCGAGGAGTTCGCCGTTGATGAAGTTGGCGATTCGGCCGAGGAAGAGGCCGGTGGGCGTGAGGAGGGCGAGGGTGTCGAGGATGTGGAGGACGGGGACGCGGGGCGCGGCATTCGGGGAAGAGGGAGGAGAGGTCGTCGTGGAGTCAGGCTCGGCGAGCGTGGCGCGGTTGAGTCGGCGGGCGATGAAGAAGGCGGCGACGATGACGCCGAGGATGCCGCCGTGGCTCGCCATGCCGCCTTTGTGGATGGCGAGCGCGCCCCAGAAGGGAGGCGAGTCGGAGAAGGAGGTGAGGAGGGCGGGGTCGTAGAAGAGGATGTAGCCCAGGCGTCCGCCGAGGACGACGCCCAGGACGATGGACATGATGGCGTCGCCGGCGAGGTGCGGCGGGATGCGGGTAGCGCCGCGCTTGCCGAGCCAACGGAGGATGAGCCAGCCGAGGAGGAAGGCGACGGCGTAGGAGAGCCCGTACCAGCGGATGCCGATGCCGGGGGCGATGCGGAGTGCGAAGGAGTCGAGGTCGTGGAGCCAGGCGAACACGGAGCGAGTTTAGACGGGCGGGGCTATGGCGGATCACCTTGACTCGCGCCAGGATGATGGATAACGTCGTGTGACATCACGTCGCGTACTAGTCACTCGGGATCGCCCCATGCCAAAGCTCACCCACCTCCAGTTCCTTGTCTTGGAAATCCTGCTCACCGGCCCGACGGAGAAGGCTGGCAAGGACGTCCGGGCTCACCTCGCCGCCAACAAGGTGCGCAAGACCGGCCCTGCGTTCTACCAGCTCATGTCCCGAATGGAGGACGCCGGGCTCGTCGAGGGGTGGTATATGCAGGAGATCATCGACGGCCAGATCATCAAGCAGCGCTGGTATCGCGCCAAGGGGAAGGGAGCGATGGCGTACAACGACACGCGCGAGTTCTACATCAGCCGCGCGCCGGCAAAAGGAGGGCTGGCGGGTGCGTAAGAGCATCTATGCGATTCTGAAGGCAGATCTCTTCTACTATACACTCGCCGTAGGAGCCGTCGGCTTCGGCGTCTTGAACGTCGGCCTCGGCGTCGCTGACGTCGTTAGCGGCGTCAGCGACTTCAGCGGCATCCTCCGCGTCGCCTGCGGCGTCCTCGGCGTCGTCTGCGGCGTCCTCGGCGTCAGATTGATCGCCGCGAATAATTTTGAGACCGAACGCAGGATTCTGTCCGCGCTTGGAAAGTTTCGGCGCGTCACAGCAATCTCAGTTCCTCATTGGCCGCGGCTGTGGAAGCTCATGGCCTTTCTCTTGCCAAAGGAGACTCGCGAGCGAGTCTTCGATCCCGCGCACGCGGACTTGCTCGATCAATACCTGCTCGCCAAGCGCTACCGCGGCAAGTGGGTGAAGCGTTGGCTCGCATTCTGCTTCCTGGTCCGCACCTTCGTGATGTATGCCGACTGCCTGCGCGTCGCGTTTGCTGGAAAGCTCGCGTGGCTCATCCCGCCCTGGATTCGCGTGTTCTGGCTGGTTGGGCCGGGCGGCAGCAAAAAGCGCGACGAGTAGCGACCCCGCTGGCACTGCTCGTCACGACCCCTCCACCGCCATCTTCATCACCCGCAACGTCTCGGCCACCGACCACGCCTGTGCCGGGCAGCCCCCCGGCGCGTGTGGTGGCTCCGCGTCGTAGACCTCCGGCAACTGTCCGAGCGACGGCCCCTGCATCTGCCCTACAAGCGGCATCAGCATCGCCTGCGCCTCGGCGCGCGATTCGGGCGAGAACCTGCCGACGCGGAGGACGGCCTCGGCGTATGGGCCGAGGAGCCAGGGCCAGACCGTGCCGTTGTGGTAGGCGGCGTCGCGCTCCATCATGGTGCCGCGGTAGCGGGGCTTGTAGCCGGGGTCGGCGGGGTCGAGGGTGCGGAGGCCAACGGGCGTGAGGAGTTTGGCCTTGATGCTGCGGAGCACGCCGCGTTGCTGTTCGGGGCGGAGGGGCGAATCCGGCAGGCTGACGGCGAAGACCTGATTCGGGCGGATGCGGGCATCGGGACGCCAGCGCCCGCTCGCGATGGGCGAAAGCACGTCAAAGCAGGACTGGGCGGCCTCGTTCCAGAAGAGCGCCTGAAACGAGACGCGGGCGCGGGCGGCGAGCGCACGCATCGACTCGGCGCGGCGAGGATCAGACCGCGCGATCGCGGCGGCGAGCGTGACGAGGGCATGGTGCCAGAGGGCGTTAATCTCGACGGCCTTGCCGTGGCGCGGGGTGAAGACGATGCCGTCTCGCTTGGCGTCCATCCAGGTGAGCTGGGAGGACTCGTCGCCGGCGGCGATGAGGGCGTCTAGCGGGTCCATGCCGATGCCGTGGTCGGTGCCCTTGGCGTAGGCGTCGATGACATCGATGCAGGCGGGTGCGAGGTCGGCGTCGAAGCCGGCGCGGTCGCGCGAGGCGCGGAGGTATTCGCAGGCGGCGCGGATGAACCAGAGCGAGGCGTCGGCGGTGTTGTATTCGGCCTCGCCGGTGCGATCGTTGAAGAGGTTGGGGATGAGTCCGCGCCGGCGGTGGGCGGCGAAGGTGGCGAGGACGGATTTCGCCTCGGCATAGCGGCCGGTGGCGAGGAGGAGGCCCGGGAGCGAGATCATGGAGTCGCGGCCCCAATCACTGAACCAGGGATAGCCAGCGATGATGGAGCGGCCGGAGGAGGGGGAGGCGGGCGTCGCGCTGCCGCGCTGCGTTTTGCCGCGCTGGACGATGAAATCATCGCTGGCAGTGGCGAGGCGAGCGAGGGCGGCGCGATCGGCGGGGGTGGCGGAGGCGGGCGTGGCGGCGTCGATGACCGTTTGGATGCGTGCGGCGTCGATGGTCGAATCGACAGCAAGATCGGGGCGCTGGTCATCCATCCAGGCGATGATCGAGATCGAGCATGTCTCGCCGGGACGCGATTGGAGGATGAAGGCACCGGGACTGAAGAGGGATTCGGTGCAGTCGTAGCCGCGGTCGCGTTCGTGGTCGTACTCGAAGCCGTGCCACCAGTTGGCATCGAGATCGAAGGCACCGGCGGAGGCTTCGAGGGTGAGGCATCGCGGGCCACGAGAGATGGTGACGCTCGCGCGGCCGGGCTCGGCGCGAAACTCGTGAGCCGCCCAGGCGCCCAGGAGCGAATGGGAGTCGCGGAGGGCGACGAGCGGGCGGATCTCGATGCGGGCGAGGGCGCGGGGTGAGGTGATGGCGTAAGAAATGGTGGCGGCGGCGCGATCGCGATGGAGGCGGAGGGTCTTGACGAGTTCGCCGCCGTGGGGCAGGCGGTAGGTCCAGCGGCAGTGGGCGTCTTTCTCGAAGCGGATGAGTTGCTGATCGCCGCGGGGATGGATGACGCCGCCGTGGCGGTCGCCGCCTTCACGGAACTTGAAGCAGGCGAGGTCGACGGACTGGGGCTCGGCACGATCGGGCTGGAGCGTGACGCGCTCGACGAGCGAGTGCAGGAGGACTTCGCGGCGGACGGGCGGCTCGACCGCGCCGACGAGGAGGGCGTGGTAGCGGCGGGTGGGGGTACCCAGCGCGGTGCCCATGGCGTAGCCGCCTGTGCCGTTGGTGAGAAGCCATTCCGAGGCGAGGAGACGATCGGTGCCGACGGATGCGTCGAGGATGGAGCGTGGCGGGGTGATGGGATTATCGATCGGCACGTGAATGGGACGACTGTACCGCGTTCGAGAGGGAGCAGGCATGACGGTTGGATGCCTCGGCGGCGGATACGATGCGATGATGACGAGGCGATGGGCGTATGGGCTTGGGGCGGCGGTGGCGGCGGTGGTCACGCCCGCGGCTCAGGCGGCGCAGGCGGACATCTGGAAACTCTTCGTCACGTCGTTCGACGCGTTTACGATCGTGTTGATCACGGGCTCGGTGGTGGCCGGGGCGTACATCTTTCGGGCGGTGATGGAGGTCCGCGGGCGTGCGATCTTGCCGGCTGGGCGGATCGAGGCGATGCAGGACATGATCCGCGCTGGGCGATTCCGCGAGTTGCGCGGGTATGTCGAGCGGGATCGGAGTTTCCCGGGGTCGGTCCTGCGGGCGGCGATGAAGCCCACATCGAGTCGGCAGGCGGCCCGCGACGCGGCGGAGTTGGCGGCGTCGGAAGAGATCGCGGGATGGTTCCGGCTGATCGAGCCGCTGAACATCATCGGGAACCTTGGGCCGCTGATCGGGCTGGCGGGGACGGTGTGGGGGATGATTTTGGCATTCACATCGCTCGGTGAGGCGGGCGGGCAGGCGAACCCGGCGGAGTTGTCCGTGGGCATCTCGAAGGCGCTCTTTCACACGCTGCTGGGGCTGTGCCTGGCGATCCCGTGCCTGGTGGTCTTTGGCTATTACCGCTCGGTGATCGATCGGCACTGCACGCGGGCGATGGTGCTCTCGGCGGAGATGGTCGAGCGGCTGCCGGACCCCGCGACGGATCAGGGGGCCGCGAGCGGCGCGCTGGGAGGCGTGTAGACAGATGAGGCAGCGACGGATCGAGCACGGCACGAACGTCGGGGCGATCAACGTGACGCCGATGATCGACGTGGTGATGTGCCTGATCGTGTTCTTTCTGATCGTGGGGAAGTTGGCGGCGGACCAGCGGAGTTCGATCAGGCTGCCGGTGTCGGGGACGGGCGTGGAGGAGACCTCTCCCGAAGCACTGGTGATCAACGCGATGGCGGTTTCGCGCGAGGACGGCGGGGCGGGTGTGCGGTATGTGATCGATGCGCAGGAGGTGCCGCCTGAGGCCCTGGCGGCGGAGTTGCGTGATCGGCTGTCACGTCGGCCTGGGATGGTGGTCGAGGTGCGCGGGTCGCGGGAGTTGTCGTATGGCCCGATCGGGGCGGCGCTGGCGGCGTGCCGTGCGGCGGGGGTTGAATCGGTACGATTGGCGGCGGAGCGGGCGCGGTAGCAACGCGAGCAAGGCCGTTGGTCGGTGCGGCACTGATGAAGATCGCGCGAAACCTCGGCTATGGTGGCGCTGGGGTTACGACTTGGCGGCGCGAGGTTCGAGCATCCCCATGCGGACGAGGAAGGCGCAGGCCTGCTCGATCTCCCAACGCGTGAACGCGCAAAGGCACTGGGGCTGATCGGGGTGGCCCATGAGATCAGCGGGATATGGCCATGATCCGCCGGACAACTCTGCCATTTCGGCGGCAGCGCTGAGGGCGGCTTCCGCGGCTTCGACAAGCCGTTCCGGGCTCAACTGCTCCTGCTCGTGACGGGACATCGTGTACCCTTTCCGACCGTGCTTCGCGCCACGGTTGTTCCGTTAGATGATTCGGGGCGCGTGGGGTTCCGGTTTGAGGAATTTCGCAAGGGAATGTCCTCAATCCAAAGGCGGCAACCGACCGAAATCCGTTCGAGACGCCGCGCTGCGGAGGCGATATGCTGAGAACCGACCTGCCCATGCCACCCACGAAGGCGAGCCATAAGCCCCGTCCGATCGATTCGTCCGCCGCCGAGACGGATGTCAAGCACTTCGTGGTGGACACGAACGTACTACTGCACAACCCGAATGCGTTGTTCGTGTTCAAGGAACACCATGTGGTGATTCCGTTCGCCGTGATCGAGGAACTCGACGCGATGAAGCGGAAGGACGACGACCTGGGGCGGAACGCGCGCGAGTGCATCCGGCACCTGGATCGGCTGCGCGGGCTCGGGCGGCTGACGGATGGCGTGCCGTGGGCGTCGGTCTCGCCGCGGGTCGGGGCGGCGAGTTCGGCGGGGACCAACTCGACCGGGACCGTGCGGATCGACGTGACCGACCACCAGCGGCCGGCGGCGATCGGGCACGACTCGCCCGACAACCGCATCATCGCGTCGGCCTGGCACCTGCACCAGCAGGGCGTGCGCACCGTGTTTGTCTCTAAGGACATCTCGGCACGGATCAAGTCCGATGCGCTGGGCATCACGACCGAGGACTTCGAGAATCAGAAGGTCGACGCGGATCGGTTGTATGTCGGGTTTCTCACGGCCGACGCGCCGGGCGACCTCATCGACGACCTCTACCGCGACCGGATGCTGCCGATCTCGCGTCTCGGGGAGACGCTGCGAGCGACGACGAGCGACGGGGAGACGTATCAGCGCGAGTTGACGCCGAACCAGTTCCTGGTGCTGCGCGACACGGCGGACGAGACGCACTCGGGGCTGGCGCGGCGGCTGGCGAACACGGACCATGTGATCCCGGTGACGGCCCCGCGCAAGCCGGTGTTTGGGATCATGGCGCGGAACGTGCAGCAGGTGATGGCGCTCGACCTCCTGATGGACGACGAGGTCCGATTCGTGACGCTGCTGGGCTCGGCGGGGACGGGCAAGACGCTCTTTGCGCTGGCGGCGGGGATGGCGAAGGTCTTTGCCGAGGAGCGCTACGACAAACTGCTGGTGGCGCGGCCGATCATGCCGCTGGGCCGGGATATCGGGTATCTGCCGGGCGACAAGGACGAGAAGTTGACGGCGTGGATGCAGCCGATTTTCGACAATCTGTCGTATCTGCTCTCGACGCGCGGGGCGCATTTGCAGCAGGCGGAGAGCCACTCGACGGAGCAGCGGATCCAGAAGTTGATGGCGGACGGGAAACTGGTGCTGGAGCCGCTGACGTACATCCGCGGGCGGAGCATCCCGCACCAGTTCATGATTGTGGACGAGGCGCAGAACCTGACGCCGCACGAGATCAAGACGATCGTGAGCCGGGTGGGCGAGGGGACGAAGCTGATCCTGACCGGGGACATCGGGCAGATCGATAATCCGTACCTGGACTCGTCGAGCAACGGGCTGGCGTACTGCGTCGAGCGGATGAAGGGCGTGCCGATCGTGGGGCACGTGTCGCTGGCCAAGAGCGAGCGGAGCGAGCTGGCGAGCATCGCGGCGGCGCGGCTGTAGGCGTAGGATTTTGGAATGATATCGGAAACGATCAAAGAACGACTCGCACAGCAGCCCTTTGAGCCGTTTGTGATCAGGGCGAGCAGCGGACAGGGATACAAGGTCAGCAGTTCGGGCATGATCGTGCTGATGAAGACCAAGGTGTTTGTTGCGGAGCCGCGTTCGGACCGGGCGGCGACGATCTCGTACCTACACATCTCGGCGATCGAGGAACTCGGCAACGGCAACGGGCATGGTGCGGCTCGTCGTTCGCGCGGCAAACGAGGGCGGTAAGGGTTGACGAGCGACGGGGCGGAGCCGTTGTAGGCGCAGCGGAAGAACCATGGTGCCAGATCAGGGCGATGATTGCTTCTCCCGAAGTGCCCGACGAACCGCGTCTTTCACAAACTTTGGCATTGCGCCGTCGACTGTACCGACCCTCACCTTTGCGGCATCGAAGTCAGAGACTTCGCTTCCGGTCCACGTCACATCGAGACGCCGGATATCGGCCGTGGCAACGTGCGTGTAGTTCAGAGGGTTCGCCCAATAGCACACAGCGCACACTTTTTGGTCTTTGGCCTCAAGCCCATTGGGACAATGCTCGCACGACCAAGATTTGGCGCGGTTACAAGAGCCACAGACCAGCATGAAGTCTTTCGCATCGCGCGAGGCAGCGGCTCTGTCGCCAGCGACAAGATACGGAATTCGGTGGTCGATCTGGAGGTAACGAGCTTCGAACTGCGCATTGCAGAGCGCGCAGCGGCTCCCATACTTCGCGACGAGCGCTTGCTTGAACGCCTTTGGAAAGCTGGCACGCCCGCCCACGCGGCCCGCCGTGATGCCGTCGAGATCACAGAAACTGTACGCCGCCATACGCCGGCCGTTCTTCGCTTTCACAAACGTGGTGACGACAGGTATGCCCTGCTCCTGTAGATCCTGCTTTGCTCGGGGTGGATGCCCATACCCATACTTGTCTCTTAGATCGTCGGTAGTGACAGAGCCATGCTTGAGGATGTGTTCGACGACGATGCGTGCGCGCTTCCCAGTCACCGCGCCCAGCGCGGCCCTTGCGGTCTTGGACATTTTACCCGCCATCAAGCGGACTCCGCGAACAGCGAAGCGCCCACACTTGCACCCCGCGGCCCGTGGCGCAAGTGCGTCTCGTCGGCGACGATCTGAGGCGAGAGATACAGCGACTCGAACGTGCTGTCCTCGCGCCCGAGCAGGGTGGCCTGCGTGGAGCGCCCGGCGGGAATCTCGACATGCGTCAAGCCAAGCGACGGAGGCAAGGGGCGACCAAAACGCTTTGTGCCAGTGCGTCCGTCGTAACTGACGATAAACGCGATGCCCCTGCACCGCAGGCTGTCGAGCGCGGACACGAACTGATCGAATGAAATCCCGTGCCGGTAGCGGTGGTTGTGCGTATCGACGACGCCTTGATACGGCGGGTCCATGTAGACAAGGTCGCCGGGCTTGGCGGATTCCAAGACTTCGCGATAGTCCACCGAGGACAGTGCGGACTTGTTCTTGAGCAAGGCGGAAGCGCCCAGGATGTGCCGTCGCATCGTGTCGGGCACGGCCCCAAGCCGCCGGTTGTCAGGGCTGTTGTTGAACTCGCCGCGAGAGTTGTAGCGGATTGCGGCCTTGACGCAGCGGGCCAATAGGTACAGAAAGTCCTCGGGGCGGTGGCTCTTGTTGAAGCGGTCCCGCACTCGGTCATAGTGCGCTCGCTCGTCGCCGAGTTGCGCACGCCAGATCATCTCGTATCCGTCGCTGATCTCGTCGGGACGATCGACGATCTCACGCCACAGGTCCATCAGTGGCGTGTGGAGGTCGTTGATCACCCATCGCTTGACTCGTCGCATGCGGCCCGCTGCGAGCGACACGGCAGCTGAGCCAGCGAACGGTTCAACGAGCCGCTTGGTATCGGCGGGGAAGAGGCTGACGATGTAGGCCGCGAGTTGGCGCTTGCTCCCTTGATATGGGATCGGGTGCGGCACACCCTGAAGCGGCTTTGGCAGCGCGATCGAAACGATTGGTGCGTAGACCTCACCATTCTCGCGCGTGCGGTCTCGCCGAATCTGGCTGTCCCGAACTGATGTGCGTGAGTTCATGATCCGCCTTGTTGCCGATGTGAGCAGGCGATCATACACCTAATCGATCAAGCGATGCCCATTGAGGCAACAGGAAATGAGCCGTCAAATCACAAACTCTGCGTCCTCCCACCATCCACCGGCAGGTTGATGCCGTTGACGTAGCTGGCGGCGGGAGACGCGAGGAACCCAACCGCCGCCGCGATTTCCTCGGGCTTGCCAAGACGGCCCGCGGGGATGGTCGAGATCGCCTCATCGACGACGCTCTGATACGCCTTGCCGGTCTTGGCGGCCCGGGCCTTGAAGAGTTCGGCGAGGCGTGCGGTGTCGGTGAAGCCCGGCAACACATTGTTGACGGTGATGCCAAAGGGGCCGAGTTCGTGGGCGAGGGTCTTGCCCCAGTTGGCGACGGCGGCGCGGATGGTGTTGGAGACGCCGAGGTTGGGGATCGGGGCCTTCACGCTGGTGGAGATGATGTTGATGATTCGGCCATAGGCGGCGGCGCGCATGCCGGGCAGTAGAGCCTTGACGAGCACCTGGAAGGAGACGAGATGGGTCTTGAAGGCGACGAGGAAGGCCTCGGGCGCGGCGTCGTGAGCGGGGCCGCCTGGTGGGCCGCCGGTGTTATTGATGAGGATGTGGACGGGCTTTGTGGGGTCGAGCAGGGGGCGGAGTGCGGGGCCGAGGGATTCGGGGTCGGCGAAATCGGCGACGACGAACCCGTGCTGCTGCCCTGCGGGCTTGGGCAGTTCTGCGGCGACCTTGGCGAGGGCGTCGGAGTTGCGTGCGATGAGGGTGACGGCGGCACCGAGGGAGGCGAGTTCGAACGCGGCGGCGCGGCCGATGCCCTGGGTTGAGCCGCCGACGAGGGCACGTTTGCCGGTGAGGTTGGTGTCCATGGGAGAGTGAGTTTAGAGCAGAAGGGACAAGGCAGCACGGCCCGGGTTCACATCCGGTGCGGGGACGCCCCGGCTCACACGAGTGTGGGTGCGCGACATTCTCCTCCGGTCGGTGGAACCGAACGCCCGCCTTCGCTCATATAGTTTGGTTATGACAATCGCGTTGGCGGCGGCAATCGTGTCGATGGCGGGTGGTTGGGCGGGGGGACGGAGCGTGGGGCGGCAGACGGAGCGACCGGCCGAAAGGCAGTCTGAGCGGCAAGGCGAGCGCCGTGCGGAACCGCCGGGGTCGTCGGAGGCGGCGGCGGCGTTTCAGGGCGAGCGCGGGGTGACGCGGCCGAGCCGGGACTCGACGCTGGGCTTCACGCTGCCTTCGGAGGTCTTGGAAGTGCTGGTTCAGGGCGGTGCGACGGTCAAGAAGGGCCAGCCGCTGGTGCGGGCGCGAGATGACGAACTTCGACTGCAGCGTGACCTCCAGAAGACGGTGGCGGAGTCGGACCTGCCGGTGCAGAAAGCGGCGGTGGCGGTAGACAACGCGCAAGTGGAGTTTGACGCGCAGGAGGCGCTGGCGAAGAAGAGCCTGGGGACGTCGCGGATCGAGTTTGACCGGGCGAAGGCGACGCTGGCAAGCCGGAAGGTCGATCTGGCGATCGCGAAGTACGAGTTGATGCAGCAGCAGATTCAACTGGCGTTCCGCGAGGAGCAACTCAAGCGGATGGTGCTGATGGCGCCGTTCGACGGGCGCGTGGACAAGGTGACGGCGGAGGTCGGCGAGGTGAAGCGCGACACCGACCCGGTGATTCGCGTGGTCTCGATCGATCCGCTGTGGATCGACGTGAAGGTGCCGACGACGCGGACGCTGATTTCGGGCCTGCGCGTGGGCGATCGGGCGTGGGTCTTGCTCGACGCGCCGGGCGAGCCGGAGGTGTCGCAAGGGACGATCATCGAGGTGGCGGCGGAGGCGGACTTTGGGAGCGGGACGCGGCGGGTGCGCGTCGAGACACCGAATCCGAAGTTACTGCCGGCGGGACTGGCGGCATGGGTGCGATTTGCGGAGCCGCCGGCGGGATTCAAGGTGGCGGGAGGGTCGAAGCCGTGATCGACTTGTCGAGCGTGAAAACGCCGGGCTGGCAGCGTGTGGTGTCTGAGTTGCACTCGCCGGCGGTGGATGACGGCGCGTTCCTGGCGAAACTCGCGGGCGTGCTGGCGCAGGTTTCGGGGGCGCGTCAGGCGACGATCTTCGCGGTCGAGCGTGCCGAGGGCGATCAGGCGGGATTGTCTGAACCGCGGGCGCTGGGGGCGTGGCCTCCGCAGCCGGGGGCTGTGCAGGCGTCGGCGGAGGCCAAGTCGGCGGCGCGCGGCGCGGCGGAGGCGGGCCATGTGCGGCTCTTCGGGCTCGAACGCGCCGATTCGTTCTATGGCGAGGGCGAACGCGGGAGCGTGGCGGCGGTGCCGGTGGTGCTCGAGGACGGCAACGAGGCCCGGCACGTCATTACGCTCGACCTGGAGCCGAGGTCGCGCCAGGCGCTGCAGACGACGACGGCGATGATCGAGGTCATCGCAGGGTATGCGCTGCTGCACACGACGCGGCAGCAACTCTCGCGGACGAAATCGGCGTCGGCGGCGCTCGATCTGGCGGGGCGGCTGATCGCGGCGATCAACGCGGCCCCATCGTTCAAGGGCGCGGCGATCCAACTGGTGAATGACCTGACGAGGCAGGCCAAGGCTGATCGCGCGGCGATGGGCTGGGTGCGGAATGTCGGGCCGTCGGGCGTGGTGCGGGTCGTGGCCCTGAGCGACACCGAGCATGTGGACCGGCGGATGGCGATGGTGCAGAAACTCGAAGCGGCGATGGACGAGTGCCTGGATCAAGAGCAGCCGGTGCTCTATCCGCCGCCGTCGGGGGCCGAGGCGGACGTGCTGCTGGCGCAAGCGATCACGCACGCGCACCGCGAACTGGCCTCGTCGGACGCGCGGCTGTCGGCGGTGTCGCTCCCGCTGCGCGACGGCGACGCCGTGGTCGGCGTGGTCACGATCGAGTCGGCATCAGGCCCGGCGAATCTCGACGAGATCGAGTTGATCCAGGCGGCGCTGGACCTTGTTGCGCCGGTGCTGGTGTTGCGGCGGTCGGACGATCGGCTGGTGGCGACGCGCGCGGGAATCGCCACGCTCAAGGGCGCGAAGTGGCTCGTGGGCGCGAAGCACACGGGCTGGAAACTCGCGGGCGTGGCGCTGATGACGGCGGCGGCGCTGGCGACGTTCGTGCGGCTGCCGTTCCGCGTGGATGCGCCGATGGAGGTGCAGCCGCGGACACGGTGGATCATCGGCGCACCATTCGACGGCGTGATCGGCGCGATCGACGCGGGCACGATGCCCGGTCGGAGCGTGAGCAAGGGGCAGGTGCTGTTCACGATGGCGACGGAAGAGCAGTTGCTTCGCGCGGCGGATTTCGCGGCGCGAAAGGTGCAGGCGCAGACCGAGGCGGACGCGGCGATGAACGCCGGTGACAAGGACTCGGAGGCGCAGCAGGCACTCGCGCGGGTGGCGCAGGCGGAGGCGGGGCTGAATCTGGCGAAATACAACCTCGATCGGGCGGAGGTGCGGTCGCCCATCGACGGGGTCATCATCACGGGCGATCCGACGGACAAGTTGGGGGCGTCGGTGAAACTGGGCGACCCGCTCTTCCAGGTTGCGCCGCTGGACGACATGGTGATCATCGCGCGAATCAGCGACCGCGATGTCTCGCTCTTGCGCGGGCGCGAGGTGGTGGGCGAGATCGCGACCAAAGGCGCGCCGGCCGAGGCGTTCCCGATCGCGGTGGAGCATGTCGTGCCGCTGGCGCAGGCGAAAGACGGCAAGAACACGTTCGAGATTCGGGCGCGGCTCGCGCCCAAGGACGACGCGGAGCGGAAGCGGGCGCTGGAGTTGCTCAGGCCGGGGATGGAGGGCGTGGCGAAGTTTGATGTGGACCGGCGGTCGCTCTTGAGCATCGGGACGCGGCGGCTGCGGGATCAACTGCAACTGTGGTTGTGGTGGTAAGGAGAGAAATGGGACGAAGGGACGGTGGGACAAAGGGACGAAGTGAAAGAAAGGCAGACGAGCGAGGCCTGAGACGAAGAAGCAGTGAGACGGAGGGATGAAGTGGAAGAGCGGCAGGTCAAGCCCCGGGTGAGCACGTTTCGCGACCTCATTGCGTGGCAGAAGGCGATGGACCTTGTGCGCGAGGTGTACCAGCAGACACGATCGATGCCGGACGACGAGCGGTTCGGGCTCACGACGCAGCTTCGGCGGGCCGCCGTCTCGGTTCCGTCCAACATCGCCGAGGGCTATGCGCGCGGGACCACCGCGGACTACTTGCGGTGCTTGCGGATCGCGCGCGGCTCACTCGCGGAAGTCCAGACGCAGGTCGAGATCGCGCAGCAACTGCAAATGTTGAACGTTTCGGACACACTCACTGATCGCCTTGCGGTGGCCGACCGCGTCCTCCAGGCGCTCATTCGTTCATTGGAAACCAAACTTCGAACGGACCCACGATGAGCCTTGTGGTCTTTGCACTTCGTCCCCTCGTCCCTCCGTCCCATAGTCCCTTCCCATGAACGAACGCACCACCTTCTCGCCGCTGTGGCATCGGGTTCGGGCGCTCAAGCCCCGGCTGAGGCCGCATGTGCAGATCACGCGGCAGCACTATCGCGGCAGACGCTGGCATGTCGTTCACGATCCGTCGTCCAACCAGTTCTACCGCCTGAGCCCCGTCGCGCACGAGTTTGTCGGGCTGCTCGACGGCAACCGCACGGTCGAGGAGGTGTGGAACATCTCGCTGGGCACGCACGGCGACCACGCGCCGACGCAGCACGAGGTCATCGAGTTGCTCGGGCAGATGTACAACTCAAACCTGCTCTCGCTCGACGCCAGCCCCGAGACCGAGCAACTGCTGACGCGCGGGCGCGAGCGCGTGAAGCGCCGGCTCACGCAGCAGGCCATCGGGATCATGTATTTCAAACTCCGGATGTTCAATCCGGATCGCCTGCTCTCGTGGGTCGAGCCCGTTCTGCGGCCGCTCATCAATCGCTGGGGGCTGCTCGCGTGGGCGGCGTTCATCATCTATGCCGTGTCGCGGGTCGTCCCGCATTGGGACAGCCTGCAAGCCTCCTACCGCGACGTGATGGCACCGGCCAACTGGCTCGGGCTCGCCGTCGTGTTCGTGGTCGTCAAGGCGATCCACGAGTTGGGCCACGGCGTGATCTGCAAGCGATTCGGCGGGCACGTGCCCGAGTTCGGCTTCATGATCCTGGTGTTGTTCCCTTCGCCCTATGTCGATGCGTCGGCGACGTGGGCGTTCGCCAGCAAGTGGCGGCGGATGGCGGTGGGCGCGGGCGGCATGATCTTCGAACTGGCGATCGCCGCCGGGGCCGCGCTGGTGTGGATCGATTCGCTCTCGGGCGGGTCGGCGCTGGCGCGGCAACTCGCGTTCAACGCGATGTTCACGGCGAGCATCAGCACGATCCTCTTCAATGCCAACCCGCTGATGCGATTCGACGGCTACTACATCCTCTCGGACCTGATCGAGGTGCCGAACCTCATGCAGCGCAGCACGCGGATGCTCCAGCACCTTGTCCAACGACATGTGCTGCGGATCGAGTCGTCGCGCTCGCCATCGACTTCGGTCTCGGAGCGCGCGATCCTCGTCGTCTACGGCATCGGATCGACGGCCTATCGCATCTTCCTGTTCTTCGCGATCACGCTCTATGTCATGGGCCAGTTCTTCGGGCTGGGGGTGTTCCTCGCGATCTGGACGGCGGCGGCGTGGTTCATCCTGCCCGCGGGCAAACTGGTGCATTGGCTGGCGACCGGGCCGCAGATCGCCGAGAAGCGCAAGCGAACGATCGCGCTGGTCGGCGGGGCGGCGCTGGCGACGGCGATTATCATCGGCGTCATCCCGTTTCCCGATCATCGACGTGCCGCGGGCGTTGTCGAGAGCCTCTCTCGCACCGGTGTCGCGTTCGGAACCGACGGCTTCATCGTGAAGGTGCATGTGAGGCCCGGCGATGCGGTCAAGGCGGGTGACGCGATGGTCACATTGGAGAACGCGGACCTGACGGCGAGGCTGGAGCAGGCGCGCGGGGAACTCGACGAATACACCAGCAGAGAGCGGCAGTACACGGCATCGCCCGAGGCCGAAGGCGGCGCGCAGGTGATGCGGCGACTCGCGGCGAACCAGCGTGACCTCATCGCCGAGGTCGAGCGGCGGATCGGCCTGCTCGTGGTCCGTGCGCCGCACGATGGAGTCGTCGTCGTCGGGCACGGCGGGACCGACCCGCAAACCATGGTCGGCATGTTCGCGCAGCGCGGGCAACTGATATGCGAGGTCGTTGATGTCGGGCGCATCCGCGTGACGGCGTCGCTCGAGTCCTCCGAGGCCGAGGCGCTGCTGCGTGCCGGGTCGGGTCGCACGCGGGTGCGGCTGCGGCCGATCGCGCAGCCGGAGAGGCTGCTGGCGGCGGCGGCGTTCCGCCTGCGGCCGGCGGGAGACCGGCTGCTGGCGCATCCGTCGCTGGGATTCGGTGGCGGCGGGGCGATCGAGACGGATCCGACGGATCGGCTGGGGCTGGCTTCAAAGAGCCCGCGATTCAATCTTGAGGCCGAGGAGGTCCATCCGGTGGATTCGCCGGGGAAGGCGTGGACGGCATATCCGGGCGAGCGTGTGGCGCTGCGGTTCACGCTGCCGGCGCGGCCGCTGCTGGAGCGGTGGGTCCAACGGCTCCGGCTGATCGTGCAGGAGCGGGTGCATCTGTAGCCGGCACGCGAGGCGGCATGGGCGGCAACACCCTCAGCGGAGCGGCCTGATCAGCCCATGAGTTGCACGACGATCACGACGACGATGATGAACTTTACGAACGTGATGAGCAGCGACATGATGACGGCGTCCACAACTTCCATGTCGAGCGATTCCACCAGCATGCCGAGGTAGATGAACATTGTGATCGCCCATGCCGCGATGCCGGGCAGCGGGGTCATTCTGAGCACGACGGAGACCAAGTTGACGACGGCGAAGATGCCCGCGAGGCGGAGCGCGGTCAGGTGGAAGGGCGCGTCGAACCCAAGCCAAATGAGGCACGCGAGGAAGAAGACACCGGTGCCGATGGGGATCGTCACTCCCCATTCCACGAGCGCGACGATGAGCGCCTCGGACTGGCCCTGGGAGAGCAAGATGGCCGTGAGCCCGCCGATGCCGACGGCGATCTGGATCAGCGGTTTGAGGTATTCCCAACGTCGTATGGCGGCGGAATCCGCGGCGTGTTTGGTTCGCCGCGCCTCGGGGAGGATTGGCGAGCCGCATTCTGGGCACTTGAGGGCTTTGAGTCCCTTGAGGCTGTAGCCGCACTTGCCGCAGGTGCCTCTCTTTGCCTTGGTCGGCTCGCCGGGATCATCGACGCCGACGGCGGTGCGGACGAGCCCGCCGCTCTGGAGGTTTCGCCCGCACTGCACGCAGAGCGTGGAGCCGTGCGGGATGGTGCTCTGGCAGCCGGGACAGATGACCTGCGCGGCGATGGGGGCGGACGGGCCGTCGTCGAGGCCGATGATGCCGCTGAGGTCATCGAGCGGCTCGGGTTCGGCGGATTGCGGCGGTGCCTGTGCGATCGCGGGCGAGGGCTTGCGCGCCGGCTTTGCCGCTGCTTTGGCCGCCGCGGCATCGAAGCACGCCTTGCAGGTGTACCGTCCCTGCGTGTCCTTCGTTCGCGGACGGGTCGAGCAATCGACGCCGCAGACCATGCACACCTTCGCCGGCTGACTCATGGTGCACCTCCTCGGAGCGGGCGGCAAACAATCTAACACGGGCCGCACAATCGGGCAAGGGGAGCAGGCCGAAAGGCAAGTGAAAGCCAGGCCGGCGTCGGTGAGCGCAGGCTATCGGACCCCGCGATCGGGCCGGATCAGCCGCCCCAGAGCGACATGCCGATCTCAAAGGCGATGAGCAGGATGATGATCCATTCGAGGAGTTCCATGCGCCTCGTCGAACTTTGATCGGCGAGTTTCTGATAGATGCCGTCGAGCGTCTGGAGTTTGCGAAGGATGCTGGCGTCCCACTCGGGGAGGTGGAGGCGGTGGGCTGCAAGCCGATAGAGCCGCGCGAGGTACTGATCGCCCAGGAGTTTGACGGCGTTATTGACGCCCTCGAAGAGGATCGCGCCGTCCATCTGGAGCCGCGCGAGTCGGCGCATCTGCCTGCCCGAGGCGAGCGCGAAGAGGCTCAGCCACCGCCGGCGAGTCAGCATGTGGTACGCGCGCTCGAGGACCGCGTCGAGTTGATCGTCGAGCGTTCGCATCTCGAGCAACTCGACGTTGGTGTACTCGAGCACGGCCATCGCGTCTTCGGCCCGATTCTGGAAGAGGATCGCCGCGTTCCAGTCGATCAGCGCAGCCTCGCCCTGCGTGTAGGCGATCCGGCAGGCCATGGCGTCGGCCTGCTCATCGGTCGAGAGTTGGCCGCGCTCCGACCGCAGCACCCGCGCGAGCAGCGCCCGCTCCTCGTCGAGCAGGCGATCGATGTCGTCCGGCGGGTCTAGACGAAAGATCACATAGTCTTCGAGAAACGGCGCGAGGCCGGGCTTCTCGACCGCGGGGCGGATCAACGCGAGCAGCCCTTCGACTCGACGGCGCGCATCATCGGCGAGCGCCTTATTTTCATAGAGCGCCTCGCTGAAATCGAGGAGTTTGGCGAGCGGATCGTTGATCGGGAAGCGATATGCCACCGACGCCGCGCCGAAGTCGAACAGCAGACACTCGATACGCTCATCGCAGGCACGTCCGGCGACAACAGGCGCGGCGGGCACGGTGGATGATCCGGAAGCGCCGGCTCGCGGCGAGGACCCGGTGACCTCAACGATTCGGAGCGGCGCGGGGCGATACTCGAAGGCCTCAGGCGTGGGGCGACCGTGGCGCATGGTCTCACGCTGCGTCCGTCGCCCGACGAGGGACTGGGCGCGGTCGAGATCGATCGCGAAGCCCGCGTCAAACGCGAAGAGGGCCACGCACTCGCCGACGACCGTTCGTTCCATGAGGTGAGGATAAGGGCGCGTCGGGCCTGGCGAAGCCGCTCGGGGTCGCGGCGCTATGGCTTCTGCCCGCGGAGTTTGTCGTAGACCTCGGCCGCGATGCCGGTGAGTTCGGGGCGCGAGCCGAGGCGGCGGATGGCTTCATCGCGCTTGCCCGCCTGCGCGAGGATCACGGCGACGAGCGCGTCGTGATCGGGATAGCGGGCCCAATACGCGTCGTTCTGCCACCGCGTTGGCCCGGCGAGCATCAGCGACCGCGCCTCGTCCATGCGACCGGCGACGACCGCTTCATCGGCGGCACGGAAGGCGAGCCGGCCGACCTTCATCCAGAAGAGTTCGAACTCGCCGCTGGTCGGGAGCCGCGTCGCGACCGCCGAGGCCGCGTCGAGCACGCCGCCAGCGAGGGCCGTCGCCTGCTGATTAGCCGCGGCGTTTCCCGGCTTGGCTTCCTGCTCCTCGAGTTTGGCGGCGGCGAGGTCGATCGCGTCGCCGATGGTGATCCGCTTGGCGTCAAAGGCCTTGATGATGACGCCGGACGATGCGGCGCGACCGCCCGCCCCCGACGCCGCGGCGTAGGCCTCCTTCAGCGGACGGACCTTCGAATCGCAACCGGAGAGGCAGAGGGCGAGTGACGCGAGCAGCGCGACGATGTAGAGGCTCGACAGCCTTGTCTGAAAGCGAGGCATGGCAATGTTGTACCGGCGCGAGATGGGGCGGTTGCGGCCTCTGATCGCTCGCGCGATCGGCCCGAGCGTGGTCATGACGCCATGCCGTCGAGCATTTCCGCTATGAACGCCGCGTGCGAGCGCTGGCCCAGCCAGAAACAATCGAGTTCGAACTTCTCATTGGGCGAGTGAACACGGTCGTCATCAAGCCCGAAGCCCATGAAAATGGTCTCCATCCCGAGTTCGGCCTTGAGCAGCCCGGCCACCGGGATCGAGCCCCCACTCTTGATGAGCGCGGGCCGCACGCCCGACGCCCGCTTGATCGCTCGTTCGGCGGCCGCGAGCAACGGGGAATCGGTCCGCACCGTGGCACCCCAGCCGCCGTGATGGTCCGTGAGTTCCCATCGGCAGCCCGGCGGCGTGCGATCTTTCAACCACTTGAAGAACATCTTGGTGATCTTCACGGGGTCCTGATCGGCGACGAGCCGGAAACTGACCTTGGCGCTCGCCTTGGCGGGGATGACGGTCTTGGCGCCGGCACCGGTATAGCCGCCCCAGATGCCGTTGATCTCAGCCGTGGGCCGGCCCCACTCTCGCTCCATCGCGGTGTAGCCGGCTTCGCCGATGTCCGCGGCCCTGGGGAGGCCGATCTTTTTCAGCGCCGCCGCCGCGTTGAACTTGAGTTTCTTCCACGCGTCGCGCTCGGACTTGGCCAACGAGCGCACGGCGTCGTAGAAGCCGGGGATCGTCACGCGCCGCTTCTTGTCCCACAACTGGGCGAGCACCTTGGCGAGTTCGTTGTTGGGGTTTGGAGCGCGCCCGCCCCAGAGGCCCGAGTGCAAATCCTGGTTCGCGCCGTGCAGCGTGACCTCGGTATAGGCCAGGCCGCGGACGCCGTAGGTGATGGCCGGCTTGCCGCGGCCGAGTTGGCCCGTGTCGGAGATGAGGCAGACATCGCACTGCTTGAGGCGGTCCTTGTGCTGTCGCACGAAAGCGGGGAGCGAGACCGAGCCGCACTCTTCCTCGCCTTCGAGGAGGACGGTAAAGCGTGCGCCGCCGGCGGGCGCGCCGCTGACTTTCTTCCACGCGCGGAGCGATTCGAGGAACGTCATCACCTGGCCTTTGTCGTCGACCGCGCCGCGGGCGACGATCCGCTCGCCGGGGCCACCGCGTGGTTCCGCCGCCTTGCGCACGGGCTCGAAGGGCGGGCTCTCCCAAAGGTCGAGCGGGTCGGCAGGCTGCACGTCGTAGTGGCCATAGAACAGCACATGCGGGCCGCGGTAGTCCGCGCTCCCCTCGCAATGAGCCAGCACGATGGGATGCCCCGGCCCGCCGCTGGGCGACTTCGTCGGGAGCACCTCGACATCGAAGCCGAGTTCGCGGAGTTGTCCCGCGGACCACTCGGCGGCCTGCTTCGTCTGCCCCGCGTACGCCGGATCGGTGCTGATGCTCGGGATGCGCAGCCAGTCCATCCATCGGCCGATCGCGGCCTCTTCGTCGGCGGAAAGGTGCGCGAGCACGGCATCGAGCGAGGCGGTTGACATGGGGATTCTCCGGTCTTTCTCGGTGGCTGGGCCGCGGCAACGACCCGGGGGCTGAGCATAGGAACGCACGTTGCGAGGCGCGATTTCGGCGAGTCGATCGTGCGACCGATCGCGGTCGATCCCCTTGAGCCGATCGCGCGATCGATCGTCGCCCTCCTCTGGTTCCCTGCTTTCGGGCCCAGGCGCTTAGTCCGCGGGCGGTGCCGTCGCCTCTGTCGCCAGCGCCGTGTCGCCCCGCAGTCGCCGCGCGATGTCCGCGACGATCAGCCGGTCCAGCGCGATGGTGTGGTGCGAGAGGAGCAGCGGCCCGGGCTTCCAGATCACGCCGCGGCCGGGCGGTGCGGTGCGCGTCGCGCCGACCCACGAATCCCGCAGCCGCGCGTAGCAGACGAGTTCGTAACCGGCGGTCGGAAGTGCGGCGTCGAGGCGGGCGAGGAAGGCCGATCCGGGTCGCATCGCGCGGGTCGAGGCATCGATCGGGAACCACGGCGCGAGCCGTGCGCCGCGATGCGGAGTGCCAAGGGTGAAGAGCCGCCGGATCGCAAGCCCCTCGATCGCAGCGGATCGTGCGACGAGCCCGCCCATCGAGATCGCGACGACATCGAGCGGCGCATCGCCCCATGACGCGCGTGCCTCCCGAAGCACGCGTGCCGTCGCAGATTCGATGCTCCAGCAGAGGGCGATGCCACACGCGCCAAAGCGATCCGCGGGCGCGCCCGTCAGGCTCGCCAGATGCCGCGCCAATCGCCAGGCCGAGATTCGCGGTGCCCGCCACCCCCCCACCACCAGCACGGGGCGCTCTGGCGGCCTGTGATCGGCGCACATCCGCGCCAGTTCGCGGGCCACGCCGCCCTCGGGCGGGACCAGTGGCGGCTTCGGCCTCGCATCGTTCGCCATCACGCGTGGCAGCGTAGCGCGGTATCCTGTGGCCTCGCACCCGGAGCCACTGCCATGCCCCCGGTCTTTCCCTTTGCCGCCGTTCAGTATCGCCAGGGTCGTGGCGACGTCAGTTCGCTGATCGCCCCGCCGTACGACGTGCTCGACGCCGCCGGCAAGGCCGCGCTGCTCGCCAAGGATCCACGCAACGTCGTGGCGATCGATTTGCCGCACACGCCCGCGAAGGAACTCGGCCCTCCCGGGGCGTATGAGGCCGCCGCCGCGTCGTATCAGGCGTGGCTCAAGGATGGCACGATCGCGCGGCGCGCCACGCCTGCGATGTTCGCCTATCGCCAGACCTTCAAGCAGCCCGACGGCACGAAGGTCCAGCGTTCGGGCATGGCCGCCACTGTTGAGGTTGTGCCCTTTGGCCCGCGTGCGGGCGGCGGCATCCTGCCGCACGAAGAGACATTCTCCGGCCCGAAGGAAGACCGATTCGCGCTGATGAAGGCGACGCGGGCGCAACTGTCGCCGATCTTCGGGCTCTTCGCCGATGATTCGGGTCGAGCGACGGCGATCGTGCGCACGGTCATGGCCTCGCGCGGGGCGGACATGACCGCGACCAGCGGCGAGGGCGTGGTGCATGAGGTCTGGATCGTCGCCGATGCGCCGACGATCAAGGCCTATCAGGACGCGCTGGCGGGCGAGGATATCTTCATCGCCGACGGCCACCATCGCTACACGACGGGCCTGAACTACTTGAAGACGCTGGAGTCGCAGGGTCCGTTGCTCGCCGACCACCCGGCGCGGCGCTCGATGATGGTCCTGGTGGGCATGTCCGACCCCGGGCTCGTGATCTGGCCCACGCACCGCGTGCTCGGGGGCATGGCGTCATACACCTTCGACAAGTTCCTGGCCGCCGCGGGGCCGCACCTGCGCCTCGAGCCGATCGCGGGCGACCTGCGTGCGCTCGGCACCGCGCTCGAGCGTGTGACGGGCATGGGGGAGCAGCGATTCGCGCTCTGGGATTTCCAGTCCCGCCGCGGGATGTTGGCGATCCCAGCGAATCCAGACGCGCTGGCCGCGCGATTTCCGGAGAAGCCCAAGTCGTGGCGCGAACTGACCGTTGCGTTCTGCCAGTACGTCATCGTCGAGGGCGTCTGCCAGCCCGCGCTCAACAGCGGCCAACCCGTCAAATGGGCGTTCCCGCACACGATCGCCGAGGTCGAGGAGATCGGCAAGGGCTCCGAGACCGGCGCGGGTGGGGGCAAGGGCTTCGTGCCGCAGTTGGCCGTGATCGTTCGTCCGACGCCGCTGACGGCGGTGCGGGCGGTCAGCAAAGCGAACCAACTGATGCCGCAGAAGAGCACGTTTTTCTATCCCAAACTCGCGACGGGGTTGTGGATCAATCCACTGGAGTAGGTTCGCGCCGCCGACAACGGTGCAAGGCGCGGCCTGAGTTCAACCGGCCGGCGCGGCGGGCACCGGCTCTTTGCCGTGTTGATCGAGCCACCTGAGGAGTTCCTTGGTACGGACGGCACCGGTGAGCCGCGCGACGACCTGTTTCTGCCTCATCAGGATGAGGTCGGGAAAGGCTTCGGTGCCCAGCCGCGTGAGGAGCAGGCTGGTGTCGTCGCCCTCGCGGAGGATGGTGGCATCGACAAAGACCGGCACGGCGTGCTCGCGGACCCACTTCTCGACGCGGCGATCGGCGAGCGCGCCGCCTTTAAGTGTGTTGCACGCGGGGCACCAATCCGCGCCGACAAAGACGAGCACGGGCTTGCCCTGCCCCGCCGCGGAATCGACATTGAGCGTGCGATCGAAGTACGCGGGAAGCGGATGCTTCGAGCCGCCGCAACTCCGTGTGAGCATGGCCAGAAACGCGATGCAGATGACGGCGATGACGGCGAAGAGGAAGTTGACGTTGGTGTTCATCGCATGGGCCTCGCCGGGTCGAGTTGCTCGATCAGCCGCTCAAGATAGCGCCACGCGTTGAGCCGCGTGCGAACGGCACGCAGCGCGTCGGGCGCGGGCGTGGAGCCGGCCCGGGCGAAGAGCGCGGCAACACGAGAAACCATCTCCCGCCGCTCGGCCTCGGCCCAGCGCGCCCAGGTCGCTCGTGCTTCTTCGCCCCGTGCCGATGCGAGGTCGTCGTCGATGCGCTCGCGAAGTTCCAGGGTTTCGGCAAGGAACCCTTCGGGGAGCGAGCGATCGGCCTCTTTCGTGGGCCCGCCGAGCCGGAGCAACAGCGCCTCGGCGCGCCGTTCGTGGTCTTCGAGTGTGGCCTTGGCGTCGTTGAGGGCCGCCATCGCCCGGGCCGCCTCGTCATCGCCGCCGACGATGTCCGGGTGCGCCGCTGCCGCGCGAGCGAGGTACGCCGCACGGATCGCCACGGGGTCGAGGTCGAACCGGGCTGCGAGGCCGAGTGCCTGGAAGGGGTCCGGGTTCACGCGAGACTGTAGCGGCACGGCACGGAACCGCGGCCATACCCTGCAGCATGTCATCCCCCGACGCCAAGCCCGATGCGACGCCAAGCACGACGCCCCAGGCCATCTCGGCCGAGCAACTGAAGGCGGCGTTTACCGTCTTCAAGAAGCGATTCAAGTTGACGCGACTGGACGATGAGTCGCGGCTCGGAGGCGGCAGACCAACGACGTCAGGCCGATCCTCGCAGATCGCGGGCATCGTCCCGCCCAATGACTTCCCGTCCGCCGTCTGGCGCGAACTGGCACGCCAGGGCCGGATCAAGGACCTGGGCGGCGGCTTTTTCGGGATGCCGTGAGCGAGGGCGATCAGCCTCGCGGGATGCGTGTCCCCTTTTTCGCGCCCTTGACGCTCGACGGCTCGACGCGGCTGCCCTTGTGCGAAGTGCTCGTCGGCGAGCGCTGCTTCTGGCCGGATTTGCTGGCGTTGTCGGACCGCTGCCCGCGGTTTGGTGTTGTGGCCATGGGAAATCCTCATCAGGGCTCGCTCGACGCCGCGAGGTTTGGCTCGCGAGCGGGCGAATCAGTGCAAAGCGTAGCGAGCGGGTGCGTCACGCACGTCGCACACAAGCGAAAAAACCGAGCGGGCGGCGGGACGGGTTCGAATCAACCGCCGTGGCGAAAAATAGCCGCACAGAGCGAGAACCACCTGCCATTTTGCTGCTACGGCAGGCAGTTGCATCGAACTTGTCACACAGGCGTATCGCTCATGTCTGCAACACCCCCGTCTTGAACGGCCTCGAATAGTCCCACCCGCTCGTCGACTCAAGCGCCGCGATCAGTTCCTCGCGGGTCTTGTGCGGCTCGATGATGCGATCGACCCAGCCGCGGGCCGCTGCGTGGCGGATGTCGGCCTGCTCGGTGTATGCCGCGTGGATCGCGCCATAGATCGCCTCGTGCGCGGCCGCGTCGATCGTCTCCCCTTTGCGCTTGCGGCTCGCCTCCTCGATCGTGGTGAGCACGCCCGTCGCCTGGTTCGCGCCCATGACGGCACACTTGGCGCTGGGCCAGGCGAACGAGAGGAACTGGTCGAACGCCCGCCCGCACATCGCGTAGTTGCCCGCGCCGTAGGAACCGCCCGTGATCACGACGATCTTCGGCACGATCGAGTTGCTCATGGCGTTGACCATCTTCGCGCCCGCGCGGATGATGCCGCCCTGCTCGCTGTCGCGTCCGACCATGAAGCCGGTGGTGTCGTGAAGAAAGATCAACGGAATCTTACGTTGGTTGCAATCCATGATGAAGCGTGCGGCTTTGTCGGCACTGTCGTCATAGATCACGCCCGGCATGTTGGTGAACTTGGCGGGGCCGGCCTTGCCGCCGGGCATCTGGCGTTGGGTGATCTTCTTCTGGTTCGCGACGATGCCGCAGGGATGGCCACCGATGCGCGAGTAGCCGCAGACGAGCGCCTGGCCGAAGTCGGCCTTATACTCGTCAAAGTCGGGGGCGAGGGATTCGAACGCGCGACCGCCGGCGGATTGGCCGTCGGCGTTCGGCTGCGAGCGAACATCAACGAGGCACGCGATGATGGCCTTGATGTCGTACTGGATGCCGGGCTTGTCGGCGAACGCCGAATAGAGATCATCGGCCGAGCGCGCGGTGGCTGATACGGAAGCAGGCAAGGCGGCATTGAGGCATCGAGGCATCGAGGGGGGATACTTAGCAACAAGGCTCCGCAGCCGCGTGATGCACGCCTGGTCATCTTTCTCCTTGAAATCGATCGTCCCGCTGATGCTCGCGTGCATGGCCGCGCCGCCGAGTTCCTCATCGGTCACGACTTGTCCGATCGCCGCCTTCACGAGCGCCGGCCCCGCGAGATAGAGCCCGCTCCCCTCCGTCATCAAGAGCGTGTCGCAGAGCACCGGCAGATAGCCCCCGCCCGCCACGCAATAGCCCATGATCGCCGCGATCTGGGGGATGCCCTCGGCACTGATCACCGCGTTGTTGCGGAAAATCCGGCCGAAATCGTCGGTGTCGGGGAAGACGTCCTCCTGCAACGGCAGAAAGACTCCCGCGCTATCCACCAGATAAATCAGCGGCAGCCGCGCCATCATCGCAATCGTCTGCGCCCGGATGATCTTCTTGCACGTCATCGGGAAAAACGCGCCCGCCTTCACCGTCGCGTCGTTGGCGATGATCATGCAGTGATGGCCCTGCACGATGCCGATACCCGTGACCACGCCGGCCGCCGGGGCACCGCCGTGCTCTTCGTACATCCCGTACGCGCACCACAGACCGAGCTCCTGGAGCGCGGTGCCCTCGTCGATGAGCTTCGCGACGCGTTCGCGCGCGGTGAGGCGGCCCTTCTCGTGCTGACGATCGATCGCTTTCGTGCCGCCGCCCTTGCAGATGGCGGCCTCGATCTTGAGAAACTCAGCGGACTGCGTGCGAAGCGGGCTTTCGGTGCTCATGATGATCCTTAGCGGGTTTAGAGCGTAGGACGACGCTAGAGCGAGGCGAGATCGCGGCGCGAGAGCCGCCACCCAGCAAGCCCCCAGAGCACCAGCGCCAGGCCGAACAACACGCCAAGGTCGCGCCAAGGCCACAGGCCCGTTCGCATCACGTCGATGGGCCGAAGGTAGTTCATCAGCGACAGAAACGCGACGTGCTTCGCCGGCTGCCAGAACTGAGCGAGAAAGTTGAGAAGGAGCGACGCGAGCACGATGCCCGCGACCCAGGCGATCGCGCGCCCGCGCCGCTCGCCCAGCGAGCCGATGGCCGCGGCTGCCCCCGCGACCGTGATGTGCATCGCCAGCAGGTTGAGCGCGACGATGCCGACGCGATCGAGGCGCGGCATGAACCCCGCGATCGAGCCGCCCGCGAGATTCCCCGAGATCGCGAACGCCACAAGCGTGAACGAGCCGAACAGAGCCACCAAGACCTCGGCGCGATGCACGTGCCAGCGCGAGACGGGCAGCGTCAGGAATGAATCGATCGTGCCGCGCTCGATCTCGCCTGTCGGGACGCGCGTGCAGGTCACGATCGCATGCGACCACACCAGCGCGAGCGGCACCGGATGCACCCACGGCAGAGCCTGGAACAACTCCGCGCTGAGCTCTCGAACCTCGGCCCCGACCAGCGCCGCGATCATGTTCTTCAGAAACGGCAACCGCTGTAACTGGTCGGCGATGTCTCCGCCGAAGGTCGGAAGAACATATGCAAGCAGCATCTCCGCCGCGAGGAGCGCGACGCCGATCGTCAGCGTCGTGGCGAGGGTCTCGCGCAGCGCCTTCGCGACCAGGCCGCGGTTCATGGCGATTCTCCGCCGTCGATGCGCGCTGGCGGGGAGTCGTCGTTGCGACCGTCGGCGGAATAGTGCGCGCGAAAGAGCGATTCGAGGCTCGGCGGCCCGATCGTCACGTCTTCCACCGGCGCGGCACCAAGCCACGCGAGCACCTCTCGCACCGGTCCGCGCGTGGTCGCCTTCCAGACGCCGTTGTCGCGCGACACGACCTCCAAAGACGGCGGGGGCGCTGACGGCTCGCCGCCCGATCGCCATCGCACAATCACCTCGTGCCCGGCGCGACGGCGGAGAGAATCCAGCGAGTCCTGCGCGACAAGCCGCCCCTCTCGCACAATCGCCACGCGATCGCAGAGCGCCTCAACCTCGGCGAGCGAGTGGCTGGAGAAGAAGACGGTCCGCCCGCGCGACGCCGCGGTCCTTAGCTCGTCGCGAAGCTGGTCCTGCATCAGCGGATCGAGCGCCGTGCTTGGCTCGTCGAGGATCAGCAACTGTGGATCGTGCGCGAGAGCGAGGATGAGCCCAAGCTTCTGCCGCATCCCGCGCGACATGCGGCGGACTCGCACCGACAAATCCAGGCTAAACCGCTCGGCCAGTTCGCAGCCGCGTTTGAGCATGTCGCGCTGACGGATGGCACCAAAGAGCCGCAGCGCGCCTCGGCCGTCCATCCACGGGTAGAACCGAAAGTCGCCGGGGATCGAGCCGACCTCGCGCCGCAATGCGGGTCCATCGCGCCACGCATCCAACCCGAGCACACGGGCCGAGCCGCCGTGCGCGCGCAACAGGCCCAAAAGAATGCGAATGGTCGTGGTCTTTCCCGCGCCATTGGGACCAAGGAAGCCGTACAGCGACCCCAGCGGCACGTCGAGCGACGCCGCGTCCACCCCGCGCCGCGGGCCGTAGCGTTTGGTCAGGTCGCGCAGTTCGATCGCGTTTGTAGTCACGTCTTGCGGGCTCGCGGGCAGATATTCACAACTGGCTGACGACTCTACAGCCGTCGCTGATCGCGCACATCTTCCTGGTATTCATGTACTTACAATCACGCCGCCAAGTTTCCGTCCAAAACCCGAAGGTTTACCGTTCAGAGGGTTGACAGAGTGTTTGGTATGTGGTAAAGTATTTGCGTCGGGCTCGCGTCCAGCATCGCCCCCGGCCGCTTTTTGGGACGATCGTTCCAGGCGCACATGCTGGTCCCCGGTGGTCCCGGCAATCTTTGGCCAAGCCAGGTGCCCGGCCAACCCCGGCAACGATAAGGAGGGCTTATGGCCCGTTCCGATCAGCAAGTTGAGGCCAAGCCTCGCGTCTCTCACTCAACCTCCAACGGTGCCGTCGGCCAGGCGCCGCGGGTGGGGATCGAAGACAAAGAAAAGGCACAGGCGCTCACTCGCACCATCTCGCAGATCGAGAAGGTGCACGGGAAGGGCTCGATCATGCGGCTCGATGAGGCCGCGTACCTGAATATTCCGGGAATCAGCACGGGAGCGCTCTCGCTCGACCTCGCGCTGGGCGGCAAAGGCATCCCGCGCGGGCGCATCGTCGAGGTCTTCGGCCCGGAATCGAGCGGCAAGACGACGGTCGCCCTCACGGTCGCGGCCAACGTGCAGCGGACGGGCGGCGTGGCGGCGTTTATTGACGCCGAGCACGCGCTGGACCCGTCGTGGGCGCGGCGGATCGGGGTCAACATCGATCACCTGCTCGTCTCGCAGCCCGACTCGGGCGAGCAGGCGCTGGAAATCTGCGAGTTGCTCGTGCGCTCCAGCGCGGTCGATCTGATCGTGGTCGACTCGGTGGCGGCCCTCATCCCCAAGTCCGAGATCGAGGGTGAGATGGGTGACGCGTCGGTGGGCGTGCAGGCACGGCTGATGAGCCAGGCGATGCGCAAACTCACGGGCGTGATCGCGCGGTCCAACTGCACGGTCATCTTCATCAACCAGATCCGCGAGAAAATCGGCGTGATGTACGGCTCGCCCGAGACGACGCCCGGCGGGCGGGCGCTCAAGTTCTACGCGTCGGTGCGGATCGACGTCCGCCGGACGGGAGCGGTGAAGGAGGGCGAGGTGACGGTCGGCAGCCGCACGCGGGCGCGAGTCGTCAAGAACAAGGTCGCTCCGCCCTTCCGCGATGCTGAGTTCGACATCATGTACGACGAGGGGATCTCCACGTCGGGCGATCTGCTCGATCTGGCGTCCGACATCGACGTGATCGATAAGAGCGGCGCGTGGTACAGTTATGGAGACGTGCGTCTGGGCCAGGGGCGTGAGAACTCGAAGAAGTTCCTGAAGGAGAACCCCGACCTGTCGCAGGAGATCCGCGAGGCGGTACTGAAGATCAAGGTCGTCGCACCAGTGGCCGCGCCGACGGCAGAACCCGAAGAGGAGTAGCGGCCCCTAGGCCGTCGCGCGTCGCCATCGGCGGTGGTCGGTGGGAAACAGGGCGACTATGCTCTCTTCTCGCCGCGGCTGTGGCGAAATTGGCAGACGCGCTAGGTTCAGGTCCTAGTGGGAGTAAAATCCCTTGGAGGTTCAAGTCCTCTCAGCCGCATTCGATCGCGCCGCTTGCCTCGCCGCACAACGGCGAATGCGGCAATGTTCCCGCCGTGATTCGGCGCGCCGTCGAACCCAGTCCGTGCCGACTGAGCCAACGCCGGAGCACTCGGCAGCCGCCGACGCCGGCGCGATACGATCGCCGCATGGCGCTGGTGATCGCCGGAGTTGACGAAGCGGGGTACGGCCCGACGCTCGGGCCGCTGTGCGTGGGCATGGCGGTCTTTCGCGTCGATTCCTGGTCGCTCGGAGAGCCCGCGCCGTATCTGTGGAAGTTACTGAGCGCGGCAGTAACCGACTCGCCCGGCGACCCCCGCGGCCGAGTACCGATCGCCGACTCGAAGCGACTGAAACTGCCGAACGACTCGACAAAGCGGCACCCGCTGAAGCACCTGGAGCGCGGCGTGCTCGCCATGCTCGGCGCGAGCGGCACCATACCAACGTGCGACGAATCGCTGCTCGACGCGCTCGGCACGGAGTATGGCGATGAGGAGTGGAGCCAAGGTCCGGCGATCGGGCTCCCACTCGCTCACACGGCGGACCAGTGCCGCATCGATGCGGGATTGGTCGCGGCGGCGATGGAGCGGGCGAGCGTGTCGCTGGCCGCGCTGCGATGCCGCGTGATGGGTGTCGGAGAGTTCAATGAGATCGTGGCACGCACGGGAAGCAAGGCGGAGGCAACCGCGAAGGCGGCGGGCGAACTCTTCGGCGCTGCCGCGGCGGAGCACGGCGATGGGCCGCTGCGGATGGTCTGCGATCAACTTGGCGGGCGGACGCGGTATGAGGACGTGCTGTCGCGGTGGTTCCCGACGATGCGGGCATCGGCAATGATGGAGACCGAAGAGCGATCACGCTATCGACTCGACGACGCGGATATCCGAGCGAATGGCACGAGCGAGCGACACGCCGCGGACCATGTCACGGGAGGTGAGGTCGGGGCAAGCGTGGAATCGACGCACCATCCGCGGCGGGCGATCCACTTCATGCCGGAGGCGGAATCGAAGCACTTGGCGGTGGCGCTGGCGTCGATGGTGGCGAAACTCGTGCGGGAACTCGCCATGATGCGGTTCAACAGGTATTGGTGCGGGCGAACGCCGGACCTGAAACCCACGGCGGGATACGCGACGGACGCGAAGCGGTGGCTCTATGACATGCGCGAGCACCTGGCTGAGACGGAGCGAGACTCGCTGGTGCGGCGGGCGTGACACGCACGACGGAGAAACGCATGTCCGATCGCTGTTACCTCGATCTTGCCGCGCGGCTGGCTCTGCGGGGGATGGGCGATGTCGAACCGAATCCGATGGTCGGCGCGGTGATCGTGAAGGATGGCCGGATCATCGGCATGGGCCATCATCAACGCTTCGGCGGCCCGCACGCGGAGCGCGAGGCGCTCGCCGATTGCCGGGCGTGTGGCAACGATCCGCGCGGGAGCACCGTCTATGTGACTCTTGAGCCTTGTCGGCATACGGGCAAGACCCTGCCCTGCACCGACGCGCTCATCGAAGCGGGCGTGGCGCGGGTCGTCGCGGCGCGGCCGGACCCGAACCCTGTATCAGGCGGCGGTCAGGTTGTGCTCCAAACTGCCGGCATTTCCTGCGTCTTTTCGCTGGAAAGCGAGTTGGCGACGCGCGTCTCGGACCCGTTTGTACGGCGAGTCACAACCGGCATGCCGTGGGTCATGGCGAAGTGGGCGCAGACGCCGGACGGCAGGCTGGTCACCAACCCGGATGAGCCACGATGGATCAGCGGCGAGGCCGCACGTCGGCGGGTGCATCGCTTGCGGGCGCGAGTTGACGCGATCATGACGGGCATCGGTACCGTGCTCGCCGACGATCCGTTGCTGACGGCGCGCGGCGTGGCGCGGGTGCGGCGAGTGGCGAAGCGGGTAGTGATCGACGGCCGGCTCGAAACGCCGACCGATTCGGCGATGGTGCGGACCGCCCGTGACGTGCCGCTGATCGTGGCGTGCGCAGCGGGGGCCACGCGGCTGTTCTCAACTCGCAGCGAGGCGCTCCGCGCCGCGGGAGTCGAGATCGTTGAGTTTGCTGCCGAGGGCGAGCGGTTGGATTTGCGCGCCGTGTTGAGATTGTTGAGCGAGGCGAAGGCCGTGACGACCGTGATGCTCGAGGCCGGACCGAGGTTGCTGGAGGCGATGTTCGCGGCGGAGTTGGTGGACAAGGCCGTGGTGCATGTGGCGGGGACGGACGTGCTCGGAACGGAGGCCGCAATGCGATCGATTCCGGCGTACGCAGATCGGCATCGGCTTCCGCTCGTTCATTCACGCCGCGTGGGAGCGGACCTGGAACTGACGTTTGCGAAGTCGTCGGGCACCATCGCGGCGCGCGGCAACTGAGCGTCCTGCTATCGACGCGACCAGAAGGGCAGCGAGGGTTGCACGGTCGCCGGGACGGGCGCGTCCGGCGCTTCGATCAGCACGCGGCTGCCGGACGAGTTGTGCGGCGGTCGGACCATCGCGAAACAGATGGCCAGCGAGCCGAGCATAGGTGACACAGCGGAACTGGTGACGAGGCCGATGGGGTCGGCGTCGGGCGCGTCGGCGGAGAAGATCCGGCCGCCGGTGGCGGGCTGGCGCAACTCGTCGGCCGTGCCGGGCGTGACGACGAGTTCGGTGCGAAGCGCGACGAGCGAGGGCTTGGAATGCCCGCGCGATTCCATCCGCGCGACAATCTCCTGGCCCAGGTAGCACCCCTTGGTGAACGAGACGCGATCGCGGAGGACGCCCGTCTCGTGCGGGAGCGACGTGGGGCCGAAGTCGAGGTAGTAGAGCGGCCTGCCGGCCTCGATTCGCGCGATGTTGAACGCGTGCCAGCCGGCGGGGCGCGAGACGTCGTCGTGGCCCGCTTCGAGCAACTGCTGATAGACGACCAGCGCGTCTTCCGCTGCCAGTGAGAGCGAGAAGCCCGGATCGCCCGTGGCGTCGTCGCGGTCGATGACGACGGCACGGCCCGCGATGCTCGCCATGGCCACATGATCGGGCGCGAGGTCGGCGAGTCCGCGCGGCGAGGCGACGCGGTCAAGGAGCGCGGCCGCGCCCGGGCCATGCAGCGAGAGCCGGTGCATCGACTCGCCGAGGCTCGCCTGCGTGACATCCTCGGCGACGATGAACGCGCGAAGCCCATCGATCGTGCGTTCGAGAGCGTGCGTGTCGAGATCGAGCAGCGTGCGGTCGGCCATCTCGATCACACGAAGATCAGCGTCGATGCGACCCTTGCGATTCAGCCAGAACGACCGCCGGACTGTCATCGGCTGCATCGCGCCCAGTTCCTGGGTCAACATGCGATTCAGGAAGTCTTGTCGATCACCACCGCGAACCTCGATCACGGATCGCTGCGGCTCGTCGAGCAGGATGCTGCCCTTGCGGAGTGCGGCGTATTCCAACTCCAACTCGCCGAAGGTCTCGACGACGAGAACGCCGGCTTCGGGCGGGCCGTAGGGCGAGATCGAGGCCTCGGCCTGCTGATGTAGGTTGTGCAACGGGCTGACGCGCGCCATCCACCCTCCGTGTTGCCGGATGGTATGCGAACGGCCCGACGACGCGGCGTGAGGAAGGTACACTCAGCGGCTTGACATCCGCGCTTTCAACCGCTCGACTCCTTGTCGCCCCCCACCACCACCGCGCCGGCATCGCACATAAAGCATCGTTCACATCCTGACTCACCATGGGAGTTTCCACCTTGAACATCGATCTTCTGAAGCGGCTGTGCGAGACCCCCGGCGTGCCGGGGCGAGAGGATCGCGTCCGCTCGCTCATCGAACGTGAGATCAAGGGCCTTTTCGACGACGTGCGTGTCGATCCGATGGGTTCGCTGCTCTGCCGGCGCGACCCGCGCGGGAAGGGGAAGGGAGCCAAGCCCGCGCGAACCAAAGCCGGCGACGAATCGACCCGCGTCATGCTCCTGTGCCACATGGACGAGATCGGGTTTTACGTCAGCCACGTCGATGCCAAGGGCTGGATCTGGGTGAACCCTGCCGGCGGCTTTGACGCCCGAAACCTGTTCTCGCGGCGGGTGCTGGTCTGCACCGACAAGGGCGACTTCAAGGGCGTGATGAACCCCGGCGGAAGGCCGATCCACATCTCTTTGCCCGATGAACGCAGCAAGATCCCCGAGGTCAAGCAGTTCTTCGTTGACATCGGCCTCCCCCCGGAGAAGGTCAAGAAGGCCGTTCAGGTGGGCGACTACGTCGTCATGGACGAGCCATGCCTGACCGAGATGGGTGACAAGGTCGTCTCCAAGGCGCTGGATAATCGAGTGGCGTGCTGGCTGGGGATCGAGGCGATCCGCAAACTGGATGAGAGCGGCACGGGACATGCATGCGAGGTTCATGTCGTCTTCACAACGCAGGAGGAAGTCGGCCTGCGCGGCGCGAAGACCGCGGCCTACGCCATCAAGCCGCACATCGGCCTCGGGCTCGATGTCACGCTCTCGTGCGACACGCCGGGGGTGCCCGAGGAAGAGAGCGTGACCAAGCAGGGCAAGGGTTTCGGGCTGCACATCAAGGACGGCTCGTTCATCTCGGACAAGCGGCTCGTGGACGAGATGGAGGCCGTCGCCAAGAAGAACCGCATTCCGTACCAGCGGACGATCCTGGCGGCGGGCGGTCAGGACGGGGCGGCGGCGCAGCAGGCCGCGGCCGGCGCGCGGGCCGTCGGTATCGTCGTGGGCACTCGTTACATCCACACCGTCACCGAGATGATCGACAAGCGCGACCTCGCGGCGGCGCGGGACGTCATCGCGGCGTATCTGCCCACCGTGAAATAGCAGCGCGGCGGGTGCGGCCGGCCTCGGATCACGCGCGCGTGGCGTTGGTGCCGCGAACACGCGCGCCGCGTCGCCTCGACCAGATCGGCAGCGCCCATAGATAGCCGCCTGTCCCGAGCAGGCCGAGCAGGATGAGTGCGTTGGGCAGGAAAACCCCCAACTTTGCCCACGGGTGGAACCACGACCCGTCGTGCAGCGACTCGATCAGGTCGCTGCGTCGATATGCGGCGTGCAGCACCTCGCCAGTCGTCATGCACACCTGCACTTCCCATCGGTTCTTCGACTGGACCTTGATCGTCCCGTCGCGCAGGCGATAGTCCAGGCGATCAACGTCCGCCCACGAACTGATCGACGCGCCCGGCACCGAAGACGCCGAGGCCAAAACGGCGTGCAGGTCGATCTTGGGCGGCCCGGCGACTCGGCGCACCGTCGGTGGCTGCACGAATGCCAACTGCTTCTTGAGCAGGAGCAGGATCCCGGTGCTGACGACGAGCATCAGCGGGACCAGCGACGCGATCGCGCCCCATCGATGCACTCGACGCGTCCACTTGTTCACAAAGGCTCGCAGTGAGCGGTGCGGCATGGTGTTCCTCGGCGGGGAGATAAGGCCAGATTAGCGGAGGATCAGGACCCAGGCCGCGGCGTGCGCCGCCGCCGCCAGCAGCGTGCTAAGGACGAACGCTGCCTTCCGGTTCTTGTGGCGGATCAGGAAGATTCCGGCGATCGAGCCGGGCCAGCCGCCGACCAGCGAGAACGCGTGCAGCCATCGCTCGGGGATGCGCCGCGAACCGCGGCGGGCACGGTTCTTGTCAATGGCAAACGCCGCAAAGGACGCGACGCTTGCCGCGAGGCACCAGCCGAGGAGGAGGGGGATCATCAGCGGTTGCCGTATTGCTTGGCGTAGTAGTCGCGATAGGCACCGCTCTTGACGCGTCGCCACCACGGTTCGTTGGCCTTGTACCAGTGGATCGTGGCTTCGAGGGCCGCGGGCCACGCGCTCCGCGTCGGCGTCCAGCCCAACTCGCGCTTGATCTTCGTCGCGTCGATCGCGTACCGCCGATCGTGGCCCGGGCGATCGGCCACCGGTCGGATCATCTCCGCGCCCTTGCCCATGATCCGCAGGATCGAGTGCGTCAGGTCCAGGTTGCTCCGCTCGTTGTTGCCGCCGACGTTATAGACCTCGCCGGCCTTGCCCTTCTCGAGCACGGACAGCACGGCCTCGCAATGGTCGTCCACATGCAGCCAGTCGCGGACGTTCTTCCCGTCGCCATACAGCGGCACCTGCTGCCCGTCGATCAGGTTCGTCACGAAAAGTGGGATGACCTTCTCGGGAAACTGGTACGGTCCGAAGTTGTTCGAGCAGCGCGTGGTCAGGATGTCCATGTGGAAGGTGTGGTGGTAGGCACGGGCGAGCATGTCGCCGCCCGCTTTGCTCGCGGAATACGGGCTGTTTGTCGCCATCGGCGTCTCCTCGGTGAACATGAGGTCTGGACGGTCGAGCGGCAGGCTGCCGTAGACCTCATCGGTGGAGACGTAGACGAATCGACCGGATTTCGCCCACGCGCCGCCACGTGCCTTGCGGCAGGCGTCGAGCACCGTCTGCGTGCCCACCACGTTGCTCACGACGAACGGCTTGGAGTCGAGGATCGACCGATCGACATGGCTCTCCGCGGCCATATGCACAACCGCGTCGCATTCTTCGACGAGACGCCCCACCACGTCGACATCGCAGATGTCGCCCTTGACGAAGCGATAGTTCGGGCTCTTCTCCGCGGCCGCGAGGTTCTCAAGATTTCCCGAGTACGAGAGCAGGTCGAGGTTGGTAAGTCTTGCGGTCGGACGATGGCGGAGCAGGAAGTGGACGAAGTTGGACCCGATGAAGCCCGCGCCGCCGGTGAGAAGAATGTGCATGGGGTCGAATCTCCGGAAGTGCGCGGGCTACAGGCCGAGGGACTCCAAACCCACCGCGCGAGCCGCGTTGGCGAGGTCCTTGTCGAGCG
>JBJXFQ010000038.1:0-19899 GCA_046155605.1 Phycisphaerales bacterium
CGGTGGCGTCGAGTTGCGTCTGGATCGCCGCCACCAGCTCCCGCTCCTTCACCAGCCGCTCGTCCAGTTCGACCTTCTTCGCCTCGGACTCGGCCTTCCGCTCGCCGAGTTCCTTCAGCCGGGCCGAGTGGTCGCCCCAGCCGCTGTTCTCCCGCTCCAGGGCGGCCATCTCGATGCCCAGGTGCTCGATCTCGCGGATCACGTCGTCCAGCGCCGCCGGCGTCGCCCCCTGGCTCAGCTTCACCCGCGCCGACGCCGTGTCGAGCAGACTCACCGCCTTGTCCGGCAGTTGTCGTTCGGGGCGGTACCGGATGCCCAGCTTCACCGCCTCGGACACCGCTTCGTCCAGGATGCGAACCTTGTGGTGCTTCTCCATCACTTCGGCGACGGCCCGCAGCATGCGGATCGCCTTGTGCTCGTCCGGCTCGTCCACCCGCACCTCCTGGAACCGCCGCTTGAGCGCCGGGTCGCCCTCGAAGTGCTTCTTGTACTCGTCGAACGTGGTGGCCGCGATCGTCCGCAGTTCGCCGCGGGCCAGGGCCGGCTTGAGCAGGTTGGCGGCGTCCCCCTGGCCGGCGGCGCCACCGGCGCCGATCAGGGTGTGCGCCTCGTCGATGAACACGATGATCGGCGTCGGCGAGGACTTGACCTCTTCGATCACGGACTTGAGACGGTTCTCAAACTCGCCTTTGACTCCGGCCCCGGCCTGCAGCAGTCCCAGGTCGAGGGATCGGAGCGAGACGTTCTGCAGTTGCGGCGGGACATCGCCGGCGGCGATCCGCAGGGCGAAGCCCTCGACGACGGCGGTCTTGCCGACGCCGGCCTCGCCGGTGAGGATCGGGTTGTTCTGGCGGCGGCGCATGAGGATGTCAACGACCTGGCGAATCTCGTCGTCGCGGCCGACGATGGGGTCGATCTCGCCCTTCTGGGCGCGTTCGGTGAGATCGACGGAATAGCGTTTCAGCGCCTCCTGCTTGCCCATCGCGGCGGGCGCGACGGCGCCACTGGCCTCGCCCGGGCCGGCGCCCGCGCCCGAGGCCTGATCGGGCTGGGATTCCTCGGGCGAGCCGGCGATGATTTTGTCGAGTTCGTCGGCGAGTTGCTCCGGCTTGATCGCGTCGAACTCCTTGGACATGCTGAGCAGGACGTTGCGGAGTTCGCGGGTCTTGACGATGCCGACCATGAGGTGGCCCGTGCGGACGCACCACGCGCCGTACTTGAGCGAGCCGTAGACCCAGCCGCGTTCGATGGCGTCTTCGAGGTGCGGCGAGAAGTCAGAGATGGAGGTCGCGCCACGCGGCAGGCGATCGAGCGCCGCGGTCATGTCGGCGGCGAGTTTGGACGGGTTGAGTTCGAAGCGGCGGATGATGCGGTGCAGGTCGGTGTCGTCGTGCTGCATGATCTGGTGGATCCAATGCACGAGTTCGACGTAGGGGTTGCCGCGGAGTTTGCAGAACACGGTGGCCCCCTCGACGGCCTTGTAGGCGAGGGGGCTGAGTTTGCCGAACAGGGCGACTCGACTGATCTCACTCATCGCGTGGACTCCCGAAGCGAAATAGCCCGATTAGGCGGGCACAGGTCGGAGCACCAACTGATCGGCATCCTTGGGATATGGGCGACTGATGGCCCATGTGGACCATCCGAGGCGACCGAGTTTGCCGAGTTGTACGGCGGGTACGCTATCACGTTTGAGGACGAGCCGCACGTCCCAGGAGAGTTCGTCGCCAATGTAAAGGCGGACCCAGTCGACAAGGCGTCGGAGGCTGGAACCGCCAGGGAGGAAGCGTTCGTAGGCGGCGAAATCGAGCGGGCCGAGCGTGATGCGGAATCGCTGCTGACGATCCCAGACACGGGCACCGACGATCGCGGTGCGTCCGAGCGCACCGGTGGCGGGCGATTCGCCCAGGCGCAGACAGCGGGGCTCGTCAAGGTCGAGCCACTGGCCCACGCAGTCGTCGAGCGAGGCGGGGACGTCGAAGTACTCGGTCACGATGGCGACGAGGCCCTCGGCGTTTCGCGTCTGGGCGGCGAGGCGGCCGGAGAAGTAGAGTTTGGCGCGATCGGGGACGCTCGCACGATCGCTCAGCGCGGGGAGCCCCAGGCCCATGAGGCTGGCAACGTAGGCGGTGAAGCGGTCGTCGTCGGGGCGCTGGTGGTTGGCGACAGGCTGAGCCGAGGCCCAGGCGCGATAGAAGAGTTCGATGGCGCGGTGATGGAAGATGTCGAAGAAGCGGGCCGGCGCTCGATCGCCGGAGTTGAGTTCGCGGTCGCGGGTGTACTCGGTGACATGGAGCGGCATGGGGCCGTTGGGCCCGAGGAGGCCGAGGAAGTAGACCAGAACGCGGAGGTGGGCGTCTGGGGTCGCGGTGGTTCCGGCGAGGGTGGTGGGCGCGAAGGCGAGGGAAGCGACCTGGCCGTAGCGGATCGGGGAATCGGAGGCCTTGAGCCCGCGGCCGATGCGCGGACGATCGGCGAAGGCGCACTCGAGCCGACGCATGGCCTCGAAGAAATCGAAGTCGTGCGGGGAGGCGGCGAGGGCCTCGACGAGCGCGCGGGCCTGGTCCGCGGCTAGAGCATGTGACGGCGGCCCACCATCGCCGGCCATCGGATCACCTCCCCTCGCTGCACGGAGCGGACGACGGTCTCGGTGAAGGAGTTCAGTGAGACATACTTCGCGAAGAAGCAATCGAGCACGGCACCGAGGATGAAGGAGCCGGAGCCCTCGAAGGCGTTGTCGTCGAGCGAGAGGGCGACTTCGAGGCCGCGCGCGAAGGCGATCGGACCGCCGCCGGAGACCTGCCGGCTGATGGGCTTGACGGCGACGGAGCGGACCCCGTCGATCTGACGGAGCGCCTGGTCGTCGTGCTCACCGGCGTAGAGGCGGAGCAGATCACGCAGGCCCGAGGCTCCCTGCTTCTGATCGGTGTCGGCGATGGTGAGGTAGTTGAGCGAGAGGTGGCTGATGAGCCGCCAGGCCAGTTCGCCTTCGGCGCGGCTGGGCTTGGGCGGGGTCGGCCCTGCGATGCAGCGCGTCGAGAGGATGGGAGCGCTCGATTCGAGCGTGAAATCCGTGCGTCCGCGGCCGAGCGTCATCGAGAGGGGTAGGTCGCGGTTGGTGCAGAGCGTCTCGCACGCGAGTTGTCGGATGTCGGCCCGGAACGGCGCGTTCGTGGCGTCCACGAGCGAGATGAAAACATCGCTGCCTGGGTAACTCGACCGGCGGCCCGATCGCTGCTCCTTGGTCGTCATCAGCCGCGGCTGGCGGCGCACGGAGAAGTACGCGCCGCTGACGCCCTTGAGCGAGTCGTCGTCGGTGGCGGCGAAGAACGGGCGAAACTTCTGCACGACTTCGGCGCTCGCGCCAAAGCCGGTGGCGGCGCGCACCTCGTAGACCTCGTAATCAAGCGGCTTGGTTCGATCCGGGACGACGTGGAACTCCCACTCGCGCCGCGTGACGTGGATGCGATCGGCGCGACGGGTGAAAAGATTGACCGCCGGTGCGCAGTGGAGCGCGAAGAGCCCGCCATCGAGCCGACCTTCGAGATCACGGTTCTCGGCACCCAGCAGGATGACGAGATCGGCCTCGCGGTCCTTGGTGGCGCGGAGGGCGGCACCGACTCCCGTCAACTCGATGAACATGAACCGCTGCGGGAAGGCGAAGTACTCCTGAAGCAGGCGATAGCCGTGGAATGAGCGCGGGCCATGCGGGAGGAGCGCTTGGCGCTCGTCGAACCCGACGCGGCGGACGGTCCCGGCGGGGTGCCACTTGTGGAGGGCGGTGTTGCCACTGGCGGCACGAGCGGCGATGCCCGTGGCGTGCGAGAGCAGGTGCTCGTGAACCTTGGGCGGGATCGCGCCAGAGCCGCGGATGAAGAGGACGAGATTGTCGAGTTTGAGTTTGTCGAAGCCCTTGTCGCCCATGCATCGGAGGCGGATGCGCAGGGCGGCGCGAGCGGGCATCCCCGGTGGCGGGGAGAGCGAGCCGAGATCGCGCAAGTGGTACTTCGCATCGACGATCTCGATGGGGAAGAGGACGGCGTCCTGCGCGGTGACGTACTGGCAGGCGGTCGGTTCGTCCTTTCCAAGGAGGCTCCGAAGTTGCGTGCCGCGCGGGACGTTGAAGCCCTCGGCGAGCCCGCCCTCGGCGGGATCGGGCTGGAACTGGACGATGGCCATGGAGGGCGTGGGCGCGAGATAATGCGGGAAGACGGCCTCGAGCAGGCCCTGGGTGAATCGCGGGAACTCGGCGTCGAGTTTGAGTTGGACGCGCGCGGTCAGGAACGCGAAGCCTTCGAGCAGCCGCTCAACGTAGGGATCGGGGCATTGGTCCTTGCCGGCGGGTTCGAGCGAGAGGCGACCGGCGATCTTGGGGAACTCTCGAGCGAACTCGCCGCCGACCTCGCGGAGGTATTCGAGTTCGCGGTCGTAGTAGCGTTGGAGTCGCCTATCCATTGGGGCGATCCTCGATGCGGGATTGGCCGGTTTCGAGATCAACGTCGGTGCGGAGGAAGAGCGGCTCGGGCACGGGCTGGGCCCAGAGTTCGCCGATGATTTCGAAGGAGAGGCTGTTGGGGCTGGCCTCATCGGCGTTGCCGCTGGCGGTGACACGGAGCGAGTGCGGGATGATGCGAGGCTCGAAGCGCTCGATCGCCTCGCGGACGGCGTTCTCGACGTCGGCGATGTTGAGGCTCGTGCGCGTCTGGCCGCAGAGGTCGGGGACGCCGAACGCGACGACGGAGCGCGCGACGTAGGGAAACTCTTCGAGTTCCTCGTCAGAGAACCGGGCGGAGGCGTTGAGGAGCCAGGCGAGGTCTCGAAGGACGGCGGCGCGGAGTTGCCGAATGCTCATGACGCGGCGGTCGCGGCTCTCCTGGCGCTCGTCGGGTCGCTCGTCGGTGATGCGGTCGAGGAGGCTGGGCTGGAGGCGTTCCTGTGGAGTGAGATCGGCCACGGGAGGCGTTCCAACTAGGCGGGCTGTCCGAGGAGGATGCGACGGGTCTGGAGGATGGGAAACTCGCCGGCGTCGGTGGCCCAGAGGCGTTGACCCAGGCCGCGGGCCGGGCCGGGACCGGTGGACCAATCGGTGCGGCGGGCGAGGCGAATCGCGTCGGCGGGCGAGTGCTCGGAGGCGGGGTAGCGGACGGGGATGAGGCCGACGGCCTCGCCGCCATTGGCCCAGGTGAACGTAGCCGGTGCCCAGACGAGATCGCGAAGGTCGGTGGGCGCTTCGAGCGAGAGCGTGTGGATGTGCGGAAAGGGGATCCAGTAGTAGCGGCCGTCGATGATGGCCTCGACGATCGGCCCGAGGCGCTCGTCGGCGTCCGCGATCCAGTCGAACGGCTGGTCATCGATCGTGCCGGCGATGGCGGGCGCGGCCTCGAGGGCCGAGGCGCGGAGAGAGGCCGCGGCGGAGTGCTCGCCGCGAGCATCGAGTTCGCAGGCCTGGACCATGGAACCGACCCAGTGCTCGGGCTCGCCGAGGATCAGCGGGGTGCGTTTGCCGGCGAAGATATCGGTGCGGAGCGCCTCGCAGGCGAGGGCCTGACGGCAGACCTGGGCCATGAGCAGCGTGCCGGGGTCGAGATCGGCGGCGACATTGAGTTGCGTGAGGGCGCGCTCCCACTGCCCGATGATGCACAGGAGCTGGAAGAGAAAGACGCGGTGCTTGGCGGCGGCAGGCGCGGTGCGCACCTCGGCTTCGAGAGCCTTGAGGGCGTCCGCGAGTTTCCCGGCGCGAAGCAACTCGGCGGCGGTCATGCGATGGTGTCTCCGAGCGTTGACAAAGGAAGCGACGGGGCCGCGAAGCCCCGTCGCACACGGTCATCTGAATGTCGCCCCCCAAGAGACAGGAAGGAGGGCGGCGACGCTGACTTAGAGCGTCTTCTTGTTCTCTTCGGTGCTCCAGCCGGCCTTGATGGCGGCACCCTTGGAGCCGTCGGCCTTGGTGGGCGTGTATTCCCACTGGATCTCGCTGTAGCGGAACGCGACCATCTCGCCGGGGATCAGGTCGTCGCCTTTGGCGTCGGCCTCGGGCTGGATCTCGGCCACGATGCAGTTCTTCATGGTGATCTTCATGAAGAGCGTCTTGTCCTTGATGGCGCGGCAGAGTTCGACGACGATCTCCTTGATGGGCGACGCGTTGCACGCGTAGATGTGCAGGAGCGGGGAGGCGCTGTCGAGGCGCTTCTTGACCTTGAAGTCATCGTGGTCGGCGCGGCCGCCGGCGATGTAGCCCTGGGCCGACGACTTGCCGCCCGTGCCCTGCTTGATCCCGTACTCGTACCCGTCGACCTCGATCCACTCCTTGTGTTTCTCGTCGGTCGAGTCGCCCTTGATCTCACCCTTGTTGATCTGCATGAATGCATCGAAAGACATGGCTGGTGCTCCTCGGCGGCCGTGATCTCACGGCTGGCGTTTATTCGTGCCGGGCTCACATGTCCCGGGTCACCTCTACTGGCGTCAACCGCCCTTCTTGGCTGAAGGCAATTTCGAGACAAGACGCAGCGAAACCGTCAGGCCCTCGAGTTGGTAGTGTGGGCGAAGATAGAACTTGGAACTGTAATAACCGGGGTTGCCCTCGACCTCATCGACGGTGACCTCGGCGGCTGCCAGCGGGCGCTGCGCCTTGTCGATCTCGGTGGCCGTCTCAGGATTGGGCACGACGTAGTTCATGATCCAGTTGTTGAGCCACTTCTGCATGTCGGCCCGCTCCTTGAACGAGCCGATCTTGTCGCGGACGATGCATTTCAAGAAGTGGGCGAAGCGGCAGGTGGCGAAGAGATAGGGCAAGCGAGCGGCGAGGTTCGCGTTGGCCGTCGCGTCCTTGTCGTCATACTCCGCGGGCTTCTGGAGCGACTGCGCACCGACAAACACGGCGTAATCCGTGTTTTTCCAGTGCGAGAGCGGCATGAAGCCGTTCTTGGCCAGTTCGGCCTCGCGGCGATCGGTGATCGCGATCTCGGTCGGGCACTTCATGTCCACCCCGCCATCGTCGGTCGGGAAGGTGTGGCAGGGGAGGCCCTCGACCATGCCGCCCGACTCGGCGCCGCGGATGCGGGCGCACCAGCCGTAGGTCTTGAACGACTTGTTGATGTTGGTGGCCATCGCGTAGGCCGCGTTGGTCCAGGTGTATTTCGAGTGGTCGGCACCGGCGGTGTCCTCCTCGAATGAGAAGTCCTCGACCGGATTCGTCTTGGCACCATAGGGCATGCGCGACAAGAACCGCGGCATGGCGAGCCCGATGTAGCGAGAATCCTCCGACTCGCGGAGCGAGCGCCACGCGGCGTACTCGGCCGTGCCGAAGATCTTGGTCAGGTCGCGCGGGTCGGCGAGTTCCTGCCAACTATCCATGTTGAGGAGGCTCGCGGCGGGCGCGGTGATGAAGGGGGCGTGGGCGGCAGCGGCGATCTGGGCCATGCCGGCGAGCGTCTCGACGTCGGGCGCGGAGTGATCGAACTCGAAATCGCCCATGAGGCAGCCGAAGGGTTGGCCGCCGGGTGAACCGAACTCCTCCTCGTAGAGTTTCTTGAAGAGCGGGCTCTGGTCCCAGGCCGCGCCCTTGAACTTCTTGATGGTCTTGGCGACGTCCTTCTTGGAGATGTTCATCACGCGGATCTTGAGGGATTCGTCGGTCTCCGTGTTGGAGACGAGGTAGTGCAGGCCGCGCCAGGTGCCTTCGAGTTTCTGGAAATCCGGGTGGTGGATGATCTTGTTGACCTGCTCGGTGAGCCGCTTGTCGATCTCGGCGATGATCGATTCGATGGTCTTGACCGAATCGTCGGAGATGAGTTGGGTGCCAACGAGCGCCTGCTCGGCGAGGGTCTGCACGGCGGACTTGATGGCATCCTTGGCGGTGTCGTTCTTGGGCTTGAACTCCTTCTTCAGGAGCGACTCAAACTCGTTGACCTCGATCGTCGCGCCGCCGGCGGCCTGGGCTTGTGGATTGGTCTCGGCCATCGGATCAGCCCTCCTTCTTCTCTTCGGCGGGCTTGGGGGCCGACGCCAGGGCCTTGAGCAGCATGGGATCGGCGAGCACCTTGTTCAGGAGGCCCTCCGCGCCGCTCTTGCCGTCCATGTATGCGAGCAGGTTCGTGAGTTGCTTGCGCGCTTCGAGCAGTTTCTTGAGTGATTCGACCTTGCCCGCGACCGCCGCGGGCGAGAAATCGTCCAGGCTCTCAAAGGTCAACTCGACGGGCAACTTGCCCTCGCCGGTCAGGGTGTTATCGACCTGGAACGCGACGCGCGGCTTGGACGCCTTGAGCCGATCGTCGAAGTTGTCAATATCGATCTCGAGGAACTTGCGCTGGTCAACGCCCGGGAGCGCCTCGGTCGGGTTGCCCGAGAGGTCCGCCATCACGCCCATGACGAACGGCAGATTGATCTTCTTCTCGGCCCCGTAGAGTTCCAAATCGTATTCGATCTGGACCCTCGGCGCGCGGTTGCGTGCGATGAACTTCTGGCTGCTCTGCTTCGCCATGCGTGCTCCTTCAGGACGTGGTCGTGACCCCGATTATGAGGACCCGCCCGAGGGCGAGCCGCCGCTGATCTTGCGGATTTGATCCATCGCGTCGGGGGAAAGGTCTTCGATGATCTCCATGAAGTTCTTGGACACGAGCCGCTGCGCCCGCTTGAGAAGAAGGGGGACCGGGCTGGACGGCTCGTTTCGCTCATAATACTGACAAATGCGGTCGATCGCCAGCAGGACGTCTCCAGTGGAACGGACTTCGCCGCTGAGCGATGGCCCGCCGGTCGAGCCGCCCGTGCCGTCGGCGGAAGGTGGAGCCTCACCGACTCCTCGCTTGGCGAGGTATCGCTCGAGACATGCCTTGGCTTCTGTTAGGGCTTTGGAGAGCGTATCGAGGTTCGGTGCCTTCCCGACGCCGACGGTCTTATCGAGAAAGGCGCTGGTGGCCTCGACCTCGGCCAGAGATTCGACAACCGCCACATGTGTGGCCTGCAAATCCTCGACCGAGGTGTCAGCGAACGCTCCCTCGATCAGTTGCGCATCGGGCGGCTTCTGGCCCGCCGCGGCAGAGGCGGGAACTTCGCCGCTGGCGATGGCGATGTCCCGCAATCCAAAGCGCCCAAGTTGACGGGAGTTTGTGAGCGGCGCTTCTCGGACCCTACGGATGACACGAAGCGGATCGCCCATTGTCTCGGCGGGATTGGCGAGCCCACCGATGATGTTGACACGCTCAAGCGGGTCATTGTTGTCATCGGGGTCGAGGCGCGGATAGAGCACGTCCCAGTGCTGCTCGAGCGTCCCTCGGAGGAGTTTGAGGGCCGGCGCAAGCCCTGGGAAACCATCTGTCTTGAGGCCGGCAACGATGAGCAGGACCTGTACGCGGAGATCCTTGGTCTGTTTCAGCAGCGAGACGCATCGATCTCGCACATCCTGCCAGTTGGGATCCTCGGCGGGATACTTGACCTTGCCGATCTCTCGCTCGGGCTTGCCCGCGGCGAGCGTGAAGAGTTCGAGGTAGTCGGGCGTGGACGAGAGATCAGCCCCGGCCGGGGCGTCAGGCGAAACAGGAGCGAGCAGAGCGGCAACATCGATGGCGGCCAAGCGGGTCTCCAGGAAGTCCGCCTGACTATACCGAAAGCGGGCTCAACTTGCAGGGCCGAGGCGGGTCGCGACGATGGCGGCTTCGAGTTGCTCCATCGACATCCCCGAGGGCGTGATGGCGCGGAGGACGGTGTTCTTGGAGATGCGCAGTTCCGAGGGCGAGAGGCCTAGGAACCCGAGTTCGGTGAAGAGTCGGCGCAAGCCGTTCATCGATGCCATCGCCTCGCCGTGTGTGTCGACAGCCTCGACATACGCGCGGAAGCCGAAGGCGTCGGCCTTAGCGCCCGCCGCTGAGGAATACTCGCTCCATGCGTTCCCGATGACCTCGCGGATACGGGCGGCTCGCGGCGACATCGTGACGGCACCCGTTTCCGGGTCGACCGAACTCCGCATCAGCACTTCGCGATAGGTCGTGAGCACGCGGGTGATGGCTGCGGAGGGAAGGCGATTGACATTGACCTCGGCCTCAGAAGCGCCAAGGGCTGGCGTCAAGTCCTGATAGAGTGCGCGGCCCACAAGGAACGAGAGCAACTCCTCCTGCTCCGGGGTCCGGGCCTGAACCCCCAGTTCCGCCAGTTGCTCGCGCTCCGCGCGGCCGACGGCGGTGTCTTCTCCGATCACGCCGATCTGCTGCTCGGTCGGGAGCGCGCCGGCCAGGGCCTGGGAGACGGGTGCGTTGCTCGGGCCGGTGGCGCGAAGGTCAAAGATGCCATCGCCGGTGACCACCTGGGCGGCGGCGATCGGTCCGAAGGCCTGCTGCGCGAAGGTCGAGAGGTTGGAACTGAGCCCGGTGGCGTCTGGCGTGGCGAACGAGGGCCGCGCGAAGCCCCCGCTGACCGTCGGCGTGCTGGAGAAGGTGATGGTGGAACCGGCGACGAAATCGGTGCCGACATCGGTGCCCGTGGCCACGGAGCCTGAGCCCGAGGAGATGAGGATGGCCGAGGCTTGGCGCGACCGAAGCACGATCGACGGGGCGTCGACGGTCATCGATCGCAGCGTGGCGATATCGCCGAGCGTGGCGACGCCGCCCGAGTTGATCGTCAGGTCGCCCGCGACGGTGAGTTTCTGCCGCTGGGCCATGGTGAAGTCGCCGGTCGTCGAAATGGTGAGGGCGTAGTTGGCGACGGGAGCGCCGCCCGTGCCGCGGCCCGCACCGATCGTCGCGACGGTCGGGGTGGTGGTGCGGTCGGTGCCCAACGTGAGCGAGAGCAGCGGCGAGTTGGCGCCGACGTTACCTGTAAAGGTGATGCGTGAGAGATCGGGAGCGGAGGCCGTCGCGTTGTCGGCCGGGTCGGTGGCGAGCGTGAGCGATCGCGCGGTGCCGTCGGAATCGAGCGAGCCGCCGAAGGAAATGCCGGTGGCTCCGGTATCGCGGAACATCGCATCGCCAAAGAGCACAACCGAGTTGCCGAAGGACATTGATCCGGTCGTGTTGATGTCGGCACCAACACGGGCGGTCCCAACGCTGTTGGTGGCGAAGGTGCTCAGCGGAACGGTGCCGCCGATGGCGCCGGCGAAGGTGGCCGTCCCATTGTTGGCGAGATTGACGGTCAGCCCGGCGTTGGTCGAAAGCGGGCGCGAGTTGATCGTACCGAGGAAGGCGGCGTCATTGGCGGAGATGGTCGTCTGGGCGTTGAGTTCGGCGTCGTCGTTGTAGGTTTGATCGCCCGATGTACGGACGGTGGACGCGAAGATGACGGTGCGACCATCGGTATTGGTCGTCAGGCTGGCCAGCGCGTCGAGGGTGGTTGTGCCGCCCACGTTGCCGATGAGCGTGGTGTCGCCGTTGTTCGACGTGTTGAGCGTGAGGTGGCGGTTGACGCCCTCGGAACGGAGCGTGCCTCCGAACGAGATGCTGCCGGCATTAATGGTGGTATTGGCGCCGACGCTGGCGGTGTCATTGAACGCGACGCGGCCCGCGGCGTTGATGAACCCGCCATTGATGCGTGTGGTTCCATCGGAGTTGGTGGTGATGGCGTTGAGCGCGCTGATGCCGCCGATCCCGCCGTTGAAGAACGTGATGCCGCCGCCGGACGTGTTGAGGGTAAGCGAACGGGCGGTGCCGTCGGAGTTGAGGGTGGTGCCGAAGGTGATGTCGTTGGCGGCGATGTTGTTGGCGGCGGCGAGGGTGATCGGGTCGCCAAAGGAGACATCGCCGGAGGTGACGATGGTCCCGGCGGCAAGGATGGTCGTGCCGTCCGAGTTGGTGGTGAGCGAGCCGAGCGGCCCGGTCTGCCCGATCGGGCCGTTGAAGCGGGTGATGCCGTTGTTGACGGTGTTGACCGTGAGCGTGCGATCGACAGTCGAGTCGATGGCACCGGCAAAGGTGACGTTGGCGGCGTCGAGCGCCGTGTTCGCGCCGATCGACACCGACGCGTTGTAGACCTGGTCGCCCGAGGTATTGATCGAACTGCCGTTGATGATGGCGCGGTCGTTCGTCCTGAGCGACTGCGCGGAGAAGGCCGCGGCAAAGGTGGTCCGGCCCGCGGCGTTGGAGACGAAAGCACCAAGCCGGCCGCCCGTGGCCCCGCCGACGACTCCCGAGAAGGTCGTCTCGTCGTTGTTGATGGTGAGGTCGAAGGTCTGGCCCGCGCCGCTGTTGAGCGTCGAGCCGAATCGGGCCGAACCGCCCGTGATCGTCGTGTCATCGCCAAGAATGACCGCATCAAGCAGCGTGAGATCGCCCGCGTTGACGACACCGCCATTGATCGTGGTTGTACCCGCGGCGTCTGTGGCGAGCGTGCCCAGCGCTCCGCCCGCGGCCGCGCCGATCGCGCCGTCAAAGACGGTCACCGGCGAGTCGATCGTGACGTCGCTGTCGGGACGCGTGCCGGAGTTCAGCGTCGATGCGAACGACACGGACGTTGTGCCGGTGATCGTGACATCGGTATTGACCTGAACCGCATCGGCGAACGAGATGACGCCGGCGTTGATCTCGCTTCCGTTGAGCACGGTCGCGCCCGCCGCGTCAGTCATCAGCGCGCCGAGCACGCCGTTGGTACCAGCCCCGATGGTGCCATCAAAGACCGTCGTTGGAGAATCGACGGTGAGGTCGAACGCGCCGGTGCGGCTGTTGATCGAGCCGTTGAAGTTGATCTGGTCGAGCGCTGTCACGAGCAGATCGAACGCGATCTCGACGTTGTCCTGGAACTCGAAACTCCGGGCACGCATTCGAGCCGTCGCGATCGTCGTGACGTGGCCGGCACCAGAGTCGGTCGAGAGATTGCCGAGGTTCGTGGTCGCGCCGGCGGTGCCCACTCGCCCGTTGAACACCGTCACGGGCGCGTTCACGATCAGGTCGTTCTGCTCGCCGGCCTCGCTGTCAAGCGTTCGGAGGAACCGCACGAGCGCACTACCCGTGAGTTCGGCGTCGGCACCCAACACGATCGCATCGCCAAGGTCGATGCGTGCCGCGCGGATCAGGCCCCCGTCGATGGTGGTGGTGCCCGCCGCGTCCGTGGTGAGTGAGCCCAACTCGTTGCCGGCAGAGGCTCCAATCGTGCCGACAAACGTCGTCAACGGGGAGTTCACCGTGAGGTCGTTGGCTTGGGCGCTTGCGCTCGCGATGGTCGAGCCGAAGCGGACGGACGTGGTGCCGGTCACTGTCGAGTCGCGCGAGATGATGACGGCGTCGCGGAAGTCGATCGTGGCCGCGACGATGCTCGCCGCGTCGATCGCGGTGCGGCCATTGGGGTTCGTGATGAGCGCGCCCATCGCGCCGTTCGTGCCGGTTCCGACATTGCCGCCAAAGCGGCCGTCGGGCGAGTTGACGGACAGATCGTTCGCTTCGCCGGCCTCGCTGTTGATCGTCTTGGCAAAGTCAGCCGAGGTCGAGCCCCGCAGCATCGTATCGGTCGCGATGATGAGGTCGTCGTTGAAGTCGAGGGTTGCCGCGGTGATGGCGCTCGTGTTGATCGTGGTTGTGCCGTTGGGGTTGGTCGAGAGGAGCCCAAGTGCCGTATCCGCCGCGGCACCGCCGATGATGCCGTTGAAGGCGGTGAGCGGAGAGTTGACGGTCAGGTCGTTGGCCTCGGTGGCCTCGCTGTTGATGGTTTTGGCAAAGTCGGCCGATGTCGAGCCGCGAAGCGTGGTATCCGTCGCGATGATCAGATCGTCGTTGAAATCGAGGATCGCGGCGGTGATAGCGCTGGTGTTGATCGTCGTCGTGCCGTTCGGGTTGGTCGAGAAGAGTCCGAGGGCGGTGTTGGCTGCCCCACCGCCGACGATGCCGCTCAGCGTCGTGAGCGGCGAGTTGATCGTCAGATCATTCGCCTCGGTCGCCTGGCTGTTGATCGTCTTGGCAAAACTCGCGGAGGTCGAACCACGAACGACCGTATCGCTCCCGATGATGATGTCGTCGCGGAAATCGAGTACTTCGGCGGTAATCGCGGCGGCCTCGATCGTCGTCATGCCGTTGGGGTTGGTGATAAGCGTGCCGAGGAACGAGTTGGCCGCGGCACCTCCAACCACGCCGAAGATCAGCGTGTCGGGCGAGTTGATGGTCAGGTCGTTGGACTCCCCGGCCTCGCTGTCGACCGTTCCGTTGAGCACGACCATGGTCGTGCCGCGGATGACGGAGTTAGTGGCGACAAGAACGGGGTCGTTGAAATCGAGGTTCGCGGCAGTCATCGCCGATGTGTTGATGGTCGTCGTGCCCGAGGGGTCGGTGCTGATGGTACCCAGGAGGCTGTTGCTCGAGGCACCCCCCACCACGCCCTGAAAGAGCGTCATCGGTGACGTAACGAGCAGGTCGTTGCCCTCGCCGGCCTCGCTATCGAGGATCGACAGGAACGACACGCCCGCGGTGGCCGTGATCAGCGAGCCCGTCTCCATCACCACCGCGTCGCTGAAGGTGGCGGTGGCGAGACTGACGACGGCGGTGTTGATCCGCGTCGAGCCGTCGGCATTGGTCGTCAGCGTGCCGAGCGGCGTGGCATTGCCGACCGCGCCGCTGAAGCGTGTGAGCCCGCTGCCGGTGGTGTTCACCGTCAGATCGCGGGCCGCGCCGGACGAATCCAGCGCCGACGTGAACGTCACGTCGTTGGCGGCAAGGGTGACGTTGGCCGTCAGCGCCACAGGATCATTGAAGAGAATGTCACCGCTGCCCGCGTCGAGGCCCGCGCCTAGGTTGATCTGCGAGACCGCGTCGATGGTGATGTTGCCACCGCCGGAGGCGACCGACGCGTCGATCGTGGCGTTGCGCCCGGCCAGCATCGCGACCGTGCCGCCATCGAGCGAGATCGCCGAGTTGACCCTGATATCGCGCCCGGCCAGGAACTGCAGGCTCAGTTCGTTGCCTGCGGCGCTCATCGCCGTCACCGCGGCGTTGACGATGATGTCGCGCACGGCGTTGAGCGAGAGCGTGACCGCGCCGCCGGTGAGATTGGCCGTCAGCGGATCGACGAAGGTGATGTCGCCGCTGCCTGCGCCGGCGCTGGCCGTGGTGATCGAGACTGACGTGCCCGTGTTGAGCGCGTTGAGGATGTCGGCGAGGTTGACGTTCGCGCTGGCAACGGCGTTTGGCGTGAAGACGCCGCCCACGAGCGAGCCACCCGAGGTGGCCGCGTTGCTCAGCGTGACGTCGGTGGGATCCAGGAGCCAGAGGCCCGCGCGACCGCGCGCCGCGGAAGCCGTGACGGATCCGGACATGAAGAGATCGATCTTGCCGGAGGTCTCGACGAGACCGCCGTTGCCGCCCTGCGCGCCGCCGCGTGCGGAAATGTGACCGAGGAAGTTGGTGAAGCGATCGGACCAGACGATGACGGTGCCGCCGTTGCCGTTGTCCGTCGCTTCAGCGAAGATCGACGCGGTGGGCGCGACGTACGCGGCCTCGGCGCGCCGTGTCGTCCCCTGGCCCTGATAATCGCCGCCAAAGCGAACAATGCCGCCGCCCGCGGGACCGGAAGCGTTGATCGAGCCACCGTCAAAGAGCCCGACCTTCTCGCCGAGCACATGCACGGAGCCGCCGGTCTGGCCTGGCGCGGTGGCCGACGCGTCGAGGTTGCCCGAGACGGAGACGATTCCCGTTCGCCCACCCTGGAGCGTGATGTCGCGGGCCTTGGTTCGGCCCGGATGGTCGATGGCCATCGCGTACATGTCGCCAGCGCCGAGAGCCACCCTCCCGCGCGGAGCGTTGATCTCACCGGCCTGCGTCACGCCCGTCGCGCCGCCCGAGGAACGCTCGACTCGCGCGAAGACCTGCCCGCCCTGCGTGCCGACGTAGACATCCTCGCCGGCGGTCATGGTGACCATGCCGTCGGGCGCGTTGATCGCGCCATAGTTCGCCACGCGGGCACCGACGAGGTGCGTCGCGGCCGAGTTGATCGTCCCGCTGTTCTCGACGTTCCCGCGGACACCCGTGAAGTGGTTGACGTTGCCGATGAAATCGGCGTTGGTGATGTTGCCGGCGGCGGCGTAGAGCCCGCCGACATTCACTAGCGCTCCCTGCGAGAAGTAGACGCCCGCGGGATTCACGATGTAGACGATGCCGTTGGCCACGAGCGTGCCGGCGATGCGCGACGGGTCCGGTCCGGTGATGCGGTTGAGCACGCGGCTCTGGGAGTTGGGCTGGACGAAGCGGACGGTCTCGCCCGCGCCGATGCCGAAACTCTGGTAGTTGATGATCGCGCCGTTCGACGCGGTGATCGTCGTCGTCGAGCCCTGTTGACGGATCGTTGCCGTTCCCGACGCGACCTGCCCGCCCACAGGCCCCTGCGCGAGCATGGGCGAGGCGGCGAGCGCGATCGCGAGCGGCGCGAAGACCGAGCGGAGGAGTCCGGCGTCCTGCGCGAGGCGGAGCGGCGAGATCCGTCGGGTCGTGTTCGTGCGGGTCTTCATCGGTTTCCCTTCAAGAGGCCTTGCCCCCGGGTCTTGGTCTTTCGGTCATGCCGGCGTTGCTCGGGCCGGCGGGTTCTGTCGATCCTCTTCCATGAAGGATCAATACAGCAGTGTGGCGACGAGGTGGAAACGGTCCCGCCCCGCGGAATAGTCGCCCGCGTCCTCGAGTGCCAGCGCCCAATCGAGTCGCACGCCGAAGTTCCGGCGGAACTGGAACTCGACCCCCGCGCCGGCCCCCACCAGCGTCTCATCCTTTTCGAAGGTCTGGCGGTCGGAGTTCCCCGTCCAGCCCACATCCACAAAGCCGCGGAAGATCAGGTCCCAGTCCGGCCTGCCGTAGCGGCTCTCGGGCGACCAGCGGAACGGCTTGCCCAAAAAAGGCGTCTCGGACGGGTCCCGCGGCGTCCAGGTTCGCGGCCAGTGGAACCGATATTCGGCGCTCGCCACCACGGCATTATCGCCCGCGACGATCGACTCCGGGTAGCCGCGAACGGTGTATTGGCCGCCGACGGTGTACTCCTCCTGAGGGATGAGCCGCGCGCCGAACGCGTGCTGCCCGCGAAGCGAGAAGGCCAGTTCGTGGGCCAGCGTCGCCTTGCCGTCCGGCGTCGACGGGTTCTCCCACGCCCGGCCCATCAGCCATGGCTCAAGATAGAACGAGTGCGAGAGATCCCACTTGAAAATCGTCCAGTCATCATCGGCAAAGAGCCGTCCCAGCGAATCTAGTTCTTCGTTGTCCGTCCCGGCGAGGCCCGACCACGACGCCTCGATCCGCGCCTCGATCGACGTCGAGGCCTTGAAGGTGTCGCGCACGGCGCGGACGCCGATGTAGGGAATCAGGAAGTCTTCCTCACCCTCGAGGCCGACGAGTTCGTTGAGGACGGAAACGCTCTGCCACCGCGCGCCGCCGAAGAGATCGACAAAGAGTTGCCGGCGCTGGAAGACGTTGGCGATCAACTCGCCGCCATATTGGTACGACTCGCCCGAGAACTCCTCGGAGGCGAGGCCTACATCGGAAGCCTTGAACTCGCTCCATGATCCGAAAAGCCGGAATCGCCACTGCTGACTGGCGAGAACCGGAGCCTCGTAACTCCCCGAGAAGGCGTTGGTCTGGTCGAAACTCGACGTGACGAAATCGAGGGCCAGCACGTCGTCACGGCCCGTCAGTTGATTATGCACAAACCCGAACCGCTCTCGCCACGGGTTGGTCTGTCGAGTGCCGGTGTTTGAGATCTGGGCATAGATCGTCCAGGGCTTGTTCTCGGTGACGATATAGTCGAGCGTGACCTCGCCGGGCGTTTCCGTGGACGAGACGGACGCATCAACTCGCCGGCCCGGATGCCGATTGAGCCGGAAGAGATACGCGTCGAGGGCGTCCTTGCGAAGCAGGTCGCCCGGGCCATCCGCGGTCGCTGGTTGCAGCGGGGAGTTTTCGCGGATGCGCCGATGGAACGGGCTATCAACGCGGGTGTCGAGCGAGGGACGGTCGCCTCGTGCCGACGAGCCGGCCCAGCGCTCTCCGGCACCGAGCGAACGAACCTGCCGGACGGTGCGAGTCCAGATGTCGAGCGTGAGCGTGGTGTCGCCCGCGGCCCGCAGGTCCTGCAGCGTCTGCGCATCGAACTGCTCTGGGCTGGGGACAACAAGCACGCCGATCACGCCGCCGCGGTTCAACTCCGCCACGACGGCCGAGGCGATGGCGTTGATGGCGCTGACCGAGAACCGTCGCGCGGCCCGCTGCGGGCCGGTCATCTCCTCGATGCGTAGGTCTTGAAACTCCAGCCCCTCGCGCCAAGCGACATACACGCCGTCCTTCACCCCCACACGCACCATGAGCCGACCGAGATCCTCAATCGCGATGCGGCCAGGCGCATCGGTGACATACCGCAACCGAACCGACGAGACCTCGAAGTTCGGGCCGTCCTCGATCGGCGCGGCTTGCTCGGGCGCTGCCGGAGGCGGAGGCTCGGGGCTCGGCTGGCGCGGCGGCGGCGCCTTGGGCTCGACCGGCGTTTGCGCCATCCCCGGCGAGACCAGCCCCGCGAGAGCGACGATCGTGCCGACGACCGTGGCGAGGGTTCGAGTGGTAACGACCGCCTGTGCCATCTGATGCATCGAGGAGCCCTTGTCGCCGTCACGCCGCTGTGGCGGGGCAGAGAGTGTATGTTCGCCGAGCGCCGTCGGTTCTGCAACCGAGACCGCGTCAGGCCCCGATCTCACGGAGCACCCTGGACACGAACTCCGGCTCCAGGGTGTACGGAATGTCCGAGCCCAGTGGCATCGTCCTGGTCGAGGCCCGGAGACAAAAAAACTGCGCCGGCGTCGGCTCGCCCACGATCACATCGACCCAAGGCCGCCCACGCGGCACCACGACCAGCACCGACGCGCTCCGATCCACCTGCGTCAGCATGAATCGATGCCACGTCACCAGCCCCTGCTCGGGCGTCTCACCTCCGAGCGGGACCCGCAGGTGCTGCGCCCGGATCACAAACGAACTGCTCCGCCCGGAAATCCCGGACTTGGGTGTGCGATAGGCCGACAACTCCCGCTCGCACTGGTACAGCACCCGAACCAGGCCCAGCGCGTCCGGCCCGAGTTCCGGTCGGGCCGAGAGTTGCCTGAGCAAGCCCGGCGAATCGAACGACTCGGTCGGTGCCTCGGCCGCCGCCACCTGCGCCTGAAGCGCGCCGCGAGATCGATCAACCAGCCCGCGAATCCGCTCGGCAGTCTCGGCGTGCGGGCACTCCTCGCGCAAACGCGACAGCACCGGGAGCGTCGAATCCAGCGCCCATGCGAGACTCACGCCGCTCAACTGTGCGCAGACCACCATGGGATATTTCTTGCGGCCCTTGCCGTCGCTGCTCGACCACAGCGCGCCCGTCAGCACATGCCCGCCCGGATAGCGCCAGGCGAAAAGATGATCGAACGTGTCAAGCCGGGCATCGGCCTCGAGGGCCTCCCACGCGCCCGCGTCCACATTGCCCGCCACGCCCTCGACATAGAGCATCCGCTTGGCCGACACCAGTTCGGGCGTGTCGAGCCCGAGATCGTCGATGTGGTCATCCCAGCCCGGGTGCTTGCCGAAGGCGGCGAGATGGGCGCTCATCGACCCGGAGGCCGGCTTGCCGAGACGGGATGTCAGCCTGCGAAGGAACACGCTGGCAGGGCCTCTCATTTCGATCCGGGCTTGAACCACGCGTCCCAGGTCGGCCAGTCTTCGAGTTTGGGGACGGGCTTGGAGAACTTCAGGCGGACGACGAGAACGTACTCCTTGCCACCGTATGTATACGGCACGGGCGCGAACACGCACTTTGGATCAGCCGGGTCAATCCTTGCGCGCGGGTCGTGCAGGAGTCTGATGACCGACCAGGGCGAGTCGAGCGTCACTTCACCCATCGGTCCACCGCCCGAGATCGTCGCGATGAACCGAATCGACCGAGCACCGGGGACCGCGACGGTCCAGTCCTTGCCCGCGAGAATCGGCTGACGATCGTCGG
>JBJXFQ010000062.1:0-13866 GCA_046155605.1 Phycisphaerales bacterium
CAAGGTTGATCTGCACGAACAGGTTGGGCTGACGGCTCGCGTGTCCTCGCATGCCGTACTGTTCGACGCTCGACCCCCATCGGTTTTTTGTCCCCGGCACAGTCGTGATGGTTTTTCAACGCCCTGCTAAGCATGATGAAGTTGTACGTTGGTACCGGGACATCCTGGAACGGCACTTCCCCCCACATCCTGATCGGCCCGATCTGGCCCAGGGCCGTGCTAGACACCGACCCCCCCCCTAACAACGTCGTAAGAATCAGCGCCGAGCGAACGCGAGTCTTCATGGGCCATGCTCCTGTGCGGGCGGCACACTCACGCCACACGCTCACCCTACCCACTTTCACGGTCGTGTCAAGGCCTTCGAGCAAGATAATCAGCAATCTTCACATCGGCATCGCGGAAAGTCGGTTCGACCGCGCCATGCCGCGTAGCGAGTCAAAGCCCTCGTCGATCGCCAACCCCTACCCTTCCCCGTGCTCGCGCCATCCTCCTCGCCGCGCCCCAAGACGCTCGACGACCTGCTCGGCCCCGGGCTGGCCGCACGCCTCGATCGCCTCGACATCCTCTCCCGCCGCGTCTTCTCGGGCAAACTGCCCGGTGAGCGGCGATCGCGCCGCCGCGGCTCGAGCGTCGAGTTCGACGACTACCGCGACTATCTGCCGGGTGACGACCTCCGCCGACTCGATTGGAACGTGCTCGCGCGGCTCGATCGCGTCTTCGTCAAACTCTTCCGCGAGGACGAGGACCAGTCGCTGCACCTCGTCATCGACGCGTCGGGCTCGATGGATGCCGGTACGCCCAGCAAACTCGTCGCGTCGCTGCGGCTCGCGCTGGCGATCGGCTATGTCGGGCTTGTGAACCAGACCCGCGTGCTGGCGTCGGTGATCGGCGCGCCGGGACGGCCCGCGCTCCAGCGGCTTGCAGCGGTTCGCGGCCGACCCTCGCTCAAACGCCTCGCCGGATTTCTTATGTCCGCTCCGTGGCCCGCCGACGACGCAACATGGCGACCAGGAAGCAGCGCGAGCAGCATGAATGGCATAAGCGGCGGCAACATAAGCGGCCAGGGCTCGGGCGGCAACACACAGCACCCGCCCGGCACGTTCACCCGCGCGCTCCGCGAACTCGGCGCGACCGGTCGCGGCGCGGGCGTCATGGTCCTCTGCTCCGACTTTCTCGTGCCCGAAGACCCGCTCGCAGGGCTGACGTATCTCGCATCGGCAGGCGGCAGCGGAGGCGGCGCGGCAGGCGGCGCGTTCGATGTGCATTGCTTCCAGGTGCTTTCTCCGGGCGAAATGGCCCCCGAAAGCGAGCCCGGCGTCCTCGGCGACCTCCGCATGACCGACGCCGAGACCGGCCGAACCACCGAGGTCACCGTCACGCGGACGCTCGTGGGCCGCTATCGCGCGCGGCTCACCGCCCACGTCGAGGCCATCCGCCGCGGCTGCCTCGCGCGCGGCATGAGCCACGCCGTGGTGCGATCCGATGCCGACACCGTCGCCGTGCTCACCGAGCAGATGCGACGCGGGCGGCTCGTGGGATGAGCCGGTGCGGCTCGGCCGATTGTGCTCTTACGCGCATCCTGCCGCGAACTGGGTCTGGAAGCACACGAAGTCAGCGATGTTGAGCGTGGGCGGGGTGGTCGAGGCGTCGCAGTTGGCCGACGAGTTGCCCGCGGCATACTTGTTCAGGAAGCAGATGAAGTCGGTGACGTTCAGCACCGGCGGCGCGGTGCTGCCGTCGCAGTTGGCCGGGCAGGGGAGTTCGACACGGTACGACGGGCCGAGATTATTGATAACACCCGTGCCTGCGATTACGAGCCCGCTCGCCGACAGTCCGTATGCATTGAACAGGCGCGTTCCTGCAGGCACATTGACGCCAACCTCCGCGAGGTAGTCCGTGAGAGCCATCGTCCCCCGACCTTCCTTCCAGATGAACGCGCGATCCTCCGGTTGGCTGGAATCCACACCGTACCCCACGATCGTCCTTCCATCGTCAGAAACGCCCCGCGCGACGCAATGGAAGTACTCGGGCAGTTTCGGCAAGTTCTCGACTGCCTGTCCGACGCGCCAGCGAAACGGCACCCACCCGGCGAGCGGTGCCGGCTCGCGCGCGCCGACGATGATCGTGCCGTCGGGGTTGATCGCGTACGGAGCAACCCGGCCCGGATTCCCCGGCTGCTGCTCCGGCATTGGCGGGATTTGCACGAACCCGCCCGCGGCAGTCCAGTAGAACCCACGACCTCCCGTCGTCCCGATGACCGCCACCCCATTGCGGGAGATGCCCAGAAGTTCTGTGTTACCAGGCCACTGCGGCGTGAGCATCATCGGCACGCCATTGGTCCAGATCGTGCCGAACGCCCGTGAAATCGGCGAGGGCATATAGGTGCTTCCCGCCACGATCGTTCCGTCGCCTGAAACCCCGCGTGCACCTGTTGGCGTTACCGGCACGCCGCCTGTGGGCAACGGAAGCAGCACCATGCCTGTCGCCTGCGTCCAGCGGAAGGGCAGTTTATTGTGCTCGCCGACGATGACCGCGCCGTCTGTGGATGAGCAATAGGCAACGCCATTGCCCTGGAAAGCAAGGGGTTGAACGCCGAGCGCCAGCGTCCATCGCGCAGCGACACCGTAGCGGCCGGCGACGGCGCTCCCATCGGCCGACACCCAGTACACAAACTGCATGTCAAACGGCGTGATCGCAGACTGAGCCGACGCCAGTCTCGTCGCCCCAAGAACCCCGACGACACACGTCCACAGTTGGACTCGCATCGAGCACCTCCCATCACCGACTCAAGTTCGGTTTTTTTTTGGCGATAGGTAGGGTACCGCAAAGAGCGGACAGTGTCAAGACAAATCCCAAACCTGCAAAGGAGCACGGCAATGGCCCGACCGTTCATCAACGTCAAACTCTTTGGTGCCCTGGGTGACGGCGCCACCGACGACACGCAGGCGATTCTGAACGCGATCAAAAGCATTCCCACGCTGCCATCCACTGAGCCAAAGAACGCAGGGCCAGTGTTGTACTTTCCCGAGGGCATCTATCTCATCAACGCCACGCTGACCATCGAACGCTTCTTCGGCCTCGAAATCGCCGGAACGGGTGTGCATCCGGTCGAGAACATCAGCGACGTGACCATCACGGGCAGTAACGGTCCGCGATCCGTGCTTATCTGGAACGGCACGTCCTCCGGAACCATGATGGAACTGAGGGGAGTTCAAGGCACAACGGTACGCGATCTCACATTCCTCGGAAAGCGCGGCACCACCGGAACGCGAGCGGATCGCCTCCTTGAGCTGACTTCGCTCGATGGCAAGGGCTCGTCTTGGATCGCCATCAAAAACTGCCATTTCCGCGACGCTGTGACCGGCATCATGTGCGGCGGGTCGTCCGAAAAGACCGACTCGGAAGTTCTCATCGAGCGTGTGACGTTTAGCACCTGCGACACGGGGTTCAAACTGACGCACCCCCAGAACCAGAACTATCTCTTCAACATGCTCGGTGCGAACAACTGCAAGTGTGTCATCGATGCCGACGAAGGCGGCGGCGTCAACGTGCAAACCGCCGCGCTCCACAACTGCGGTGGCTCGGGGACCAACGACTACGCTTTCAAGTTTGGCGCGGGAGTCATCCAACAGGGTGGGGGCGACGTGGGTATCAGCGTTCTCAACGCGGTGCGCCATGAACTGACAACCAAATTACTTCGAGTCGCAGGCTACGTCCGCGTCACATGCGACGGCTTCAACCAGTCGAGTCCAGCGCCTTCGACCTCCGGCTCGCCTCTCATCAAACTCAGCAATGGCGCGCTGGTCTTTCGCAACTGCCGGTGGCAGTTCGCCGCGCCCAAGATCCTGGAGTTCGTCACTCCCACGCCCAGCGGCGCGTACTGCACCGTCCGCTTCGACCACTGCGAGTTCCCGTTCTTCGAGGAGGCGGGCGATCCGCCGCGGTTCCCGGTGCTGAGCGTCATCCTGAACCCCGCGCAGGCGAGGTGCTATTACAGTTTCTTCCGCTGCGACGGCCCGGGGCACATCCCGCTGCCGGACCTGAAGAGCGCGTGGTAGCACGGGCGGCAGGCGCGGCGTTTACCTCCCCGCCTCAAACCCCTTCCCCCGGTTGAACTCCGCCGAGCCGCCCCGCGCGATCGTCAATGTCTTCCACTCGCGTCCGGCCCGCGACGCCAGCACGCGTGCCGCCTGCACGATCTGCCCGCAGTGGTAACTCGTGTGGGTCGCCGACCGCGCGAGGGCCAAGGCCAGCGTGTGCGGCTCGCCGCGGATCCGCAGTTCGCGCGTCAGGTCCGCGTCGGCGCACCCCGCGAGCGTGGCGAAGAGCACGCCGAATCCCGCGCCCCACGCCGCCTCCATCGCCGCGCGGTCGGCGAAGTCGTCGATGAACTCCACGTCGCGGTTCCGCGAGGGCTTCTCGCCGTCGGTTGTGAAGGGCTCGGTCCAGCGTGAGCGGAGGTTGCCGCCGACGTGCTTCATGATGACGGCGATGGAGTTGATCTCGGGGTCGAGCGCGACGCGCATCTCGGGCCACGTCAGGTGCGCCGCCGCCGACTCCGCCAGCCCGCGGTAGCGCCGGAACTCGGACTCGAAGGCCAGCAGCACCGCGCGGGACATGATCTAATCCTTGCGATCCTGGTGTCGGCTCGCGAGCGCGTTGGAAAGAAAGACCGAACTGAAGCAGCCGATGACGTACGGGGCGATCAGGCCAAGCCCCGCGCGCGAGTTGGAGAGGATGAGCGCGTACATGACGAGCCCGATGATGCCCAGCGCCGCGGTCACCGCGACCATGATCGTGCGATTCGAGCCGCGCGCCAGTCCCGAAAGCGCCACGGGGATGGTGAACATCCCGGAGAGCATCGCGCCGATCTCGTACTTCGTGCCGCCGATCGCGGCCCAGAGCACGAGGAACACGATGGGCGGGACGAGAAAGAGCCCGAAGACAGCGGCCGCGCGGCGCTGCGCCGGCAAGAGCGCGTGGCGGCCGAAGCGGTTGAGAAAGAGCAGCAGGTTGAACAGCGGATACGCGACGACGGTGCCGATGCAGAAGGTGAGGTAAGCCGCCGTGATCGGCACGACCAGCGGCGCGAGTTGCGGGTTTGCGGCACCGGCAGAGCGGATGATGCGAAAGAGGATGTAGCCGCCGATGATGATGAACCACTGAACCCGGCCCGAGAGGCGGGCCATCAACAGGAAGTACGCCAGGAACGCGCGGTAGATGGGGTTGCGGGCCTTCATCGCCTCGACGATGCCGGCTCGGGCCCATTCCATCTCCGGTGCGAGCCGCAAGGCCTCGCGGAAGTGCTCCATCGCCTTGCGGGGCTGGCCCTGATGCAGCAGCGTGCGCCCCATGTTGGCGTGTGATGTCGCGCTCTCGGGGTTGCGCGCCAGCGTCGCCTCGATCGCCTCGGTGGCCCGCTCACGATCGCCCAGATTCGTCAGCGCCATCGCGCGGAGATTGACGCACATCTCGTGCTCGGCATCGGCCTCGAGCCCGCGCTCCGCCGCCTCGAGCGCATCCCGGTGCTTGCCGTCCTCGAGGTCAAGCCGCGCCCGGAGCGCCCAGAAGTCCGCGTCCTGAGGCTCCAGTCGCAGGGACTCGTCGATCGCTGCCCGCGCCTCCTTCGTCAGGTTTCGGTCCGCCAGCACGCAGGCGAGCGCGTAGTGGAAGTACGCCGAGCCGGGGTCGAGCGAGACGGCGCGTCGGGCCGCCTCGGTTGCTTCCTGCCATTGCTCGCGCTCGGCGAGGCACAGGGCTAGATACGCGTAACTGGCGGGCTCCTCCGGGTCGGCACCGATCGCTTGCCGCAGTTCGGGCTCGGCCAAGTCGTAGCGGCGCTGGCTGAAGAGCAGTTCGCCGCGCTCGAGGTGAGGGTTCTCGCCGCGCATGGCTATCGGAGTTTCAGGTGGTCGAGCACGTCGTCGTACAGCCCGCCCTGGTTCGAGAAGAGGGCGTAGTTCTTGGCCGTCGCGAACCATTCGTGCGTGCTGGGCTTGAGGCCCTTGGTCGCGGCCAGCAGGTCGGACGTCCGCAGCGGCTCGGGCACTCCCCGCTGCATCGCCTGGCGCAGCTTTCCCTCGATCGCCAAATCGATGACGTTCTTGATGTCCGCGCCGCTGAAGCCCTCGGCCCGCTTGGCGATCTGATCGTGGTCGATGCCCTCCGTCGGCTTGCCCGAGAGCATGATCCGAAAGATCGCCGACCTTGCCCCCGCGTCCGGCGGGGGGACGAAGATGATCCGATCGAATCGCCCGGGCCTGCGGAACGCCGAATCCACATGCCACGGCGCGTTCGTCGCCGCCAGGATCAACACCCCCTCGTTCGCGGTGTTCACCCCGTCAAGCTCGGCGAGAAACTGGTTGACCAGGTTTCGCCCCGCCGATTGCCGAAGGTCCGCACGCGAGGCACCCAGCGCATCGACCTCGTCGAAGAAGAGGACGCACGGCGTGTCGGCGCGGGCCTGCTCGAAAATCTCGTGCAGGTTCCGCTCGCTTTCCCCGATCCACATATTCAGAATGTCGCTGATGCCAACGGCGATGAACCGCGCCTTGACCTCGCCCGCGGTTGCTCGTGCCAGGTGCGTCTTGCCGCACCCGGGCGGGCCGTACATGAGGATTCCCCCGCCGACCGTCTTGCCATACGCCTTGTAAAGATCGGGATGCGCCAACGGATGGATGATCTTGAGCCGGATCTCTTCCTTGACCCGCTCCATCCCCCCGATGTCCGCGAATGTGATCCGCGGCCGCTCGACCTCGGCACCAACGAGCGGCGCGGGCCTGTCGTCCGCGGACGGCGTCTCCTCGCGATCTGGTCCGACATTCGGACGCGCACGCGGCGAGGGCGCGCCAAACTGCTCGGCCAGCGCCGCGTCCGCCACGGCTGGGTCCGCCTCGATCGCCTGCCGGTAATGGTGCCGCGCCCGGTCCGCATCGCCAGCCCGATGCAGCGCCTCGGCGAAGAGCACCCGCACCGCCGGCGTCATCGCGCCGGGCGAGTTCTTCGCAACGTCTTCGAGCACCACCAGTGCGTGCGATGAGCGGCCAAGTTGGAGATAGACCCGCCCGAGCAAGACCTTGAGCGACACGTCGGACGGCGAGAGCCCGAGCGCCTCGCGCAGTTCCTTCTCCGCTTCCTGCGCCCGCCCGAACCCCATCAACATCTCGGCCATGTGTTTGCGCAGCGGTGCATTGCTCGGGGATTGGGCCAGAGCCTCTCGCAGCACTCGGATTGTTTCCTCGCCGGGTCGCGACATTACCGGGCGATCATATCAGAACCGTCACGGTCCGCGCCGAATGCAACGGCACCGCGAGAGCCCAAGCGCCGCGAGTTCAGTACGCCCGCGAGACCGCGTCCCGCGTACGCTCCGCCCCATGAAACCTCCCACCCTCGTCCTTCTCGGCTCGGGCGAACTCGGCAAGGAAGTCGTGATCTCCGCCAAGCGCCTGGGCTGCCGCGTCGTTGCCGTCGATTCCTATCCCGGTGCCCCCGCCATGCAGGTCGCCGACGTTTCCGAAGTCATCTCCATGCTCGACGGCGACGCCCTCGAGCGCGTCATCCGCGCCCACGCCAGGCCCGGCAAGGGTTTCCACGTCGTCCCCGAGATCGAGGCCATCCGCACGGAGCGGCTCCTCGCCCTCGAACGCGAGGGCTTCGACATCGTCCCCAGCGCCCGAGCCGCGCACCTGACGATGAACCGGGACGCCATCCGCGAGGTCGCGGCCACGAAACTGCGACTGCCTACCGCGCGCTTCGCCTATGCCGAGTCCGCCGACGAACTCCGCGCCCACGTCCTCGGGTCCATCGGCCTCCCCTGCGTCGTCAAGCCCGTGATGTCATCCTCCGGCAAGGGCCAGTCCGTCGTTCGCACCCGGCCTGACATCGCCCGCGCCTGGGACTACGCCTGCGACAACATGCGCGGCGACACCCGTCGCGTCATCGCCGAGGAGTTCATTCCCTTCGACTACGAGATCACGCTCCTCACCGTCAGGCAACGTCCAGTCGTCGCTGGGAAGCGACTCGCCCCCGCACGCCGCACCCTTTTCGTCCGCCCCATCGGCCATCGCCAGGAGCGCGGCGACTACCAGGAGTCCTGGATGCCCTGCGCCATGAAGCCGGCCCTTGTTCGCCAGGCCCAGCGCATGGCTCGCGCCATCACCGACGAGATCGCCGGGCCGCGCGGCGCAGGGCTCTTCGGCGTCGAGTTCTTCGTCAACCGAGGTCGCGTCATCTTTTCCGAACTCTCGCCCCGACCCCACGACACCGGCATGGTGACCATGATCTCGCAGGACCTCTCCGAGTTCGACCTCCACGTCCGCGCGATCCTCGGCCTGCCCATCCCCACCATCCGCTACGAGAAGGCCGCGGCCAGCGCCGTCATCCTCGCCGACCGCGAATCGCCCAACCCCCCGACCTACCCCGGCCTCGACAGAGCCCTCTCCATCCCCGGCGTGCAGGTCCGCCTCTTCGGCAAGCCCTCGACCCGGACATACCGCCGCATGGGCGTCGCCCTCGCCGTCGCCTCGACCGCGCCCGCGGCACGACGACTCGCCACCCGCGCCGCCGCGCTTGTCCGCATAAAGACGACCTAACTTCTAATATAAGTACCCCAACTCGAACCATCGCGGCATCACCTTTGCCAGCATCCGCTCCAGCCCCTGCGGGCTTGTGCGCCACGCCTCCGCCACGCCCGCGATCACCGCGCGCAACGGCCTGCGCCCATCGCAGCCGAACAGCACCGCCAGCGCCCCCGCGTCCACCGCGATCGGCTCGGGCCAGCCCTCCGTCTGCCGAAGCGTGCCGTCCGTCAGCGACCACTCCGCGCGACCGCGCGGCGAGGGCCGGCCCGCCAACTCCACGCTCGGACATAACTTCGCCGGCACGGTCAGCAGGTCCATCGGCGTCGCCGCCTGTTCGAGCCGCGTCCGCGAATCAAAGAGCCGTCGAAGTTGCGCCCCCGCTCCCGCTTGCACGCCCGCCGTCGTCCGCTGCTGCGCCACGAACCAGTTCGCGCCCGCGCGCCGCCTCAGCACCACCATCCCGAACGAGATGCCCGCGATGCCCCGTTCCTCGAACATCGCTCGCCACGAATCCGCCGAGGGCGGCTCGCGGAACGGCCGCAGTATCCGCATCTCGCGCCGCCACGCCTGCGCGTAACTCCGCGGTGTCTCCTGCCGAATTTGGAACGCCAGCGCGTCGCACCCCGTCCCTTCCACCCACGCCCGCACCGGCGCGGCCCACTCCGGCCCGTGCCCCCAGTTCCCCAGGATCGTCGCAAAGCCGCCCTCGGCAAGAAACCGTGGCACGCCCCGCACCACCCGCTCCGTGAACTCCGCATCTCCGCCCCCCGACGACAACGCGCTCGTCACGCCCGTCGGCGTTATCACGAACGGCGGATTCGAGATGATCGTGTCGAACGTCTCCCCATCAGGCCGGAGCGGCTCGAACAGGCTGCCCTCCCGTCGCTCGATGTTGGCCCGGCCGTTCAGTTCCGCCGTCATCCCCGCGCAGAGGAGCGCCCGCGGGCTGATGTCCGTCGCCACCGCCACGCGTGCCTGCGCTGCCGCCACCGCGACCGGAAAGCCCTGGCCTGTGCCGATCTCGAGCAGCCGACCGCGTCCGCCGGGCGTGGGCACGGCAAAGAGCGAGAGAATCCGCGTCGCCCCCGCGATCGGCGCGACAAAGTCCTCCTGCTCGTCGGCCTCTCGCCACGCCACGAAGTCCTGCGCCGCCGCCGCCTCGCCCACGAACACCACGGCAAAGGCCGCACGCATACTTTCGCCCTCGGCCCGCAGCAGCCCGCGCTCGACGAGCGCCGCCACCAACTCCGCCCCGATGCACGCCGCCGCCTCGGACCTCACCACCGGCACGCCGAGCATGAACAGCCGCAACGCCGTCGCCAGCGGACGCCCGTCGTCGGTCGCCTCCATCGCCTGCGCCAGCCGCTCCTCCGGCGTGCCCCGCTCCGCCGCCAGAAACGACGCGTGGACCGGCGCGTGATACCCCAGCCGCACAAGGCGCTCGCGCAGCGTCGCCAGGGGTGTCAAGGGCGGCATCGAAGGCTCCGAGAGACGAGCGGAGCGTAGCGGCAGGGCACGGCGCGGGTCGATCTCGCGCCGTTCGTCGCGGCCTTCTTATCGATTCCTTGGCGCGAGGTTACTGCCGCGTGTTCGCCGAGTGGTCCGCCGCCAGCGCCGCCGCCGTCGTCACCGTCGCCGCGACCATCGAGCCCGCCGCCCCTGTGCCGCCCACTGGCGTGAGCACGAAGTGAAAGCGGTTCCGCACGACCACGTTGAACGAGTTATCGATCCGCACCGCCACGTTGAACGAGTAGATGTGGTTCGCTTCGATGACATTGTCCTGCGCGATCAGCACGATTCCCTCCCCGGTCAGCGAAGCCGCGGCATTGAGCGTGTTCCCCACGATCGTGTTGGCCAACTGCGAGCGGATTCCCACCGTCGCGTTCCCGATCTTGCACCGCTCGACCCGGCAGCCGCCGCCGTTGAGGTCAACGCCGATCGGCCCGCCGCGCACCGTGCAATCCAACACGCTCGCGTTGTTCGATGTCAAGATCCCCGTCCCGCCCGGCTCCGAAACCGTGCATTGCGCCACGCTCGCGCCATCGGCCAGCACGAACCCCTCCGCGCCCGAACTCCGCGCCGCGCATTCCGTCGCCCGCGCGCCCGCGCCGAGCCGATAGGCCGCCTGCGTCACCGACCGCACCACGCACCGCGACACCTCCGAGCCCGCTCCCACTTCGATCCCCGAGTTGAAGCCGCTCGTCACCGCGCAACCGCTCACGATCGAGTTTGTCCCCACGCCGATGCCCAGCGCGCCCACCACGCCCGTGGTGATGTTCTCGACCCGCACGCTGTCGTCGTCCTCAGCCCCCACGCCAGCGAGAAAGTTCGTGATCGTCCCGTTCCGGATCGTCACCCGCGAGCGAGTCCCATTGACAAACACCCCCGCGCCCGAACTGCTCACCGTCCCGATGTTGTCGATGGTGAACCCGTTGAGGTCGAGGGTCACGTTGTCCGCGTCGATCACCACGCCGTGGAAGTCGCTCCCGCCCGTGGGCGAGTTCTGCACGACGTTCGCCGTCAGGTAGTACGACCCCGACGCGCTGATCCGCCGAACGCCCTGGCCGCCCGAGGGCAGCGTTGCCACGTCGATTCGCGGCTCGACCTGCTGCAACGTCTTGTACGTCGATGCCACCACGCCCGGCGGGGGCGTCAAGGGTCCGGCGGTCAACGCCGCCACCACGCCCAGAGTCACGATCGAGGTGCAAACAACGGCTGTCCGGTTCATGGCTTTGCTCCCGTGGCGGTTCCCCGCCCATGACCTTACGGATTCTTGTGTATCGATCGCTATACGCGATAGATACGAAATGTTATCTCGTTTTATCTGTCACTACGCACGATTGCCGCTGTCGTGCCTCACCTACGCGATATGGACCAGCGCGGCCGCCACGCCCAGCACCAACGCGCTGACGGCGATGGCGATCACCAGATCCGTCACCGCCTGCATCGCGCTCGAATCCCTCCAGCCGCTCGCCTTCGCGCTCTTCACGGCCTTGCCCATCTCACTCTTGACCGCGTCAGCCTTCCAGCCGTCCATCGCTCATGCTCGCCTGGTGTTCGGTATCGCGGGACGCCCGCTGACGCCCGCCCGCCTCCCTCTCCGACATGCGAGAAATCTCCCGCGAGAGCGACAACATTCTGAAAATCGACTGAACGGCAAGCCGCCGCCGCGACGCCATCGGGAGCGATCGTCACTTCGATGTGATCGCCGCGCTCTCCCCGATGGTCGCGCCGCACTCGGGGCAATACTCGATGCGGGGCACGATGCTCGCAACCGCATACCCGCACCGCGCGCAGCGCCCCGCGGCACGTCGCCGCGCGCGCAGAAGGTACCGAACGATCATCGGAATCGCGGCCCAGACGCACCCGTACATCGCGGTCGAAGCGGCAAATGGCCCCCAGATCGGCGCGAAAGCGATCGGACGTACTGGAGTATTCAACATCAATCGGTCAAGAAAGCGCGGTAGCGGCGTGGCCCATTGATACTCCGTCAGCCGATTGATCATCGCTTGCCCGCTTCTTGTTTCGACGGTGGCGACGCGGGCTCGAAACGCACGCACTGGCAACCCGCACTCATACGTCACCAATGAAGAGCCTTTATGAGCGTCGTCGAGGACATCGGTCTGGCCAATATAAGTGAAGGACAATCCAACTCCATCGCATCGAAGGAGAACGTGCGCGCCATTGGGATCGGGAAGCGGAACGTCTCGATTCCATCGAGGCCAACCCGGTAGATGAACCGCAACAGGCCAATCTTGATGGTAAAACTGGGGTCCCTTCACCAGCACCTGCGCGGGCGGGCGCGAAAGAACTGTGGCACCGAGGGCGACGAGAAACGTCGTCAATGCTCCAAGTGCGACGTACAGGCAGCACCTGAAGACGACAGCGCGTCGTCGCCTCCAGCCTTCGACAGCAACACCCCCATCGCCGCGCATCACTCGTGGATTCACATCAAGTCATACCTAGTACGCCCGCTCAAGTTTCGCCCCAGGGTAAAACCGCAGCACCATTTCTCGCCACGGCACACCCTTATCCGCGAAGCCCTTCGCGCAGTACTGGCACATTCCCACCCCATGCCCGAAGCCGCGCCCGCGGATCGTCACCGTCGAGCCGCCGATGTCCATCTCGAGGTCGCCGCTCCGCACCCGCGTCTGCCGCGTCACCTCAGGCACCCCCGCCGCCCCCGTGTTGCACGAGACCCGCAGCATCTCCGCGCTGATGATGAACACCTTCCCTTTGTCGTCCGTCACCGCATACTTCGACGGCCGCGCGTCCGCGTTCTTTGCCTCGACCCGCACGCTCGCGATCGTCCCCATCCCCGCGATCGCGTTCCCGCTCCCGCGTCCCCATTCCTTGATCTGCTTCGTGAGCGCGGCCCGATCGCGCGAGACCTCCCACCGATACGCCGGCGACGCCTGGCACGCGTGCTCCCGATGCCGCGACTGGATCGGCCCGTCGAGATTGAACTCAAACCCCGGCCCCGTGGGCCAGGTGTCCGCCGCCGATGCCGTCAGCCCGCCGCAGGTGCTCGAGTAATACGCCCGCAGGATGCGGCCCTGCCAACTCAGCACCACGCCCCGTGTATCCGCCACCGCCTTGGCCGCCTCGGGGATCGCCGTCGCCCCGTTGTACGCCTGATCGAGCGTTGTGCTTTCAAGGTCAAAGTCGCGCCCGAGTTTGATGCTCCGTGACCGCTCGTGCAGCGCGTACGTCCGCGCGCACACCGCCTGCACCTGGTACGCCGCCAGCGGCCAGCCCTTGATCAGTTCCGATGCCGTCACCCCCGCTACATATTCCTCCAGCGGCACGACCTCGATCAGGTCCAGCCGGCGAATCGCCGCCGCCGTGTTGCCCTGCCCCGCTCCCCGTGCCACCGACTTCGCTTCAAGGTCTGTGCTTCCCGCTTCCCGTGCCACCGACTTCGCTTCGAAGTCGGTGCTCTTCCCAGCCGTCAACAACCGCGGCGACACCACCACTCGCCCCGGAAATGCCTTCCCATCCACCCGCAGCGGCCCGCTTCCCCCCGCCGCGACCTCCAGCACCCGCGCCCCCGCAAACTCGTGCTCCCGCCCCTTCCCGTCCGTCAACACCAGCCGCTCCGGCTCCGCCGTCACCGTCAGCGGGCTCGGCATCTCCATCACATCCCCGCCCGGCACCTCCCGCACCCGCATCACGCCATCGCCCGACAGTTTCGTGCTCGCCAGCCCCGTCCGAATGCGTATCCGCACCTCCGGCTCGCTCGGCATCGATCCCGCCACCCGCCCGCCCGCCGTCTGGCATGAGATCA
>JBJXFQ010000076.1:0-23659 GCA_046155605.1 Phycisphaerales bacterium
AGATCGTCCACGGGCTGGGCGGCATCCCGCTGCGTTCGGCGTACTCACTCATCAAGGCGATCAGCAAGAAGAAGATCAAGGAGATCGAGAAGAACCGCGAACTCTTCATCGCCGGCGCCGGGGAGAAGGGTCTCGCGAAGGCGCGGGCCGAAGAGCTCTTCGAGATGATCCTGAAGTTCGCGGGCTACGGCTTCAACAAGAGCCACTCGACGGGCTATGCCATCGTCGCCTATCAGACCGCGTACCTCAAAACGTACTTTCCGAATCAGTACATGGCGGCGTTCCTCAGTTATGAGGCCGGTGCGCAGAAACTCGCCGACTGGATCGGGTATCTCGAAGATTGCAAGGGCACACGATTCATCAACGGCAAGGTGGGCGTCGAGGTGCGGCCGCCCGATCTGAACCTCTCCCAGGCTGATTTCACGGTGGTTTTCGAGCCCGACGAGCCGCGCGACGCGCTCCACGGGCACGTTCGCTTCGGCATGCGCGGGATCAAGGGCGTGGGCGACAAGGCCATCGACGCGCTCATCCGCGTCCGCGATGGCGCGAAGGCTCCGGCCGCAGGCCCACATGGCGCGGCCCATGCCAACGGGACGCCGACCACGCCCATCGACGATGCCAAGCGCGTCGGCCCCTTCACCTCGCTCTTTGATTTCTGCGAGCGAGTGCTCGGCGCTTCGCCGGGTGTGCTCAATCGCGCCACCGTCGAGGCCCTCATCAAGGGCGGGACGATGGACTCGCTCCACACCCGGCAGCGTCGCAGCGCGATGGTCGGCACGGTTGAGCAGGCCATCGCCGCGGCGCAGAAGTCGGCGCAGGACCATGCTGCCGGACAGGGATCGCTCTTCATGGGCGGCAGCGCGCCCACCGAGGCGACGCGGCGCGACTCGGAGCCGCCGCTGGCACCGGTGACGCCCTGGACCGAGGCCGAATCACTCGCGAAAGAAAAGGAGGCACTCGGGTTCTATGTGTCGAGCCATCCACTCAAAACATGGGGCGAGTGGGCGGGGCTTTTCATCACCGCCACGACGCGCACGGCCTCGTCCTTGCCTCACGACGCACGAGTCGTGCTGGCGGGCCTTGTGCAGGGCGTGCGCTCGCTGGTGGTGAAGAACGGCCGCTCCGCGGGCCAGAAAATGGGCGTCGTCACGCTCGAAGACATGGAGGGCACGGCCGAAGTGGTCCTCTTTACCGACGCTTTCGCCAAGTTCGGCCACCTCGCGCAGACGGACGCGATCGTCTTCGTGCTCGGGCGCGTCGATACGTCGCGCGGCGAGGTGCAGATCCTCGGCGAGCGCCTCGTCCCAATCGACGGCACGCCCCTGCTCCCAGGCCGCGTCCGAATGCTCCTCGACGGCGAACGGCTCAACGGCGGGGCCGAGTCGGCGCTCGCCTCGCTCTCGGAGGTCATCCGCGGCTGCACGATCGAGCCCGGCCCGGGCGCTGCCGAGGCCTTCCCGCTCGAGTTCGAGGTGGTCACGACATCCGGCCGCGCCCTGCTGGCACCGGAAAGGCCGGTGCGTGTGAAACTTGGGCCAGCGCTGGCGAACAGCGTCACGGGCTTGCTGGGCGAACGCACGCTCCGAATCGTCGGGGGCGTCACGGTCGAGCCTGCCGAGCGGCCCAAATATGGCCGCGGCAACGGCTCGCGCGGTTCGGGCGAATAGCCGAAGGTGCGGCCGATGAGCCCAAGGCACTCGTCGGGCGCGACGCCCGCGCATCACGCAACGCGGCGAAAGCGGCCCGCGCCCTCCTACCATGCCGCCGATCGACGCCGGTGTGGCGGAATGGCAGACGCGACGGATTCAAAATCCGTTCTGGGTAATTCCAGGTGTGGGTTCAAGTCCCTCCTCCGGCATTGATTCGTGGCATCAACGTGCAACGCTTGCGGGGGTTATCGCCAGTGCGATGATGACGCCAATGCCGGCCGCTCTATGAGCAGCCCAGCGAGAATGCGTTGAGGTAGCAGATGAAGTCGTTGACGTTGAGGAGCGGCGTCGAGGTCGAGTCGTCGCAGTTCGCGTAGAGGTCGCCGGCGGCGAAGCGGTTCAGGAAGCAGACGAAATCGGCGACATTGAGCGTGGGCGCGATGGTGCCCGAGTCGCAGTTGGCATAGCACACCTGATGCACGCCCGCGATCACATACGTCCGATTGCCGCTTGCCGCCCCGACAAGGAAATCAAGCCTTCCGTCGCCGTCGACGTCGCCCACGCCCACGGCATCAAACCCGAACTGCTCGCCCGACCGCGCGCTCGTGATCGTTCGAAGGATCGAGCCGTCGTGCCCCGAATAGACATACACGCGCCCGGCCTGACTCGCTCCCGCGCTGCTCGCATAGGCACCCACGACCAGATCGTCACGCCGGTCGCCGTTGACATCGCCCGCGCCGCGCCCGCAGCCCAGCCCTTCGGTCGAGTTCTGCTGCAACGAGTGAACTCGGTGCCCGTCGCGCCCTGAAAAAACATACGCCCGCGAGTCGGTGTAGTCGCCGATGTAGAGGTCGGGCTTGCCGTCGTGGTCGACGTCACCGGCCGATCCGACGAAGAAATCGCCGAATGAGCCCCCGGTGGCTTGGGCGTCCATGACGGGCAGCAGCAACTGGCCGGTACTTCCCGACCAGACATACGCGCGTCCACGCCGTCCCGGCCCGCCGCGAGGAGCGGCAGCGGCGTATTCCGGCACGCCGTCGCCATTCAAGTCGCCGACACCCGAAACGCCCATGCCAAGGACGTCGCCTGCGGCCTCCCCGTCATGAAAGCGAATGACCGAGCCGTCGAGCCCCGAGAACACATACACGCGCCCCCGCTCAACGGGGACACCCGTGGGACCAGGAGCGCCGACGATGTAATCACCTCGGTTGTCATTGTTGAGATCGCCGACACCAGCAACGGCATAGCCGAACTGATTGCCGATGACGTCTCCGTTGCGAGAGCGAATGAGGCTCCCGTCGAGACCGGAGAAGACCAGAACCCGGCCCTCGGTCCCCGCCGGCGCTGGAGAGCCGACGATCAGATCGACTTTGCCGTCGTTATTCACATCGCCCGCGTCCGCGATCGCATGACCGAAACGCCCGTTGTTCACGCTGCCGAGCAGCGAGAGATGCGGAATCAGCGCCCCGCTCGCCCCCGAGAAAACATCGACGCGACCACGGTTCGCTGTCGCTCCGGGCGAGGGGATGATCAACTCCATCACGCCATCGCCGTCAATGTCGCGCATGCCGCTGACGGCCCAGCCGAGTTGGGTGCCCGCTGCGCCGGCGAACGTGTGGATCACGCGAACCTCGGGCTCGACGAACTGCGCCATCGCGCAATCCGAGCCGGCTGAAACCGCCAACAGAATGATGGAACGCGTACCGGAACTCGTGCGGGCCATCGGGGCTCTCCGTCGGCGAGGCTTCGGCGACTCGGGTTCGACACGCTGTCCGCCGCACGGTTCCAGAATCCACACCGTCAAGTCACAGATGCTCTCGCCGGAGCGGTGCCCCAACGCCGCACTCCGATTTGGCCGGATACTGTGTCAACCGAGTGTGTGCGGAGCGATGTTCGCTCGCCGCGCGCAATCCAAACACAACTCTGGAGAAAGCGACGATGCGTACCACGACTCGATCGACCCTGCCCGCGTTCGTAGTGCTCGCGGCGGGCTCGGCAGCGACCAACGCGCAGACCTGCCTTCCAATGGACGCCGGCACCTATTGCTTCGTGCTCCGTGAGTGGCGCGCTCAGAACAACGGCAGCGGCCTCGTCGCGATCCGCGGCGTGAACACCAACCTCAACGCCGGCTACGCGGGCTATTTCCAGGGCCGCGGCTTCTTCCAGGGCAAGGTCGGCTTCGGGGTCGCCAATCCGCTCGGATTCGTCGATATCGCCGCGGGCAACAACAGCAACGGCACGCCCAGCGCCGCCGCCATGGCCTTCACGTTCCGCACCGGCGGGCTCCGCCACTTCATCACGACTCGCCACAACGCCGTCAACGGCACGGATACGGGCAACGCGTTTGACTTCTGGCTCAACAAGTCCGCCACCCCTGGCGCCTCGGTCGCTCCGGGCACAGGCAACAACCGCGTCATGACCGTCGATGGCAACGGGCGACTCTGGCTCTTTGGTCCCACCGGCGCCAGCATCAGCACACGCGACGCCAACAGCGGTCCCTTCACCGGCTGGGACGTCTTCATGGACAGCAACGGCTATCGCGTCGCTCGCTCCGGCATCAACACCAACTTTGTCATCAGCGCCAGCACCGGCGACGCGGCGTTCAGCGGCAATGTCTCCGCGGTCGCCTTCTTCCAGACCTCGTCGCGCGATTTCAAGCAGGACATCACGCCGCTGACCGGCGCGCTGGAATCGATCATGCAGTTGCGGGGCGTGACGTATGCGTGGAATGAGAGCGCCCCCGATCACCTGCAAGGCCAGCGCGACATCGGGTTCATCGCCGACGAGGTGAACGCGGTGCTGCCGGAGATCGTTGCCAGGGACGACAACGGCAAGCCGGTGGGGATCGACTACGGCAAGATCGCGCCGGTGGCGGTCGAGGCGATCAAGCAGCTCAAGAGCGAGAATGACCGGATGAAGGCGGACAACGCCGACCTTCGCGCCCGGCTTGAGCGGCTGGAGGCGCTTGTGGCGGCGAGGGCCGACGCGGGCAAGTGATCGTGCGCCGCGCGGCGATCATCGGATCGTGCGGCTACCCTTCGCAGTCTTGGCCACTTGCCGCCTTAGCTCAGTTGGTAGAGCAGCGCTTTTGTAAAGCGCAGGTCCCCGGTTCGAGTCCGGGCGGCGGCTTTCTCGACCGGACGTGCTGCAAATCGGCATCGTCGAGAGCGCGGGGAAACAGATGCGCGTCGCCATCGCCTGCGGATTGCTTGGCGTCCTGCTCACCGTAGCCATCGCGTGGTCAACGGCGCTGCTTACCCGTCGCACTCACGCTGTGACAGTTGTGGTTTCCACTTCGGCGCAAGGCAGTTGGCTGTGGTCGAAGGCATTTGGTGTTGATGCGTTGCAATGGGCAGATCCGACGCAGATGCGCGAGCTGCGGGTACCTTCTGAGAACCTGGGGTCGCCCACGGTCATGGATCAGGCGTTCGGCACAGTTGCCGCGCGCTGCACGCCAATGATGACCCTGACAGTCTCCGCAGGTTGGCCGCGCCGCTGTCTTTACTGGAGTCTTGACACAACTGCCCATGTCAAAGGCATTGAGCTCGGCGGACCTCCATTCCGTTGGACGACGGTCTTGAACAAATCCAGCAGTTACACGCACGACATTCCACACCTCTGTCAACTTGTGCTGCCAATTAGCCCCATCTGGGGCGGGCTGGCTTTCAACACGGCTTTCTTTGGCGTCGCGATCACGCTATCGCGTCAAGTTGTTCTAGGCGCACACGCCCGGTGGCGGGCTCGGCGCGCGTTGTGTGTTCAATGCGGCTACCAGCTCCCTCGGCAGGGTGCGGCGGCTTGCCCTGAGTGCGGCGCGGCAGGCCAGCGGCTCCTATCCTGAGCCCTCGCACCTCAGCAGGAGCCGACTTCATGCGTGACGCCCGCCTCGACAAGCTCGCCGACGTCATCGTCCGCTACTCGACCCGCGTGAAGAAGGGCGATCTCGTGCAGATCGCCTCCGAGGCCGTCGCGTTTCCGCTCGTCGAGGCCACATTTGCCGCCGTCCTCCGCGCGGGCGGCAACCCCTATTGGACGCCGCGCTCCGAGTCGCTCCAGGAACTCCTCCTCGCCACAGGCAGCGACGAGCAGATCGCCTATGTCTCACCCATCGAACTCCACCGCGTCAGCACGATCGACGTCCACATCGGATTTTGGGCCGAACTGAACACCAAGTACCTCGGCAAGGTTGACCCCGCGAAAACCGCACTCGCCCAGTCCGCCCGCAAGCCGTGGTTCAAGGTCTTCATGGAGCGCGCCGCAAAATCAAAGGAGCCCGGCGGCCTCCGCTGGTGCGGCACACTCTTTCCCACCCTCGGCTCCGCCCAGGACGCCGAGATGAGCCTCCGCGCCTACGAGGATTTCGTCTTCCGCGCCGGCCTGCTGCATCTGTCCGACCCCGTCGCCGCGTGGGAGCAGATCCACGAGCGGCAGGAGCGCGTCCGCGAGTTCCTCCAGAAAAAGAAGGTCCTCCGCTTCCGCGTTCCGCCCTGCAACGGCGACGACGGCACGGACCTGACCGTCGATGTCAACCCGTCGAAATCCGTCTGGATCAACTGCGCCGGGCACGAGAACTTCCCCGACGGCGAGGTCTTCTGCGGGCCGCAGGGCGTCGATGGCGTCGTGAACTATTCGTTCCCCGCGGTCTATCAGGGCCGCGAGGTCGAGGGCGTGCGGCTGAAGTTCAAGGCCGGCCGCGTCGTCGAAGCCTCGGCCAAAAAGAACGAGGATTTCCTCATCAAGATGCTCGACCAGGACGCGGGCGCGCGCGGCCTGGGCGAGATCGCCATCGGCACCAACTACTCCATCACCGATTTCTCACTCAACACGCTCTTTGACGAGAAGGTCGGCGGCACCTTCCATGCCGCGGTCGGTGCGGGATACCCAGAGAGCGGCAACAGCAACGAATCCGGCCTGCACTGGGACATGGTCTGCGAACTTCGCAAACGCAGCGGCCGGCCGGGCGGCACCATCGAGGCCGACGGCGAGGTCTTCCACCGCGACGGCAAGTTCCTCGCGGCGGGCTGGCCGGGGAATGAGTAAGATTCGTCCGCCATGGTTTACTTCGGCAAGGTCAAGAACGGGAAGGTCGAGCTCGAATCGGACGGGCTGGCTGAGGGAACGCGCGTCCGCGTCGAGCCGCTCCGGCCGGACCCGGCGGACGACCTTTCCGTCGAGGCCGTAGAGACCGGCCTCACCGATCTCTCTGAAGAGCACGACCACTACGCCTCAGGCGCCCCGAAGCGGCGGAAGGAGCCGTGAGCGCGCCTGTCTTTCTGGACACCATGCCGCTCCTTGCGCTCACCGAGCGCGGCGACGCGTGGCACGCACGGTCTCGTGATGTTCAGCTCCTTCTGACGCGCGACGCGACTCCACTACTTATGTCCGAATGGGTGCTCACCGAGTACCTGAACGCATGCTCACGTCCACCGCTTCGCCAGGCGGCCTGCCGTGTCATTCAGCGGCTCGAGGCGTCTTCCCGCACCGAGATCGTCCACGCAACCCACGCCGCGTGGACGGCGGCCAGAGAGTTCTTCGAATCGCGGCAGGACAAAGAGTGGTCGCTCGTCGATTGCGCGTCGATGCTCCTTTGCCATGAGCGCGGCATACGGCGCGTGTTCACGCACGACCACCACTTTATGCAAGCCGGATTTGAGATCCTCCTTGCGTAAGTCGAATCAATCCCAGATCGCCTTGAACTCGCCTCGCGTCGCCCCCGCCTTGATGAAAATGCCCAAGAATGCGTTCGTGCCCGAAGCATCGTCGGGCTCGTCAAAGAAAAGAACGTCGTCCTTGAGTCTTCCATTCGGCGCGGTGTACTTGCTCGCGATGGTTGTGCTGACGTACTCGCTGTGATTGTCGGCAAAGGCGACATGGCCCTCCCATCGTGACCGTGTGCCGAGGATGAGGAAGGTAAGGCTCTTGTCGCCCAGCGCGAAGGTGGGTATCGCGGTGCCGCGCGTGTCGTATGCGACGAAAGAAACCTCCGGCCCGCGGTTGCCGACTATCGGCGTGTTGGCGCTGAAAGACTCGCTCCATCGCCCGGTGCGACGGCCGGGATCAGGAAGATGGTGCGCGTAACTGTTGTTCGCCGGCATGTTCCCGGTCCAGTCGGCATTGAACGCAGGATCCCAGAGTGCCTTCGCGGGATTCACCGCTGCTTTCGGGTTCGCGAACTCATAGGCATCACAGAGTGCGATCCTGCTGCTTGCCTCTGCGGGCGACACAAAGATCTCGGTCGAAAGCGAGCCGTTGTAGATCAGCATCGAGAAAATGTTCGCGGTTGTGTCCTTGGCGAAGCCTTGCTCGGCAACCGTGTCGTTGTTCAGATCGATCAGCGAGGGCAGCGGCGATTGGTCCTTGTTGTTCTGTGCCCAGAACAGCATCGCCTGGTGAATGCCGCGGACCTGAGTGGAGTCCTTGAGCGCGTGTTGATGGCCGCGCATGCTGCGTTGAGAGAACGCGATACTGATCAACACCGCTGTAACCACAACGAAAAGAACCGTGAGGACGATCAACTCTCGCAGCGTGAATCCGCGCAGGCCGTCGCGAGCCATGTCGAGCACCTCTCGAACTGTCAGAATCAAGAAGTATAATGAATCCACCCAGTGTTACGGCAGAATCGCCCAAGCGGTTCACGACGACGCGTGTGTCGAAAAGTCCGGCATCGGTTGGTGACAAAGTTTGTGATAAACAAGGCAACTTCGACGCCGCGTCTGAGCGAGTCTTCGAGCGAAGGCTCTGGTCAGAGCGCCACCACACGCCGAATCTGCCGCCCCTCGACATCGAGCCTCACGACCAGATGCACGCGGATGCCCGCCACAGCCAGCCGACGCGCATCCGCCGCGTCCTCGGTCAAGACATGCATCGTCGGCGTGCGGACCTCCGTCGTAAGCCCGAGCGCCCGCAGCGCCAGCGACACGACAGCCGAATTCGCCCGCGCCCAGTCCGCCGCGGCCAGCACATCCACCACCGCCCGATCTCCCGATGCCGCCGCCAGCGTCGCGATGTGCAACTCGCCCGCCTGATCGACGGCCAAATCAACCCCCATCGCCGCCGGGCACGCCATCGCAAGCCGCGTCAGGTCCAGGAGCGCCGCCGCCGATGTGTCGCCGGCCCGCGCTTCCGTGCCGCGCGAATCGCGGACGGCTGACCCGCCCGCGGACGCCGCGTGGCCGCGAGCATCGTGCGCGAGTTCTTCAGCATGTCTCGCCGGTCCCGCCGCGCCCGTGTGCGGTGACCGCGTGTCACCCTTGGCCTCTTCGGTGACGGCCTCGCGCACGTGTCGCATAGCCACGGCATATTTGGCGACCGCGCCGACGCGATGCTCGTTGGTCTCGCCGATCCAACCGCCGCGGTGATCGCTCTGTCGTCCATCCGCGCGATGCTCCGCGGGATCCTTCCCGCGCCCCGTCGCGCCGCCTCCATCGGCGCGTGTCGCCACGCCGCGGATCAAACCCACGATCCGTCTCGCCTCACCTGCCACATCGCCCGTCAGCGGGGCGTCCAACGCGATCGTTGCCGGGCTTCCCGACGCGATCCGCTGCACGATCGCCGCGAGCGTGATCGGCCTGTTCAAGAACGCCTCCGCCGCTCGCGACAGCCGCGACGACGCCTCGCCGGCCTTCTCCGGCGTCGCCCCCATGATCGCCATCCGCACCGGAGCCGCGGCATCGGGCGCGACCAGGTCACGCAGAACTCGATACGACCCGACGACCGCCGCCTCGTCCGCCCCAGTCAGCACCGTGACCGCATCCGCTCCGACCAGTCCGCCGCCATCGGGCACCGAGAGCAGCCACGCGCCGATCCGCGGCGCGAGCCGCACCACCGCCGCCTCGATCGACGCGTCTTTCGCCCCTCCCGTCGCCCCCGCATCCGGCCCCGCACCACTCACTTCGATCGTCACGCGCCCCGCTTCGACGCGCACCAGCGCCGCGCCCCGACCCGACGCCTCCGCCGCCTGCCGCGCGTATTGCCGAACCCACGCCCATGCCGACACCGGCAGATGCCCAACGACGACCTGTTCGATCACGGCCGCGCGCGATTCGCCCTGCCGCCGCGTCTCGTCACATCGGCCCTCGCCGAGAAAAAGATCGGCCAGCGCGTCATAGTCACCGCCGGGAGGGGGGGGAGTCGACTTGCCCGAACCGGCTCGTGCGGATGCGGTCATCAGGCCCTCCGGGCGCTCGCTGGCACCTCGATCACGCTGTTCATCCCGTGATACGAGTTCGGCTCGATCGCGGGATTGTGCGGGTCCACCATCCATTGGCCGTCCACCACCAATCTATACCGCCACCTCCCAGGGGGAAGTTGCACACAGGTTTCCCACACGCCCAGCGCCTCGTTCCTTCGCATCGTCCCTTCCGTCGGTTCCCACCCGTTGAACTCCCCGGCGATCGCCACGCTCCCGCCCGTCGCCAGCGGCTGCACAAACAGCGCGCCGCTTCGTGTGTGCCGCGCGCCAAAGAGCGTCTGCACCGTCTCGCGCCGCGCCGTTTCGGCCAGTTCCGCCTCCACCGTTCCGGGCTTGGGTGTCGGGGCGCCGCCCTCGCCGTTCCACGACCTCGACCGTAACTCTGACGCCGCCCGCGCCAAAGCCACCAGTTCGCTCATCCGACTCACGCTTGATGCCGCTCGCTCCGGCGAGGTGCTCGGCACGATCACCAGCGGCGATTCGCCCGGCATTCGGTCTGTCGTCGGCATGACCGCTACCAGGCTGTCCATCACCGCAGCCCCAGCCTCCACTCGCCGCGCCAACTCCGGACTGGGTGTCGTCGCCGGCACCACGACGGTCTGCGGCTCGGAGCGCTGGTCAAACTCTGATCCATCGACTGATGCCGGGCGCGCCCGGCCGTCAACGCTCGCCCCGTAGCCCGGCAGTCCCATCGCCGATGCCAGCCAATCCGCCAGGGCCGTGTAGTCCAAGGCACCGATCGAATCCGGTGAATACTCCACGACCGGCTGTCCGAAACTCGCGGCCTCTTTCAGCGTCGAATCCTGGCGAATCACGCACGGGATCACGCGATCGACGAACCGCCGCCGTATCTCCCCGAGGATGTCCCGCGCGAGCGCGTTCGATTCTTCGTGGAGCGTCGGCAGGATGTGGTGCCGCGGCGGAGCATCCAGCCGCTTCGAGAGGCTGCGGATCGTGCTCACCTGCTTCGTCGCGCCCTGCAGGGCGAAAAACGCCGTCTCAACCGGGATGATGACCTCTTGCGACGCGGCCATCGCGTTAAACGTCAGCAGTCCGATCGTCGGCGGACAATCAATGATGCATACGTCGTAGTCCGAAGCCAGGCTCTGCAAGAACCCTGACAGCCGCAAGTGGTTGTCGGGCGCGTCGGCCAGCCCGCCCCGGCTCGATTCCAATCCCGCAAGTTTGGTCCGACTCGGAGCAAGGTCCAGATTTCGGCTTACACGCCAGAGCAATCGGGTTCGATCCACCCCGGTTGAGGGGGGCGCAAGAAGTGCATCCCCGATGTCCAGGTCGATCCGCTGCTCCGGGATAGCCAACCCGGCCGCGCAGTGCGATTGCGGGTCGAGGTCAACCAACAGGCAACGCAGGCCGCGGCGGGCCAAAATGCCGGACAAGTTGATGGCGGTGGTGGTCTTCCCGCAGCCGCCCTTTTGATTGATGATCGAGATCGTGCGCACGGAAGGCTCCGTTCCTAAGAATAATTCTCGGTGCCCTCTCGGTCTCCGCGCCGAAAGAGTTATCGGGAACGCGGAGCAAGTTTCGTGACTGTTCTCGCCAAGGCGTCCCATAAGGAGTTGACGCGGAGCGTGCGCCGCGTGTAGATTGAACGTTCGGCTTGGGAAGGCGCGGAGAGCGCCATCTTCAAGCGGCGGGGCATCGGGTGCCCCGACCTCGTGGGCGGTCGTGAGCCTAGAGAGAGCACGACCGCGGGAACCGTCCTTGTGTGCGCGGGCCGGTGCATTGTGGTCGCAGGAGGACCAGCGGGAGGGAACTCCCGGGGGCTTCGTCATGTCCGGTCAGATCACGGGTGCGGAGGGCGTCGTCAAGTGGTTCGATCCACGGAAGGGCTTTGGCTTCCTTGTCGGACCCGAGGGGCAGGACGTCTTCGTCCACTTCTCGGTCATCGAGGGGGATGGCTTTCGAGCCCTGAAGGACGGATCGACCGTCACCTACGACGCCGTGGCGACGGAGAATCGCTGGAAAGCGACGCGGGTCGTGCGCGCCGAAACAGGCACGGTGCGCGTCGCGGCCAAGCCGGGCTATTCGCGCTCGCCCAGGCGGTGAGGCGCGAGCCTTGAGCGCGACCTGGCTCCTGGTCGGCTTCGCCGCCGGCGCGATCGCTGCCGCCCTGTCGGCGCGCGTCGTGGTTCGTCGTCACCTCAAACGCGTCCGGGCGGCGGAGCGGCGGGCCAGAGACGCCGAGCGCCTCGCCGAGATCGGGGCGATGACGGGCGGGCTCGCCCACGAGATCAAGAATCCCCTCTCCACGATCGGGCTCAACGCCCAACTGCTCGCCGAGGGAGTGGAAGAACTTCCCATCGATTCGGACGCCAAGGGCAGGCTTGTCCGAAGGCTCGGGACGCTTCGGCGCGAGGTTGATCGTCTTCGCGGCATCCTGACGGACTTCCTCCAGTTTGCCGGGCAGGTCCGGGTCGAGCCGCTGCGTTCGGACCTGAACGCGGTGGTGGGGGAGTTGGCTGATTTTTTCCTGCCTCAGGCCGAGAAAATGGGTGTGCGAATCCGATCCGAGTTGGTGCCCGGCCCGCTCTGGGCGATGCTGGACGTGGCGCACGTCAAGCAGGCTACGCTCAACCTGATGCTCAACGCCGTGCAGGCGATGGCGGGGCCGGCGAGTGCTACAGGCGGAGGGGCGAGCGATTCGACCCGTGCCGCGGGGGGCGGCGAACTGATCCTGCGAACCGCGGCACGCACCGACGCGGACGGCACAGCGATGGTCGAGTTGCACGTCATCGACACCGGCCCGGGGATCGAACCCGAGGCGCGCGATCGCATCTTCCAGCCTTATTTCACAACCAAAAGCGGCGGCACGGGGCTTGGCCTGCCTACCGCCCGGCGGCTTGTCGAGGCTCACGGCGGACGCATCGAGTTGCACTCTGAGCCGGGGCGCGGGTCGGATTTCACGATGGTGTTTCCGGCCGGAAACGACTGACGAGTGCTCCCGTGCGCTGTCGCTACGACCCGAATTCGGACGCGAACGAATCGGCCACGGTGGCATCAAGGCCCGCGGTACGGGCGCGGTCGAGCGCCACCATCGCCGGCGTGCGACGATCGGATGCCTGCATGATGACGACGACGGCGAGCCAGGTCGAGGCCGAGTCGGCCCGATTGGCGGCCCGGGTCGCGGTGTCGAGAGCACGCTCCATCGCCTCACGGTCGGCGAGCGAGTCGATGCTCATGGGCCGGGCCGAGAGCGCGGGGTCGATGCGGTAGGCCAACTCAATCTGCCGAGCGCCCTCGAGCACTTCGCCCAGATCAATCAGCGCCAGGCCCAGCGAACGAGCGGCCTGGACGTCACCCGGGAACGCCGCAAGATGCTGGCGGTAGACGCGGATGGCGCTGGGCGAGTCGCCGAGTCGCAGATAGGTGTCGCCCAGTTCGCGGTCGCTCGTCGCGAGGAGTTGCCCGGGCGATGCCGGCGCGGGGAGCACGACCGGTGCCGGTTGCGGCTCGGCCGACGCGTACACCACGGTCGTCGACGGCTCAGACTGAAAAATGATCGTCGGTGGCGGAGGCTCGGAATAGACGACCGTCGGGGAGATCAGCCCGCAGTGTGCGACGGTATACGTCGGCACGGAGCAATACCGGAACTCGGTCAGCCAATCGCAGTGCGGCCGCACATAGGTAATGCGGCGGACGCGATGGTGACGCCAGCCGTGGTGCTCGGGCCAGTAATACGCACTCGGCCAGCAGTACCACGAACTGTACGACGAGCAGGCGGACCATGTAGACCAGCGGCAATCGCCGTAGGAATACGAGGGACGGCAGAAGGGGTCATAGAAGAAGGGGTCGTAATAGCAGAAGGGGCTGCCGCGCCAGTGATGGAAGTTGCCGATGCTCAGGCCGAAGCCGAAGCCGGCACCGATGAAGAAACTGACATGGTCGCGATGACGGTCGCGGATGCGGTCGAAGAGGTCGTCGCGATCGTGGCGGTCGCGGCGATCTCCGCGGTCATGCCCACGATCACGCACGTCGACGAGTTGGGAATCGCCACGGGAGTGGTCGCCGGCACCGACGAGCCCGCTGTTGCGAGGCGGCGGGAGCGGACGCTCGAATCGGCCGTCATTGACGGGCGGTCGCGGCGTGCGGACGATCGGGGGCTTGCTCACAATCGGCGTCGGCTGTGGAACCGGCGGGCGAGTCACCACCGGGGGCATCGGGCGAGAAACCACCGGCGGCTTTGGTGTCGGTTGCGCAACCGGAGGCTGCACGACAACCGGCGGCTTGGGCCGCGAAACGATCGGCGGCTTGGTGACCACCGGCGGGTTCTTCACCACCGGCGGACGAGGATCGTTCGGCGCGGGTTGGACCACCACCGGCGGCTTCGGCCGCGACACCACGGGCGGCTTCTGCTGAGACACCACGGGCGGCCTGGTCGTCGTGGGTGGTGTTCTCACGACGGGAGGCATCGGGCGCGATACTGCGGGCGGCTTTTGCTGCGAAACCACCGGCGGCCTCGATTGCACCGAAGGCGGCTTGCTGACAACTGCTGGCGCGGGGCGCGTGATGACTGGAGCCGGACGCGAGACAACGGGCGGGCGGGTGGCGACTGCCGGTCGCTGTACGGGCCGAGTCGCCACAGTCGGTCGTGCCGCGGGCTTGGGCGCTGGTCGCGCGGCGGGCTGGGCGGAACGGCCGTTGCGATCGTCGCTCGAGCCACGTTGAGCGGCAGCGGTTCCGCCTGCGGCGAGAACAAGGGCCGCGGCCAACAACGGACCGTGCCACGACTTGCTCAGAACTGACATCGGCACACCTCTTCGTTTGACTCCCAGCCCTTCCAGGTCCAGGCGATTCTGCTTGCTCCGCGCGCCGTCGCGCAACATCACTCTCACCAGAATCTACGTCCCCAGCGCGGATTCCATCCGCGCGACAACCGCCTGATCAAAGCCCAGTTTCTTCGCACGCTTCACCATCGCGCCGGCGTTCTCGTTGCGCCCTTCGGCCTGCATCAGCACAGCCAGAGCGTGCCACGACGCGCCGGTGTTGATCTTGTTCGCGTGCCCCGAGAGGCGGAGGAGATTGTCGCGCAACCGCTTTGCGCCTTTGACGAAAGCGTCCTTTCGCACTGGCTGGTCGGCCAGCGACGGGTCGGCGCGGTAGGCCTGGGAGATCACGGCGATGGCGTCGTCGATCCGCGCATCGTCGAGGAGCGCCAGGCCCATCGAACGCATGGCCATCGTGTCATCGGGTTGCTCCTTGAGGTGGGCCGCATACTCCGAGATCGCCAGTCGCGCGTCCCCGGCGCGAAGGGCCGCGTCGCCGCGTTCGGCACGAGTCAGTGGCACCGACGGCACCGCGAGCGGTGTTACGGCTTGGCGCAGGCCCGGGTCCGCGGCCATCGATGTGTAGAAACCCTGTATCACGGGCGTGGAGTAGTCGTACGAGTTGCACCACCCGCTGCCGATGAAGTATGGATAGGTATGACGGGCGTAGGGCGATACGAACAGGCCGGCATTGGACCCGATGTGGAAGCCCAGACGGAAGCGATCGTCGGCGTACGAGCCGTCGATGCTCAGGCCTGAGCCGGGGATTGTGACGATCCGCGAACCAGGGTCGCCCGACGGATCAAACACCTGCGGCACAAGCGGGCGCTCAAAGGCCGGCCGCGTGGTGTTCGTGGGAAAGGCGATCGTCGGCTGAACAGTCGAGCGGCGGATGCTCGGCGGAAAGATCGTCGGCGAAATGACACGCGAGTTGCCGCGGATCGAAGGTTGACCGATCGTCTGCGGATAGCGGTTGTGCGGGCCGAGGTGGTTCTGCGGGATTCCCGGCCGCACACCGCCGAGGCTTTGCATGGGCCGTTGCAACTCCGGCTTGGTTTGCGCGGCGAGCGCCAGCGGAAACGCCACGATCGAGATGATTGCAAGCGCGTTGCTGCGAGTCGTCATGGGCACTCCTTCACCCCGCCTCCCCACGCATTCCTCACATTCGATGGTCAGCAAATCGTAGCCGACCGAGCCACTTGGTTAGACCCCGCTAGCTTCGCAGAGTTCCCGTGCGCGTCAAGGGTCATTTGGAGTTCTCGGGGGCCAATTCAATCGTTCGTCGGTAAGATTTTGTTTGGGTCCTGGGCGTTCCGTCACGCCATACGCTGATGGCCATGCGAACACGATGGATGGCCGTGGCGAGCCTTGTCGTCGCGTTGTCGGGGTGTGTGCAGGACAGCCTGGTGACCGTGCGGTCCTCGACCGAGAACGTCGTCGATTCGCCGCGCCTGCCGACGACGGCGTATCGAGTCGGCTCGGCCAACACCGCCGAGGTGTATCTGACCGATCTTCCGCCCGAGGCGCTCGAACCCGGCGCGGACCTCGCGACGGTCGAGGGCCGGATCGTGCAACTGCGGCTCTTCCTTATCCCGCGAGCGGGGAGCACGCCGATCGACTCAACCGCGTCGAGCCTTACCATCCGCCACGTCGTGCTCTCGCGTGGCGTGATCGGGGTCTATTCCGGCGGCGGGTTCCTTCGACCGAGTGATCGCGTCGGCTCGGCGAGTTTCAGTGGCAGAGTCGCGGGGGCCACGGTGCGCCTGACGGGCCTGACCGCGGGCTTCGCCGATCGGCTTGGCGCTGCCACCTTTGATGCGTCCTTTCGCGCGCCGCGCGACGACGCCATGGCCGGCCGGATCGCCGCCCGGCTGGACGACGTCCTGCTCAGGGCCGGGGTGACGCCAGAACCATAACGCTTTTGCAGGGCTACGGATGTTCGGCGATCCACCGATCCACGAGGTCCGCCGCCGCGTCGCGATAGAGCACCCGCAGATGATCCTTCGGCAACGCGAGCCCTTGCAATCGCGGCGAGGACATCTCGGTATATCGCTCCGGCTCGACCATCTTGAGGTCGGGGTCGGCGATGGGCGATGGGCCGTCGTGGGAGGTCTCAAACATCGTCCGCAGCGCGTAGTAGCGGCTTGCGTACAACTCGAACGCCGTCTCCGGGCTGTTGGCAAGATCGGACATGGGCGACGGTGCCGGCCCGCCGACGCGCGGAGCCATGTGGTCTTCGAGCGTTACGATGTCCGAGCCGAAGAGCACGCGTCCGCGCCAGCGATCAAAGAACGCGACCACCTCGTCGCGCGGATGCAGCCCGAGTTCGCGCACGATCCACTTCGTTGCCGACGTATCCAGATAGAGGTTCGGATGGCGTGTGAGCAGCCCGTCAAGAAAGCCCAGATCCTCCGGCCAGCCGCCCATGTGCGCCGCGATCCAGGGTCGATCGAACCGCGCGACCATCCGCTCGAGTGCGGCATAGTGCTCGGGCTTGGGCGGAAACTTCTTCGCGTCCGCGTATTTGGTGCGGAACCAGGTATCCGGGTCGGCGACGTGGGCCATGAACATCATGCCCAGTTCCATCGCCAACTCCGCCGCCCGCACGCGCCAGGGCGAGTCGAGCGGGGCGGCATCGCGCGGGTCGCCTCCGATGACTTCCCACAGCCGCGGCGCGGCCCAGAACTTGACGACTCGCGCCCCGTGCCGCTCGCGCCACCGCCGCATGTGCTCGACGAATCCCGTGCGAAACGCATTTCCGCGATCGGGGTCTGACCAGTTGGGCACGGCCACGAACCGCACGCGATCGCCAAGCACGGCGCGCACGGCCTCCGCGTCGGCGAGTCGCGTCTGCGACAGCATCCGTTCGACCCCGAAGAGTCTCGCGACCTCGGCGTAGACCTTGCACGCCGTCGGCCCGTTGATGTGAAGGTGGCTGTCCGTGATCGGGACCGCAGGCGGCCCGAGCCGCGCCGCGGCGAGGCGATAATCCAGTCCATGGAGATTGGCGGCGATCGGAGCCTTGGTGGTGGTCATGCCGACGCGATCGTAGAAGCCCGCGTGGGCGATCGCTCCGCGCCCGCTCGCCGACCTCGGATCGTGCTCGCGCACGATTTCCTCTGCGGCTTCCGCGGCGGCGAGGCCGTGCTCGAACGCTTGATCGGCGTCGTCGAGCGTGTCGGCGAGATCGCGGGGCTTGTCGCGATGTTCGACGATGGGCGGTCGCTCGCTCCGGGCGTCGATCGGCTCCGCTCGCGCGGCCTGGTGAGTTCGTCGTGGGCCTCACGGATTCCCGGCGGAGCGGGCGGGCTGCGACGGTGGCTCCTGCCGCTCTATCCCGCGGCCGTCGCCGACCTCTCACGCGCGGTGGGGGAGTGGCACCGCCGCGAGCCGATCGATCTCGTGGTCTCGATCAGTGCCGCGGCGATCAAAGGCATTCGGCCTCCGCCGGACGTGCCGCACCTCTGCTATTCCAACGGCCCGGCGCGATACGTCTGGTCACGCGGCGAAGACTACGGCGGCGGGCTGCGCGGGCTCGGGCTGCGGCTCATGGGCGAGCGGTTTCGACGCTGGGATTTCCGCACGGCCGCAAACGTCACCACCTTCCTCGGCAACTCGACCCACATCGCGGCGGAGGTGCGACGCTGCTACGGACGCGAAGCGGCCGTCGCGTTTCCGCCCGTGCGCACCGGCTTCTACACGCCCGATCCGAGCGTGCGGCGGGAGGGATTCTGGCTCTATGCCGGTGCGATCGAGCCGTACAAGCGGGTCGATCTTGCACTTGCCGCCGGGGCCCGCGCGGGCCGGCGCATCGTCATCGCCGGCGAGGGCTCGATGCTGGCGGCACTGCGCCAGAACGCGCCAAAGGAAGCCGAGTTTGCCGGCCGCGTCAGCGACGAGCATTTGCGTGATCTCTATCGAACTGCCGCCGTGCTGATCTTCCCGCAGGTCGAGGATTTCGGCATCGTCGCGGTCGAGGCCCAGGCGTGCGGCCTGCCGGTGGTCGCGCGGCGCGCCGGCGGGGCGCTCGACACGGTCATCGACGGCGTGACCGGCGCGCTCGTCGATGACCCGACGCCAAGCGCGATCGCCGACGCAGCGCGACGATGTGCGGCGATTTCACCCGATGCCTGCAGGAGCAACGCGGAGCGCTACAGCGAGGACGCGTTCGATCGGACGATGCTCGATCACATCGCCGATGCCATCGCGCGCTCAAAGTCATTGTGACGCGGCCATTTCAACGTCGAGTCGGAGCGCGTCCGCGAGCGAAGGTTCGGGTTCTGCCGGATGCGCCGCTACTCCCCAACTCGCGTCGTGCGTGCGATCTGATCCCGCGCCACCGCCAGTTCAGGCTCATCGATCACAGGCTTGCCCGCGCTGGGAACTCGAACGGCCAGATACGCCGCGTCGCCCGCAAGCAGTTTCACACCCTTGACCATGCTCGAATCCGACTCGACGCGGATCAGGTACTCGCCCGCGTCCACCGTCCGCGTGAGATACTGCCCCGGCACCAGCGCCCCGATCGGCTGCTGGTTCATATAGATCCGGACGGGGCGACTCGAAATCCCCCCGCGAGCCGCGCGATAGACATAGATCACGCCCTTGGTGCTGCTGACCACCTCGGGCCGAAACGGCTCGCCACGCGGGGCCGACGCGCACCCGCCGATTCCCACCACCACCGCCATCGCCACAACCCCCAGAATCCGTCGAATCATCGGCTTCGCTCCCTTGGCTTGGACCTCCGGCACGCCACCACCAGCCCGATGTACAACTCGTGATCGGCCTCGATGTCCAGATGACGATAGACCTCGCAATCAAACACCAGAGAGGATCGGCACAGCACGGGCGACGGCGTCGCTAGATGATCGACCTCAAGCCCGTCAAACGGATCGCCAGTTCGCCGCGCGCCGAACGCCCGATCCACCAGCCGATCCTCGGCCTCGACTCGGCATAGCGCGAACCGACGCGAATCGCGGATCACCGGCTCGATCGGGTGACCCCGTCGAACCGCCGCACATACCAGTGCTGGCGTGTGCGCACACGGCGTCACCCACGAGCACATCACCCCCTCGCGCCGCGTTTCGAAGCACGAGGTCATCACGAACCTCGCTCCGGCGATCACCTCAAAGGCCTCGCGCACTCCCGCTGGCATCGCGCTCGACACACTCGCCTCCCGCGCGCTCCTCACTCCGTGCGGCAGTCTAACCGCGCTCGGAGTTTCCGTCTGTCGCCTGTGTGCAATATGTGGAGAACTTGTCAAGTTGTTGCGAACAACACCCAAATCTACTGAAAAACTGATGCTTTTTGATCCCAGGCTCTTGCGGAGTGGGGAGAAGTGGTTAGAATGCCCATGTAATCCCATGAGTGCCACACGTGCTCTTCACCGGCTCCTCAGATCACACGATCGACACGAAACTTCGCTTGGCGATACCCGCCAAGCATCGGTCACAGGTCGGGGAGGGAACGGTTTGGTATTGCGTGCCGTGGCCGGGCGGTGTGCTGAGGCTCTATCCCGAGGCGACGTTTCGGGATCTGGCGTCGCGGGCCGAGCAGTCGTTGACCCCAAGCGAGGACGAGGCGAGCATCGAGGCGAGCGTCTTTGGGTTTGCGGAGCGGCTGGAGCAGGACGGCCAGGGACGTATCGCCTTGCCGAAACTGCACTTGGAACTCGCCGAGATGAAGGGCGGCGAGGTGGTTGTCCTGGGCGTGCGGAATCGGCTCGAGGTTCGCGAGCGGGCGGCATGGGAGGCCCAGCGACAGGCACAGTTCGCGCGACTGCCGGACCTGGTCGCGCGGCTGCGGCAGGGTGGAAACGGATCGCACGGCGGAAACTGAACATGAGATCAGCGCGTCCGGCGGTGCCCGGGCGCGATGCGGGAGCGGTTTGAGCGATCGGTCGAGAAGAGATGGAGCGGAGTTGGAGAGCCCGAGGCGGTGCCGGAGACGGCGGGTCGCGGGGTTAGAGAGCATCGGCCCGGAAGGGAACGAAAGGAATCGCATCCTTCCCCGGGCAGAGCCGGCATCGGCCGGCGCGGCCGGATCGGTCCATCGTCGCAAGGACGCGGCGGGAGGCCGAGCGCCCCAGAGGACGGGGTGTGCGGCGCCAGGGAAGGCACCGATGCTCGAGAGTGCTCGGTTGAGGAAGCTCAGCCGAGCGCTGTGCGACGCTCGCCGCGAGCGGCCTGTGATCTCGGTCATTGGCCGGGCGCGTTGAGCGTTACGGGCCGGGCGCGTTGAGCGTCTTGCAGGACATCCCACCACCGGCGACGGGGCCTTCCCACCACCACCATTTGGCCCCGCCGCCAGCACCGCCCGCTGATGCCGAATGGCGCACGCGGGCGGTTGTCTTTTTGGGATGTGCGGGGCGGTCGTCTTTGGAAGGTCGCGAAGGATTCGTCTTCGCCCCAGCCGGGCGGCTGTAGCCACGGGTGAAGCGACGCGGCTCGGGGGGGTGAGCGTCGCGAAACCCGTGGAAAGGGCGACGAAAAGGCGGACCGCCCCGGCCGGGGCGGAGGAGTGACCCGGCGGCTTGTACCATCACAGCATGTCAACGCCGCGCAAGCACCACTACTTACCGAAGTCATACCTATCCGCGTGGACGGACGACGGAACGAAGGACGGCCAGTTGCAGGTCATCGATAAGACTAACGGCCGCGCCTGGCCGGGGACGCCGGGCAAAGTTGCTAGGGAAACCGACCTGTACATGATCGACATTGCCGAGGTCGAGGGCGATGTGGCTGCCACCGAGATCGAGAAGACGTTCCACATTATCGAAGACGCAGCCGCGCCAATCATCAAGCGGATGCTCACTGGCGAGCGCATGGTCAGCGGCGAGGATCGCGAGAACATCATGTCGTTGCTCGCAACGCTGGTGGTGCGCGTCCCCTCCCGCTTGGACTGGATCGACGACTTCATGCGCAAGCCGATCGAGGTGATGTATCGACAACTGGAGGCTGAAGGCAAGTTCCCGCAGCCCTCCGACCCGGAGTTGGCCGCCCAAATGAAGGGATGGTTCGACAAAGGTCTGATCACGATCGAGATCAAACAGAATGCCCGGCTTGCGATGATGGCATCGATCCTACCGACGCTCCTAAATCTGTTCATGCTTCGCCAATGGACGGTGTTGCGAACGAGATCCGATGCCGGTGACCTGATCTGCACGGATCACCCGGTGCTCCTGGAATGGATCAAGCGAACGCCGCCAGGAAAGTCCCCGGGCTTCGGCCTCCAGAACACCGCCGTCTTTGTTCCGATCGGCCCGTCTGCTGCTCTGCTTGGACTGTGGGACGCCGAGCCAAAGGACGAGACGCTTACCCGCGATCAGGTGACATTCTGGAACGGCAAACTGCTTGGATACGTCGATCGGTTCGTCTTCTCACGGGGCGACTTTGCGGCGCTGCACAAGAGCGGCACCGTGCATCGGCGACAGGACGTAATCAAGTGCTGGGTGAAGTCCTAATGATCCGCTGATGCAGGGGCTGCTGCCCCTGCAACCCCGCCGGATAAGAACATGGCTTTCCACGGGTTTCGCGTCGGCGGGCTTCGCCGCGCCGCCGCTCTACCCGTGGCTATCGCCCTCCGCCCCGTTGGGGCGCAGAGCGGAGGCAGTGTTGTTTCGGCACATGGTGTTCGTCTGAGAGAACGGTGCCGGAGGAAGGGCTGCGCCGCGGTGAAGGGGTCGGTTGCCATCGGTGAACCGCTTCGGCTGACTGATGCGCGTGGCACCCATCACCAGTTGTCCTTGCAAAGCCTCGGCCAACTGGTGGCACCCGGCACTTCCTCCCGTGCCGGGGCGGGTCCGTTGGATCGTCCGATGCTCCGCCCGTCTCACCCCGCCGTCTTCGCGCTCTCCCAGTGCTTCACCGCCGCGGCGACGACGGGCGTGTAGATGTATGCCGGGCCCCCGCCCATGACGACGCCGACGCCTGCGGCCTCCATGATCTCGGCCGCGGTCGCGCCGTGCTTGAAGCACTTTTCGACGTGCGCATAGATGCATGGCTCGCAGTGTGTGGCGACGGCGATGCCCAGCGCGATCAGTTCCTTGTGCTTGACGCTCAGTGCTCCGTCCTTCATCAGCGTCTGGAAGAAGGGCGCGAAGGCCTTGCCCAGGTCGGGCGCGAGTGCCTTGGCCGCGGCCATTTCGGTGCCGTGAGACGAATAGAACCCGGCGGGATCGTGTGACATCAAGCCCCCTTGTTAATCGTGTGCCAACCAGTACGAGATACTACGTCACGGATCGAGCCACGCGCCGATGGTCACCCCACGCGGTTCCACGGCATGCGTGAGAGCACCGCGGCAAGCCCGCAGAAGCCGCTCGCGCCGGCGAATGTAAGCCCCGCGCCAAAGAACGCGGGGATGATAAGAAAGCCGGGATGCACAAAGTAACCGAGCGCGGCACCCGCGAGCACGAGCACGCCCACGACGAGTTGCACCTGTCGCAGGACGTTGATGGCACACCCGCCGCGTGCGGCCCGCGCGACCGGCAACCCCGCCGCCTTCCACGCGTCGATCCCGCCTACCAGATTCACCGGCTCCAGGCCCTCGCCTCGAGCCATTCGGCAGGCATCGGCACCGCGAACGCCGGTCTTGCAATGGATCACGATCCGCTGCCCGGGCTTGGCGGCGATCTCGCCGGCGCGGAACCGCGAGAGCGGCAGCGTCGCCGCCCCCTCGATTCGCTCGCGCGCGTGCTCATCTGGCTCGCGAACATCAACAAGCACGGCCTCACCCGCAGCCAGCCAGCCGTGCGCCGTATGCGGATCGACTTCGAGCGCTGAGCGATTCAAGATAGCAGTTGGCATGCGGAGCCCCCTTTCGTACAAGCGTAAATAGTATAGCAGCGAATAGCGGAGCAAGGTATCCGTTGAACCGTGGATTAGTACCAAGCGCCATTGTCGCTGTCGCAGTTGTCTAGGCTGTGTCTGACGGATCGCCCGGGGCCAGGAGGCGGAGGTATCGGCGGATGATGGCCAGGTCGAGGAACGCCTGGAAGTTCACCGCGAGCTTGTCGTAGCGGGTGCCGACGCGGCGGTTCT
>JBJXFQ010000103.1:0-7153 GCA_046155605.1 Phycisphaerales bacterium
CGATCCGCTGCGCCATCTACACCCGCAAGAGCACCGAGGAGGGGCTCAACCAAGAGTTCAACAGCCTCGACGCCCAACGCGAGAGCGCGATCGCGTACATCGCCAGCCAGAAGAACGAGGGGTGGCAATGCCTCCCCGAGAAATACGACGACGGCGGGTTCACGGGCGGGAACATTGAGCGCCCGGCGCTGAAGCGCCTGATGACCGACATCGAGACGGGGAAGATCGACTGCGTGATCGTCTACAAAGTCGATCGCCTGAGCCGGTCGCTGATGGACTTCTCCAGGCTGATGGAACTCTTCGACCGCAAGGGCGTGTCATTCGTGAGCGTGACGCAGCAGTTCAACACGACCCACTCGATGGGGCGGCTGACGCTCAACATCCTCCTGTCGTTCGCGCAGTTCGAACGCGAAATCATCTCCGAGCGCACGCGGGACAAGATCGCGGCGGCGCGCCGAAAGGGCAAATACGCCCTCGGTAAGCCGATCCTTGGGTACGACTACGTGCCCTGCCCCGCGCCCTTTACGGGTCGGCGGCTGGTGGTCAACAAGGCGGAGGCGGAGCGGATTCGGCGCATCTTCGAGTTGTACCTGGAGGTCCGCAGCATCATGCGGGTCGCCGACGAGTGCAACGCTCGCGGGTGGACCACCAAGACCTGGACGACAACCGCGGGCCGCGTGGTTGGCAACCGGGCGTTCGACAAGACGATCATCTCGCGCCTGCTCCGGAGCCCCCTGTACGCGGGCAAGGTGCCGCACAACGGCGCTGTGTATGACGGCGAGCACGAAGCCATCGTCGACGAGGACCTCTTCCGTCGCGTGCAGACCCAACTGAAGCTGGCAGCGGAGCGCGGCGGGGCGAGCGTCAAGAACTCGACCGGCTCTCTGCTCGGCGGGTTGGTGCGGTGCAAGGGGTGCGGGTGTGCCATGTGCCCGAGCAGTGCGTCGAAGAAGAAGCCCGACGGCTCGCGTGTCCGCTACCGCTACTACGTCTGCTCCAACGCGGTGAAGCGCGGGCGGAAGCACTGCGCTGCCCCGTCCCTGCCCGGGCCTGCCCTTGAGACGTTCGTCATCGAGCAGGTCAAGGCCGTCCTTGTCAATGACCTGTCGATGCGAGCCGTTGTCGCCCGGGCGCTGGATCTGCTGCGCGAGGCGGCGGAGCTCCGCGTCGCGGAACGAACACGGCTGCAGGGCGTGCTTGAACGGCTATTAGGCGAGGAGCCGTCGGCGGCGACGCTCCGGGAGATTGAGCGCGTTCGTCGAACGCTGACGGCCCTAACCCGGCAGATTGATCTGGATGCCGAGCGCTTGATCGACGAGGACGAGGTGGTCGGGGCCGTCGAGGCGTTCGACGGCGTGTGGAGCGCGATGACCCTCGCCGAGCAGGCAGAGTTCCTCCATGTCGTAATCGCCACCGTCGAGTACGACGGCCAGACGCAGAACGTCTCAATCACCTTTCACCCCGGAGCAGAGTCCGCACCGGACACGGCGCTGCCATGACCAAGCCACCCGAATCAGTTGAACGCCATCCCGCACGCCAGTCGATCACCACCACGGCACGATTCGTCGTTGGCGGGCGCGGTCGTGCGGCGTCCGAGCAGCCGGGCTCGGCTCCAACGCCGTTGTCGGGGCGCGTTCCCCGCGTCGCCAGGCTGATGGCGTTGGCGATCCGCTTCGATGCGCTGGTTCGGGAAGGCACGGTCTCCACGCAAGCCGATCTCGCCGCCGTCGGCCACGTCACCCGCGCCCGCGTCACCCAGATCATGAACCTGCTCCACCTTGCCCAAGACCTTCAGGAGGCGATCCTCGACCTGCCGCCGGTTCGTGCGGGCCGCGATCCGATCACCGAACACGACCTTCGCCCCATCGCCGCCGAGGTGGATTGGGCTGTCCAGCGGATCCTCTGGAGACGGCATTATCAGACCAGGACCGAGGAAGCATCTATTTGTATGGGCAGGCAGGCGTGAAGACATGACGTCCGGCGGTCGATACCAATAACAGCGACCTGCCAGTGAAGGCGGAGCAGCGTGCTCTGATCTCGTGGTCGTGAGGCCACCGAGATGGGACATACCCGGTTAGGATATTTACCGAGATCGCGCAAGTGGCGAGAGGTGATCGGCCTCATCGCTGCCGGTGCCGGCGCTGACCAAATCGCCAACGCAATCATTTGCGCAGCCGAGACCGGTCTCATGGCCTCGGCGCACCACCCCGGCCTCGTCGAAGCGTTCTGGTCCCTCACACAGTTGACGCAGGCAGCCCGCGAGACGGACTTCGCCGCCGGGCTTCGTGCCCGCGGGTTCAACGTCCCCGACAACCCGAGCCTTCCGGCGATTCTCAGCGCCGTTTCGCAGAACGTCGATCGGGCTATGCCCAACAACAAAGGCCGCACGGACCTGGGGGAGATGGCCCAGACTGCTGCGGTCGAGGTGACCAATCAGCTCGTGACGCAGCGGGCTTCGTCGCTCTTTGGCGCGACCGCGCAGGACGTACAGCGAGCATTCCGCGATCTCGGAACGGAGAAGAACTTCGGCGACCTGGGTAAGCAGTTCTTCGGGCAGTTGACCAACAAGGTGCTGCAGTTCTACGCAAGCCGGGAGTGTGCCAACCACGTCGGCCAAGGCCAGCGCTTCGCCAACCTCGCGGCCAAGGCTGCGTTCGACCAGGCGATGGACACGCACTGCCGCCAGGCATCCGTGATCGTGCAGAAGTTCGCGGGGGATTGGCAGTCCAAGCAGAACTGGAAGAACAAGGACACGGGAGGGATCACCCGGAAGCACGCCGAAGGCTTCGCGCACCAGGCGATGAAGAAGATGGTCGCCGAGCTCAAGGAGGGTAACAAGTGACCCCTCCAGAGATGCTGTTCGCGTGCAATGAGGCCGCCTCGTCACACCCCGGCACCGTGGCGGGAGTGGCCAAGCTCCGCACCGCCGGCCACGGCAAGAATGTCCGAGTCGAACTCAACGACATCGGTCGCCAGTTCCACCAGGACATCGCTCCAGCGCTGATTGACCTGGTCGAGATCGCCGCGTTCGTCTACGTGGCCGACCAGATGAACCGCCGCGGAGCCGACGATGTTGAAACGATGGGTGCCAACTGGCGTCGCCGGATGCGCTTTGAGATTCCCGTTCGCGTTCCCACGCTGTGGAACTCAGCTCCCGTCGGCGACGCGCTGATGGAACTGCTCAGCTTTCTCTCGGAGGACGAGTACGAGTTCACATTCAGTCAGTACAAGAACCCGCCAGCACTCGACTCATACCTCAGCTTTGGGAAGCTCGTGCAGCCGACTCCTCCGGAGTCGGTGGTGCTCTTTTCAGGCGGTCTGGATTCGCTTGGCGGTGTTGTCGAGGAGGTCGTGCGGGACAAGCGGGCTGCGCTGCTGGTCACTCACGCCTCGGCCGGAACGATGCGGGAGCGGCACCACACGTTGACGTCCATGATCACGAACGCGAGCGGTGGACCCCGTCCGCACTTCATCACAGTGCGTGCGAGCAAGCAGCACCGAACGGAGAAGGAGTACACACAGCGCGCTCGCTCGTTTCTATACGCCTCGTTCGCCGTCGCGGTGGCACGCATGGCGGACCTGAACGCGATCCGCTTCTACGAGAACGGTGTCGTCAGTCTCAACCTTCCCATGTCCCCGCAGGTGGTTGGGTCGCGAGCGACGCGCACGACACACCCGCGTGTGCTGGCGTGCATGCGCAAGTTCTTCTCCCTCGTCACGAACACGCAGTTCGACGTGGAGAATCGCTTCCTCTGGAAGACCAAGGCGGACGTCGTGGCCGACATCGTCAAGGCCGGGCACGGCGCGATGATCGACTACTCGATCAGTTGCACTCACACCCGCAAGTACCGAAGGGACCAGCCTCACTGTGGGGTGTGCTCGCAGTGCATCGACCGTCGCTTCGCCGTCCTCGCGGCCGGCGCGGGGCAGTTCGAGCCGGAGGATCGGTACCGCCACAAGCTGTTGACCGACCCGCGGGACGAGGGTGAGTCCCGCATCATGCTGGCGTCCTACCTGGAGACCGCGCAGCAGGTGGCTGCGATGGACGTCACGGCGTTCTACAACCGCTACGGGGAGGCGGTGCGGGCGTTGCCCCACATTGATCTACCGGTCGATGACGCGGCCAAGCGGATCTTCGAGCTCTACAAACGACACGGCGAGCAGATCGTCGGCGCTATCGAAACAGCGGGCAAGGCCCACATGAGCCAGATCGTCAAGCGCTCGCTTCCTGAGAGCTGCACGCTCCGATTGGTTCACGATCCGAACCCCAACACCATCGTCGGAGTGAACGCACCGCCCGCTTCGGGCCCAACCGAGCCTCCGCCTCCGACGCATCAACTTGTGCAGGAGGGGCAGGGTTGGCTGCTGCGGTTCGATGGCATCGACAGGCGTTTCGCCCTGAGCGTGGGGATGCTGTACCTGCGTGAAATGCTCGCGTTTCCCAGCAAGCGGTTCACCGTCGCCCAGCTCTATGCAATGGCCCGGCCGCATCTGAAAGACATCCCGTCGGCCAGGGCAGAGGCAAAGTTTGACGCGAAGGAAGCCAGGGCGCTTTGGGTGCGAATCAACGAGCTCAATGACGACATCGCGGCGGCGGAGAAGGAAGGCAACACGACCGCCAAGCAGATCGCTGAGAACGAAAAGACCAAGCTGCTCGCGTACTTGCGCGAGGCCAACTTTGCAGGCCGGATGAAGGTCGAGAGTACTGATCAGAAGCGGCTGCGCGATCGCGTCCGGAACCGGGTCAACGACACGATCGAGATCATCAAGAAGTATCACTCCACCGCCGGCGCTCACATCGACGGGGCCATTCTCCGCGGTTCCGTCATGACCTATGAGCCCACCGATGTCCCTCCCTGGGATTTTTAGGCCGCTACGCCGAATGTAGCGGCCCGCTACGCCGCGTGTAGCCCCGGAGATGCCGGAGCGGCTGCCCGGCAGGATGTCCTCCTCGTTCACTGATCCACATCTCGCTCCGAGCTGCTGCCGGGCCCCTGCGGGCGATGTCTGAATCGAGGAGGCTTCAATGCCTTCGATCGCAGCAGACGTGGCGCTGTCGTGCGCCGAGCGTAGCGGGCTTTCCGCTTTCCCATCCCTCACCGTCCAGCAGATCCGGTTCCGCACCGATCGGCTGGGCCGGCTGTTCGCACTCTCAACGGAGGAGATCGCCGATCTCCGCCAGGAGGTAGCAGCCGAGATCACCCGTGCGATGCGACGCTTCAACCCAGCGATCGCATCGCAGACGACGTACTGCAAAGGCGTCATGAACCTGTGGTACGGCAACAAGTGCAAGCAGCTTCGCCGCGAGGCGAAGTGGCGTGCGCGCCTTGAGCCGCTCCCGCCGTTCGGCTCCGAGAGCGCGGAGTACGTCGAGCGCCGCCGGAGCGCGGTCTGCGATGTCGATCTCCGTCTGGACATCGAGTCGGCCATCAACCGTCTCCCCGACGATCTGCTGCCTATCGCACGTGATCTGCTGTGCGGCAAGTCGATCCCCGAGATCGCGGCGGCCCGTGGTGTCCACCGCGGAACTGTGAATCGGATCGTGTTGCAGCTGCGGGTTCACCTCGCGGATCTGGACCCGCATTCCAACTAGCGCGCGACAAGCGGCGGCCGTGGGCAGAGGGGTACTGGCGTGCCCCTCTCCCACGCCACGCCGCTCCAGCCCGATCGAGCGCTCCCGCTCGTCCGGCTTGGCCAGGGTGATTTCACCCGCGACGTCTGGCCCGAGGACCTCGATCCCACATTCCGCAGCCACGGAGAACCCATGCCCGCTCCCGCAACAGCCACCCTCATGAATCAGATCAGCAAGGGCCGCAAGGCCCGTCCCCGCCGCGTGATGCTGTACGGCACTCACGGCATCGGCAAGAGCACCTTCGGCGCGATGGCCGAGAAGCCCATCTTTGTTCCCACCGAAGACGGACTGGCCGATATCGACTGCGAGTCGTTCCCGCTCGCCCGCAGCCTCGGCGAGGTGATGGCGGCGCTCGAGTCCCTGTACTCGGGCGACCACGACTACCGCACAGTCGTCATCGACAGCCTTGATTGGCTCGAGCGCCTCATCTGGGGCGAGGTCTGCGCCGACGAGAGCGTCGAGAACATCGAGAAGATTGGTTACGCGAAGGGCTTTGCCTTCGCGGTCGACAAGTGGCGGTCGGTGCTCGGTGCGCTCGATGCGCTCCGGACTGATCGCGGCATGACCGTGGTCCTCATCGCCCACGCCAAGATCGAGAAGTTCGAGAACCCCGAGACCGTGCCGTACGACCGCTACTCGCCGCGCCTGCACAAGCTCGCGTCGGCGCTCGTGCAGGAGTGGGCCGACGAGGTGCTCTTCGCCACGTACAAGGTCCACACGATCAAGGTCGACGAGGGGTTCAACAAGGCGAAGCACAACGGCGTCTCCACGGGCGAGCGGATCATCCGCACCGTCGAGCGTCCGGCGCACGTCGCCAAGAACCGCTTGGGTCTGCCCGAGGAGATCCCGCTGGACTACCGCGTCTTCGCGGCGCTCGTGCGCGGCGAAGACCCCTCCGCTGCCGTTGTCACCCCTGTCCCCACCACCGACAACGCCGGCGCGGCCTGAGCGCCGTTGCCGTTGTTCATACCTCATCCGTCCATCACCAATCGCAAAGGAACTGATTCATGGCAACGCTGAACAACTTCGACGCCAACCAGGTTGACCCGTCTGTCGCGCTCGATCCGCTCCCCGCGGGCAAGTACCTCGCCGTCATCTCCGAGTCGGAGCTGAAGCCGACCAAGACCGGCGGCGGCAAGTACCTGCAGCTGACCTTCCAGGTCATCGACGGCGAGTTCAAGGGCCGCCTGGTCTGGGCCCGCCTCAACCTCGAGAACAAGAGCGAGATGACGGTCAAGATCGCTCGCGGCGAGCTCTCCGCCATCTGCCGCGCCATCGGCGTAATGCAGCCCAAGGACTCGGTCGAGCTCCACAACGTCCCGCTGGAGATCAGCGTCGGGCTGAAGAAGCGCGACGACAACGGTGAGTTCACGAACGTCATCAAGGGCTACGCCAAGAAGGGCGGCGGCGGTTCGCCGGTGAGCGCCCGCGCTCCCGTCGGCGCTGGCCCCGGGAGCACGCCGCCCTGGAAACGCTAACTCCATCCGGTCGCGTCCTGGAGCTCCCGTACCCGCCCAGTGT
>JBJXFQ010000123.1:0-29091 GCA_046155605.1 Phycisphaerales bacterium
TCTAGCAGGGCGTTGAAGTACCCGAATGGACGGCCGGATTCTCCGGGATCGCGCGGGATGCAATGAGGCGGGAGCGGTGGCTGCGGGTGGTCCGGGCCGGCGAGGGCCGCGGCCCGGTCAGGTCTTCAGCAGCCTGCTGATCCGGATCAGGTTCAGCGTGCCCAGCGCGATGTCGGCGAGTTGCTGGATCTTCCAGCGTCCCACCAGCCGCGCCCGCCGCAGGCCGCCGAACTGCTTGAGCCAGCCGAAGATCTCCTCGTCCAGCCGCCGCTTGCGCTGGCTGATCTTGAAGGCTCGGTCGCGCTGGCTCTGCTGGTTGAACCACCGCGCCCAGGCGCCCTCATCGTGCTCGCGCGGCACGTCGATCTCCTTCCGGCTCTTGCACGCGATGTGCGGCTCGATGTCCCGCTCCTCCAGCGCCAGCAGGAAGTCCTCGGTGTCGTACGCCTTGTCGGCCCCCAGCGTGGCCGGCTCCAGCCCCAGCCTGCGCTTCACGCGGTCGAGCATCTTCAGGCAGCACTTCCGCTCCGCGTGGCCGTCGGCCTTGCCCACCTTGATGTCGACCCCGATCCCGTGCCGGTTCTCCATCAAGACGTGCATCGAGTGGCACGGCAGCGCGGCCTGCCCGGAGCTCTTGGTGTACAGCCGCGCCTCGGGGTCGGTCGTGCTGCGGTGCGTCCGGTTGCTGCGCTTCTGCCCCTTGAAGTCCACCCAGGCGTTGGAGTCCGGACGCCGTCCGGTTCCACCGCTCGCGTCGCCGTCCCTGTCTTTGGTCTCACGCTCCGCCGCGGCCCGCCTGATCTCCTCGATGTGCTTGAGGCTCTTGAGGCTGGCGTGGCTCTGCAGCAGCGAGCCGTCGATCGAGAAGTGATCCTCGCTGATGAGCCCGGCCTCGAAGGCCGCCATGACGATCCGGTCGCTGAACTTCTTGGTGACCTCCAGCCGGTCCAGCCGCTCGCGGTTCACGCTGAACACGCTGTGGTCGAAGCAGGGCTCGTCGGGGGTCATGTCCAGGAACCAGCGGAAGAGCAGGTCGAAGGTGATCCGTTCGCACAACGCCCGCTCCGACCGCATCGTGTACAGGCTCATCAGCACCAGCGCCTTGAGCAGCCGCTCGGGCGGGATGCTCGGCCGACCGCCCTTCTCCGCCGGGACGTAGGCCGCGGCGAACGTACGGTCCATCGCCGCCAGCGCCTCGTCGGCCATCCGCTTGATGGCCCGAAGCGGATGGTCCGCGGGCACCAGCGCTTCAAGGTTGATCTGCACGAACAGGTTGGGCTGACGGCTCGCGTGTCCTCGCATGCCGTACTGTTCGACGCTCGACCCCCATCGGTTTTTTGTCCCCGGCACAGTCGTGATGGTTTTTCAACGCCCTGTTAATGCGTCGGATGTGACCGCCGCGAACGGCACGAAATCCGGCTACTACAACACGGGCCGCGGAACCCTCTCCGCCATCAGCATCCGCAAGGGCTACGCCGGCTACGAGCTCGCGTCCGAGCTGCTGGGAACCAAGTGGCACGTCAGGAACAGAGTCCTCGACAGCGAGCTTGGAAGATGGACACGGAGAGATCCGCTAGGGTATGTGGATGGACCGTCTGTTTATGAATATGTCCTGTCAAGGGCTTGGGCGGGCACTGATGCATCCGGCCTCTCACTCGATGTGCAGGCGACGAGCCACAGATTGATGGGCAATATGAGCTCCATCGGTGTTGAGATGCTATTTCTGTTTACCGCAACCCTTGGACCTCTTGACGCGTGCCCTGGCACCGGCACCGCGTACATCCTGCAGCGTGTCTCGACCGACCTAGCCATATATCCATCAGCCAATCCGGCTGGCGGGGTAACTCATACTCGCTCCGAGTACACTGAAGTCGTAGGCAATGCCTTCGCAGCCCCAACAGGAGTCATGACAACATACCGTGGGGTAGACACGGTCTTCTTTGATGGAACTGGTACGATGCTCGGGATGTCTGGGATATGGAACTCGTTTGGGGACATACGGCTGTATTGCTCTGACGATTTACCCAATGCACCTGAGCATCCCAAGAACTGGCAACCCGGTGAAGCTCCTCAGTCGGGCCCCTGGCCTAGCAGGCGCGGCACGCCGTCGTGGTGGAATTTCGGGCCGCCACCGAGGGCACTGGGCAACCGCTGGGGCAGAGCATACATTGCATCAATGCCTCATCACGGCTATTTCGCGTACTCATCCGTTATTGATCCATGGACCATAGGTTCAACGATACCACACGTCTGCATGATGAACAGTCTCCTGGGACCAGGTGTCGCTCCACCCGCGTGCGGCATGGGCGCACCATTGCCACCCGCTCCAGTCGATCCGGCACCAGTGCCGCCGAATGCAGATCCGAGGCCGCGTCCGTGAGCCTACGACATGGAGTTGCTCGAGCCGCTATCAGGACCTGCGTTGGGCTCGTATTGTCATTGGCGGTGTCGTTAGCACAATGCACTTGTTTTTTCTTGGACACACAATCGCGAGTTGCGTTGGCGTTGCGGGGTAGCCGCTTTCTGTCGAGTGTCGATGGCGTGCCGTGCTTGGCGTATATAAGCATGCGATATGGATATCACCAATTATCGGTTCAAAGAAACATTGGAGCTTGGGAGAAAGCAAGGCTTCAAGGTGGTGCAGAACCACTTCCCAGGTGGGCTCGTGGCATGGTGTCCAGTGCGCCGGATGACTGTGTAATCGCGATCGCGGCCGGGTTCCCAATGCTTTGTTCTCGTGGGGCGGTGTCTTACTCCGAGCGTGGCGCGGCCACGAGGCAACGCGTGCTAGATCTCGGTCGGAACAGGCTTCTGCCGTGGGGAGTTGATCCGCGCGGGATAGCAGTGAATACTGCTACATTCGCTGCTCTCTACTGGGCTATGGAGTTGTTGGTCAAAAGCACCGTCGCGAGACGCCGCATGCGTCGAGGTGCCTGTAGCAGCTGCGGCTATGCGATGGGGCCTCTGGCCAGCTGTCCCGAGTGTGGCGCGGTGCGGTCCTCGACCATAGTATGACATTGGTGTAGATGTCTGGATGCGTTATCGAGCACAGCGGTTGTCACCAACACGATCCGCAACGACGCCGGGGGCAACTGAGACTTCGACGCCGCGTACACCAACCACAACCTCGTCGCCCTGAACAACGCCAGCTAAACCCTCGGGCGCGGCGTGCTCACGCGAGCCGGCTACTCCAACAACAGGAAGGGCTACGGCCTCACATGCGTACCCGCACGGTCCGACCGCTACTTGACGGCTTAAGAATGTGGCGGCCTAGGAATGCTGTTGAGCGGCGACTGACGCACACGCCCATTTGCTTTTCCCCACCCTGCCGAGGTGGAGGTATAAACCCTCTTTCAAATTGCTGAGGTTTCGGTATTCTGTCAGGTTGGAGGCGTAGTGCCTCGCGGCTGAAAGGCCGTACGGCACGCGCGGCAAAGCGGCAGCACGAACCGCTCGGATGGGTCACGAATGGCGTCTCAATGGACGCCGGAATCGCAAACCTTTACGAAAGGGGTGCGGCGTGGCGCGGACCGAGTCTTCAACTGGCAAGCGTGGCATCCGTTTCGTCGGTCTTGTTGAGCTGATCGGGGAGGTGAGGTGCCGCACAAGGCTGGAGGTCCTGATCGCATTGGCGCGGTCGCCATCCAGCGTGTCGGCGCTCGCCGAGCGGCTCGAACTGGAGATCTCGCACGTGAGCCACATGCTGGGTGAGCTCGAATCGGCGGGTCTGGTCGGCCACATCCGCGTGGCGCAGCGCTGCGTCTACTCGATCGGCCCGATGCTCGTCGTGGCCTTTGAGGGCGAGGCCGGCAAGCGCCAGTCGGCGACTCTCACGTTGACGGGGGACACCGGCTCGGCTGTGACGCTTTGGGTCTCCCCGGATGAACTGGAGGCGCTGGAGCGACGAACGGGAGCCCTGGTGCCACGCCGTGATCCGTCCACACAGAGCGCGGAAATCAAGCCTGCCACTCTTTCTGACACGATCACGCCCGCCGCAGGTCCTGTTCCGCCGGGAAATGCTCCGATTGAGCCCCATTCGGCCAGCGGACCCGGATGACGCGTAGCGCACCGCTGTGATCCAAGTCCCAAGACTCGACTCTCCCGACCTCGTTGCCGGCTGACCCTTCGCCGCCCGGAGCGCCTAGGACGACCGGAAGTCCGGGCTTGAGTTCATGGGCCGCAAACTCGCGGCCGGGGCCACGCGTATACCGCACCAGACCCGCCAGCCACTCCACGGCACCCTCTGCCTCGATGGCGACGCACGCCCGTCGATGGTCGCGCGGATCGAGCCGCTCGAATGGCACCAGCGCGTCGTGCGTCCGGGCCGCGGCGTCGTACGGCCCCGACCGCCAGCCCTCGTGTTCCATGTGGCTCCGCCACGCCTCGTGCGCCACCGCCGCCGCTTGCTCGATCAGATCCGGCCTCTCCATGGGTCTCTCTCTCTTAACCAACCCCTCACGAGATTGGTAGTCATAGGAGCCAAGGAGCGGTGAAATCCAGACCGCGTAGACACGGCTGGCCGCTTGAAGCTCTGGACCGCCACCGGACTACTCGCACAGCGCCGTACGTCTGGCCGCGACGAAGTACGACTCTACAGCAGGTGGCAACTCAATCGCATGCGATCCACCACGCCCAAAGGACACGCAGGGATCCGCGATCGCTGACGCCCTACACACCGGTGCGAAGCGCGATATCAGGGTTCGTGGGGGTGACATGGCGCATGTACCTGCGGCACAAAGACTTACGCGAATTCGGCTCCCGCAAACGGTGACAATTCGGCCACACTTGGCGATCTCCTGGTCAGCCGATGACACCCCCGCTATTGGATCAGCCTTGGCGCTAGCGCCGGGGCTTTTTTTGTGCCACGGCGATCCAACGCTCCGCCTGATTATTGCCCGTGGCGAGATCTTGACCGCGGGCGCGAAGCAGCGGTGGATCGAAGAGGCGTGTGCGCAGGCTCGCGTTGCCTTTTTGCTCGCCGAGCACGCGGAACTCTTGGCACACGAGCAACCATGTAGCATTCGTGTGCGCCACCCGATGGGCATATTGTGCCAAGGGGCAGGCACCCGCGCGCGGCTCAGGTTCGTCCTAACGCAAGCGCGCCGTCCCACGACTCGAGACTCGACAGGAGGCCTCTCAATGCGTCCGCACACCTGGCTCGTCACAGCGCTCGCACTTCTCGCAACGTTCGGCGCGCTCTCGGCGGCGTTGGCCTCGAGTGCGCCTTCGGCACAGGTCTCGAGCGCACCTTTGACGCAGACCGACGACGTCTTCGACTCCAACGGCGTGAAGATTCGGTATGTCACGGCAGGGACGGGCGAAGCGGTCGTGCTCATCCACGGCTGGATGGGCGATTCCAGCATGTGGGGCAGCGACCCGTCCGGCAACACCAAACTCAGCGGCGACGAGGGGTTCCAGGCGATTGCCCTGGATTGCCGGGGGCACGGCAAGAGCGATAAGCCGCACGACCCGGAGAAGTACGGCCCTGAAATGGCGGCCGACGTGGTGCGCTTGCTCGATCATCTCAAGATCAAGAAGGCACACTTGATCGGTTACTCTTCGGGCGCGTTCATCGCCGGCAAGGTGGCCGCGACCCACCCCGAGCGTGTCCTCAGCGTCATCTACGGCGGGCAGGCGCCTGTCATCGCGGAGAAGATGATGCCTACCGACTTCTCCGAATGCGATACCTTCGCCGAGGCTGTAGACGAGGGCAAAGACCTGGGGTCATACATCATCGCGATCACACCGGACGGGAGGCCAAAACCGACGGAGGAACAAGCGAAGGCGATCGCCAAGTTCATGTACGGCGGCAAGGACGTGAAGGCGTTCGCGGCCGCCGGCCGTGGCTTCAAGGATCTGGCCGTGAGCGAGGACGACCTGAAGAAGTGTCAGGCGCCCATCTTGTTCATCCACGGCGGGAACGAATCCGCCCATGTGAAGAACCGGGTGGCGATGGTCCACAATCTGCTCGGCCGCGGCGAGGTCAAGATCGTCGAGGGCGGCGACCACATGACCACACTCGCCAAACCGGAGTTCGGAACGGCGATCATCGAGTTCCTGCGCGCATCGGCAGGCCAGAACGGGCCGTCCGACGCGCGCTGGACGCAGCCCGACGGCGTGCATGCGTTGGACGGCGAGTGGATCTACGTCGAGGACCGCACCGAGGGTCGCTCCCTCGAGCAGTTGGGCCCTCCCATGGCATCGAAGTTCTCGATGCGCGTCGAGGAGGGTGCGGTCGTTCTGAACGGCCACGGCTCGGGGCACAGAGATGTGCGCATCGCGCTCGACGGCTCGATCACCGAAGTCGCCGAGCCAAAGACGATCTCGCGCTACCGCGGCACATGGAAGGACGGCGCGTTCGAGTACGAGGTCGCGTTCGAACGGGTAGGGGGCAACGCGCCCGAGGGATCGATCCGAATGATCCGAAGGACCTTCCGAATGACGGCCGAGGGGCTGCTCGTGAACGTAGTGTCTGATCCGCCCTTGATGAAGGAATCGGTCGGGCTCTACCGCCATGCGGAAGACATCGCGATGCCCGCGCCCGCCAAGGCCGTGATCGGCGACTTGTCCTGGCTGGCCGGCGCGTGGGTCGGAACGAAGAGTTCGGGCTCGTCGATCGAGGAGCGGTGGAGCCCGCCGGGGGGCGGGGCGATGCTCGCCGTGTCGCGCTCTATCAACACGAGCGGCAAGATGTTCGCGTTCGAGTACCTGCGCATCGTCGAGCGCGACGGCGGGCTGATCTACATCGCGCAGCCCAACGGCGCGAAGGGGACCGAGTTCGTGCTCTCCGAGGTGAGCGCCGAGAATGGCGCACACCGAGCCGTGTTCGACAACCCGCGCCACGACTACCCGAAGCGCATCGTTTACGAACTCTCGGCCGAGGGTGGGCTGAGCGCCACGATCGGCCAGCTCAAGGGCGGCACCCCCCGGCGCTTCGAGTTCAAGCGCGAAGGCAAGTAGACGTGACCGGCATGTCCACGGAATCATCGCAGACGATGTCGCGTGTCGGCGCGTCGCGGCTGCAAAGGCCGATAAGCGGTTCGGAGCCAAGACGTGCCGCGTCCCCGTCGTCTCTGTTTGAATCATGCCGCCTTGCTGAAAGGAGCCCAAGCACGGCCGAGTTGACATCACCGCACGGCCCCTGGGCGTATCGGGAATCGTCAACGGTGGCAACGGGGCTCCGCTCTTGGAAAGCCGCTTGTCGCGGAGAATCAGGGTATTTCTTTTTTTGAAATCGCCTGTATCATTTCCGAACAAGTCGAACTGCGTTGCTGAGTCGGATCGTTTGGGTGGCCGGCCGAGCCGACTGAAAGGGTTCGGACCTGGGAGGATGCACATGCCGATCGTCATGGCTCGACTCGTGGTCATCGCCGTAGTGGCTGGCGTGTGCGCGCTGTGCGTGGTTCTTGCTCTTCACCTGTTCGGGTTGGGGGAGCACGCTGTCATCGCAGCGGCAGTTTCGGCGTCATCATCAGCGCTGGTGACGTCGCGGAGTTTCCGCAGGGTTCGAGTCGCGGGCTGATCGCATCGAGCCCGTGACTTGGGAACCTAACCGTGGCGCGGGCGCTCGCGGCTTCCTCGTTCGACTTCGTTCATCTACACTCCGGCCATGTTCGGCTCGCACCTTTCGATTGCCGGTTCGATGGCCAACGCTCTGATCGAGGCGGAGGGCCTCGGCATGGACACGGTGCAGGTCTTTACGAAGAACCAGCAGCAGTGGAAGGCCAAGCCGCTGGCGGACGACGAGGTCGCGCGGTGGAAGGCGGAGGTCGCCCGGCTCGGCTGGGGCGGGGACGGGGCGAGCGACGTGGGCCGGACGGTCGCGCACGCGGGCTATCTGATCAATCTGGCCTCGCCCAAGGACGAGTTGTGGGAGAAGTCGATCGACCTGATGCGGATCGAGATCGAGCGGTGCGAGGCGCTGGGCATCCCGTTCCTGGTGCATCATCCCGGCTCGCCGACAGGTTCGGGCGTCGAGTTCGGGGTCGCGCGAATCGCGGCGGCCTATGCCCGCCTGCTGCCATCGGTTGCGGGCTTCAAGACGGTGTGCTGCCTGGAGAACACGGTGGGCGCGGGCTCGACGCTGGGCGGGCCGTTCGAGCAACTGGCCGATCTGCGTCGGCGGATCATCGACACGGGCTGGTCGGCGGAGCGCATCGGGTTTTGCTTTGATACCTGCCATGCCCATGCCGCGGGGCATGACATGGCGACGGTCGCGTCGGCGAGTGCGGTCTTGGCCGAGTTTGACAGCATCGCGGGGCTGGCCAATATCCGCGCGATACACCTGAACGACTCGAAGGGTGCTCTCGGGAGCCGTCTCGACCGGCACGAGCACATCGGCGAGGGGACGATCGGCGGGCCGAGGCTCGACAAGAGCGGATTTGCGGCCGTGGTGAACCATCCGGCGTTGCGGAACGTTCCAAAGATCATGGAGACGCCCAAGGGGGATAACCCCGAAGGGACGCCGTACGACACGCTCAACCTTCGGCGGCTGAGAAAACTCGTGACCGAACCCGAGCCGATAATGGGGGGTCGCCCGCGTCGCGGGCGGACCGGACGCTCGTCCCAAACACGCTCGTCCACAACAAGGTGACCACGCAAAAATGACCAAGCCAACTACCGGGATCGTGGGAATCGCCGCCATCGGGCTGACTTGTGCGTCGCTGTCGATGGGCGGGTGCGCCAAGTGGCGTGAACGTCGGGCGGCACGGCTGGAGGCGTCCCGCACGGCACGCGAGGCGCGTGAGGCGGCCAAACCGAAGCCCGCCGCGCCCGCGCCGAACGAGGGCGAGCAGGCGCTCGCCCGTGCCCGGATCCTGAAGGAGCAGGGTCTGACCGACGTGGCGCTCCAGGAGTTCGAGCGTGCGATCGCGGTGAATCCGCGGCTGGTGCCGGCGTACATGGGCGTGGGCGAGATCCGCCGCGAGCGCGGAGACCTGGCCCAGGCCGAGGCGGCGTATGCGCAGGCGGCGGCGATCGAGCCGACGAACTTCGACGCGCAGTACAACCGCGGGCTCGTGCAGCAACTCCTGAATCGGCTGACCGATTCGATCAAGTCGTACCTCCGGGCGCTGCAGATCAGGCCTGATGACTTCGACGCCAACCTCAATATCGCCACGGCGTACATGCAACTCTCCGAGCCGGCGGCGGGCTTGCCTTACGCGCAGCGGGCGGTTCGGCTGAAGTCCGACAGCGGACCGGCACGGGTGAACCTCGGCGCGATTCTCGCGGCGATGGGCGACCATCGCGCGGCGGTGGTGGAGTTTCAGCAGGCGGCGGAGTTGATGGAACTCTCGCCGGAGTTGCTGCTGAACCTCGCGGACAGCCTCGGGCGCATCGGGCGTTATGCCGAGATGCAGAATACGCTCGAGCAACTGGTGACGACGAATCCCTCGGCGGTCGCGTACGAGCGGCTGGCGTCGTCGCTCTTCCGCCAGCAGAAATACGACGAGTCGCTCGCGACGTTCCGCAAGTCGCTCGAGCAGGACCCCGACTACTACCCCTCGCTCAACGGCGTGGGCGTGTGTCTGCTCAACAAGTTCCTGACCAGCGAGCAGAAGGACCTGGAGTCGCGCGACGAGGCGCTGAAGATGCTGCGGCGGTCGCTCCAGATCGAGGGCCGCCAGCCCGCCGTGCTCGACCTGGTGACGCGCTACGGCTGATCCGTCTGCGCTTTGGTCATTTCGGATTTGGCCAACCGGCCCTTTGGTCCACCATGCCCAACCCTTCACTTCTCGAAGCGTTTCCGACTCCCGCCGAGGCGCCGATCATCATCGAGCACGTCGCCGACGAGTTCACGTCGCTCTGCCCGAAGACTGGGCACCCCGACTTCGGGAGCGTCCATATCCGGTTCCAGCCGCGACAGCCGTCGGCCGGGGGTCTGTGCGTTGAACTCAAGAGCCTGAAACTCTACCTGCAGGGCTTTCGCACCGAGGGCATTTTCTATGAGGCCGTCACCGATCGGATCAGGAGCGACCTTGTCGCGCTGATGCGTCCGACGTGGCTGGTGGTGGAGACGCACTGGCGCGGGCGCGGGGGCATCCGGTCCGTTATCCGCGCGTCGTTCGGCGATGCACCGTGACCGAGCGGACGAGTTGCCCTCGTCCCTCGCGTTCTCTACCCTTCCATATCCGGGCGGGGACCGCCCGCGGAAGGGCGTGACGCGATGCATCGCTCGGAGGGAGCCCAACGACCGTTCGACCACGACGTTCCCGACGCCGAGGGTGTCGATGGTTCCGTCGTCATCGGGCCCAGCGGCGCGCTCGTCGACCGCTTCGGCAACGGCCTTGATTCCAAGGTGCTCGTGCTCAATAAGTTGTACATGGCGATCCGCGTCGTGTCGGCACGCCGCGCCTTCATCTTGCTCGCCAAGGAACTCGCCGAGGTCATCCACGTCGACGACGGTCGCTACGTCAACTACGACTTCGACTCGTGGCGCGAGGTCGCGGCCTTCCAGCAGGAGTTTGAGCGCGAGCGGCACGATTGGGTCCATACGGTGCGTGCCGACATCGCCGTGCCGCGAATTATCCGGCTGCTGGGCTATGACCGGCTGCCCGCGCAGGCCGTCAAACTCAACCGGCGAAACCTCTTCGCCCGCGACCGGAACCAGTGCCAGTATTGCGGGCGGCACTTCCCGACCTGCGACCTCTCGATCGACCACGTCCTGCCCAAGACGCAAGGCGGCGGCGAGAGTTGGGAGAATCTGGTCTGCGCGTGTCTGTGGTGCAACGCGAAAAAGGGCGGCCGAACGCCCGAACAGGCCGGGATCAAACTGGTCCGCCCAGCCAAGCGGCCCAAGCGCAACCCGCTCATCACACTCCGCCTCGGCAGCGCGAAGTACCAGTCATGGAAGGCGTTCCTCGATGAGGCATATTGGAGCGTCGAACTGCGGTAGCGCGGGTTCCCGTCAGCACGGGGTGTGCGGTCGGCTGTTGAACTGCGCGAGCATCACGCGTCAACCGAGATCGACTGCCGCGTCGGCGTTACCGCGCCCGGTGCGGGCTCGGGTCGCGTCCCACTGGCCTGCTCCTTCGCCATCTGATCCATGAGCAGCGCCCAGGTTTCGCGCTCGTATTCGAGGAGGCCGATCGACTCGTCGAGCTTGACGAGGCTCTTCTCCATGCTCGCCTCGATGAGGCGGGTGTAGAGGAACGCGTAGACGGCCTGGGCGTTCTTGCAGAGCTCGGGCGCGACCTCGGGCCGCATCGTCGTCAGGAGTTCCATCACGATGTTGCGGCACTGGGTGATGCCGTTGAACATCGCCTCGTAGTTCTTGGCGGCCAGCCCTTCGCGGCCCTGCCGGGCGAACTTCAGCGCGCCGTCGAGGAGCATGAGGCGAAGCTCGGCGGGCGAGGCGGTCAGCACGCGCGTCCGCAGGTAGGCATTCGCGGGGTTGGTTTCCACGCTCATGCCAGACTGATCGGACGGCTTGCGGCGCGACTTTACCGCCATCGCTACAACCCGCGAATCTGGGAGAGGGCCCCTTGCTGCTGCTGGAGGCGGCCGATCGCCTGCTCCATCGCCAGGAACTGCCGCTCGAGGATGGTCCGACGCGACGTCAGGCGGTCATTAATGGAATCGATCCGCTTGTTCTCGGAGGCGATCTGGTCGTCGATGGTGCCGCGCCGCTTGGTGAGCCGGCCGGTGGTCGTGTTGATCATCGCGTCAGCGAGGTTCTCGACGATCGAGCCGATGCCCAGCGCCGAGAACTCATCCGGCTGGCCCGCCGAACTCACGGTGACGCCCGGCGCGATGACCGTCGGCTCCTTGGGCTTGACGGTGCGTGCCGCGAGCAACTGCTCGACGCCCTCGGCGTCCTGCTCGATGGCGGCCCGGAGTTTGTCGCGGTCGAGCGTGAGTTTCGAGCCTTCGCCGATGCGGATGCCGATGTCGGCCAGATCATCGAACGAGCCCTGGATGCCGATGGCCTTGCCCTGCACGGCGGTGAAGAGCCCCTGGCGGAGCGTGATGGCGGTCGAGTCGCCAAGCAGCGTCCCACGGGTCTCGGTCTCGGCGTCATACTTGGTCTGCTGGTCGATGCGCGCGACGAGGTCGTTGAACGCGGTCACGAAGGTGTTCACGCTCTCCTCGATAGCGCCGGTGTCGCTGGCGATCGTGAGGTTCACCGGGTCTTCGCTGGTCGTCTGGAGATCGATCGAGACGCCGGTGATGACGCTGTCGAGCGTGTTGGTCGAACTGGAAAGCAGCACGGCCCGGGCCGGATCGGTCGAGCCGAAGAAGACGCGGGAGTCACGCCCCGCGTCGAGCGTCGAGGCTCCGAGGTCGAACGAGCCCGAATCGACGATGAATCGGCCCGCGGTGCCCGTGGAGCGTGCGCTCAGGCTCAGGCGATTGGGGGTCGCGCCGGAACCGTCGCTGATGACGGATGCCGAGGCGATCGCGCCCGCGGCGTTGATCTTCGAGGCGATCTCGCGGAGCGAATCCGTGGCCGCGAGTGTCACGGTCTTCTCGAGCGAACCGTCGATGACGTTGGCCGCGCCCGTGCCCGCCGCCTCGCCCTTGATATTCAGCCCCGCGGCAACGGCCCCGGCGGTGTCCTCGACCTTGATCTTGGTCGAGCCGCCCACGGTGGCCTCGTAGAGTTCGAGCCCGTCGCCCTTCGAGTTGATCTTCGCCTTGACCCGCGTGCCACGCGAGTTGATGAGCGCGATGATGTCCTGGAGTGTTTCCTCGGACTCGTCGACGGTGACGAGCGCGGTCGCGCCGTTAGAGTCGGTGATGCGGAAGGTGCCCTCGCCGACGCCCTGGCCGCCGCGGAGGGATTCGAGCCTGGTGCCGACCGTGATGTACTGCCGCTGGAGGTTTCCGCTGTCGACGGTGGAGGACGCGACGCCGGTGGTGTCGATGCCGAGCGATTCGGCGGTGGTACCGGAGATGATGAGGTTGCCCGTTCCGCCCGTGGCGTCGGTCACGACGATGCCGGTGCCCTTGTCGTTGAGTTTGGCGGTGATCTTGCCGGCGGTGTCGGCGGAGAACTCGGCGAGCATCTCCGAGATCGACGCGGTGCGATCGATCGAGACGGTGTACGGATTGCCGTCGCGTCCGGTGATGGTGATGGTCCCCGTCCCGCCGATGCCCGCGCCCCCGTTGAGCCCCTTGCCCAGCGTGGAGTTGATGGCCGCGAGAACCCGAGTGCCGGCGACCGTCCCGACCTGCGCCGAGGTGGTCAGCAGCCCGAGGTCCGCGGCGGTGGTCGAGCCGGCGACGGAGTTTTCGAGCACCTCGATGGTGCGCCCCTGCGTATCGACGATCTGAAGGCCCGTACCGCTGGATGCGACCGACGCCTTCATGTCCGAGTCACCCAGCGCCGTGGCGAGTGCGTCATTAATGCGCTTCAGCACGCCGCCGACCGTCGTCGGGGCGGCCTCCGTGACTTCACCCTGCGCGTCGTACTTGGTGCCGACATTCACGTTGACCGTGGTCGTTCCCGCGCCGCCCGTGACCTTGACCTGGAGGTCGTAGCGGCCTGAGCCGACCTGGCTGTTGACGAAGATGCCGTTGCCGTCGTTGAGGAGCGAGAGCGCGGTGCCCTCGGCCAGCGCGTGGACCACCGAACCCGTGACGGTCGTCGACGACGCGGTGGTGCGTTCGATCCCAAGGCTGGCGGCGGTTGAGTATCCCGCGGCGCTGGTGATGGTGAGATTGGAAGCGACATCGCTCGAGATCACGAGCCGCCCGCCATCGACCTTTGCGGCCACGTCGATGCCGGTGGCGCTGTTGATCGCGTCCAGCACGTCGGAGACGGTGGCCGCCTTGGAGAGGTCGATGGTGGCCGAGCGTCCGCCGGCGTCAGCGATCACGATCTTGCCGCGCTCGACGCCCTCCCCGCCGTTGAGATCGGCGAGCCTGGTCTCGGCATCGAGGCGGGCGGCCGCGGACTCGAACGTGATGCTGGTCGCGCCCACGCCGGAGGTGGCGCTGGCGAAGCCGCGCGAGAGCATCTGCTGGCTCGAGACGAGGCGATCGACGATGAAGGAGTAAGAGCCCGGCGAGGCCGAGGCCGAGGCGGTCGCGGTAAGCACGTCGGTGTTGGAACTGGTGGCCTTGTTGGTGTCAAAGACCTTATTGACGCGGAACGCGCCGGCCGCCGACTTGAGGGTCGAGAGCCGGGAGTTGAGGTCGAGGTAGGCCGCCTGCTGCGACTGGAGTTGGAGGATTCGGCGCTGGGAGATGATGCGCGGGCGTGCCTCGATCGCCAGCAGTTGATCGATCAATGAGCGGGTATCGATCCCGCTGAAAAGTCCGGATCCGGTGGAGATACCCCCCATGCGAACTCCCTCAGGCCGCCCGTCTCACCCAGACCGCAGGGCCAAGCGGCACGCCCTGTCCGTCCCGTCGCGTCGGCCGATCCAACCCCCGACGCCTCAATTCCAGCGAATCCATCACCCAGCCCGCGAGCATGTGCCGGTACATCGCCTTGGCCGACTCCGGCCCGACCGGCCCTTCCGAACGCTCCGCGCTCGTCGTTTGCCCGTTCATGGCTCTGATACCATCCATCGGCACGCTCCTCGATGACGCCGCAATCTCGATGCCGCTGCGTCTCCTAGTCATCGACGATCCCAGCATCCCGATTCAGTAACGAACATGGGCGTGATGTCCTGATTATCGGACGACGAGTGCCGCCTCACGTCGACTCCGATCAGTCTGGCGAACCAGAAGGCCGATAGACGAATACGTCTTCCATGCCCACCACCGCATCAAACCACCGGTCGATTCTGCTCGCTGCACTCGTCGGGTGCTGCCTGACGCTGCTTTCCGCGCTCGTGGTAGCGACGCTGGCACTGCTGACGCCGGTACTCACCAAAGGCCAGCCTATTAGTTGGTTTTTGTTTGGCTTTGAGGTCGTGGTGATTGTCGCGACGGTGCTTGGCATCCTGCTCAGCCGCGGCAAGTGGAACCACGGCCTGGGCCTCGGCTTCCTTTCCATCGGCGGCACCATCTTCCTTGCCTCGGCGATGGGATGGCAGGGTGCCAACCGCCTGTTGGTCGGCCAATCGCTGACACCGCTGCTGCTCGCCCGCACCGCTGTCGCGGGCCTTCTGACGCTCATCGCCATCAATGCCGTGCTCTCGCGTCGGCCCCAGGCGTGGCCCAGGGCGATCCTCGGCGCGGCGCTGGGCCTACCCGTGCTGGCCCTCGCCGGCGCATTCGTGGTGCCCGCGGCACGTCAGAAGTTGCTCGGCGCACTTCCCACCAACCTCGGGATCACGATCATCCTCGCGGTCGGCGGATTCATTGTCTTCACCGCACTCCTCGCCGCCAGCGTGCAGATCCTCGTGGGCGCGTTCCAATCGGCGCTCCGGGACGACCAGGCGGCCTGAAATTCACGGGGGCTGGCACCCAACAACTCGTCATGCCGATCCCCGACGCCACGCTCGTCCTCGTTCTGCTTGCGCTCGCCGGCGGTGCCGCGGCTGCATGGTTGCTTCGTGGCCGATTGGTGCGCCCAGCCGCCGCCGGGCCGTCCGTGAGCGTTGAGGTCATTGCGGAGCGCGTGCGTGCGGTGGGCAAACTCGTGGGGCTGGAGGTTTGCGCCAAGGAGATTGCGACGGCATCCACGGGCTGGAACTGGCTGCCGCCTCTGCTCCTGAGTCAGGCGCGGCTGGCAATGATCTTCAACTTCGAGAAGCAGTATGTCGTAGACCTGACCCGCGTCGGACAGGCGGACATCACGCCGCTGGGTCCGGGTCGCTTCCGTGTGGTCCTGCCGCCGGTTGAGGGTCAGTTGCGGCTGCTGGATGTCACGCCGTATGACATCCAGAACGCCCGCGTGCTGGGGCTCTTGGACGTGATCCCGATGACGGCGGAGCGGCAGCGGGAACTGATGAAGCGGGCGCAGCAGGAGGCCTCGGACCTCTTCCGCGCCAACGACGCCCGCTACCTCCGCGACGCGCGACAGAGCATCGAGCGGCACCTCCGCAGCCTCATGGACCTCTTCGGCATCCACGTCGAGATCGCGTGGTCTGCGGACGAGCCCTCCGCCATGCCACGCCTGGCCATCGCGGCGGCATGAGACCTGCCTGCGCTCGACGATCGCTTGAGCCGACCGCGCGCGAGCGGTCGAAACTCAAACTCCGCTCGGGTGCCAGATCGTCTTCATCTCAACGAGGGGCTCGATGACCCACGGCCCGCGCCAGCGTTCGTGGGCGAAGTCAGCGCTGGGATGGAGCGCGACCCGCTTGAGGTTGTCCGCGACACCCTCGCGCACCTGCCGCTCGCCCTCGGCAGTCAGTCCCGCGGCGTGGATCGCACCGATCTCGCGGTGCGAGGCAAACTGCGGGACCAGTTCCTCATGCACGCCCGTGAGCAGATTCAGCACGCCGGCGGGCACGTCGCTGGTGGCGGCGACCTCGCCGAGGATCGCGCCGGGGATCGGGTTGGCCTCGCTCGCCAGCGCGACCACGCAGTTGCCCGCGCAGAGCGCCGGTGCCGCCAGCGAGATCAGCCCCAGCAGCGGCGACTCGTTCGGGGCGAGCACCCCCACCACGCCCGTTGGTTCGGGGACGGTGAAGTTGTAGTACGGCCCGGCGACGGGGTTATTGCAGCCCAGGACCTGCGCGTACTTATCCGCCCAGCCCGCGAAGCAGACGAGCCGATCGATCGCGGCCTCGACCTCGGCGATGCCGGTGCTCTTGGCTGTCTGTCCCTGTGCCTTTGTGCCCTTCTTGCTCCCCTTTGTCGCGGCACCGCTGCGTTGCTTCTTCACGTCTCCGATTGCCTGCGCCAGTTCCCGCTTCTTGCCTTCCATCATCTCGGCCATGCGATAGAGGACCTGCCCGCGGTTGTAGGCCGTCGCGCCGGACCATTTGGGCAGCGCGGCCCGCGCGGCCTCGACGGCGTCACGCAAGTCCTTGCGCGAGGCCCGCGCGACATGCACGGTCGTGTCGCCGACGACGATCGCCAGCGTGCGGCCGCTCTCGCTACGCGGGAATCCGCCGTTGATAAACAGTTTGTACGTCTTGGACACGTCGAGTCGCTCGGACATGCGGCAATGCTAGCGACTGCACCGCGTCGAGCCGCTTTCGCGTGCTCGATGCCACACGCCTCGGCACCCTTTCTGTTTCAGGCGGGACTTGGGCCGATTTGCGGATCATTCGCAACGACCACGTCCGCGCCGTCTCGTGGCTGGTCGAGGCTCGCATGGTGCCGCTGCGCGGGGAAGTAAATCTCGGCGTAGTCGCGGCGGATCGCGTCTTCGGCGAGGCACTCCTGGTTTCGCGTGATCGCGCGGGCGAGTGCCGTCTCGTACGAGCACTCGATCCATGCCGCGAGGTCGAACTCCGGCCTCAGATCGCGTCGGAAGATAAAGACCCCCTCGAAGATCACCACATCCACCGGCCCGTGCTCATGCACCTTCCGCCACGACCTTCCATCTGGCCCGATCGCGTCGGCCTCGAACCGCACCGCGCCGTCTCGCGCCAGCGGTCGCACGACGCGGAAGAAGCACTCGATCAGTCGCAGACCGGCCTCGTAGAACGCGATGCCGGGTGGAACGGCGTGGCGGCGCTGCTTCGCCGGCGCGTGCCAGTCGTCGATGCCGATAACGGCGACGCGTTTCTCCGTCGATCGCAGATCAGCCGCGAGTCGAGCCGAGACGTAGCCCTTGCCCGAGCCATCGATTCCGCTGATGCCGATGAGCACAGCCCGTCGGCCCGCACGCGGTACCAAGCCGCCAACTCGCGATGCGACCTCTTCGATGTTGAGAAAGTTCGGCACAGGATTCCGATGCTCTCGGACGATCACCAGTCTCTACGGAGCGCTACAGCTCGACGTACGCTCGCAACCCCTGCATCCCGCCCTCGCGCCCAAAGCCGCTCTCCTTGAAGCCGCCGAAGGGGCTGGCAGGGTCGAAGCGGTTGTAGGTGTTGAGCCAGACGACGCCGGCCTTGAGGTGCCGGGCGATCTCGAAGATCTTCGAGCCCTTGTCGGTCCAGACGCCCGCCGCGAGGCCGTAGGGCGTGTTGTTCGCGCGCGTGATCGCCTCCTCGGGCGTGCGGAAACTCATGACCGCGAGCACAGGGCCGAAGATCTCCTCGCGGGCGACGACGTGGCTCGGCTGCACGCCCGTAAAGAAGCACGGGCGGCACCAATAGCCCTTAGCGGGCAGTGGATGCCCGTTGACGCGATGGAGTTCGGCACCTTCCTTCTCGCCCGCGGCGAGGTACCGCTCGATCGTGCCCAGTTGGGCCCGCGAGTTGATCGCGCCCACGTCGGTGTTCTTGTCGAGCGGATCGCCCACGCGGAGACTGGCCAAGCGGACGCGGAGTTTCGCCGTGACCTCGTCGAGCACGCTCTCTTGCACGAAGAGGCGCGAGCCGGCACAGCAGACGTGGCCCTGATTGAAGTAGATGCCGGCGATGATGCCCTCGACGGCCTGGTCGATGCTCGCGTCCTCGAAGATGATGTTCGGGCTCTTGCCACCGAGTTCGAGGGTCAGTCGCGGTCGCTTGCCGTCACGCTTGGCGACCGACATCGCGATCTTCTTACCAACGTCGGTGGAGCCGGTGAAGGCGATCTTGTCGATGCCCTGGTGCTCGACGATGGCCGCGCCCGTGGAGCCGTCGCCCGTGACGATGTTGACCACGCCCGGGGGCAGATCGATCTCCTGGAGGATTTCGGCGAGGCGGAGCGCGGTGAGCGGGGTTGTCTCGGCGGGCTTGAGGACGCAAGTGTTGCCGCAGGCGAGCGCTGGCGCGAGTTTCCAGGCCGCCATGAGGAGCGGGAAGTTCCACGGGATGATCTGCCCGCAGACGCCGACGGGCCGCGGCGCGCGCGCGCCCGGGAAGGCGCACGCGAGTTTGTCCGCCCAGCCGGCGTAGTAGAAGAAGTGGGCCGCGGCGAGGGGGACGTCGACATCGCGGCTCTCGCGGATGGGCTTGCCGCCGTCCATCGTTTCGAGCACGGCCAGTTCGCGGGCCCGCTCCTGAATCCGTCGCGCGATGCGGAAGATGTACTTGGCCCGCTCGACGGGCGGGAGCGCGGCCCACTTGGGGAGGGCGTCGCGTGCCGCGCGCACGGCCGCGTCGACGTCCGTGACGCTCCCCAGCGCGACTCGCGCGAGCACGGCCTCTGTGGCGGGATTGATCGTGTCGAAGTTCGCCTCGTCAGTGCCGCCGCCGCCTCGTCCCTTCGTGCCCGCGTCCCCTCGTGCCTTTGCCTCAACGAACCGGCCGGCGATGAAGTGGCCGTAGCGAGGGGCGATGGCGACCTTGACAGTCTCCGGAGCCGGCGCGTACTCCCACGCGTCCCCGAATCGCAGCGCTGGAGCCTTTGTTCGTGCCTCGCCGAGCATGGAGTCTGCCATGCGATAAGCCTACTCGTCAAAAAAGCAGAAGGCCGGGACATGCCCGGCCCTCTGACAGATTCAACTCCGATCGGCGCTCACGCGATTAGGCGCGGCGACGACGAGCCGCGACCAGCCCGCCGAGCCCGAGGAGGGCGAGCGAGGCCGGGGCGGGAACCGAGGTGTACATCACGTCATCGATGCCGACGTAGTCCGAGTTAGCGCCTGAGGGGCCGCCGTTGGGCGGGTTGTACCAGAACGCGAAGCGGCCGGCGGTCGGACCGGAGAGGCCCGAGATCGTGGCGCTGAACAGCGTCCAGGAGGTGGGATAGCCAGCAGTCGTCAACGCGCCGTTGACCGTCACCAGGCTGTTGGTGAAACTGGCGGGGTTGGTCGTGCCGTCGGTGTTGTAGACCAGTTCCAAGCGGTCCGGGAAGAAGGGGGTGTTGACCGTGCGCGTCCAGAACTTGATCTCATCGCCGTTATTGAAGGTGACGAGCGGAGAGATCAGATAGTTGCTGATGGAGTTCGAGCCGGTGGACGAGTTGAAGTTCGCGAAGGCGTAGCCGGCACCGCTGTTGGCACCGAACGGATTCGCGTCAACACGAACCTGCCAGTTGGGATTGGTGCCGGGGCCGCCGGGGCTGTTGTTCACAGACGTCCAGTTGGCCGGAATCGGACCAGTGGGCGTTCCCGTGGTCGTGTCGAACGACTCCATGAACGACTGAGCCATCGAGGTGCCGGCGAATGCCAACACCGCCGCGAGTGCGGTAAAACGAACCATTCTATTTCTCCTCCAATGAAAAAGGACTTGCGAACCGAGTGTCTTGCTCTCAGAACGCGGACAATCTACAGCGCATTCCGAGTTTGTCAAGTCTGTCGTTGAAAAAGATTGAACCGAGTCACTTATCCACAGAGTTATAGGACTATACGCGGAAGTTATCGCCGTTGCACTTTGCCTAACTTGACAGTTGTGGCATCGTGACAGTGAAAAAGCGACTTGGCCGTTTCGCGTCTCGCCGTGAAATGGCATCTCAGGTGTCAGAGCGGCAGACGACTGCTGCCTCAGTGAAGGCCGATGCCGCCTCAACCTGCTTTCTCGGGCCCAGACGCATGCAGCACAGCATCGCGGTGCGGCGACTGGCTCGAAGCGTGAGGCACGGGCGACGGGTCAGGTCCGGTGGTCCTTATCGACCCTTTGTGGTGGATGGGCCGCTCGTCCGTTGAACTGCCTCAGCGATCCGCCCGATTCTGCGACCGCAGGCACCGTTCACAATCCACTCACGGAGAAGAGTCGTGCGACATCTCGCCATGCTTGTTCTGTGCGCGCCCGTGTGCGCTGAACCCCCCGCCGATGCCGCGCCGCAGACCGTCGAGCGCCGCATCCACGCCACGCTCGGCGTTGACTACACCAACTCGTACTTCTTTCGCGGGATTGTCCAGGATGCCGACGGGGTGATCTTTCAGCCGTACGCGGGCGTGGAGGTCGATGCCTACACATCGGACACCTTTCGGCTCAGCATTTCCGCGATTTCATGGAACAGCATCCAGGATGCGCCCACCGGCACGGGTCCGCGTGGTGATTCGATCCGCTCCTGGTACGAGTCCGATCTCACGCTCGGTACCACGGCGCGTTTCGGCGACTGGGCCGTCGGTGTCCAGTACGTTTGGTACACCAGCCCTTCAAACGCGTTCCGCACCACCGACGAGATCGACGTCGTCGTCGCCTATGACGATTCCAAGGCCCTGGGCAAATGGAGCCTCAAGCCCGCGGTGACTCTTGCCTGGGAAGTCGGCGATGGCCGCGCCGACCGATTCGGCTCTGATCGCGGGACGTTCGCGCAGGTCGGCATTGCGCCGGGATTCCCTGTGCGCCTATCCGATTCGCTCGAGATGCAAATCACGTTCCCGGCATCGGTCGGGATCAGTCTGGGCGGCTACTACGAAGACCCCAATGGAAGCGACGACACCCTCGGATTCCTCAGCCTCGGAGTCAAAGCGACCCTGCCCTTGACAGTTCCTGCCGCTTATGGCGCGTGGGTCGCATCAATCGGAGCGGCGGCGCTTTTCCTAGGCGATCACACAGCCGACTACAACGGCGGCGACGACAACGAGGTCGTGGTCACGTTTGGCATCGCTGGGTCGTTCTGACGGCGCTGGTTATGGGGGCTTCATGTTCGAGAATCTTCGGATCGGGACCAAGATCACATGCCTCGTTGCGCTCGGGCTTGCGGGCCTTGCCGCGGTCGGCGGCATCGGCCAGATGACGATGTCGCGGATCCAAGTCTCGGGTCCGCTGTACCAGGAGATCGTTCAGGGCAAGGACCTGATTGCGGACGTGCTGCCGCCGCCGGCCTTTATCATCGAGGCCTATCTGGTGGTTAATCAACTCGAGCATCAGGCGGACCCCAGCGGCGAGCCCTCCGTCGCCGAGCGAAATGCGCTGTTCAAGCGTCTGCACGAGTTGAAGGGCGAGTTTGAAACGCGGCACGCGTTCTGGGCGAAGGAACTCGCCGATGGTCCGATCAAAAAGTCACTGCTCGACGAGAGCGGTCGGCCGGCGCAACGGTTCTTTGAGGTCGCGGAGGGCGTGTATCGCCGGGCCATCGAGGAGCACAATCAGGAAGCGGCGCAGGAACTGCTTTTCGGGGAACTGCACGCTCTCTATGCGGCGCATCGCGTGGCGATCGATGAGACGGTGCGGCTGGCGGCGCTGAAGGCCACGGAGACCGAGAGCCACGCGACGGCCGAGATCGCCAACTCGCGGCAACTGCTCATCGGTGCGTCCGTGGTCGCGTTGGGGGTTGTGGGCGTGTTTGGATTCGTCACCGCGCGCGGGATCGTGCGGCCGACGAAACGATTGGCAACGCTCCTGCACGAGATCGCCGAGGGCGAGGGCGACCTGACGCGGCGGCTGGGCTTGACTCGGCGGGACGAGATCGGCGACGCGGCCCGCGGCTTTGACGGGTTCGTCTCGCGCATCGAATCGACCATCGCCGAGGTTTCGCGCGCGGCGTCACAGGTCGCGGCGGCGTCGACAGAGATGGCGGCGTCGTCGGAGGAGATGGCCGCGGGCCTCTCGGGGCAGATGGACCAGTCGCAGCAGTTGGCGGAGTCATTCCAGCAGATGATGGCGTCGGTGAACGACTCGGCGCAGAGCGCTGCGCAGGCCGCTCAGGCCGCGGACGAATCGGGCCAGCGTGCGGGAGCCGGCGGCGAGGTGGTGCGCAAGACGATCGACGAGATCAACGGAGTTGCGGAAGAGGTGGCTCGCTCGGCCCAGGCCGTGCAGGGCCTTGGCGCGCGAAGCGAGCAGATCGGACAGATCATCGGCGTGATCCAGGACATCGCGGACCAGACGAATCTCCTCGCGCTGAATGCGGCGATCGAAGCGGCCCGCGCGGGAGAGCATGGCCGAGGATTTGCGGTTGTCGCCGACGAGGTTCGCAAACTCGCCGAACGGACGAGCCAGGCGACTCGCGAGGTCGCGGGCAACATCGGGCAGATCCAGCAGGACACGAAGGCGGCGGTGGAGCGCATCAGCGCCTGCACGACTCGCGTCTCGAGCGGGGTGGAGTTGGCGCGGACGGCGGGGAGCACGCTGGAGCAGAACGTGGCGTCGTCACGCCAGGTGCAAGGGATGATCCGGCAGATCGCCGAGGCGTGCCAGAGGCAATCGTCGGTCAGCGGCGAGATCAGCCTGAATCTCGAGCAGATCACGTCAGTGACCGCTGAAGCAGGGCAGGGCGCGCGCGAGGCGGCTCAGGCGAGCGCGCAACTCTCGCAGCAGTCCGAACTGCTGCGGTCGCTTGTCGGTCGTTTCAAGATCCGCGCCGCGGCGTGATGCTTCGTCGGGCCTTGGTGGCGCGGCCGGCCCGTATCGGTGCTCGCCGTGCTGCCGCGTCATGGGGTAATCGGACTGGTCCTACTTCCCCGCGTCCTTCTTGATCCTTGCCGCGAAATCCTCGGCGAGCGCGTTGGGAATGGGAATACTCAGGTTGTATTGCAGCACGACCCAGCGACCGTTCTCGAATGAGAGCACCCCGGACCCACGGCATTCGCCGAGTTTTGCGTGGTCGAGCAGTTCGTCGAAATAGACCTGATCCTCGTCGATCACGGTGATCACGCGCGATCGAGGGAGATACGTCCAGCCCTTGCCGCCCTTGGCCGTGTCGAAGTGCGGGCGCGCGAAGTCGCGGAACTCCACGCCGGTCCAGCGTTCGGAGGCATCGGTGCCGAGGAAGACCGACTGGTCGGTCCAGCGGGCGAAATAGCGGTTGAAGTCGGCCTTTGCCGCGGCATCGTGGAAGTCGTCGAGGGCGGCGTTGATCGTCGATCTGCTCGAGGAGACGTAGAGGATGCAGTGCCCGCATCCAGGAAGCAGAGCGCCGCACACGCCGACCATTGAAGCGGCCGCACATTTGGCAATCAACCTCTGGAGCCTCATGGCTTCTTCTCCTCGCCCTGTTCGCCACTGGCCTTCTCGTTGGCCCTCTCGCCCTTCTCCTCTTTCTCCGTCCACTGCTGCCCGAGCCACGATGCGTACGCCGCCCGTTGCGCTGCCGTCGGCTCCTTGACTCGCCGCAACTTCCACGCCCCATCGACGCGCTCGACGGCAACGAGATCGACCGTGCGGAGGCGGTCATACCTGCTGATCGTGAGTGAGACGGACTCTGCGGGTTTGAGCCGCTTGAGCGCGCGGTCCCAGTTGCTCGCGGTCGCCCGCTCGCCGTTGATACCGACGATCAGATCGCCGGCGATGACGCCCGCGGCGTAAGCCGGGCCATCGGCCAGAACGGCGCTGACCCCCATGTGCCCCTCTTTCGCCTCAGCGTTGATGCCGAGGTAGCCGCGTGAAGCCGGCGGGCCGTCGCCCTCGGTTGGCTTGATAAAGGCCTCGAGCCCCACAACCTCGAGCGCCCGCTCGAAGTCCAGCGCCCGCACGCCGCTCACATAGTCCGCGAAGAAGACCTTGAAGCTTGCGCGGCCCGCGCGCTCGGCGGCTCGCAGCACGTCCGCCGTCGTAAACCCCGGCCCGCTCAGCGGGAAGTCGCGATAGAGCGCGGCCATGACCGTGTCGAGCGAGGCCGTGCCCTCGCTCCGCCGACGGATCTCCATGTCGAGCAGGAGGCTGACGAGCGCGCCCTTGTCATAGAACGAGACCGTGGAGTTCACGGCGTCCGGGTTGTGCCGGCCGAACTTGATCCAGGCATCGAAACTCGCCTCGGCGAGCGTCTCGACTGCGGCCCCGGGCCGCTTGCGATGCTTGTCGATCCACTCGCCCATGGCCTTGAGGTGGTCGTCGGGCTTGACCACGCCCGCGCGCACCAGGCACAACCCGTCGTAGTAACTCGTGGTGCCCTCGGCCACCCACAAGAGATCGGTGTAGTTCTCGTTCTGGTAGTCATACGGCTTGATCCCCGCGGGCCGAAGTTGCTTCACGTTCCAGGTGTGGAACATCTCGTGCGACATAAGGGCCATGAACCGGCGCGTGGCCTCAGGCGTGGCGAACGCAGCCGGGCTCGTCTGCATCACCGTAGAGTTGAGGTGCTCGGTCCCGCCCGAGCCGCCCGCGTAGCAATGCACGATGTAGACGTACCGTCGATAGGGCAGGTCGCCGAAGATCGCCTTCTGCACGCGTACGACTTTGGCGAAATCGTCGGCCAATTTCGCGCGGTCATAGCCTGGGGGCGGGCCGCCTCCCGTCCACACCGCGATCTGGTGCGGCACGCCCTCAACATCAAAGTCGATCGAGTCGTGCGCGCCGACCTCGATGGGCGAATCGACGAGCGTGTCGTAATCCGACGAGAGCAGCACCCGCGCGTCCGCGGCGTCAGGCTCAAGGCCGCACGCGATCCGCCACTCCTTGGGTGCCTCGATCGTGACGCGCACCGGCTCGGCTCGGTGTGCCGGCGAGTAGACAAACACCGATGCCGGGCTCAGGAACGCGTGCGAATCATCGACGTGGCGCGTCCGATCCGCCAGCGAGTTGGCGTAGACGCGATACCGCACGACGACCTCATCGCGTCCGCCCGTGCTCACGAGCCAAGTGCTCTTGTCCGTCTTCTCGCTGGCGAGGAGCTGCCCGTCGGCGGCTTCAGCGGTCAGATCGCGGAGCGTCTGGGCGGGATCGAGCACCACGTATCGGCCAGGCCGCCACACCGGGAGCGAGACCTCCAGCGTCGGCTCGGTCAGCCCCTTGACCCGCATCGAAACCGAAACCATCTGCGTCTGCGGGGCGTCGAGCGTGACCACATACTCCACGGGCGGCCCGCCGCGCGCCCCGCCCACCATCGCCAGCGACCCCGCCATCGCCGCCCGGATTCCGTGCATGCTCATGCCGCTAGCGTACCACCGTATCATCGCGCCATGCTTCCGCCCCGCGCGCTCATCGGCATGGTCCACGTCCAAGCCCTCCCCGGCTCGCCCGGCGCGCGGCTGTCGATCGATCGGATCGCCCGGCTCGCCGCCGACGAGGCCGCCGTGATCGCCGACTGCGGGTTCAACGGCATCATCGTCGAGAACATGCACGATCGGCCGTATGTTCAGCCCCCGCACGGACCAGAGACGGTCGCCGCCATGACCCTCGCCGCCCATGCCGTTCGATTCGCCGCACCAAAGCTGGCGCTCGGCATCCAGGTGCTTTCGAGCGGCGAACGCGAGGCCCTCGCCATCGCGCTCGCCGTCGGCGGCAGCTTCATCCGCTGCGAGAACTTCGTTTTCGCGCACGTCGCGGACGAGGGGCTGATGGACCGTGCCGCGGCGGGCCCGCTGCTGCGCTATCGCCGCCAGATCGGGGCGGCGGGCGTGCGGATCATGTGCGACATCAAGAAGAAGCACGCGTCGCACGCGCTGACGGGCGACGTCTCGCTCGCCGAGGCCGTGCGGGCTGCGGAGTTCTTCCGCGCCGACGGCGTGATCGTGACGGGCGTCGCCACGGGCCGGGCCACCTCGCCCGCCGACGTGCGCGAGGCCCGCGAAGCGACGACTCTGCCCGTGCTTGTCGGCTCGGGCGTGACGCCTGAGCAGGTCGCACCGCTATTTGATGCCGGGGCGGACGCGCTGATCGTCGGCTCATCCATCAAGCGCGCCGGCAAGTGGGATCGGCCCATCGACCCCGCCCGATGCCGGGCGCTGGCGCGTGCCGTCAAGGCCGCACGGCGGTGATTCGTTTTCGATGCCGCCGGCGCACCTAAGTAAAAATAATCGTCAAACGGCTTAAAAACTGGCGTTATCGATAATATAATAGACGAGTAATAACTCTTAAAGACTGGGGCATGTAGCTCAATGGTAGAGCAGCGGATTTATAATCTGAAAGTCGCGGGTTCGATTCCCGCCATCTCCACTTCTACGTAATGATTTTCAGTCTTTTTATTATTACTCACATTATCGTTTGAAATGTGTGGTTAATCTCTTTAAACTTTCCACAAGAAAACCCCGAGAGTTTTTCAACGCCCGGGGCCCTCTTTTCTCCTGTGTAGCGCTTACGGGCACCCCGCCGCAAACTTGTTCTGGAAGCAGATAAAGTCGTTGATATTCAGCACCGGCACGATCGTCGAGCGATCGCAGTTGGCATACGCGCTCCCCGCCGCGAACTGGTTCTGGAAGCACACGAAGTCATTCACATTCAGCACGGGCGAGGTCACGCTGTTGTCGCAGTTGGCGTAGCAGAAGCAATCGAGCCGCGTGAGATAGGGCGCGGGGTTGCCGCTGGCGTTCGTGAACGACCCGCCGGCCCAGAGCGATCCGCTTGACGACGCCAGGGCGTAGACCGACCCGGACATCGAGCCCACGGCCGGCACCCACGACGAGCCGGTCCAGCGATAGACCTGGGAGTTGAAGGTGCCGTCGCCCGGGCCGCCATCGGTGACCGAGAAGCCACCGCCGAGGTACAACTCGCCGTCATGCACCGCAAGGGCCGCAACGAAGAAGCCCTGCCCGAGCGCCGGCAGCCCCGCGTCCATCGGCTGCCACGCCGTCCCGTTCCAGCGCATCGCAGTCTTGAGTTGCGGCGTCTGCCCGAAGGATTGGAACGAGCCCGCGGCGACCAGGTCGGTGCCAAAGGTCGCGAGCGCGGCCACGACGCCGCTGATTGAGCCGGTGCCCAGAGGTTGCCACGCGGTGTTGTTCCACCGCGCGACGTTGGGCACCGCGACGCCGCCCGCCGACGAGAAACTGCCGCCGACGACCAGCTCGCCGTTATACAAGGTCATCGCATAGCCATCGCCGCTGAGGCCCGTGCTGACAGGCTGCCACGCGCCACTGACGAACCGCGCGATCCGGCTGACGCTTGTCGCGCCGGAGGCCGTGAATCGACCGGTCGCGTAGAGCGTCGTCCCGAACTGCTGCACATCGAGCACGGAATCGTTGAAGCCCGCGCCCATCGCCGCCCAGGTGCTCAGGCGGTACGACGCGATGCGGTTGACCGCGATGCCCGCAGCATTAATGAAGTCGCCGCCAACGATGGTGTACCCGATCGTGACTGGGCTCGGGTTCCAGGAGCCGAGCGCCCGCACCGCGCCGCCGGTGCCGGTGAAGCCCGTGAGCGTCGAGAGCGTGCCGTATCCGGTGGTGCCGACAGCGACCACGTTGTCGGCGATCGTTGAGGCATCAGTGCGGAGTTTGAACTCGCCGCCGGCGATGAGGCCCGAGCCGCCCAGCAGCGCGTAGATCGGCCCGGTGAAGCCGGAGTTGAGCGGCCCCCAGGCCCGCGGGCCGGTGCCCCCGCCCCAGAGCGCCATGTTGTTGTCCGCGCCGCCGAGCGGGGTGTCGAAGAAGCCGCCGACGAAGAGATTGTCCTCGAAGGTGATGGTTGTGTCGGGTCCTCCCCCCGGCGGGTTGGGGAAGGGCTTGCCCATGTCACTGAGCACGGCGGTCGAGCCGCTGTACATGGCGAGGTTGGTCACCGGCATGCCGTTGGCGCGGTTGAAGTTGCCGCCGATGACGAGTTTGTCGAAGCCGTGGGTCGAGAGGCTGCTGACGTACGCGAACCCGCCGCTGGAGTTGGTCATGCCGGTGCCGACGCCGCTCCAGGAGAAACCGTTCCACCGGGCCAGGTTGTTGGTGGAGACGCCGCCAGCGTTGGTGAACTCGCCACCGACCCAGAGGTTGCCATCGAACGCGCACAACTCATAGACCGCGGGCGAGGTGCCGCCGCTGATGCCAGTGCCGAGGGGTGCCCAGGTGCTGCCGGTCCATCGCGCGATGCGGCTGACAGCGGTGCCCGAGGCCATCGCGAACCATCCCGCGGCATAGAGCTCATTATTGAAAACCTCGATCGCCGAGACCTGGTTGCTCATGCCCAGGTGCATCGGCGACCATGACGTGCCGCTCCACCGCGCCACGCGGTTGGCCGAGAAGCCGTTGACCTGCGTGAAGCTGCCACAGACATAGAGGGCGTTGTTCCAGACCACCATGTCCGAGCCGGAGTCATTGAGCCCGCCCAAGAGCGGCTGCCACGTCGTGCCGTTGTACCGCGCGATGCGGCTGCAAGCGACGCCGCCGGCCGTCGTGAAAAGCCCCGTCGCGATCAGCTCGCCGTTGAAAACCGCGAGCCCGAAGACTTGGTCGTTCATGCCGGAGCCGAGCGGATACCACGCCATGCCGTCCCAGCGTGCGATGCGGTTGGCCGTGGTCCCGCCGATGGTGGTGAACTGCCCTCCGACCACGAGTTGCTCGCGAAGCGGGCCGGCGCCGTCCGGATCCCAGAGCACGCTGCAGAGCGGCCGATTGCCCGCGCCGGTCGTGGGGATGAACGCCGCGGGCGGGGGCAGCCACTCCTTCGTGCA
>JBJXFQ010000126.1:0-17509 GCA_046155605.1 Phycisphaerales bacterium
GAATGCCGGACCCGCGAAACGCGCTGGAGGGGAATGCAGGCGGTCCTTGACGCCATCACTCCCAGCGACGCCGCCAACTGCTTCCGACACTGCGGATACACGCTACGTCAGGACTGAGGACGCTCTAGGCTGCAAGTTCAATGCCTAACAAATCAAGTACATTTGTGCCATTTGCGGAAACACGCCCTATTGTCACCCCCTTCAGGAGGCACCCATGCTCGGACGCGTCTTCAAGGCATATGACATTCGCGGCACATACCCCGACCTGCTCAACGAGACGATGGCGTGGCAGATCGGATACGGCGCGAGCCGATTTCTTCGCGACGAGGCCGAGGCCGCAGGCGACACGACGCCGATGATGCGAAATCTGGTCGTCGGGCGCGATATGCGCAAGAGTTCGCCGTCGCTCTCCGAGCAACTCATCAAGGGCATCACGGAACAAGGAGGCGACGTCGTCGATATCGGCCTGTGCGACACGCCGATGGTCTACTTCGCCATCAACCACCTCGACTGTGCCGGCGGCGTTATGACCACGGCGAGCCACAATCCGCCGCAGTACAACGGGTTCAAGATTTCGAAGCGCAAGGCAAAGCCGGTGGGCGAGGCGACGGGGCTGGGCGAGATTCGCAAGCGTGCGGCAATGGTGGACAAGGCAACGCTGGTGCCCGCGAGCGGGCGCATCGAGCGCCGCGACCTCTGGCCCGATTACAAGGAGCACGTCCGCAAGTTCCTCGACCTCGGCGGCAAGAAACTCCGCGTCGTGATCGACGCGTCCAACGGCATGGCGGGCACGATGGTCCCCAGGCTCTTCGGCAAAAAGGGTGCTGACGTGCCCGGCCTGACCATCATCGAGATGAACTTTGACAACTCCAAGGGCGAGTTTGTCCACGAGCCCAACCCGCTGGTCGCGGCCAATCTGGCGGCGCTGCAAAGGGCCGTCGTGGATGAGAAGGCGGCGCTGGGCATCTGCTTCGACGGCGACGCCGATCGCTGCGTCGTGGTCGATGAGAAGGGCCAGATCGTCGGCTGCGACCACCTGACGGCGGTGCTGGCGCGGCACTTCCTGGCGACAAACAAGGGGGCGGCGATCGTCTACGACCTCCGCTCAACCAAGGCCGTCGAGGAGGACGTGAAGGCGGCGGGCGGCGTCCCGATCCGCAGCCGCGTGGGCCATGTCTTTATGAAACAGGCGCTGGCCGAGCAGCGCGGCATCTTTGGCGGCGAACTCTCCGGGCACTTCTACTTCCGCGACAACTTCAACGCCGACTCGGGCGCGATCGCGATGGCGACGGTCCTCTCGGTGCTCGCGAAATCAGGCAAGTCGATGTCGGAACTCGTCAAGCCCGTGGCGCGGTACAAGCAATCCGGCGAGATCAACTTCCAGATCGAGGACAAGGACGGCGCGATCGCGGCGGTCAAGGCCGCGGTTGGACCGGGCACGAGCCAGAACGCAACGGTCGACGACCTCGACGGCGTGACGCTGAATGCATTTACGAAGCACGGCTGGTGGTGCAACATCCGCAAGAGCAACACCGAGCCGCTGCTGCGGCTGAACCTCGAAGCCAAGGACGCCAAGACGATGCAGAAGATGCTCGGCGAGATCGCGCCGATGCTGGGGCACAAGGTCGATCACTGAGCCGCCGCAGGCCGCTACAGCCGTCCGCGCTCCGATCGCAGCAGCAACAGAAACGTCGGCCCGCCGATGAGGGCGGTCAGCACGCCGATCGGTAGCCGTCCGCTCGGTAGTTCGATCGCACGCACCAGGGCATCGGCCCCGACAAAGAGCGCCGCGCCGCTGAGCGCCGAGCCGATGACCACGCCGCGCGACGCCGGACCCGCGAGCAGCCGCACCAGATGCGGGCAGACGAGCCCGACAAACCCAACGGGCCCCGCGATCGAGACCGCGATTGCCGTCAACACGCCCGACGCCGCGAAGAGCGCGGGCCGAACCCGTCGCAACGGCACTCCCATCGCGTGCGCCTCGTCGTCGCCCATCGTCGTGGCATCGAGCATCGGTCCAAACCACGCGCCAAGCCCCGCCGCCAGCGGCACCGCGACCAACCCCGTGACGACCGCCCACCGCGGCGAATCGTCGCCGAGGGTTCCGACGGTCCAGCGAGCCACGCCGTAGCCGCGATCGGGCGTGAAGTGCGCCAGCAGCAGGGTCGCCGCGCCGCAGAGCACCGTGACCATCACGCCGACGAGCAGCAGGGATGACGGCTCAACGAGCCCCCGGCGCTGCGCCACCGCGTAGACCAGCGCCATGGTCACGCTCGCGCCAGCAAGCGCCACCCCGCCACGCACCACGCCCTGGCCACTCGATCCACTGAGCACCACCCACGCCATGACGGCCAGCCCGGCCCCCGCGGCGGCGCCGATCAGATCGGGCGAGGCGAGCGGATTTCGCAACAAGGTCTGCAAGAACGCTCCGCCCAGCGCGAGCGATGCTCCGACGACCGCACCCGCCGCCACGCGATCGACCCGCAATCCCCAGACTTCCGGGGAGCCGGGCCACGCGAGCCCACCGCCGCCCATCGCCAGGCGCAGCACCACAACCGCGGCCAGCACGACCGCAAGGAGCGTCAGCATCAGGATCGCCCGCCTCGACATCGGCCAAGCCTACCACCGCGCGGCACGGCCGGTCTCTTGGACCCCCGTCGGACTCGCACCTACGATGCCGCCCGACTCTGGAGTGCATCGCGTGGCCGACAAGACCTTCCAGTGCAAACTCGTGACCCCCGCGGCCCTCGTGCTCGACGAGCCCGTGACCTACGCCTCGATTCCCGCGTGGGACGGGCTCTTCGGCGTGCTCGCCAACAGGGCACCCATCGTCGCCAAACTCGGGCTCGGCGAGTTGCGGCTCGATTTCCCCGACAAGCCCAACGCCAAGGGCGGCAGCCGCTCCTACCTCGTCGATGACGGCTTCGTCCAGATGGTCAACAACCGCCTGACGATTTTGGCGGCGTTTGCCACGCCAGTGGAAAATCTATCCGAGGCCGACGCGGCTGGCGAACTTGCTTCGCTGGAGAAGGCACCCGCTGGTGACAAGGCCGGGGCGGAACGGGCCTCGAAGGAGCGAGCCCGGGCCAGGCTGAAGGCTCGCCTGGCGAAGCGGTCGAAGTCGATCTGAAGCGTGAGGCCGTCAAAGCCCGGCGCGATGGAGCGCGAGCCTTCGGATCATCGGCTCGCCGACGCTTTCTTCAACGATCAGCCGGACGCGCTCGACCTTGGTGGGCTCGATGCGATCGATCTTTTTGTGCCCGATGGCCGTGCCGCGCGCGAGCACCTTCCACTGGCCGTCAGTCTCCCCCTCGATGCGATACATCCGCACGCGCTCGCCGTGGCGGATGTCTTCCATGATCACCACGCGATCGACAACCGACGCCGCCGAAGGCTGCACGGAGAGCGATGTCGCGCGGCCGCTTGTGTCGGCGATCGCGGTCCCGTAACGCCGCGCGACCTCAGCCCCGAACTCCGCGGCCCGCCGCGCATCGGGCTCAGGGATCAGGCCCGACCGATCAGGCGTGTGGTTGAGCAGGAGCACGCCTCCATGCCCAACCGACCGCTCATACATGTCCATCAGTTGCGGGACGGTCTTGAGCGTGTCGAGGTTGAACGACTTCCAGAACCATGTCGCGCGGATTCGCGCGTCGCACTCATTGGGCAGCCATCGATTGCCCGCGGGGTCGCCCTCCGCGGCGGTGTAGTCGCCCCACTTTTTCACACCGAATCGCACGGCATTCCAAGCGGGATACGGTGCGACGCCGTCCTCGTTGCCGACCCAGCGGATTGATGCCTGCGGCCCTTGAAAGACGACCGCATCGGGCGCATGCCGCGAGAGAATGTCGCCGACGTCGAACGCGAGGTTGCCGTCGAACCAGACTTCCATCATGGGGCCGTAGTTCGAGAGCACTTCGACAAGTTGCCGACGAAACAGGCTCTCGTAGTCGGCCTGCTTCGCGGGGTCTTTGGCTCGTCCACCCACGCCCACGCCATGCTTGCGATCCTGTGGCGAGATATAGACGCCAAGGGGCATCGAGGCGCGCCGGCACGACGCCGCAAGATCGCCCAGCACGTCGCCCTTGCCACCACGCCAGGGAGTGGAGCGGATGGAGTGCTCGGTCGTTGCGGTCTGCCACCAGCAGAAGCCGCCCTCGTGCTTGGCGACAAAGACGATGTACTTCGCGCCCATCGATCCCGCCACCCGAACCCACTGGTCGGTGTCGAGTTTGTCCGGGTTGATCGCAGAGAGCGGTGTGGAGAGGTCATCGGTCTCGGAATCCTGCCACGTCTGCGGGGCGATGTGGATGAACATGCCGACCTCAAGGTCGTGCCACGCGAGTTGGGCGGCTGTAGGCCTTGCGAGACTGGCCGCGGGGTCCGGCTGCGCAAACGCCGGCCGACAGGCCGCCATGAGCATGAGTGCCGACAAGATGAACTTCATGAAGGCTGTCCTTGTTCCATTCGGCGTGGGCGCACAAACGACGAGAGATTACTCCGCGCGTACCGAGTTGCGCAGCACGCCGATGCGATCGATCTCGACCTCAACCACATCACCGGGCTTGAGCCACACGGGCGGCTTGCGCGCCATGCCGACGCCGCCGGGAGTGCCCGTGAGAATCACGGTGCCGGGCGCGAGTGTGGTGCCGCGCGAGAGTTCTGCGATGAGCGCCGCGACCGGAAAGATCATGTCCTTGGTCGAGGCGTCCTGCATCGTGGCCCCATTGACTCGACACCGCACACGCAGCGCCTGCGGATCGCCGAGTTCCGTCGGGGACACAAGCCTCGGCCCGAGCGGGCAGAACGTGTCGAAACTCTTTCCGCGGCAGAACTGTCCGCCGCTGCCCTCCTTCTGCCACCACCGTGCCGAGACGTCGTTGCCGCAGGTGTACGCGAGCACCGCGTCGAGCGCCCGATCGAGCGGCACGTCGCGCGCCGGCCCGGGTCCGATCACCACAGCGAGTTCGGCCTCGAAATCAACCTGCTCTCCACCCGTCGCGGGATCCTGGCACGCCTTCGGGATCACGATCGCCTCGTGCTGCGGTATCGCTGCCGCGAAGTTCTTCGTGAAAATCATCGGCCTCGTGGGCAGGTCCGCCGCCTGCTCCTTGGCGTGGTCGGCATAGTTCCGCCCGATCCCGATGATGTGACGGATCGGAATCGAGCCGGTTGCCGTGTGAATCGCGAGGCCGACGTCGGCGTGGATGAGTTCCATGACCCGAGCGTATCCGGTACAGTTCCGGCATGTCATTCCTCAAGAAGTTCTTCGGCGGCAAGGATCGGCCAACAACCCGGTCACCCGCAGAGGAGGTGGAGCAGCACGCCGTCTTGCTCTACCTCAAGACCGCTGGCGAAATGCCGCCGCAGGAGGAAATGAACCGGTATCACCGGCTTCAAGACGAGATCGCAAAGGCCGTCAATGCCAAAGGTGTGGGCGAGTTGGACGGGGACGAATGGGGCGACGGCCGATGCACGGTGTATCTTTATGGACCGAACGCCGAGCGCCTCTGGGACGCCATCGCGCCAGTGATCGAGAAGCATCCGCTGCCGCACGGGTCGGTGGCAATCAAGCGCTTCGGCGGACCGGGGTGTGCCAAGGCCGAGCAGATCATGCTGGGTTGGGACGGCTGACGGGCTTCTCGCGTACACTTTCGCAACGAATCCGGAGGTCAATCTGATGTCCCCCACTGCCGCGCCGTCCGCACCCGCCAAGCCCGCCGCCGCCAGCCTCGCGGGGATGTCCCCAGGACGCATCTACAACTTCTCCGCCGGCCCCGGCTGTCTCCCCGAAGAAGTCCTCAAGCAGATCCAGCAGGACGTCTGGAACGTCGGCGGCTCGGGCGTCGGCATCCTCGAGCACTCCCATCGCGGCAAGGTCGTTGACAAGATTTTCGAGGAGTGCGAGGCCGACATCCGCAAACTCGCCAACATCCCCAGCAACTACAAGGTCCTCTTCCTCACCGGGGGTGCCTCGGCTCAGAATCACATGATCCCGATGAACTGGATGAAGCCCGGCACCACCGCCGACTACCTCGTCACCGGCAACTGGTCACAGAAGACGTTCGACCAGGCCGTCAAGTTCAGCGGCAAGCAGGGCTTCGGCACGGCCCACCTTGCCGTTACCAGCCAGGACAAGAACCACTCGTACATCCCCGCCGACAGCCAGATCAAGTACAGCCCAAAGCCGGCGTACATCCACTACTGCTCCAACAACACGCTCTACGGCACGGAGTGGTTCCGCGTGCCCGCAACGCCCGTCGGCGTTCCGCTGATCTGCGACGCGTCGAGCCACTTCTACTCGCGGCCGCTCGACTTCACCAAGTTCGCAATGGTCTATGCCGGGGCGCAAAAAAACATGGGGCCCGCCGGCGTGACGCTCTGCATCGTCCGCGACGACCTCATCGAGGCCGGCAGCAAGGACATTGCCGACCTGCTGCAGTATCGCTCGTATGTGCCGGAGTTGAGCCGTCCCAACACGCCGCCCGTCTTCGCGGTCTATGTCATGGGCCTGATCGCCAAGTGGATTGCGCGGCAGGGCGGGCTCGCCACGATGCAGAAGCACAACGAGGCCAAGGCCAAGTTCATCTATGACGTGCTTGACGCGACCAAGTTCTACGACCCGCACGCGCGGCCGGACTCCCGCTCGCTCATGAACATCACCTTCCGCCTCCCCAGCGACGTGCTGACCGACAAGTTCGTCAAGGAAGCGCTCGCACAGGGGCTCGACGGGCTCAAGGGCCACCGCAACGTCGGCGGCATCCGCGCCAGCGTCTATAACGCCTTCCCCAAGGAAGGCTGCAAGGCCCTCGCCGACTTCATGCGGGAGTTCGAGAAGAAGAACGGATAAGCACGAGCAATCGTCGGCCTACTTCTTCGCCGGCAGCGGCTCAAACTCCACCTCGAGCACCGCGTAGCCCCCGATCTCGAAGTACTCGACCGTGACATCAACGGTCCTGGCCTTCTCGATCTCAAACTCCGCCACGTCGCGCGTCGGGCCGTGGTGCGTCCAGTTCTCCAGCACCATCTTGCCGTCGATCATCACGCGCACGCCGTCGTCGCTGTGCGTCTTGACGCGCCACCGCCCCTGCGACATCGGCACCGTCGATGTCGCGACCACGCCGAGCAGGTCCTTCGGAAACCCGGCCTCGGTCAACTCTTTCGCGACGTTCAGATCGCTCGGCCCGCCATGTCCGAAGCGCAGCGAGAGATGATTCGCTCGCGCGAGCAACGACTTCTTCACCGTTGCACCCGAGGCCTCGTCGCGCCACGCCGCCAGGTTCGCCGGCGGCATCGGCGGGTTTGTCGAGCCCGTCCATGTAAAGAACAGAACACGCCAGTTGTTCTGGGCCAGCACCCCGCGTGTCGTCGCCCGCGCCTCGCCATCCGTCACCGTCAGTCGATACGGAAAGTACCCGGACTCCGACGCGGCCACGGAATACGTCGGCGGCGTCGTCTCGATGAGCAGATCGCCCCGAGGCGGACGCGACCAGGGGATGCCTTCCACCGGCTCGAGCGCCACCTTTGTCGCGGCGCTAAAGCCGCGCAACTCGTAGATATGCCGCCCGCTGCCCGTCTGCACGGGCCGCAGCAACGGCGAGGTGTGGTCCCACGGCCCCCACTCCGTCATGATGATGTTCTGCCTACCGGCAAGCGAGGCCCGCGCGCCCACCGGCTTTGTCTTGCCAACCAGTACATACGTCGGGAGCGCATACATCGGTGCCGCGCGCTCCGACGCCACGGCAATGTCATCGGCATCAACGGTCTTGACCACCTCGGTCACACGGTTCGCAAGAAATGCCGTGCCGCTGACCTTCGTCTTCCCCTCGCTCGCGTCGCGCAGGTGGAGCGCCAGCGGCATCTTCTCGAACGAGTTGTCAGCGATTGTGTTGTCGCTCACGCCGCGGTCGTTCGCCGCCACTCCGGGCAACTTGAGCAGGACGGCATCGTTGTCCCACCACAGGTGTACGCCGACGGCATCGCCGCTGAACGTGTTTCCGACGACGAGGTTGTTGGACCCGTGCTCGATGTTGATCCCGCCGCGCTCCAGGCCATAGCCCGCGTCGCCGTTGCGCTCGAACGTGTTCTCAACGATCAGAAACTCGTTGGAATAGCCGCCCCAGACCCCGCAGATCGCGTTCTCGACGAACCGATTCCGCGCGACCATGTTGCCGTGGCTGAAGGTCATCTCAAGCCCGTGTGCCGCGGCATAGGAGAGGTCATTGTCGGCGATGATGTTGTCGTTATTCCCCCGGCGTTTGAGGTTCAGCCCCTCGACCGGTCGCTCGCCGATCGCTTCCTTGCCGCCAAATCCGAAGATGCCGTCGCCGCCATGGGTGATGGAGTTCTCGGCGATGAGGTTCTCCGAGTTCTGCTCGAACATCAGGATCCCCGCCGAGTCCTGCCCGCGGTTGTAGACCCCGTGCGAATAGCCGCGGATGCAGAAATCAAAGGCGTTGCGGCAGATGAGGTTGGCGCGGCAGCGCCACATCGCCAGCCCCCAGCCCGAAAGGAACGAGCAGTCATTATCAAAGGCCCGCGAGTTCTCGACACGGTCGAGGATGATGCCGTTCTGCCCGTGATGCACTCGCACGCCGGCGATCGTGACTTTGGTACCGCCTTTGATCCAGATCGCCGCGCCGTGTTGCGTCGCCCATTCGTCCGCGTCGTTGTTGTGCGGAAAGAGCCAGTCTGATCCGTCCTCCGCCGCTAGGCTCGATCGCAGCCGCTGGCGATAGTTATCGGAAAGGTCGCCGCCGTCGATGGTGAGCCCCGGGCAGTCGTGCGCGACGAGTGCCGTCTTGTAGCCCGATGCATTCGCGGCCTTGATCGTCACTCCGCTTCGACCGGTCAATCGAACCGCCGTGCCTCGGTAGGCGTCAGGGTCCGCCGACTTCGCCGAGCCCCGAAGTGCCGCACCGTCAAAGTCGATGGTGATGTTGTCCGCCGTGACGTGAATCACGCCGTTGCCGTCGGCGTCCTCGATCACCCGATCAGGAATCACGAGCCGGCATGAACGATCGATCACGGTGTTGTCCGCCGTGATTTCGACGATCGGCAGCGGCGCGACATCGGGAGCCTGCGCCATCGCGCGCACAGCCATCCACAGAACACCGACGAGAACTCGATTTGTCATGTCCGATGGTAACTCGCCGGCCTCGGTCGCGGCGACAGACGCCTCAGCCCGCGGCACCATCGCCGTGTACCGTCGCCGAGCGACTCACGCGGACATCCTCGCCCGCCGAGTTGACCGGGGCTTGCATCGGCTCAGGCAGTGGTCGCTCCGGCTGCCTTGCCGCCTCGCTGATCTCGCGATCAACGCCTGACAGCCCCTTGCGGAACTCGACGATCCCCTTGCCCAGACTCCGACCGACCTCGGGCAGACGCCGACCAAAGATCAGGAGGGCGACCGCCAGAATGATCAACGCCTCCATGTTGCCGATCGGGCCGATGAGAGCGAGAGTGGGCATGCGCACTTCCTTGGCTGGGATCGCGCAATCCAAGCGGCCCCGGCCTCAAGAGTCAACGCCTCAACCCGGTGCCTATTGCCTCACCAAAGCCGAACGGCGTGTGACGATTTGCCATTCCCCTTCAAGACCCCTTGCGTCAAAGTGCAATTCTGCGACAATGGGAGCGGCAATGGCGGCGACGGGGCCGCGTCCGTCACATGTGTGGTTTCGAGTCATCGCATTCTCTCGCGATCGCTTCTTCGAAGGAGATGAGCATGAAGGGTCGTCTTTGGAAAGGCCTCATGGCGTTCGTCGCCTTGGCCGCAGCAACAACCGCGCACGCCCAGACCGGCGCGTGTTGCATCCCGAGTCCCGCCGGCGTCACATGCCAGAACCTGACACAGCAGCAATGCGCGGCCGCAGGTGGCATCTATCAGGGCAACAACACCTCCTGCAACTCCACCCCGGCCTGCGGAGGCGCGGCCATCACCGGCGCGTGCTGTGTCACCACTTCGATGGGCACGACCTGCCACCAGGTCTCGGCCCAGCAGTGTGCCGCCCTCGGCGGCGTCTATCGCAGCAACGGCACCAACTGCGCCACCGCCGGCATCTGCCCCATGCAGCCTGGTACCGGCGCTTGCTGCCTTCCCACCGGCCTTTGCGTCACGCTCAATGAATCCGGCTGCATGAGCATCGGCGGCACCTATCAGGGCAACGGCACCTTCTGCACCGCAACCACCTGCGCCCAGCCCTCCGGCGCGTGCTGCATCACCAAGCCCGCCGGCGTCACCTGCCAACAGACCACCCAGCAGCAGTGCGCGAGTCTCGGCGGCGTCTGGCGCGGGCTCAACACCAGTTGCAACACGCCCGGCGTCTGTGCCACCTCCACACCAGCCGGCGCGTGCTGCATCCAGGCCGCGGGCGCGATCGTCTGCCAGATCAGGACCGAGGCTCAGTGCGCCGCCGCGGGCGGGGTCTACAAAGGCAACGGCACCATCTGCACCAACTCCACATGCACCACGGTCACCGGACGCTGCTGCCTCCCCAACGGCTTCTGCGCCGTGACGACTCAGCAGCAGTGCATGGCCGCAGGCGGCGTCTATGGCGGCAATGGCACGCTCTGCTCCTCGACCGCCTGCCCGCAGGCCTCGGGCGCGTGCTGCCTCCCGGATGGCTCCTGCGTCATCGCCACGCAGATGGTCTGTACGGGTCAGGGCGGCATCTGGCGCGGGCCCGGCAGCCTTTGTGCCGCGACCACTTGCTCGCCGCAGATTGGCGCGTGCTGCCTCACGAATCCAATCCCCGGCACGCCGCCGTGCATGATCCTCACGGAGGCCAACTGCACCGCGATGGGCGGCATCTATCGCGGCAACGGCACCAACTGTGCCACCGCCAACTGCACCTCGCCCGCGGGTGCCTGCTGCCTCCCCAACGGCAGTTGCTCCGTGCTGACCCAAGCAGCCTGTGCCACCGCCAACGGCATCTGGCGCGGACCGGGAACGTCTTGCTCCAACTCCATCTGCTCCACGACCACCGGCGCGTGTTGCCTCAGCGGCAGCCCAGCCCCCACGCCCGCCAACTGCATCCAGACCACTGAAACCAACTGCATGACGCTCGGCGGTGCCTATCAGGGCAATGGCACGAACTGCCAGACCGCCAACTGTCCCACGCCGCCGCGCGGTGCCTGCTGCCTCCCCAACGGCTTCTGCGTTGTCGTCACCTCGGCCCAATGCACGCAACTCAACGGCACCTTCAACGGCAATGGCACGCTCTGTGCCGCGATAACCTGCCCGCGTCCCATGGGTGCGTGCTGCCTCCCCAATGGCACCTGCGAAGTCCGCACCGCCGAGGCCTGCCGGATGGCAGGCGGCATCTACCGCGGCAACGGCACGCAGTGCTCCCCCACTTCGTGTCCGACTCCATCGCCCACCGGCCGCTGCTGCCTGCCCAGTGGCCAGTGCCTCGTTGTCACCCAGCAGCGCTGCGCCGAACTCGGCGGCACCTACGGCGGCAACGGCACCGCGTGCGCCGGCACCACCTGCTCGCCGCAGGCCACCGGCGCGTGCTGCATCTCCGGCGGCCCCGTCGGCACGCCGGGCTTCTGCATCCAGACCACCGAGGCCCACTGCGCCTCCATCAACGGCACCTTCCGAGGCAACGGCACCAGTTGCAACACCGCGAACTGCCCAGCCCCGACCGGTGCCTGCTGCCTGCCCAACGGCACCTGCACCGTCGTCACCGCGCAGGCCTGCTCGATGGCCATGGGCGTCTACCGCGGCAACAACGTTCCCTGCGCCGCGACCACATGCAACCCCGGCGACGGCTCTTTCGCGCCGCCCATCGCCGATTGGAACGTTGATGGTCGCATCGACGTGCTCGATGCCGCGGCGTTCCTCCGGGCCTATTCCGTCGGGGCCGCCGACGCGAACCGCGACGGCATGACCGATGCCCGCGATGCCGCCATCTTCTACACGCTCTTCTCGAACGCGAGCGCGTCGGGCAAGTAACCCAGAGCAAGTAGCCCGGCGACGCGAACAATCCAGCCACTTCCAGCAGCCCGTGTCACCTCGACGCGGGCTGTTTCTTTTGCGCTCCGCGCAGGGATACATCGCACGATGCCTATCACGCCGAGCATGAGCGAGTCCGCGAGCGAAGGCTCGGGTCGATCAACCAGGCTGCACCGGCGTCCATGTGCTCTTGACGTACAACTCCTTGAGTTGCTCGTCCGTCACCTGGCTCGGCGTGCCGGTCATCAGGTCCGCACCGATCTGCGTCTTGGGGAACGCGATCACGTCCCGGATGTTGTCCGTCCCGCACAGGTGCATCACCAGCCGATCAAGCCCGAACGCAATCCCCCCGTGCGGCGGCGCGCCAAACCGCAGCGCCTCGAGCAAGAACGAGAACTTCTCCTTCGCCTGCTCCGGGGACATCCCGAGCAACTTGAACACCTTTCCCTGCACCTCAGGCCTGTGGATCCGCACCGAGCCGCCCGCGACCTCCGAGCCGTTCATCACGAGGTCATACCCCGCCGACACAATGCCCTCGATCGTCTGGTCATCGCCCGGATCTGCCGCCACGAACGCATCTTGTTGATCCTGCCGCGGCGCGGTGAACGGATGGTGCATCGCGACCCACCGGCCCGAGTCCTTGTCGCGCTCGAACATCGGCGGATCGATCATCCACAGGAAGTTCCACGCCTTCCCCCACTCCGGCACGATGCCCACATCCCGCGCGACTCTCTGGCGGAGTTCGCCGAGTGTCTTCGTCGCGACCGCGTAGGTATCCGCAGCGAAGAGCACCGTGTCGCCGGGCGTCAGGCCCAGCGCCGCGACCAACTCCGCGCGGATCGGCTCGATGAACTTCGCGATCCCCGTCTCGAACGCGCCCTGCGCGTTGACCTTCACCACCGGCACGCCGCCCGCGCCGAACGTCTTGACCCATTCCGTGTAGCCGTCGGTCAGTTTGCGCGTGAGTTTCTCCGCGCCGCCGCCCGCCGGCACGCGGATCGCCTTCACCACGCCGCGCTTGCTGAAATACGGCTTCGCGTCGGCGTGCTTCGCCAGCGCGTCGCGAAACACGCGGAAATCCGTCTTCGCCGCGATCGCCGAGACGTCGCGGATCTCCAGCCCATACCGAGTGTCCGGTCGATCGATCCCGAACCGCTCCATGCACTCGCGATACGGCATCCGCTGCACCGTCGGCACATCGACCCCGAGGATCGCCTTCCACAGCCGCCGCGCAAAGCCCTCCATCATCCCCATCACGTCGTCACGCTCCACAAACGACATCTCGAGGTCGATCTGGCTGAACTCGCTCTGCCGATCCGCGCGCGGATCCTCATCCCGGAAACACCGGCAGATCTGCATGTACCGATCCAGCCCCGACACCATCAGCAACTGCTTGAAAAGTTGCGGCGACTGCGGCAGGCCGTACCACGAGCCCGGCACATGCCGACTCGGAACTAGGAACTCTCGCGCGCCCTCCGGCGTGCTCTTATAGAGGATCGGCGTCTCCACCTCCAGAAACCCGTTCTCGTCGAAATAATCGCGAGCGACCTTCGTGATCCGATGCCGCGTCGCCAAGATGTGCTGCATCCGCGGCCGGCGCAGATCGATGTACCGATGCTTCAGCCGCGTCTCCTCCGCCGGGAGCGCCGCCAGATCATCAGGAAGGAACGGAGGATTGTCTGTCTTCGCCAGCACCTCCAGTGTCTCGACGACGACCTCGACCGTCCCTGTTGCGAGTTTCGGATTCGGCCCGCCGATCCGGATCCGCACCTTCCCCACGCACGCGATCGCGTCCTCGTTGCGCAGTTTGTCCGCCTGGTCCAGCAGCGCGGGCGCGATCGACTCCCGATCGAACACGAGTTGCGTGATGCCGAATCGGTCGCGCAGGTCGATGAAAATCAGCCCGCCGTGGTCGCGATACGAGTTCACCCAGCCGCACAGGGTCGCGGTCTGGCCGACATTTGCATCGCGGAGTTGGCCGCACGTGTGGGAGCGCTTCAGCATGTGGTTTCCTTGGGGCGGAGTATAGATCAAGCGCCCCGGCCCGCGCGAGCAACACGCGCGCGCAATAATCCCTCGATGAAACACCCTGCCGCTCTCGCCCTCGGCGCGATCATCTGTGCCTGCTCGCTCCTCGGCGCGTGCGCCGGCACGCCCGCCAAGATCGAGGGGGCCAAGGGCAAGGCCATCGCCCTCCCGCTCGATGGCGTCTATCGAGCCACCGTCCGCACTCCCTTCCTCGGACCCGTTTCATCCATCATCACCGCCAAGCCCACCAAGGAGGGCTTCGTCGCCAAGACCCGCGAGGGAACCGCCTGGACCCTCATCGGCGGCGTCGAAGGAACCCTCGGCCCCGTCTTCGCCCCCTTCGTCTTCCCCAGGGGCATCCTCTTTACCTGGACCAGTTCCCTCCCCACCGCCGACAAGCCCGGAGCGGGAATCTACGGCGTCAGCGGCCTCCGCGCCATGGGCGTCAAGACCAAACTCTTCGCGCCCGACAAGCCCATCGAGGTCTCGCTGCAAGACGGCCAGCGCATCGCCCTCGTCATCATCGAGCCCATCGAACCCGACGCGCCGCCCCTGCGCGACTACGCCGCCCTTACCGAGGCCGCGAGCCAGACCATCCAGCGTCGCCTCTATGACCCCGAACTCGCGCAGTCGAGCCAGGTCAAGAGTTACGTCGAGCGCCTTCGCCGCAACGCCGGCTTCGTGAAGGACGACATCGAGTTCATCGCCGGTGCCGTGCTCGCCTCGCGCTCCTTCCTCAAGTTCACGATGCCGCTCGTGGTGCCCAAGCCCGACGCTGCAACCCAGTCGCTCTTCGCCGACTGGCCCGCCAAGGATCGCACGCCGTCGAAACTCGACTTCAACGACGAGGACTTCATTGCCACGCTCAAGGTCGAGGCCTTCTTCAAGCCCGAGGACGTCGATCGTGTCTTCACCGAACTCCTCGATCACTCGCCGCCAGTCCGCGGCCTCATCCTCGACCTCCGCTCCTGCCCCGGCGTCACTCTCGCCTCGCTGCGTGCCGCCTCGTGGCTCCTCTCCTCGCCCGCCGATGTCGGCACATTTTTCGGCCAATCGGCACGCGTCGAATCCCTTGCCGGCGCGAAACCCTCCGCTTCCGTCACCATCGACAGCGCCGCCTCCGTCCTCACGCTCGAACAAACCATCGACGAGCGTGGCGCGGCGTTCGTCCGCGTCGAGCCGACCCCGCGCCCCTTTGACGGCCCGGTCATCGTCCTCACCACCAAACGCACCAGCGCCTCCACCGAGCCCCTCGTCTGGCTCCTCACCACCACCGGCCGCGCCGCTCAGGTCGGCCAGACCACCTCCGGCAAGCCGCTCACCTCACGTCCCTACGACATCGGGCAAGGCTGGGTCATGTGGCTCGCCGCCTACGACTTCACCCCCGCCGTCGGCCCACGCTTCAACGGCAAGGGTCTGAAGCCCGACATCGACGCCACCCGCGAGGCCGCGCCGACTGTCGCGCGCAAAAAGCTCCGCGAGATCCTCGGCACTGACACCACCGGCAAGAACGCTGCTACCGGCTCGGGCCGACCCCTCGACGAGGTGCTCCTCCCGACGCGATAGTCCGGCGCGTAGTGTCTGCCGCTGATGGACCCGACGGCCCTCGAATCCCGCCTTCGCGATTGCTCGCTCATTGACGCGCATCGGCTCGGGCTGCGCCTCCGCGCCCTCGCGCGAACCGCCCGCGGCCGCCAGCCACAACACGACCAAGTCCCGCGTGCCACCGACCGCGCGCTCGAGCCCATCGCGCACGCCATCGAGCGTTCCGCCGCGCTCGTCGCCCGCCGTCGCGCGCGCCTCCCCAAGCCGACCTATCCCGCCGAACTACCCGTCGCCCAGAAGCGCGACGAGATCGCCGCCGCCATCCGCGATCATCAGGTCGTCGTCGTCTGCGGCCAAACCGGCTCGGGCAAGACCACTCAACTCCCCAAGATCTGCCTCGAACTCGGGCGAGGCATCCGGGGCAGCATCGGCCACACCCAGCCCCGCCGCATCGCCGCCCGCAGCGTCGCCGAACGCATCGCCGAGGAACTCGGCACCCGCCACGGCGACCTCGTCGGTTCCAAGGTCCGCTTCGGCGACCGCACCGGACCCGAGACCCTCGTCAAACTCATGACCGACGGCATCCTCCTCGCCGAAACCCAGGGCGACCGCCTCCTCCTCCAATACGACACCATCATCATCGACGAGGCCCACGAACGCAGCCTCAACATCGACTTCCTCCTCGGCTACCTCCGCCAGCTCCTCCCGCGCCGGCCCGATCTCAAGATCGTCTTCACCAGCGCCACCATCGATCCGCTGCGCTTCAGCAAGCACTTCAACGACGCCCCAGTCATCGAGGTCTCGGGCCGCACCTATCCCGTCGAGACCCGCTACCGCCCCACCGACGACGACCGCGACAACGACGCCATCCTCCGCGCCGTCGACGAGCTCGCCCACGAAGGCCCGGGCGACGTCCTCGTCTTCCTCCCCGGCGAGCGCGAGATCCGCGAGGCCGCTGAAGACCTCCGCAAGCACCATCCGCCCAACACGCAGGTGCTCCCGCTCTACGCGCGCCTTTCCAACGCCGAGCAGCACCGCGTCTTCGAGGCTCATTCCGGCCGCCGCATTGTCCTCGCCACCAACGTCGCCGAGACCTCCCTCACCGTCCCCGGCATCCGCTACGTCGTCGACACCGGCATCGCCCGCCTCAGCCGATACAGCCCCGGCAGCAAGATCCAGCGCCTTCCCATCGAAGCCATCTCGCAGGCCTCCGCCGATCAGCGCGCGGGCCGCTGCGGCCGCGTCGCGCCGGGCGTCTGCATCCGCCTCTATTCCGAGGACGACCTCCGCACCCGCCCTGCCTTCACCGATCCCGAGATCGTCCGCACCAACCTCGCCAGCGTCATCCTCCAGATGAAATCGCTGAACCTGGGGCCCGTCGAGCAGTTCCCGTTCATCGATCCGCCCGATCACCGCCTCGTCCGCGACGGCTACGACACGCTCCTCGAACTCGGCGCCATCGACGAAGAGAACCACCTGACCGAGCTTGGCCGTCGCCTCGCCAAGCTCCCGCTCGATCCGCGTCTGGGCCGCGTGATCCTCGCCGCCGCGGAGGAGGGCTGCCTCGCCGAGGTGCAGCCAATCGCCGCGATGCTCGCCACGCAGGACCCGCGCGATCGCCCCATCGAGAAGCAGGACCTGGCCGACGCCGCCCACGCCGAGTTCCGCGACGAGACCTCCGACTTCCTCGCCATCCTCAATCTCTGGCGCGCCTGGCGAGATCGCGGCGAGCACCTCACCTCCAGCAAGCTCCGCAAGTGGTGCCAGGAACGCTTCCTCTCCTTCGTCCGCATGCGCGAGTGGGACAGCACCCACGAGCAGATCCATTCCCTCGTCGCCGACATGGGCTTCCACGCCAACACCGCGCCCGCCGCGACCGACGCCATCCATCGCGCCCTGCTCGCCGGCCTCCTCAGCAGCATCGGCAAAAAGGCCGAACGCGATGCCACCGGCGGAGGCCCAAGCGGCGGCGGCGAACGCGGG
>JBJXFQ010000139.1:0-45324 GCA_046155605.1 Phycisphaerales bacterium
GGTAGTGGCCGGTGGTGGCGAAATACATGTGGCCGCGCGGCTCGTTGGGCTTGGCCTCGAGCGCGAAGCGATACTCGTAGCGCCGATGGATCGAATAGTCGCAGAGGAAATCGACGGCGCGGCGGAAACGTCGCTCGGCCTCGATGGGGTCCTTGGCCGCGTCGGTCTCGACGCCCTCGCGTCCGCCCCAGAGGACGAACAACTTGGCACCGAACTCCGCACCGAGGTCCATCGCGCGCATGGACTTCTGGACGGCGTAGGCCCGCACCTCGGCGTCGTTGCTGGTGAAGGCACCGTCCTTGAAGACTGGGTCAGTGAAGAGGTTGCCCGTGACCATGCCGACCCGCATCCGGGCCTTTTTGAGGGCTGCGGTGAAGTCCTCCTTGATGCTCGCGGCCTCGGCGGCGGTGGCGTCGATGGGGACGAGGTCGTTGTCGTGGAAGTTGACGCCCCAGACGCCGTGCGAGTCGCCGCCGGCCTTGGCGAGGAGTTCGACGATCTGGGCTGGTGTCATGGCGGCGCGAGTGGGCTCGCCGAAGGGGTCGCGGCCGGTGTTGCCGACGGTCCAGAGCCCGAAGGTGAAGCGGTCTTTGGGAGTTGGAACGAAGGCATCGGCCATGGGCAGGAGTCTAACGAGCGAGGCCGATCGCTGCCGGGGGTGATGCGCGCCGGGCTATGCTCGGGGCGATGGTTCTCTATGCTGCGGCGGACTTGTTGTGGGCGACGCGGATCAAGAGCACGGCGGAGGCGATGGGTGTGGCGGCACGCCCGGCGCGGACGGTCGAGATGCTGCGCGCGCGGCTGGCGGACTCGCCGGTGCGGCTGCTGATTGTTGACCTTGAGGCACCCGGCGCGATCGAGTTGATCGAAGCGTCGAAGGACGTGGTGCGCGTGGTGGCGTTTGGGCCGCATGTTGGCGTGGAGGCGCTGGCCCAAGCGCGAGAGGCGGGGGCGGGACTGGTGCTGACACGAGGCGCGTTCGACAAGGGGCTGGTGAAGTTGCTGAGAGAGGAAAGTTACCCATCTTGACAGTAGTCCGATAACATATGATGGAATCGTGGCGATTGTTAAGGAAATGGGCAATTTTCGCTGATTCTAGCGGCCGAACGGTTGCCATTTGTCGCCTATGAGGTAGGCTAGATGGGCACAAGTGAGTATGGGGCAATGGCCTCATGCCGCCACTTGGGCTGAAAGAGAAGAGTTGGGTCGGAAACACGCAGAGAAGGAGGGTTCACAGATGAAGATTGGTATTGCTAGCGGCCTTATGGCCGCGGCGATGGTGGCAGCCTCGGCGCAGGCGGCCTCGATCGCGGACATCGTGTTCGTGGTGGACGAGTCGGGTTCGATGGGTGGCGAGCATGCCTGGATCGCGGGCATGATCGCGTCGCTGAACGCGGGCCTTGCATCCAAGGGTGTGAGCGCCCAGTACGGCCTGGTCGGGTTCGGCGGCGGCGGCGCGGGCAACGCGGGCCGTCAGATCAACGTTGGTGGTGGCCAGTTCGGCACTGCCGCCCAGTTCGCCACGGCAGCGGGCAGCCTCGTCACCACCGGTAGCACCGAGGACGGCTACGCGGGCGTGAACTTCGGCATGGGCTACACGTTCCGTCCGGGTGCGGCGCAGAACTTCATCCTGATCACGGATGAGGACCGTGACATCGTCAACGCCGCGGTGACGTTCGCCAGCCTTTCGGCGGCGCTCAACGCTCGCAACGCGCTGCTCAACGTCGTCGTTGACGCTGACCTCAACAACGGCGCGACCACGGCCGCGGCGCTGGGCATCAACGGCAAGACCGTTGGCACCCCGCCGATCAATCCCAACGCCATCAACTACAAGGCTGACGGCGCGGGCGGCTTCCTCAAGACCCCCGGCGCTCGCGTCTCCGGCGGCTTTGGGACGACCGAGGGCGACTACATCAACATGGCCTTCGGCGTCGGCTTTATGGGTCCGATGGGTCCGGTCAACGGCGCTGCCTGGGACCTCAACCAACTCCGCCTGGGCGGCAACACTGCCGTCTCCTTCACCAAGGCCTTCGTGGACCTCAAGGTGCAGGAAATCATCCAGCAGACCATCCCGCTCCCCACGGGCGTGTGGATGGGCCTGGTTGGGCTCGCGGGCGTCGGGATCGTCCGTCGCGTCCGCCGCTAAGACCTTCGGCCCGCTCTTGAGCGGGGGAAGCGACAAGTGAAGACTCCGCGGCTCGGATTCGTCCGGGCCGCGGTTTTTTTTCGGACCATGGTGCGAGGCTCATCGCCTGCGTGAAGGGGCTGTTCGGGCTTGTGCGAGAAAAAACTGGCCGCCAAGTGGCATTCTCGGAATCGTGATGCACCTTTGAGGAGACGCACACGCGCTCCAAAAGGGTGGATGTCATGCGGGTGGTACATTTTTTGACACGCGTCCGGACTGAGGACGGCGGGGTGGCTCGCGCCACGCTTGATCTGTGCGCCGGCTTGGCGCAGCGCGGGCACGAGGTGACGCTGGTGACGTTTGAGGCCCGCGACGTGCCCGAGGCGTGGAAGGCCGGTGAACCCGGGCAGCCAAAGGTGCTGGAGATTCCGCCGTTGGGGGGGCCGATCAAGTTGCTGTCGCGGTGGTCGCGGCGGACGCTCGAGGTGCTGTTCTCGAAGGCGGACCTGGTGCATATTCAGGAGATCTGGCTGCCGGCGTCGGCGCATGTGGCGCAGATCGCGCGGCGGGTGGGGACGCCGTATGTGTTGAGCGCGCACGGGATGCTCGACGACTGGTCGATGGCGCAGAAGGCGCTGAAGAAGCAGGCGTATCTGCGGCTGGTGGGGAATCAGATGATCCGCGGTGCGGGGGTGGTTCATTGCACGGCCGAGGGCGAAGCGAGGCAGGCTCGTCGCTGGCTGCCGAAGGATCGCGCGGGAGTGGTTCCGCTGCTTCTTGATATGGAGCCGTATCGCATCTTGCCGGCGCGTGAGGCGTGCCGAGCGGCGTTGCCGGGCGATTCGACCCTGCCGACGATCGGGTTCATGGGGAGGCTGCATCCGAAGAAGGGCATCGAGCGGCTGATCGAGGCGGTGGGCGCGCTGGCGGCGCGCGGGCAGCACGCGGAGGTGCTGATCGCGGGCACGGGCGCGGCGGAATATCAGCGTGAGTTGGAAGCGTTGGCGACGGCGCGAGGCGTGAGAGGGCGGGTGCATTTCCTCGGACATGTGACGGGTGCGGCAAAGATCGGCGTGCTTCGAGGGACGGGGATGCTGGTGCTGCCGTCGTACCAGGAGAACTTCGGGCTGGTGCTGGTGGAGGCGTTGGCGTGCGGGACGCCGGTGGTGACGACGAAGGCGGTGGACATCTGGCCGGAGTTGGAGGCGAGCGGGAGTTCGATCGTGATCGACTCGGCGGAGGCGTCGCAGGTGGAAGCGGCGATTGGTCGGTTGCTGATGCGGCCCGAGTTGGCGGAGGAGATGGGGGAGAAGGGCCGTCGTTGGGTGATGGAGCACCTGAATCACGAACGGGTGCTGGACCAGTTTGACGGGATGTATGCGCGAGTGGCATCGGGCGCGGGTGCCTGAGGACCGCTGGCGGGTGGTGTTTGAAGGATGGAGGCGGCCTAGACTTCCATCCTGTTTCTGCCGGTCCGCGTTCATTCTCGCGTGTGCGGGAAGCGGGCAAGAGAAGTGGGCACAACCGCCCCAGAGGGGCCGGTCGGGGTCGTCAAGGGCTCTGATCGAGAGTCGCAGGTGCGAGCATCGGGCAAGCCGGCAGGCCGAGGCTAGGGCACAGGCGAGATCGAAGGAAAAACGGAATCATGATCGACGAAACGCTGTTGGCGTCACTTGGCAGCACCGACTCGGAGGCCGATGCGATGCTGGCGGCGGCCTTTGGGAGCAAGCCCAAGGCCGAAGACGCCGCGTATATGGATTCGTTCCTGGGCGATGCGATCAAGGAGTTGTCGCCCGGCAAACTGATTCGAGGGAAGGTGGTGGGGACGGCCGGTGAGGACATCGTCGTCGAGGTCGGGCTCAAGTCCGAGGGGCTGATCCCGAAGGAGGAGTTCGAGGGGAACGAGCCGAAGGTCGGCGACATGATCGACGTGCTCCTCGAGAGCATGGAGGGCGAGGGCGGGCTCATCGCGCTCTCGAAGCGCAAGGCCGACCGCATGCTGAACTGGCAGCGGATCACGGACACGACGAAGGAAGGCGACGTGGTCGAGGGCACGGTGATGCGGAAGATCAAGGGCGGGCTGCTGGTGGATATCGGCGTGCCGGTGTTCCTCCCCGCGTCGCAGGTCGATGTGCGCCGCCCCGGCGAGATCGGCGATTTCATCGGCAAGCGGGTGCGTGCGTCGATCCTCAAGATTGACCTTGAGCGGCGCAACATCGTGATCAGCCGGCGCAAGCTCATCGAGGAGGAGCGCGACGCGGCCAAGCGGCGTCTGCTCGATGGCCTCAAAGAGGGCGACATCATCAACGGGACGGTCAAGAACATCGCCGACTTCGGCGCGTTCGTGGACCTGGGCGGGATCGACGGGCTCTTGCATATCACGGACATGTCGTGGGGCCGGATCAACCATCCGAGCGAACTTCTCAAGATCGACCAGAAGGTCGAGGTCAAGGTGCTGAACATCGACCGGGAGAAGGAGAAGATCGCGCTGGGCCTCAAGCAGCGTGAGGAGAGCCCCTGGGAGCAGATCGAGAAGAAGTTCCCCGTCAACTCGCGCATCAAGGGCGCGGTCGTCAACATCATGTCCTATGGCGCGTTCGTGCGGCTCGAGGATGGCATCGAGGGCCTCGTGCATATCTCCGAGATGTCGTGGACGCGTCGCGTCAACCACCCGTCCGAGATCGTGCAGCCCGGGCAGGAGGTCGAGGTCGTCGTCCTTGACATCAACAAGGAGAAGCAGGAGATCAGCCTCGGGATGAAGCAGACCGAGGTGAACCCCTGGGAACTCGTGGCCGAGAAGTATCCGCCGGGCACGGTGATCGAGGGCAAGGTCCGCAACATGGCCAACTATGGCGCGTTCGTCGAGATCGAGCCGGGGATCGACGGCCTGTTGCACATCTCCGACATGTCGTGGACGAAGAAGGTCACCCACCCCAACGAAGTTGTCAAGAAGGGCGACAGCGTGAAGTGCGTGGTGCTCGACGTGGATCAGTCGAAGCAGCGCGTGAGCCTGGGCGTGAAGCAACTGACCGAGGACCCGTGGATCGCCGCGATCCCCGAGCACTACAAGCCGGGCATGGTCGTCCGCGGCGCGGTGACGAAGATCACGAACTTCGGCGTGTTCGTGGAACTCGAGGCCGACCTCGAGGGCCTGCTGCATATCTCCGAACTCGCCGATCACAAGGTCGAGAACCCGCAGGATGTCGTCAAGGCCGGCGACGAGGTGGATGTGAAGATCCTCCGCGTCGATACGGCGGACCGCAAGATCGGGCTCTCGCTCAAGCGGGCGCAGTGGGGCGATGCTTCTGGCGGCGGGGCGGCGGGCGGCGCTGCGGCAGGTGGCGGTGCGGCAGCGGGTGGTGGAGGAGGAGCGGGCCGCGACTCCTTCCCGACTCGCGGCGGGATGGACGCGCACGATGCGATGGGCACCGACAAGATCAGGATGCCGGAGCGGTAGAACGCACGCGGCATAGATCGTGTAAGCACTCGGCCCCTGCGGAAACGCGGGGGTCTTTCTTTTAGGAAGTTTCAATTGTAGAAACGTTTCGCATGGCGTGCCACCAACTTCGGCTTTGCGAAGTCGGTGTGGCGGGAGGCACCGAGTTCGCATCGAAGACTTTGCGAACTCGGTGGCACGAGTCAAGGCTCCTTCGGCTGGTCCGTGCTCGTCGCCCGCGTCTCGTGCGTCACGTCTGCCGGGTCGGGCAGCGGCGGCAAGCCGTTCTCCGCGCGGATCGCGTTCTGATCCCGCAGCGCCTGCGCCACGTCGGCCTCGTTGACGTTATGAATGGTGCCATCGAGTTGTGCGGCGACGAGCCCTCGGCCCATGGTCCCGATCGGGAACCGCGGCATGCGCTCGCCGCGGCAGACCGCGATCCACAATCGTCCGTCGCCCTTGGGATCGATGCCGTGATAGGTAAAGACAAAGTCGCCGAGGCGGTGGGAGGTCACGGTGGGCGGGAGTTGTCCCGCGGCACGCTCGATCGCGCGCTGCGCGACTGATTTCTCAAGAAAGACGAACTTATCGAGGCTCGTCCCGCCCGCGGGCACGTCGCCGAGTTGGCGGACGATGGTGGCATCGGGGAGGCAGAGGGTGGTCGCGGAGATGGCGTTGGCCTCGATGGCTTCGAGCGCGTGGGTGGGCCAGCGGCCGTGATCGGCGAGGAAGGTGCGGAGCCCATCGCCGACGCCGAAGGTCGATGGGGACGCCGAGGGCGGGAGGGTTCCGGCGGCGGCTGCGGCGAGTCTCGCCTGTGCTGCTGCTGATTGATTGACTGACATTTGCGCCATGCCGCGCGTCACCAGAATCATCGGAAAGATGACCATGGCCGCACTCGCGACGAAGAGCAGGAGCGGCACCGACCCAGCGGCGAGGAGCGCGCGAAACCAACCGACGCGCTGCGTGTGCATGAGCATGATCGTGCCGCTGATGACGGGCCAGATGAGCGCGATGGGCATGAGATAGATCCCGAAGCAAGGGATGGCGGCGAGGATGGCGCAGGCGGAGGCGAAGCCGAGGACGGCCATGGTGCGGCCCGGGCCGGCGGCGCGCGGACCGGTGATCGCGAGCGTGAGATGCGCGACCAGGCCCCAGAGCGGGATGAGCGCGAGAACCGCGGTTGCGAACACGAGAAGCGGCATGACAGCCCTCAAAGCCATCGCGCCGCCACCGCCCGGGGCCATCATGGCAATGAAGGGCATCAGCGGCCCGATGAGCACAAGAATATATAGCAAGAATGTAAGAATTCCGAACCAGACGCCCGGGCCAGCGCCCATGTTGATCGGGATCGAGCGTGCGAGGCGATCGGGATGGAAGAGGGCCATCGAGAGCGTCCGCCGCCACGCCGTGAAGCGGCCGATGCGGGCGCGATCGAGCCAGGGGAGCGCGCCGACGACGGTGCGAGCGGGATCGACGCCCGGCGCGGGGGTGAGGACGGCCTGGTCCATGTGGATTCGCCGGCCGCAGTTGACGCAGCCGAACACAAAGGGCTCGAGGCGTCCGTATGTGCCCTTGCCGAAGTAGGGCTGGTCGCAGTGGGGGCAGGCGAAGGCGACCGTGCCGGGCACAAAGTCGTAGTCGCTGGGGAGGAACTCGCGGCCGCATTCGGGGCAGCGGCGATCGCGGATCTGCCAGAGGGGGTAGTTGCAGCCGTCGCAGACGAATCCGGGGGTGCGGCGGGTCGGGGGCGTGGATGGCGCGGAGATTTCAGACCATTCGCTGGAGGACTCGCAGGCTGGGCGATCGTCGGACATGGGAGGAGCCTACCCCACGCTGGCAGTGAGCGAGGCAAGGCGAGGAAGAGACACTCTTTCGTATTCCAGACACTTGTCGAGATGTGCGTGGCCGCATGCCAAACATAATATAAACAAATATCGCCACGGAGCCCACTTTGCGAGCGCGACGACCTACAGTTCAAGGCTGGCGGGGTACGAAGAGGCGAGGCTGGCGCGACGCATGGGATGACGGACGTGGGGCCTATGGAATCCGACGAGACCATTGAGATCGAGGTGACGGACGCTTCGGGGCGGCTGGATGCCGACCGTCAGACGTGGCTTGCCCACCGTGCGCGTTGCGCGATGCAGACCGTGGGAGTTCGCGGGCGGCTGGGCATTCGGATCGTCGGCGACGCGGAGATGAAGCGCGCGCACAGTCGTCATTCTGGGGTTGAGGGAACGACGGACGTGCTGACGTTTGATCTGCGTTCGCCGACTCATCGCGGCGAGCCGGGCGAACTTCGAGGCATTCAGGCGATTGGCCTGGACACGGATGTTCTGGTGTGCATCGACGAGGCGGCCCGCCAGACGGCAACGAACGGCCTGCCCGTCGAGCGTGAGTTACTTTTGTATGTGGTGCATGGGCTGATGCACTGCCTGGGGCATGACGATCACGATCCGGAAGCCGCGAGCCGGATGCACGGCGCTGAGGACGCGCTGTTGATCGAACTTGGAGTCGGGGCGACGTTTGGGAGCGTGCCGTGAACGGCACCGGCTGGCTGTGGATCGGGATCGGTGCGACGGGCCTTGGTGGGCTGCTTTCGACGCTGTTTCATTCGCTGAAGGACATGACGCGGACGCGGCTGGTGGAACTCTCGCAGGAGCGGGGCGGGGGCGCGGGCGAGCGACGAGTGGAGCGAATCCTCGAGGACGTGGATGGGCACCTGACCGCGGTCGCGCTGCCGAGGATCGTGTGCAATATGGTGACGGCGGTGGCGGCGGTGTTCTGGGTGGCATCGTTCTCCGACCGTGCCGCGCCGAGCGGGCTGCAGGTTCTGATCGGAGTCGCCGGTGCGTCGTTGGTGGTATGGGTGGTGGGCCTGCTGATCCCGCACAGCGTGGCGGGCTATGCGGCGGAGCGGACGGTGTACGCGTGGTCGTGGCTGATCCGGGTGTGCCACTCGTTGCAGGCACCGCTGAACAAGGTGGTGGCGTTGCTCGACGAGACGATCCGGCGGCTCGCGGGCCGCACGGACGAGACGGAGGCCGAGCAGCGCGAGGCGGAGATCATGTCGGCGGTGGATGAGGCGCAGCACGAGGGTCAGGTCGATCAGGCCGAGCGAGACATGATCGAGGCGGTCGTGGAGTTCAGCAGCACGACGGTTCGGCAGATCATGACGCCGCGGACGGAGATCGAGGCGTTGGAGTTGACGAACAATCTGGGCGAGGTGGTGCGGTTCATCCGGACGTGCCGTCACTCGCGCATTCCGGTGTATGAGGGCACGCTCGACACGATCGTGGGGATGTTCTATATCAAGGATCTGATGCGTTGGATGGCAGGGGACGGCCCGCGCGGCGGTGGCAAGGGCTTCGAACTGCGGACGATCCTGCGTCCGGCGTATTTCGTGCCCGAGACCAAGACGATTCGCGAGTTGCTGCAGGAGTTCGTGGACAAGAAGGTTCATATCGCGATGGTGGCGGATGAGTTTGGGGGCTCGTCGGGCCTGGTGACGCTGGAGGACATCATCGAGGAGATCGTTGGGGAGATTCAGGACGAGTATGAGGCACCGGAGGACGACGCGCCGGAGATCGTGGTGGATGAGGCGGCTCGGGCCGCCGACATCGATGCGCGGGCCTACATCCACGATGCGAACGCGCGGCTGAAGGCGATCGGCATCGAACTGCCGGAGTCGGACGAGTACGACACGATCGCGGGGCTGGTGAGCACGGCGCTACACCGTATTCCGGCCGCGGGCGAGACGGTGGAACTGTCCGGCGCGCTGCTGCGGGTGACGGATGCCGAGCCGACGCGTGCGACGCGGGTGCGGATCGAGGCGGTGCAACCGGAGCCGGAGCCCGCGCCGATGGAAGCGACGCCGGAGGCGTGATCCGGGTTGTAGAGGTCTGCCGACCTGTGCGATCGTGCGACGTTCTACCATCCGCCCATGCCGCTGCGACTCTACAACACGCTGACGCGCCGACTGGAGGAGTTTCGCCCAGCCGACCCTTCGCGGATCACGTTTTATTCCTGCGGCCCGACGGTCTACGACGACGCGCACATCGGGAACTTCCGGTCCTTTCTCGCCGCAGATCTGCTGCGTCGCTGGCTGGAATCGCCGCTGTGCGAAGTGGCGAACGAGTCACCGGAGCAACGGGCCGAGCGCGATCGGCGCGGGCGCGAGGTGGTCCATGTGATGAACATCACGGATGTGGGGCACATGACCGACGACGCCGAGGGCGGGGAGCACGGCGAGGATCGGATGGCGATCGCGGGCCGGCGGCTGGCGGAGGCGAAGAAGGCGGGCAAGATCCCGGCGGGCGTTGAGGTCAATCCGAACGATCCCTATCAGATCGCGCGGTTCTACGAGATGCGATTCCGCGAGGACGCGAAGCGGCTTGGGCTGAAACTGGCGATCGATGCCGAGCGCGACCCGACGCTGATGCCGCGCGCCACGGAGAACGTGGCGGGCATGATCGCGGTGATCCGGCGACTGCTCGGCACCACGGCCCCGGACGGCCAGCCGTTCGCGTATGTCACGGGCGAGCCGGGCTTTCGCGTCGTGTATTTCCGGGTGCAGTCGATGCCGACGTATGGCCGGCTCAGCGGCAACACGCTCGACAAACTCCGCGAGGGCGAGGGCGGGCGCGTCTCGGCCCAGCACCAGCAGCAGAAAAAGCACCCGGCGGACTTTCTGCTGTGGAAGGAAGACCCGCGGCACATCATGAAGTGGGAGAGCCCGTGGGGCTGGGGCTATCCCGGCTGGCACATCGAGTGCTCGGTGATGAGCGCGAGCCGGTTGCGGGCCGCTCAGGGCCAAGGGCCGCTCTCGCCGGAGGTGCTCGCCAACCTGAGCCTTGAGAATGGCCTGCCGCTGATCGACCTGCACTCGGGGGGCGAGGACAACATCTTTCCGCATCACGAGTGCGAGATTGCACAGTCGTGCTCGGCGTTCAACCGGTCGCCGCTGGACGGGACGTATGCCGGGATGTGGTTCCACCCGCGGTTCCTGCTCGTCGAGGGCGAGAAGATGTCCAAGAGCAAGGGCAACTTTTTCACGGCGCGGGATTTGTTTGCGAAAGGCATCGAGCCCGCGGCGCTGCGGCTCGAACTCATCAAGACGCACTACCGGTCGAACGCGAACTTCACGATGCAGGGCTTGGCGGATTCGCAGCGGACGATCGAGCGGTGGCGACGGGCGATGGCCGAGCCCGCGCGAGGCTCGGCGTCGGCGAGCGGATCGCCTGGCACCGAAGCACGCGTTGCGTTCGCTGATGCGCTCAACGACGATCTGAACATCGCCGGCGCGATTGCGGCGATCAACTCGTGGACCTCATCGGGCGAGGCCGATCCTGCGCTGCTCGCGCGATTCGACGCGGTGCTCGGCGTGCTCTCGCTCGAACGGCCTCAATCCGCTCAGACCTCGATCGGCGTCTTCATCGGCATCGACCACGACGACCGCGTCGTCTCGCTGCTCGAAGCCCGCCGCGATGCCCGCGCGGCCAAGGATTTCAGGCGTTCGGACCAGATCCGCGACGAGTTGGCCGCGCTCGGCTACGCGATCAAGGACATGGCGGGCGGCAAGGTCGAGGTTCGGCGGGCATAATGCACGGACAGGCGGGATGCGTGGGTGATAAGGAATGCGCGCACAGGCGGGACGCTTGTGCCACAACGGCACGGAGATAGGCCACGAGACATCCCTGGACCATCTGGCGCTACACGCTCGCCGACTTCTGGCGGCTGATCCTGATGACGAGCCTGGTGCTCGTGGTGGTGGTCTCGTTCGCGGCGGCGGTGCGGTACGCGGCGGAAGGTCGGCTAGGCCCACAAGAGACGCTCCGCGTGATGCTGCTGGCGATCCCGCCGATGCTGCAGTACGCGATGCCATTTGCCGCGGGCTTTGCGGCGACGCTGTGCTACCACCGGATGTCGCAGGACAATGAGTTGACGGCGGCGGCGGCGGGCGGACTGGGCCATGTGAGGCTGCTCGCGCCGGCGATCGGGAGCGGGCTGGTGCTCAGCGTCGTGATGATGTTTTTCGTCGGCGAGGTGGTGCCGGTCTTCTTCCGCAAGATGGAGCAGGCGGTCACCAAGGACGCGACGAAGATGGTGGTGAACACGATCGGGGCGGGCCAGCCGCTCGATCTTGGAGATCGGCTGGTGTACGCCGACAGCGTGCGGTCGCTGGGCGCGGATCCCGAGGTGGGCGCGTATGACCGGCTGGTGCTGACGGGCGTGGCGGTCATCGACCTTGACCGCGAGGGACAGGTTCTCGGCGAGAGTTTCGCGTCGCGGGCATGGGTGTGGTTCATCGCGACGGGCGGCCCCGATGCCGCCCGCACGGGGAACACCACGGTCTCGGTCCGCCTCGAAGACGCGAAGGGCACACGCCCGGGCCGCGGATTCGGCGAGATGGGATCGTTCGCGTTCTCGCAGGTGATTCCGGGCCTGTTCCGCGACGATCCGAAGCACCTGACGGCACGGCAACTGCGCGAACTTCCCGATCATCCGGAGCGGCTGAACATCATCGACGTCCGGCGGCGCGACCTGGCCGTACATATCGCCGAGCGGCACGCGACGCGCAACATCGATGCGGCGCTGCGGAATCAAGGCCGCGTCAAACTCGCGGACGAGGCGGGGCGCACGTTCGTCATCGAGGCGCGCGGGATCGAGTGGCGTTCCAAGGACTTCCGCTGGGAACTGCTGCACGGCCCGGTGCCGATTGCGGTCGAGATGCTCGGGGCGGGCGGAGGCCAGGCCGACCGAGTCCGCTTTCTCGCCAAATCCGGGGGACTGCGCAGCGACATCGGGCGCGACGCGGGCACGCGGACGCTCACCCTTGCGCTGCAGATGGAAGAGGTCAACGCCCAGGCGCGGCCCGATGAGCCGATGGGCACGCACCCGAGGCTGAGTTACGTTGGCCTCATCCCCGCGAACAACCCGCTCCCCGACCTGATCGCCATGAACTGCTACGAACTGCTCGCCGAGCGTGCCAAACTCGTCGAGCATGGGGATGACCCGTTCACCGCCGCGCCGGCCGAGGACCTTGCACGCCGCCTCGTGCTGCTCGAGCGTGAGGTGGTGAGCAAGCGGCACGAGCGTGCCGCCCTCTCGTGGTCGTGCCTGGTCATGGTCGTGGCGGGGGCACTGACCGCGATGCGGTTGGGCACCGTGCTGCCGTTGACGGTCTATCTCTGGAGTTTCTTCCCCGCGCTGGCGGCGTTTGTGACGATCAGCGCGGGTCAGCAGGTCACGCACAAGATCGGTCTGGGCGGGCTCGCCGTGCTCTGGGGCGGGATCGCCGTGCTCGCGGCTTACTGCGCCGGTGTCTACGTCTTCGTACGAAGGCACTGACTCATTGACGCCGAGAATGGGTGAGGCTTTGGAGAGCGAATCCTGGGGGTCGATGAGCGCGAGCCTTCGCTCGCAGACTCGCTCAGACTCAGCGTCGGCGATCGCATGCTGACCACCAGTGGGGGCTCACGCTTCCCACGCCGCGCCGACGAACTCGCAACGTCCTCCGGGCATGTTTGCGGCGGTGCAGCGGGCGTAGAGGGCGTGCAGTCCGCCGTCGCGGCTCTCGCGCAGCGTTGCATGGATGACGCAGGGAGCGTCGATGTGCAGGAGGTCGCCGTCGCGCGTCCACGTCGCGTCGCCCGTGGCCAGCGCGCTCTCCGCGCCATCGACGACCATCGTCGCGCGGGCTGTGCCATCGACACGCACGACGATCGTGGCGTCGCGCTTTGCGCCAAGGGCTGCCGGCGCGACGCGCCAGCGGAACGCGATCACGTCCGCCGAGACGATGCGGGGCTGTCGCGTGGTGGCGGTCATGCCGGGCGCACCTTGGTGAGGACGCTGGCGGCCAATCGCAGCCCACGGCCGGCGGGGCTCACGAATCGCTCGCTGAGCGCCTCCATTGTGCGGAAGAGGTCGAGCATGTCATCGAGGCGTCGGTTGTGCTCGACGAGCGCCCGCCGCGCCTCGGCCGAGACCGCCCGCGCGTCCTTTCGCTCGAGGGCCGTAAGGTCGCGGACCTCGTAGAGCGTGGCGAGCACCGGGTCCATCTCGCGCTTCATGCGCTCGCGCACGATCGCCCGCACCATCGCCCAGACGTCGCCTTCGGCCTGGAAGTACTCCTTGCGGTCGCCGCGCCGCAGCGTCCGCGCGACCAGCCCCCAATCGACCAGCGACCGCAGTGACATCGACGTGTTGCCGCGGCTGATGCGCAGCCGATCCATGATCTCGTCGGCGTTGAGCGGCTCGCCGGTGATATAGAGGAGCGCGTGGACCTCGGCCATCGTGCGGCTCACGCCCCAGGCCGCGCCCATCTGGCCCCAGGCCGAGATGAAGCGATCCTGTGCCTCGGCCAGCGCGATCGGAGACTTGCCCTCGGCTGCATTGCTTTCGGCGTTTTTCGTGCGTGCGGCCATGCCGGATTATCGCGCGCAACGGCCAGCGCGTCAACTGGACGTTCAGAAACCATTGAAAGTCCACGGAGCCGTGACGAGGCACTCTACCGGCTCTTGGCCGCCGGTTCGCCCGCCATGCGCGTCCGGACGCTGTCGAGGACGTTCATGAAGTTGATGTACGAGTCGTACGGCGAGTCGTAGGGCGAGAAGTATTTGTGGACGTCGCCGTCGGCCCAGAACTTCGTACACATGTAGTAGAAGTGGTCGCTCGTCGTGAGTTTGCGCCAGTCCTCGAGGAGGTGCCGGGCGTCCTCGGCCTCTTCCGCGTCGCCCGCCTGCTCCGCTCGCGACAGTTTGTGCTTGATCCCGCGCTCCAGGCGATAGCACTCCTCGAGCGCGTTGGTCTGCATCGCGTTGCCCCGCCACGCCGTCAGGTCGCGCTCGGTGTCGGCCCAGGAGATGAACTGCGGCACGTCGTACTCGCCCACCGCGTCGAACTGCTCCAGCGCCATCGACGGCGTGATGAAGTGGTTGTGACCGGGGTTCACGTCGAACACTTTCTCCGGCATCGCCTCGAGGAAGCTGAAAATCCCCGTGTCCGCCCACTGGTGCTCGCCGAAGGTTTCATAGTCCATGAACAGGTTGCAGAGGAACCCGTCGCCGTTGATCTGGTTCACCCACTTGGCGAATTTTTCGGCGGAGAGCGGCCACTCCGACCATCCGCGGTTCGAGAAGCGGAACGCGATGTCGTCCGACAGCCGATAGTTTTTCAGCAGCAGCCCGAACGGCCGTCCGCCCGCGCCCGTGAGCGGCTTGCCGCCCTCACCCGGCGGTCGATAGACGTAGTTCGGCGAGCGATAGCCCAGGAGCCGATCCGCGCCCTCGCAGATGCAGCCGGCGAAGCGCGGCTTGCCGCGATCGTCCTTCTGCTTGGCGAGAAACCGCGACAGGTCGTTGTGATAGATGAGTTCTGTGTTGCGGAAGACGCGCGGGGTCTGTCCGAAGAGTTCGCGGACCCGTGCCGTGTGCCGATCGACCTGCTCGAGGAACTCCGGCGGCGAGTAGAGGAACGAGAGCGAGTGGTGGTAGGTCTCGGCGAGGAACTCGCAGCACCCGGAATCGGCGAGCGCCTTGAAGAGGTCGAGCACGTCGGGGCAGAACTCCTCCATCTGATCGAGGGCGACGCCGGTGATCGCGTAGGAGACGCGGAAGTTGCCCTTGTGGCGTCGGACGAGGTCGAGCATCAGTTTCGTCGTGGGCCGGTAGCACTTGTCGGCGACCTTGCGTGCGATCGCGCCGTTCTTCTCGGTGTCGAAGTAGAACGGGTGCGAGTCGAAGACCGAATAGCGCTTGAGGCGGAACGGCTGATGGACCTGGAAATAGAAGACGACTGAGGCCATGCCCCGATCGTACCTCCGAGAACCTCAGTCCGCGTGCTCATTCGCGAACATCTCGCCGCTCGGTGTGAGCACGAAGTGCCCGTCCGAACGCTGCCACACCAGTTCGGCCTCGCACAAGCGGTCGAGATGCTCCCGAACTCGCCACTCGTCGCGTTGGACGGCCTTCGAGATCGCGTCCAGCGTGGCACCCTTTCCGTTGACATGGAGCAAGTGCTCGATCACTCGGCCCACGGGCGAGTCCGAGAGACGCGATTGTCTGACGACAAACGGCACCGCCGGTGCGGCCGCGCCCATGCCATTGGATGCGGGTTCATCGGCCCACGATCCAGTTCCTGCGCTGTACGTCGACTCAGCCATTCAGCGATTCCGCCCCCGAATCAACTTCTTTACTCTCCCAACTCTCATCGGCTGGAATCATAGCCCGGCTCGTGCAATGACGCAAACGCTTGTGTCTGCGCAGTTTACCCTGATCGCCCAGTCTCCTTTGACGGGAGCGATTGCCGCAGGGCTTCGATCGCTTTTCGGACGTGCTCGATGCCCGGTAGGTTGTAACCCGTCTCCTCGGCGGCCTTGCTCATCTGCTCGATAGCGACGAGTCGGTCGAGCGCGTACTCCAGCACAAGCGCTTTGATGCCAACGCGCTCCGCGAGGTTCCCCTCGAGCGGGCGCGGATCGGCACGGGCCAGATGCACGACGAGTTCAAGTGCGGTGGTAGCTTGCGACGCGAGGCTTGAGCCCGGTGTCGGGTGCTGCCCCAGCACCGTGCTTGTCAGCGTGCGCGAAGGCGACGAACTAGGTTCGCGCGGTGTCTCGCCTTCCGACGCCACGAGCATCTTATTCAACTCCGCCTGTACCTTCTCGACCGCGGTCGAGATCTCGCTCCATGTCGACGCGAAAAGGACGAGGAAGTAGTCCGCCGCGCCGAACGCGTACTCGCACGACTCGACAACGCATCGCGTCGTGCAGAGGAAGTCGCCTTGCTCAGACAAAGCCCGCAGCGTGTCAAAGCCCTTTCGCACATCGCCCGGATATCGGATGGTGACCACGGCCCTCGGCATCGTCAGTCTCCTTTTTTTGCTTGCTCCCGGATGGCCTTCCAGTCCCGCGTCAGGCAGTCATCCAGCATCAGCACCAGCCCCCCGAACAACTCGCCCACGGCATGCTGATGTCCGGGGAAGAGCCTGTCCGCCATCGAGACGGCGGGACCGCCGTCCAGCATTTCCCGCGCAGTTTTGGGAAACTTCACACGCTTGATCCATCCCGCGTTGAGCACGACCGCCGCATCCGTCAAGCCCGGCTCGGCCCCGTCGACGATGGCGTTGGCCTGCTTGTGCCGAGGCGCGTCATACACTCGCCTGCCCGGGCCAAGGACTTCCTGTGCGGCATCCAGGCTGAGGTCCGCGATCGTGTCCACAGCACTTAGCCACACGTCGAGCACGCGCAGCCATGCCTCGTTCCTCGCGTGCTTTGGCTTCCCGGACTCGTCGGACTCGACGAGAAGATCGCGGGCCCCCGTCATGTCCACGTCGAGCCGACCAAGATGTGACCCCCAGCCCAATCGCCGCGCCAGGCTCCAGAGCACCGCGAGGCGCACGCCATGCGGGGGGTGGGCCGCTTGCAGCGCGGCCCGTGCGCCCATAACGACGTGGTTGCCATCGAACCCAGCCCCCTGCCACGGCGGTGCCGGCGCAATGTCCGGCCCGAGGTAGGTCGCAAAACTCCATACGAACGCCGGACCCGCGACCAGCAGCCCGACCGCGTCGCACATGAACTCCTCTGCGTACGCCTTCGCGGACACCGACGCCAGATTCTTGACCTTTTCCTGGGTTTCGGCGTCTACTTGATCGAGCTTGATCCTGGCAACAACCTCGTTCGTGATCGCGGTTTCGAGCTCCTTGCGTGCCGCCAGCGCCCGCTTCGCGCGGTCTTCAGGGATGATGCTGATCTCCGGGCACCTCGTGCCCTTGGCGTCGCGATGACTGCGGAACCAGCCGATGCACAAATGGGTGACCTCGTGAGCCAACAGCGGCCACAAGCGAGTGCGCACCAGTTCCGCCTTCGGCAAGCGCACGAAACTCGGGCCGGAACTGTAGAGTTCCGCGCCGTAGCGGTCGCCTGCCACCACCACCGGCATCCAGGGCCACTGCTGCCGCTCCAGGTCCGCCAACCACGCATCCCCGAGCACATCGCGCATGAATCGCACGACCACAGCGTCGATCGCGCGGTAGTGCTTGCGAATGTCTGCCAGGCGCTCGATTCGTTCGACCGGCAGATGCCAATCCGGAGCGTCCTGCTGCGCCGAACGCTGGTTCAACGCGTGCGTCACCTCCACCAACTGCTGTTGCCACTGCTTCAGTCCCTGCGCCTTGCCCACGAAGTCTCGGTACAACTTCCCAAACCGCTCATCCGAGTCTTTGCCGACCCCGCTCTCCTCCAGAAACGACGCCAGGTTCGCCCAATCGATCCCCGCGTGCGACAGGTCGTTCCGCAAGCGCTGCAGCCCGCGTTGGATTATCTCGAGCGCGGGCTCGCCGGCCGACCACGGCGAGTGCCAGGACGCCACTGCTGACAGGTGGTTCGCTTCGAGTTTCAACTGTCGGACGAGTTGCTGCAGTTGCAGCAGATACTCGAGCATTCCAAATGGAAGTCTGTCCAGCACTTGCCTTCCCCGCAGCGATATCGTTGGCGAGCATACCAGATCGCTCAACTCCGCACGCGCGACCACAGCCCCGCGGCGATCGGGAGCAGCACCATGACGGGGATGAAGACCGACAGCCACGCCGGGACGCCGGCGATGGGGGCCGTGGTTCCGAGGGTTCCGCCGACGAGCGCCGCCATGCCGACGGGCGCGCAGCGGAGCGCGCGGCTGACCATCCCTCGGGGCTCGCGCACGAGGAAGAAGGAGAGGGCGATCAACAGCGCGAGCAAGTTCGAGAGCATTCCGGAGATCCGCCCCAGCCCGACGCGAGCGAGGAGGTCTCGCGTCCGACGGGCCTGCTCGGTGTCGGTCCCGCCGATGCGCGAGGCCATTCCCCGAGCCTGCGACCACGAGATGTTGCTGCCGAAGTTGGCGAATCTTCTGATTTTCAGCAGGGTGGGGTCGAGGTCGGTCTCGATCCGTGTGGGTGCCGCGCCATCGCCCGCGCGAGCCGCGGCATGGAGGTCCCAGCCGCCGTCGCGCCAGGTCGCCCGCTCGGCGTGCAATCGCCCGCGCGTCAGGCTTCCGCCCTCGCGTTCCCAGACGTACAAGTCCTCGACGGTGCCCGCGTCGGCATCGAAGGATCGGGCGTAGAACAGCCGCCCCTGCCCATCAGCGGTCGGTGGAACGCGCGACGAGCCCAGCGTCCGCTTGCCCGCGTCGCCCTGGTCGCGCGTCAAGAGCGGCGCGATCCGCGGGATGACGAACTCCTGGTTGATGGCCTGAAGGCCCGTGAAGACCAGCGCGACGGCGAGAAACGGCCAGGCGCATCGATGCAGGCTTCGCCCGCTCGTGAGCATGGCCACCAGTTCCCGATGCCGAACCAGTTGCGAGCAGGTGAACCCCATCGCCCCGACGAGGACCAGCCCAAGCAGCAGGTTGTAGAGATTCAAGAGTCGCGGCCACCAGAGGTCGGCGACCAGCAGCGCGACGATCGCGGCGCGCCGAACCCCGCTCGACTCGGCCTCTCCCGTGGTGCTGAAGAAGTCAGAGTTCCAGTAGCGGCTCAGGTTCAGCGCCGCGTCGATCGCGACCACGAACGAGGAGAGGATCACCAGCAGCGTGACCGCGTTGATGAGGTACTGCCGCGCGATGTACCGATCCAAGAGACTCATCCGCGCTCCCCGTCTCAGGGCAACAACAGCCCGGGCTGCTTCCTTGGGCACACGATCATCGCCCCCACGATACCGACCAGAGCCCCCGCGTACACGTCGGTGGCGAAGTGCGCCCCGGTCAGCATTCGCGTGACGCCACACCCCGCCGCCACCAACACCACGGGCCAGCCGGCCCGGCCCCAGAGCATCCACACCGCCGCGGCGGCGCCGAAGGCGCACGCGACGTGGCTGCTGGGAAGGCCGAGATTGCGCGGATCGGTGAAGCGTTCGAGCAAGCCCTTGAAGACGTGGGCGCCTTCCGCCACGCCGTTGTTAATGGGCCGTTGCCGTCCGATCAGTACCTTCATCGCCTCGGCGAGCAGGCCCGCCACTGCCGGCGCGAGGGCCAAGCGGACTGCTGTCAGTCGCGACGCCGCGTGCGCCCGCTCCATGCCGGCATCCGCCCCTGCGGGCGTCATCCGCGCCAGCCCGATCGCCAGCGCGAGGACGCCCCATGTGGGCCAATACCCCGCGGCCCGCAGGAACTCGTACCAGTCCTTCGACGCGATCCGCTGGCGCGCGACGTCGGGCTCGAGTTTGTTGTATCCCACGTCGAGCGCGCGATAGATCACGCCGTCGAACACGCGCACGACCAGATAGCCAACGAGTGCCAGCGCGATCGCACGGCGCCGACGCGCCCAGACCACTCGCCGCTCGAAGGGCAGCAGCCAGCGGCTCACGGATAGACATCCCAGAAGCGATAGGCGAATCCGAGGTAGGTCATCCGGTTCCTTTTCGTCTCGCCCCGCAGCGGCCCGACCTCACGCACCGGCCCGAAGGCCCACGTCCAAGCCTCCCACTCGCCGCCGACGAGCACCGCCGGCCGGCCGAGGAGCGCCCGATCGTCGAGGCTGGTCTCGGTCCAGAGATCGTATTGTGTTCGCCGGCCGGCGCTCTTGCTGCTCGAGCAATAGATGGTCGGCCGTCCGTCCATGTAGAACGCGAGCAGGCTAGCGCGGCCGTAGTGCTGGGCCACGACGAACGGCAGGAGTCCCGTCTCGGCCTGCAACTCGCGCACGAGGCGATCCGCGTCCGCGGCCATCGTGCGTGCGCCGGTGATTCGCTGCACGGGGATCAGGGGCCGATCGGCGCGGACCCAGCCGAGCGCCGCCAACGGCCGCCGGATGAGGTTTGCAAATCGAGAGTCGAAGATGAGGTCTGCGCGCGCGCCGACGACGACGAGCAGCACGATCACGATCGCCGACGCGCTCCAGGCGCGTCGCCGCCACGCCGGCCCCGGCTCGCGCAGCATCACGGCCGCCAGCGGCGTGAGCCCGACAAAGCCAGCCATCGGCCAGTTGGCCTCGGGCTCTGCCACGAAACTGACCCCAAGGTAGAACACGAAGATGGGCACCGCCGACCAGAGCAGCAGCGCGCGGTCAGTGGCATGCGGTGCCGTGCTTGTGTGCCACGCGTCCGTTCCGTGGCTGCGAGCGACTGACCCTTTGTCCCATGCTTTCCATGCCGCCCACGCCATCAGTGCGATCATGGGTCCGATCAGTCCAATCTGACCGCCGACGAGTTCCAACGTCCAGCGAGGCGAATAACGCCATCCGCCTACGGCTTGGGAGGGCACCACATCACCGCCCGGAAGGCCCAGGTGCCCCAGCAGATGCCGCACCGTTGACCAATCGTGTTGCGCGTTCCAGATGAGGACGGGCGCGAGCGACGCCATGGCTACAGCGGACCCCGCGAGCGCCCAGGGTCGCCAGCGCGGCGCGAGCCGGAGGCCGGCGCGCGAGCGCCACGCGAAGATGGCGATGCCTGGCACGAGGAGGAGGATCGTGTATTTGAAGAGGAACCCAACGCCGAGCGCTGCGCCCAGGCCGACCCACGCCCAGCGTCCGTGGCGGCGGAGCGCGTGGTGTGCGCACACGATCGCCCACGCCCAGCACGCCAGCAGCGGGGAGTCGATGGTGATGAGCAGCCCGGCGACGAAGAACGCGGGCACAAAGAGCCCGGCCAGAACGGCGCGGCGCGGGGCGCGGGGGTCGTCGCTGGTGCGCGCGCCCAGGATCGCGAGCGCAACCAGCAGCGCCGCCGAGGAGGCCACGGCCGGCAGACGGACCCAGAACTCGGAGAGTTCGAGGCGGAGCGTTCGCCCGAGCCAGGTTGAGGCGGCGATGGCCCAGGCCACGCCCGGACCCTTGGAGTAATACGACCATTCGATCCGCCGGCTCCATTCCCAGTAGTGGGCCTCGTCCTCGGCGAGGGTGTAGGGGCAGAGCCAGGCGAGGTACGCCATCCGCACGAGGGTGAGGAGAGCGACGAGCGCGAGGGCACCTCTGAGATGACGAAAGGGGTGATGGGGAGGAATCGGTTCCACGCCGGTGTGCGGTGATCCTTTGAGCACTCGAGGCGTGAAGCAAGGGAGGCGGCGGTAGCGAGAGGGTCAACCGGGCTCGTCGGCCAAGCGAGGTGCGTTGGCAACCGACGATGCGACGGCCGCAGGTCAGTGTGGGCCGAGGACGCCTATTTTGCGCGCTTGGATGCTCGCGGCTTGGCGTCGCGGCGCGGGTCGCTCGATTCCGCCGGTTTGGCGAGGGTGATCCGGGCGGCGGTGGCGTCGCCAATGGCGCGTTCGAGGCGGTCGCAGAGTTCGGCGATCGGTTCGATGTCGGCCGCGCTCAGCCGCGCGACGCGCATGGCGGTTTCGTCGGCGCGTCGCTCGGCGTCCGCGAGCGCCTGGCGGAGCAACTCGACCTTTGGTCCCAGTTCGGCATCCAGCGCGCGCGCGGCGTCGGCGATGCTCGCCCGAGATCGCTCGGTCGCCTCTGACGCGGACTTTTCAACCGTCTCGGCCTGCGCGTCGAGGTCGATCCGCGCCCGCTGCAATCGGAGCCCGGCGATGGCCGACACCGCGGCGAAGCGCGAGTCGAGATCGACCCGCACGGTATTGAGGCGGCTGGTGGCATCGTGGACGGCGGCGGCACATCCGGCCTCGAAGGCCTTGAGGTGCTCGTTCGCGGCGGCCGACGCGGCGGCGAGCGATTCGTGCCCGCGTGCCGCTCGCTCGGCGGCGGATTGCGCGAGGGCCTGCGCCTCGGCGACCTGGCCGAGCGCCTTGCCCAACTGCCGCTCGGCCGCGGTGACGCGCTGGAGAGTCTCGTGGACGGCCTGCGCCGCCGCGGTCCGCGCGGCTTGATCGACCGCCGCGGCGGACTCGAGTGCCTTGGCCAGTTGCGCGACGCGTTCGAGCAGCGCCCGCAGATCGGCCGTCATCTGGTCATAGGCGTCGCGATCGACGACCCGCGGGGAGAGAAAGACCTGATCGAGCACTTCCTGCGCGGGCTTGACGGTGATGGGATGAGCGGCCATGTGTGTCTCCGGGGCTTGAGTTTGAGCATCGGTCCGCCGATGAGAGGTCTTGAGACTTCTCGGGCGTGGCTCGCGCGGCGGTGGTGAGAACACGATCGGCGGAAGTGAGGAGCGTCGCGCGGCGGCCCCGTGGTCGCGGCGGCGCTCGAAATTGACATGAGTTGCGCCCACGGGGGCGTGGCTCCGCGAGCGAAGCCCTATCCTCCCTGTGCATGAGCGCACCACAAGAAGTCAAACCCGGCGTCCGACTGCAGCGCGTGATGGCGGCGGCGGGAGTCGGCGCGCGACGCGCGTGCGAGCGGCTGATCGAAGAGGGCCGGGTGACGGTCAACGGCCGGGTGGTGCGTTCGCTCCCGGTGTTCGTGAACCCGCGGACGGACCACATCGTGGTGGAAGGTCGTCCGATCGCGCGCGAGCGAGTGCGGCGGGTGTATGTGATGCTGAACAAGCCGGCGCGCGTGCTGGGCACGACGAGTGACGAGCCGGGGATGGAGCGGAAGACGGTCGCGTCGCTCGTGAAGCATCCGTCGGCGTCGCGGCTGGTCGTGGTGGGCCGGCTTCCGTTCGACGCGACGGGCCTAGTTCTGCTCACCAATGACGGCCCGCTCGTGAACCGACTCACGCATCCGAGTTACGGGATCGTGCGGCGATATGTCGCGACGATCCGCGGGACGCTGGACCAGCCTGGGGTTTCGCGGCTGGAACGGGAGTTGAACAAGTTGCAGCGGGTGCATGATCGCCGCGCGGGCAAACTCGAGCGCCAGGGCGGGCAGCGGGTGGCGTTGCGGCTGCTCGGAGGCGACGCGAGCAAGACACGGCTGGGGATCGAAGTGCCCGAGGGGCGAACCAGTGACATCGCGGAGCTGCTGGCGACGGTGGGGACGCCGACCAAGAGCCTGGAGCGAGTCGCGATCGGGCCGATCGAACTGACGGGCGTGGCGCGGGGTCGCTGGCGGGAGTTGGAGCGAGACGAGGTCGCGGCGCTGAGGTCGGCGGTGAAGGCGACGCGGGGTGCCCCCGCGCGGGCTGGAGGCGTGGTGGGAGAACGGGCAGCGAGCAAGCGTGCGGGAACGGCGCACGCAGCGCAGATGGGGGACCGGGATGAAAGCGCTGAAGAATAAAGCGCGATGGGCCGTGCAGCCCGCGGCGACGCTGGTCCGGGCCGCGGCGGACGAGGCGCAGCGGTCGCGTCTGCCGCAGATGGCGGCGGCGCTGTCGTATCGGACGATTTTCAGCCTGATTCCGATGATCGTGGTGGCGTTGCTGGCGATGCGGCTGTTTGCGACGGACGAGGACATCACGGCGGCGCTGAACAAGGCGCTGCGGTTCACGGGGCTGAGCGCGATCAGCGCGTCGGACGATGCGGCGATGATGGGGCCGTTCCCCGAGGGCGTGGTGCCGCCATCGCCGACGACCGCGTCGCCCGGGGCAATCGTTCAGGGCGGCGCGACGGCCGGGGGTGAGATCGAGACCACGGGCTCGGCGCGAGTGGACGAGATGGTGCGGTCGCTCGTCGATCGCGTGCGGAAGATGGACTTTCGCGCGTTGACGGTGGTCGGGCTGGCGGCGCTGATCTACGCGGCGATCGGGATGCTCGTCGAGGTTGAACGGGCGTTCAACCAGATCTACCGCGTGCCGCTCGGGCGCTCGTGGGTCCGGCGGATCACGCAGTATTGGACGCTGCTGACGCTGGGGACGCTGGGGGTGGGCGCGACGTTTCTCGTTACGGAGCGGTTCGCGACGTGGCTGGCGCGGGAGATCCGATGGGGTGACGCGTCGACGCATGACGCGCTGGCGCTGGGGCTGATCGGGTATGGCTCGACGGTCATCCTGAGTTCGCTCCTGTTGCTGCTGGCCTATACGGTGGTGCCCAACACGAGGGTTCGGGTCTGGCCCGCGCTCGCCGGTGCGGTGCTGGCGGCGGTGCTGTGGGAAGCGAGCAAGTGGGGCTTTGCGCAGTATCTGGCGCGGTCCGCGGGCTATCAGAAACTGTACGGCGCGATCGCGGTGCTGCCGCTGTTCTTGCTGTGGGTGTATGTGACGTGGCTGATCGTGTTGATGGGTTTGCAAACGAGTTACTACATCCAGCATGGGCGGAAGTCGCGTCCCACGCCGGGCGAGGCACCGATGCCGGCGATTGTTGACCCCGCGGCCGCGCTGGCCGTCATGGGTGCGCTGGCCGCGCGGTTTGAGCGGGGTGAGAGCGCGACACCGGACGCGCTCGCGCAAGATACGAACCTATCAGCGACGATCGTGCCGCTGCTGCTGGAGAGGCTTGCGGAGGCGGGGTTGGTGGCGCGGGTTGCGGGGCCGGAGGAGCGGTTCATGCTGTCGCGACCGGCGGACCGAATCGACGCCGGGGCGGTTCTGGCTGCCGGCCACGCGTTGGCGGGCGCGCCCGGGGGCGCGCTGGGAGAGGCGCTCGCCTCCGCGCGGCGCTCGGTGGTTCAGGGCCGATCCATCGCGGAGGTTCTGGGCATCCAGGCACCGCCCGCGGAGCCGATGTCGCGTGCGGAGGCGGAGCCGGCGAAGCGGCCAGAGCAGATGCCAGCGACGTGAGCCGGCGAATCGTTATGTGGCCGCACTGCCGGGCCGGTCAGGAGCACCCCGCGGCGAAGACGATCAAAAAGCACGTGAAATCCGCGATATTCAGGATCGGCGGCGTGACGCTCCCGTCGCAGTTGGCGTAAGGGTCGGCCGCGGAATACCGATTGAGAAAGCAGACGAAGTCCGCGACATTGAGGACCGGCTGGATCGTCGACGCGTCGCAGTTGGCATAGCACGACGGCGGGGGGATCAGCACGCCGATCGTCGTGCCGGAGTTGCTGAGGACGCGTCCTTCGACGGTGATGACGCCGACGGGCTGGTTGGGCCAATCGTCGATCGCGGCCCAGCCGTGGGCGCCGAAGCCGCCGTTGAGGAGTTCGCCGGCATCGATGAAGCCACGATCGCGCGACCAGAGGAAGGCGTTGGTCGAGATGAAGGAGGCCCCGGAGAACTTCTTATAGGTGCCGATGACCCAGCCCTGATCGGTGAGCCACGAGCATGTGGTCTCGGCGAAGCCGTCGGTTCGGACCGAGAAGACGAGCGGGGTCGTGGTATTGGTCTGGGGATCGAAGAACCATCCGTCCTGGCCGAGATATCCGGCGGCGCTGAAACGCGTCGATGTCCCGGCCACCTGCCCGCTCGCGTTGACATCACGGATTCCGTTCCAGCTTCCGCCGAGTGGACTGGTGTGCATGGCGTCGGCGAGCCCATGCTCCACCGTCCCGGTCGCCGCCGACCAGACCCAGGCGGACGCGCCAACCACGAGGAAGCCCGCATAGTGCTCTGAAGACCCGATGACGCGGGCGTGGTCGTCGAGTAATCTCGACGTGCCGTGCTGCTTGCCGTCGGCACGGGTGTGGAGCGCGTCCGTGAGCCCGATGCGGACCGGCCCTTGTCCGGCATCGATCCAGAGGCTGTTGCCCAAGTCGATCGTGCCGCCGAACTTCTTGGAGAAGCCGAGGATGAGGCCGTCGTCGTTCATCCAGACGGGCTCGCTCGTGCGCAGCCCGCCGGTGCCGGTATGGGCGGCATCAATGAATCCGAGCCGCCGATGGCCGCCCGGCGCGGTCCAGGCCCAGGCGCTCTGGCCCTCTCGGGCGGGATTGGAGTATTGACGTGAGACCCCCATAATGAGCCCGGAAGCGTTGAGCATCATCGCGTACGCGCTTTGCGTACCGGTCGGCGACGTGTGCTCGGGGTCGGTGAGCCCGACGCGAACCGTGCCGCCCGACTCCGTCCAGGCCCATGCGGTCACGCCGCTCTCACTGGGGCTGAGAAAGGCGGTTGATCCGCCTAGAACCACTCCCGCGGCATTGCAGAGGCCGACGCGTGAGTCGCGAAAGCCGTCCGCTCGTGTGTGCAACGCGTCGATGAAGCCGAGGCGCATCACGCCGCTATTCGGGGTCCACGTCCAGGCGCTGTAGCCGGCATGAGCCGCCCCGATGTAACGATCCGAGGTTCCGACAACGCGGCTGAGCGGGAGATTGGTGATCCGGGAATCGGTGAACGGATAGCTCTCGCGATAGCCGTCGCCGCGGGTGTGCTCGGCGTCGGTCAAGCCCATGAGCGCGAGGCCCTGTGTCGGCGTCCACGCCCAGGTCGAAACGCCCATGTCGTCCATGGCGCTGAAGCGATTCGACGTGCCAACGACCTGGCCTGCGGGATTGAGATACCACGGCGAGCCGTACTGATAGCCGTCCGCGCGCGTGTGCTCGGCGTCCGCCGGACCCACGCGAGTCGGCCCGGTGCCCCCGTCGAACCACATGCTCTGGCCGCGGTCCGAGGTGCCGTCGAAGCGGCGCGACACGCCGGTCAGGTGCGTCTCATCGCGGACTTGCCAGGGTTCCGAGTAGCGATGCCCGAACGAATCGGTGTGCGTCGCGTCAAGGAAGCCCAGACGCCGTGTCCCGGCTGCCCGACTCCACACCCAGGCGCTCCGTCCCGCGCCATGGGGCGAGGATGTGTACTGCCTTGAATAGCCCATGACCACGCCGTCGTCAACGGCGAACTTGGCGTAACTGTCCTGAACTCCGGTCGCGGAGGTGTGCTCGGCGTCGAAGAGCCCGAGCCGCTCGATCTGCCAATACGGAGGCACCCATTGCGCGATCGCGCTTGGCGTGGCAGTGAGCGAAGCGAGCACGCCGAGGACGATCGGAGTCCGTGAGCCCATCGACCACCTCCAGTTCATGTGTGTCCGTGGCGCAGGCTCACAGATCGAGCGGTACGAAGACCCGTATCGGCTCTCGCTCGCGCGCAACGCAAGAAAAGCCCGTCGCGCCAGAGGTGGTCGCCGGCAACCGATAAACGATCTACGAGCACCCCGCCGCGTAGGCGTTGAGATAGCAGATGAAGTCCGCGACGTTGAGCACGGGCGGCGTGGTGCTGGCGTCGCAGTTGGCGTAGGAGTTTCCGGCGGCGTATTGGTTGTTGAAGCAGATGAAGTCGGCGATGTTGAGGGCCGGCGGCGTGGTGCTGCCGTCGCAGTTGGGGTAGCAGGCGGTGGGGCACGAGGTACGCTCGACGAGGCCGTTGGCGGTCATGCCCCCGGCGGCGACGAAGTTCCCTGCGACGACGAGGCGATTGGCGGCGACGGCAAGGCCGAAGACAGAGGGGAAGTTGCTGGGCGGGATGGCGGAGCCTGTGAATCCGCCGTCAACGGAGGCCCATTGGCCGTTCTCCCAGCGGGCGAACTGATTGATGGGGACCATGGCGGTGCCGCCGATGTAGATTTTGGTGCCTCCGCCGTCATCGAACGCGGCGATGGAGGTGAGGCGACCGGTGCCGAGTTGCCCGCCGAGGCTGGTCCAGGTGTTGCCGTTCCATTTGGCGACGTTGCAGACGGGCAGGCCTGAGCCGAAGAACGTCCCGCCGGCGACGTAGAGGGCCGGACCGGTGCCGTCGTCGAAGATGGTCATGGCTTCGAGGCCGGTGGTGCTGCTGGTGGAGGTGAGCCCGCTGGCGAGGCTGGACCATGCGGTGCCGTTCCATCGTGCGATGAGCCCCGTGCCCGTCACGCCGTTGATGCCTGTGAATCGACCGGCGGCGTAGAGGGCCTCGCCGGAGCCGTCGTTGAAGACGGCGAGCGCGCCAACATAGGGGCTGAAGCCGGTGATTGAGGCGATGTGGGATTCCCATTCCTGGCCGTCCCATGAGGCGAGGCCTGCCCAGGGTGCGCCGCCGATGGGATAGCCCATGCCGGGGGGCGCGGGGGGTTGCTGGGTATTGACGACGCCGCCGCCGACGTAGAGGCGGCCGTTCCAGGTGGCCATGGACCAGATCGAGCCGCGGGTGTTGCCCGTCCACGTCGTGCCCATCGCCTGCCATGCGGAGCCGTTCCACATCGCGAGGCTCGCGGTCTGCGGCACGCCGCCTGCATTATCAAAGAACCCGGCGACGACCAGCCGCTCCCCCCCTCCGCCACTGGGCGTGAAGGGGAGGATGGCGGTGAGGAAGCCGTTGGTGAAGCCGCCACTGAGCCCGCCGCCCACGGGCGAGAAGGTGTTGGTGGCGCGGTTCCACCTGGTGAGGAAGGCGTTGGCGCCGCTCCCGCCCGCCGAGCCGAACGAGCCGCCGATGTAGAGCCGCTCGCCGTTGCCGTCGTTCCAGAGGCGGGCCGGCCCGGCATAGCCCCCGGCGATGCCGACCGTGCCGATCGTCGTATCCCACCCCGGCGTGCAGGGCTGCGCGGCGAGAGGAAGACCAGCGGCAAGAACAACGGTGACGCCAAGTCGAATACGCATCATCGATCACCCTCCGGCGGCGAACACATGCCGCAGCCTCGCCAGCGTATCGCAAACGCGACAAACGTCAAGAGCGATTCGGGCTTGGCGGCGGGCGATTTCGCTCGCAAAAGCACCGGTCACTTGCCCGCTCGGTACAGTTTGTTGGTTGGAGACCATCGCTGCCATCGCCTCGCCCCATGCCCGCTCGACGCGGGGTGTGATCCGCCTTTCCGGCCCGCAGGCTCATGCGGCGGTGCGGGCGATCTGTGCCGGGCCGCCGATTGATGCCTGTGGCTTGCACGTGGCAGGTGAAGTCGTGGCGCACGTCGGCCCGCGCCTCCCCCGCGGCACATATCGTGCTCGCATCCGCCTTGATCAGTTTGCGCTGCCGGTTCTCGTCGCCGCGTTTGCCGCGCCGCGTTCGTACACGGGCGAGGACGCCGCGGAGATCATCCTGCCCGGCAACCCCGCGCTCCTGCAGCGCGTGCTTGCCTCGCTCATCGCCACCGGCCTCGCGCGGCTCGCACACCCGGGCGAGTTTTCGGCGCGGGCGTATCTGAGCGGGCGGCTGACGCTCGACCAGGCCGAGGGCGTGGCCGCGCTGATCGCCGCGGATTCGGCCGATGATCTTCGGGACGCGAACGACCTGCTGAGCGGTCGCACGGGGGCGGAGTATCGGGACTGGGCCGATTCGCTGGCGAATGTGCTCGCGCTCGTCGAGTCGGGGATCGATTTCGCGGACCAGGAAGATGTCGTGGCGATCTCTGGCGAGGCGCTGGCGGCGGCGCTGGATGGTCTGCTCGCGCCGATTGCCGCACGTGCCGCCGGGCCGAGACTTGCGCGAAGCGGGCTGGCGCGGGTAGTGCTCGCGGGCGCGCCGAATGCCGGCAAATCGACGCTGATGAACGCGCTTCTGGGCCGTCGGCGAGTGGTCGAGTCGCCCGTCGCCGGATCGACCCGCGACGCGATCGAGGAGCCGCTCGACCTCGGCCCGCCGACGGGTGGCACGGTGCTGCTTGTCGATCTGCCGGGGCTCGAATCCGAGGCGGCAGCGGATGGCACGAACGAGATCGGCGTGGGGATGCAATCGCTGTCGCGCGAGTCGCTGCGCGGCGCGGATGTGGTGCTGCACTGCGACGCCGCGGGGGAGTTTGCGCCGCTGGCGACGGAGGCGAGGGTGATTCGCGTGCGGACGAAGGCGGATCGGCCCGTCGTACAGGCGGGACGCATGTGGCAAGGCGATGAGGAAGCCGGGGTAGAAAGATCTGGGACCGCCCCGGAGGGGCGGGGTACCCAAAGCACGGCGACAGTTGCCGTCTGCGCCCTCGACGGCCGCAACCTTTCGGTGCTTCGTCGCGCGATCGCGGATGTTGCGTCCGGACGTGGTCTGGCGGCGCTGCCGCGGCATCGGGAAGCGCTAGGCCGCGCGCGGGATCACCTCGCCGAGGCGCGCCGGCTGGCGATATCCGGCGCGAGCGAGGTGGTGGCGCAGGAGTTGCGATTGGCGCTGGACGCGCTAGGCGAGGTCGTGGGTCGAATCCCGCCGGATGAGGTATTGGGCCGGGTGTTCTCGGCGTTCTGCATCGGAAAGTGAACCGGCGTACCGCGCCGCGCGGGCGCGACTACGTCCGCGCGCCGAGCACGAGCCACGCCGCGCGAGCGACCTCGTCGGTGTATCGGCTGGCGGGGGCGGCGAGCGCGCCCTCGTGGACCAGTCGCGTGACGTTCAGCATCAGGCCCGAGAAATGCGACATCGCCAGGACCGGGTCCATCGCGCGCAGTTCGCCCGAGGCCTGTCCGTTGCGCACGAGTTGCTGGAAGAGTTCGCCCTGGCGGTGATAAAACGGCCCGAGGATTGCGGGGGCACGATGGTCCGCCAGGAGCGCGTAGTAGAAGGCCTCGGGATTCCGGTCGTGATTGGCGAAGGTTGAGCGTATCCAAGCGGCCAGTTTTTCGCGTGCCGACAGGCCGGATGCGACGATTGCCTCCTTCTGTCGCAGCATCTCGTCGACGATGACGGTGTGGGCCTCGCGCCAGAGGTCGTCCTTGCTCTTGAAGTGGCGATAGACGGCGCCTTCGGTGACGCCGGCCTCGCGCGCGATGGATCGAATCGACACCCCGCGCGGGCCGGACCGAGAGACGAGGTTGATCGTCGCCCTGAGCAGCCGATCGCGGGTGGGGTCCTGCTGAGCCATCGTGATGGCATCATTGGCCCGGTGCGTGCGCGATTCGTGGCCGCTCGCGCTTCGATGCTCAATCGGCAGCCTGGGGCGTGCGCCAGCGGTTGACGATGGGCGCTCGGCGGCCAGGCCCAAAGGCCACCGACGTCACCTTGAGCCCGATCGCCGCCTGGCGACGCTTGTACTCGGCGAGGTCGATCATCCGCGCGATCCGCCGCACGAGCGCCGCGTCGAGGCCGGTGCGTTGGGCGATGGTCGCGGGTGACTCGCGCCGTTCGACATAGCCCTCGACGATCCGATCGAGGTCTTCATACGGCGGGAGCGAATCCTGGTCGGTCTGGTTGGGGCGAAGTTCCGCGCTCGGGGGCTTGCTGATCGATCGCTCGGGGATCGGCGGGCGCTCGAAGCCCGCGGGCCGCTGGTTTGCGTTCATCCATCGCGCGAGGCGATAGACCTGCTGCTTGCCGACGTCGGAGATGACCGCGAGCCCTCCGTTCATGTCGCCGTAGAGGGTGCAATAGCCGACGGCGAGTTCCGACTTGTTGCCGGTGGTGAGGACGATCGAGCCGGTGCGGTTGGAGAGGGCCATGAGGATCGTGCCGCGGGCGCGCGATTGCAGGTTTTCCTCAGCGATGTCCGGCAGCGCCGAGCCGAGTGCGGGTTGGCCAAGGGCGGCGAGGGCCGGATCGATGCTGACGCGGAGGCCCTCCATCGCCGCGCCGATCGGTACCTCGAGCGTGCGGATTCCGAGGCGCTGGGCGAGGTTGAGCGCGTCGTCGCGGGCATGGTCGGACGAATACGGTCCCGGGAGGATCACGCCCGTCACGTTGGTCGGCCCCAGCGCCGCGGCGGCGATGGCGGCGGTAACGGCCGAATCAACCCCGCCTGAGATGCCGAGCACCGCCGAGCGGAAACCCGTCTTGTGGCAGTAGTCGCGCGTGCCAAGGACCAAGGCCGCGTAGAGGAGCGCTTCATTGGACGCATCGGCAAGGGGGTCAATTGCCGGAGCGCCGCGCGGCGCGGCGACGGTCGGGCTCGGTTCGATGTCCGCGACGAGGAGGTGGCTGGCAAACCCCGGTGCCGCGGCGACGAGATGGCCGGTGGGGGAAAAGACGGCCGCGTGCCCATCGAAGACGAGGTCGTCGTTGCCGCCGACCTGGTTGACCGATGCGACCCAGATGCCGTGCCGCCGCGCATGGTCGGCGAGAATCTGGCGGTGGCGCCGGCCCTTGCCGAGAACAAAGGGGCTTGCCGAGGGCACGACGACGACCCTCGCGCCCGCACGAGCCAACTCGGAGACCGGATCGGGAGCGTCGAGATAGCGCCGCGAGAAGCCAGCGTCGTGGCCCTTCCACAAGTCCTCGCAGATCGCGAGCCCGATGCGCACGCGGCCGCCGCTGGTTTCGATATCGATCAAGGCCGCCTGGTGCCCCGGGACGAAGTAGCGATCCTCATCGAAGACGTCATAGGTGGGCAGGAGCCGCTTGTCATACCGCGCGATCCGCTGGCCATCGCGATAGACGAGGAGGGAGTTCGTGATGCCGCGGCCCATGTCGGCACCACCGGCACCGTTCGCCGCGTGCAGCGGGCATCCGATGATCGCGGTGAGGCCGTGGGTATGCTCGCGACCGATCCGCTCCGCGGCGGCGAGCATCGACTCGATGAAGCCATCGTGCATCACCAGGTCGCGCGGCGGATAGCCGCTGATGCACAACTCGGGCAAGACGACAAGCGTCGCGCCCCGCCGGCGCGATTCCTCGATCGCCGCAACGACGAGCCGTGAGTTGCCCTCGGCGTCGCCGACGGTCGGATTGATCTGTGCCAGAGCGACCCGCATCGGCGCATGATAGAGGTGGTGATGAAGCCGCTATCGCTCCGGCGGCGCCATGACGTTGAGCAGGAACGCCAGCCGATCCGCTGCGTCGCTCACGATGTCGGTCGGCTTGGTGAGCAGCACGCGATCGCTCGCGCGGGCGATGGCGATGCTCGCGGCGTCCGCGGCATCCACGAGCAACAGGGGCTTCGTGGGCGGCACGGGCACCGGCCCATCGCCCAACGCGCCCACGATCGCGGCTGCCACCGCGCCCGCACCCTCGATCCGCAGTGCCTCGATGGCCGCGCGCGTGCTCGCGCCCCCGGCGACGACCGCCACCCGCCCTTCCCGCGCGATCCCCCCTTCGATGAGCGCCCGCACGCAAGCGCCGATGGCCGCGGCATCCGCCAGCGACGGTGCCAGCGCGACGGCGACGCCCCGCTCGAGGAGCGCCGTCCGCGCCGGGTCAAACGTCGGTGTTGCGTTATCGCCGAGCATCAGCACGCACGCTCCCCCCCCGCCCGTCTCAGCCCCAGCCTTGCGGATCACGGTCATCGGGGTCTCGCCCGCGCGCACACGAACCACCTCGGCTCCCGGCGGCGACTCCACGCGCAGACCCCAGAGCGGCGAGCGCTCCGGCATGGGTGCGTTGGGGCGAACGAGCGACCACGCGCGCGGCGTGAGCAGCGATTCGTGCCGGACCAGCACGCCCTCGTCCCCGATACGCACCATCGCCGAGATGAAGGAGCCGGAGGGGATGGCGACCAAGCCCAGTTCCTGCGCGTGCAGATCAATGAGCCTGATCTCGTCGCCGCTCCCTTCTCCGCCGCCGCTCGCTTGCAGCACCATCACATTCTCGGAGGTGCGGAGCAAGTCCTTGAGCGGCGTCTCCGCGGGCCGCATGAGCAACTCGGCGTTGCGGAGCGAAGGCGACTCGATCGGCATGAGGCCGACTCGCCCGCGCGGCGCGCCGCGGCGAGTGATGAAATAGAGCGCCTCGCCCACGCCGAAGACGATCCGCGAGATCTGGTCCTCTTCCCTGGCGCACGGCGTCCAGGGGTGTCCGGGCCGACGAAACCACGCGACCATCGGCTCATTGAGCGTCCAGGCGAGGGTGTCGCCGTTCTCGGCGGAGTCGATCGCGACTGCCGCGCCGCGCGGGAACGTGACCTCTTTCTGATGCTCGTCGTCGTCGGGGTGCCCGCCGAGGGGGTGCCAGAAGATCGTGGGCGGCTCGCCGGGAGTCTGACGCGCGTAATAGAACCCCGTCGCGTCGATGTCCCATGCCAAGCCGCGGTCCAGCGGCCCCTTGATCGGCACGCCCCGCGCCACGCCGGTGTCGGTCTCATGGATTCGCAGCGTCTGACCGCCCGGGCCGGAGAGCGCGATGGCGACCATCCGGCCGTTGTGCGCGGGCGCGATCCAATCGAGTTTGCGTGGGCCTTCGAGGGAGCCGAGATCAAGGATCAGTTTCTCGCGGCTCGGATCGATGTGCGTCTTGATGACAACGACGCGGGGCGTGGTTCGCGGCGGATCGGTCCGCACCGCGAAGAGCAGTTCCCCGCGATAGGCGACGTTGAGGAACTCGGGGAGCCTGGGCACGAGCAGCGGTTCGAGCCGATCACGGAGCGCGGGCCGGCACGGGATCGATTGGAGACTGGCCCGAGACGCCGCGACCCGCTGCTTGACGAACGGATCACCGGCTTGGTCAGTGTCGGCCGGGGTGGCGCGAGATTCCGCGGGCTGCGCCGATGCCGAGCAGGCGGACACGAGCACGGCGAGCAGAAGACAGCGCCGAAGGACTGGCGTGCGAGCAGGGCGAGGTCGAGCGGCTGGATCGTGCATGCATGATTGTTGCGCGTGCCCGCGGACGAAGCCCGGCTACGCTGTGCAAGTGGGTGACGCCTCGACAACCAACGAGCCTCGGTTTGCGCTCCCTGACGAACTGCACGCCTCGGTCCTCGCGGGGTTGCTGCTGGTCTCCGGCTTTGTCGCGGGACTGGTCCGGGGCGTCGCCGGCCCGGCGGCCATGCTCGCGTGGGCGTCGCTGGGGATCGGATTCGTGTATGGCGGTCGTGCGGCGTGGGCGTCGATCCGCCAACTCCGCGTCGATATCGATGTGCTGATGATCGTGGCCGCGGTGCTCGCCGCGGCGATGGGCCAGCCCGCGGAGGGCGCGCTCCTGCTTGTTCTATTCACGCTGTCGGGCGCGCTCGAGAAGCGTGCGAAGCGGCGGACGATGCGGGCGGTCGAGGCGCTGCACGGGCTCATGCCAGTGCGGGCGCTCGCGTGGCGCGGCGATGCGTGGACGGAGGTGCGGCCCGATGCGCTCGTCGTCGGCGAGCGTGTCCTGATCCGCTCCGGCGAGCGAGTGCCCACCGATGGAGCGGTGGTATCAGGGCGCGGGTCGATCGACCAGTCAACGCTCACGGGCGAGAGCCTTCCGCGTGACGTGGCCGAGGGCGACGAGGTCTATGCCGGCACGCTGAGCGTCGCCGATCCGATCGAGGTCGAGGTCTCGCGCCAGGCCGCGGATTCGAGCCTGCAAAAGATTCTCGACCTGGTCGTCAGCGCCCAGCAGCAGCGCGAGCCGGTGCAGCGGGTGATCGATCGGCTGAGCCAGCCCTATGCGCTGGGCGTCATGGGCCTGAGCCTGCTGGTGTTCTTCGTTTGGTGGCTGGCGCTGGGTGATTCCGCATCGCACGCCGGGCGAACGGCGATCGCGCTGCTGATCGTCGCCTCGCCATGCGCCCTGGTCATTGCCACGCCGACCGCGACGCTGGCCGCCATCAGCCGGGCCGCGCGCGCCGGCGTCCTGTTCAAGGGCGGGCAGTCGATCGAGCGACTGGCGCGGATGACGGCGGTGTGCCTCGACAAGACCGGCACCCTGACGCGAGGCCGTCCCTCACTCCGCGGCGTGCGTGCGCTGGGCGGCACGGACCCGGATCGGCTCCTCGCGCTGGCCGCCGCCCTCGAGGTCGGCTCGACGCACCCGATCGCTACCGCGGTGGTCGAGGCCGCACGCGCGCTGAGGATCCCGACCGGCGAGTCGATCCAGGATTTGCCCGGTCGCGGGCTGGCCGGGGTGGTGGACGGTGCCGAGGCGCGGCTCGGGACGGTCGAGCACGTCGAGGAACTGGTCGCGGAGAGCGATCGGGCGGCGATGCGGGATGCGGTGGCGGGCGCTCGCGCGCGGGGTGAACTGGCGGTGGCCGTTGTCGGCGGGGGAGCGGCGGATGGGAGCGGGCGGCTGGCCGGCGTCCTGGTGCTGGCCGACCCGATCCGGCCCGGCGCGGCGGAAATGGTCGAGGGCTTGCATCGGCTGGGCGTCAGGCCGATCGTCATGCTCACGGGCGACCACCCGACGACGGCGGCGCTGGTGGCGAAAGAGGTCGGGATTGATCGGTGGGAGGCGGGGCTGTTGCCGGCGGACAAGGTGCGGTTGGTGCGCGAGGCAAAGCGGAACGGGGGCGCGCCGCGGCGTGTGGGCGTGATCGGCGACGGGGTGAACGACGCGCCGGCGCTGGCCGCGGCGGATGTCTCGGTGGCCATCGGTTCCATCGGCTCGGACGCGGCGCTCGAATCGGCGGACATTGTCACGCTGAGCGAGGATCTGCGGGTGATCCCCTGGGCGGTGGCGCTGGCCCGGCGGACTCGTGCAATCGTCGCGTTCAATCTCTCGCTCGCGGTGGGCGTGATCGTGGTGATGGGCGTGCTGACGCTGGTGGGCTCGCGAATCGGGCGGGACGTGGGGCTTCCGATCGCGGTGGTGGCGCACGAGGGCGGGACGCTGCTCGTGGTGCTGAACTCACTGCGGCTTTTGGGTGCGCGGGGTGTGCCGGGGCATGGGTAGGGGGCTACCGCAGCGCGAGATGGCTGCGCGGCGCTTTCGTTTGCCGTTGTTGTGCATGAGGGCCGAATAGTCGTGCGTGGCCAAGGCGGCGACTCCGCTAGAATGCGCGAGCAAGTACGGTTGTCGGGGGGCTGGAGCAGTGGATGTTCTCGCAGACCGCCGAGTATGCGATGCGTGCGATGGCGTATCTGGCGCTCACGCCCAATGAGTTGTTGCCGACATCGGTGCTGGCCAAGCACACGAAGGTGCCGTTGAACTACCTGGCAAAGGTGCTGCAGCAACTTGGGAACGCGCGGCTGATCGTCGGGCGGCGCGGGGTGGGCGGGGGTTACAGGCTCGCGCGGCCGGCGAAGGACATCCGGCTGCTCGAGGTGATCAACGCGGTGACGACGGTCGCGCGGATCACGACGTGCCCGCTGGGAATTTCGACCCACGGGACGAACCTGTGTCCGCTGCATCGCAAAGCGGACGAGGCGGCGGCGGCGGTGATCCGTGTCTTTGACGGCACGACACTGCTCGACCTGATCAGCCAGCCGGGGGCGAACACGCCGCTCTGCGAGACGAAATCGACGGCTCAGTTGACGGTCTCGGCGTCGAAGCGATAGACAACCAAAGAGCGGCAGGGGTCCAGCGAGCGCCGCGCGCGGTGATACGCTCTGGGCGAAGTTGCACAGGCCGGACGCCGCGGGCGCGAGGGCAAAGGCGAGATGAAGGAGCAGGAACCCATGACGGAACCGCAGGTCGAGCCGCATCGCCTCGAGCAGCAGCGCCGAGAGAACCGGGCGGCGGTCGAGGCGCTGGGATTGGAGCCGTATGGCACGGCGCGGCGTGATCTCGTTTCGCTCGCCGAGGCGATCGCGAGGTATGACGCCAAGGCCGACCATGAGTATGCCGCGGCAAAGAAGGCCGAGAAAGCCGCCCCGGAGGGGCGGGGTACCCAGGAGCGAGCCAACGAAGCGGTCGGCCCGGAGGTCCGACCTACCCAAGATCGCCGACCTGTGGTGGCGGTCGCGGGGCGGGTGATGCTGCACCGCGACAACGGGAAGTTGATCTGGATCAACCTGCGCGACGCGACGGGCGACTTGCAGATCGCGGTCAGCCAGCGGGAGTGCGCGGCACCGGGGTTTGACTTGGCGCGGCTGACGGACCTCGGGGATGTGGTGGTCGCGCGCGGGCCGCTCGTCAAGACCAAGACCGGCGAGGTGACGGTCTGGGCGTCGTCGCTGGTTCCGGGGGCGAAGTGCCTGGTGCCGCCGCCCGAGAAGCACGCGGGGCTGCACGACGTGGAGTTGCGGTATCGGCAGCGGTATGTGGACCTCTGGTCGAACCCGGAGACGCTGCGCGTGTTCGAGGCGCGGTCGCGGATCGTCTCGTGCATCCGGCGGGAGTTGGACGCGCGGGGCTACGCGGAGGTCGAGACGCCGATGCTGCAGGTGCTGGCGGGCGGGGCGGCGGCGCGGCCGTTCAAGACCCACATGAACGCGCTGGACATTGACTTGTTTCTCAGGATCGCGCCGGAGTTGTACCTCAAGCGGCTGCTGGTGGGCGGGATGTCGCGGGTCTACGAGATCAATCGCAACTTCCGCAACGAGGGCCTCGACAAGCAGCACAATCCCGAGTTCACGATGCTCGAGGCGTATCACGCCTTCGGCGACTGCGAGACGGTGATGCGGATGACGGAAGAGGTCATCCGGGCGTGCGCGGCGATGGTGGCGGGCATGACCCGCGCGGCTGACGAGCCCGAAGCGTCAGCGACGGGTTCTCCGGGACCGCTCGCTCACGCTCGCGGCTCGTTGAGCCTTCCCTTCGGCGACGTGATGGTGGACTATGGCTCGCCGTTCGCGCGGGTGACGTACGCGGAGTTGTTCGAGCGGGCGCTGGGCTTCCCGATGAGCAACGTCGCGCGGGCGCGACAGGAAGCGGCGGCGCGGCACGTTGTCTCCGCCGAGGCCGCGATGAAGATGGACGGCATCCTCGTGGTCAACGAGTTGTTCGAGGACGTGGCCGAGAAGAGCCTCGACCCGGGCAAGCCGACGTTCATCATGGAGTATCCGGCGGCGCTGTCGCCTTTGACGCGGCCCAAGCCGGGCTCGCCGGCGGTGGCGGAGCGAGCGGACCTATTCATCGGGCACATGGAGGTGGCGCCGCACTACACGGAACTGAACGACCCGGACGTTCAGACGGCGAAGTTTCGCGAGCAACTGGCGGGGCTGGACGCGGACAAGAGCGCGGAGGAGAACACGTTCCGCACATTCGACGAGGACTTCATCCGGGCGCTGAAGGTGGGGATGCCGCCGGCGGGGGGGATGGGCCTGGGGATCGATCGGCTGACGATGCTGCTGACGAACCAGCGGACGATCCGGGACGTGGTGCTGTTCCCGATGATGAGGCCGGAGTAACGGCGACCGCCTACCCCACCGTCGCCTTTGCCAGCCCCGCCTCGCCGATGACCTCTTCCGCGTACTTGTTCATCGCGTCGCGGAGTTGCTCGAAACTATCCAGCACATAGTAAATCGGCTGGAAGTGGTCGATCTCAAAGTCCGTCTCGCAGACGCGCTCCATCTCGAAGGGCCGGTAGATCGGCACGGGGCGCGGCGTGCAGTCCGCCACACTCTCCCCCCGCTTCTCCCACTCGCCCGTGAGCGAGTACGCGCTCTCGGCGTGGCTGCTCACCAGCCCGCTGCCGTAGACCTTGACCTTGCCATCTTCCTTGATCAGCCCGAACTCGACCGTGAACCAAAAGAGGCGCGCCAGCCGCGTGACGTGGACATCATCGTCGCACAGGAGCGCCGCCCGGCCATAGGTCTGCAGAAAGTCCGCGAAGACTCGCAGCGTGTGCAGCGGCACATGCCCGAAGACGTCGTGGAAAATATCCGGCTCGGGCAGATAGTCCATCACCTCGCGCGGGCGGATCAGCACCGTCGTCGGAAACTCCCGCTGCGCCAGGCACGCGAAAAACGCCTTGGCCGGCAGATATCCCGGCACGCCGTAACTCGCCCAACTACTCTGAGCCTGCAAGAACTTGTTGATCCCATCGAGCCGCGTGCCCTTCTTGACCTTCACGCCGCCGGCGATGGTGATGTCGCGATCGAGCACGAGGTCGTCGAGCAGCGGCAGCCGGTCGCGCGTGAGGCGCAGGATCTTCATGCCCTCGATGAACTGCCTTGACACCTGCTGCTCGAGCACCGTCCACCGACGATCGAAGAGGTCACGCCACACATCGTGGTTCTCGGGCGTGTAGAGGTGGTAGTGCTGCGTGATGTAAAAGCGATCGGCGTCGATCTCGTCCGCGTGCTGTACTGGCGCCCGGTCTGCCGCCGCCTGGGCGATGCGGGCCTCGTCGCCTGCGACGATGTTGTTGTACTTGATGTCTGCGCGCATACTGAGTCGCTCCACATGGGCCGATGCCATTCTATCGGGCGAAATCGACCGTGGATCGCTCGTGCGGGGTCGTCTCGCGTCGCGCGACGGCTCTAGCCTTCACCCGCTATGCCAACGCCCGATCAACTGGTTCGCGAAGCCCTGGCCGCGCGTGCCGCGGGCAAACTCGATCAAGCGATGGCCTTGCTCGCCGCTGCGATCAAGGAGGAACCGGGACACGCCGACGCGCGGCAATGGGCGGGGATGCTCGCGGCGCACGCGGGGCGATACATCGAGGCCGTCGAGCACCTGCGCGTCGCCGCCGAGGCTCGCCCCAACGACCCCGGCCTGCAGGCGAATCTGGGCATGATGTGCTCGGCCTCCGGCGATCTGCCGGGCTCCGAGTCCGCCCTTCGCCGCGCGGTTGCGATCAAGCCGGATTTCGCCGACGCGCTGGCGTGCCTGGGCGTGCTCCTGTCGAATCAGCAGCGGATGACGGAGGCGGAGCCGGCGCTGCGGCGCGCTGCGGACCTCGCGCCAGCGAGCGCGACGGTGGTCTATCCGCTGGTGCGGTTGCTCGCGGAGACCGGGCGCGCCGACGAGGCCGTCGCCGCGATCCGCCGGGCCCAACAACACGCCCCGAACGACCTTCTCCTGCAAGACAAACTCTGCATGTTGCTCAACTATTTGCCCGGCGTTGATCCCGTCGAGCACCTGCGCGAGCATCAACGCTACGGGCAACTGGCCCCGCGCCCCGCATTCCGGTTCGACGACAGGAACCGCGACCCCAATCGACGTATCCGCGTCGGCTACCTCTCCGCCGACCTCCGCGAGCACTCCGTCGCGTATTACCTCGAGCCGCTGCTCGCCCACCACGATCGCGCCGCGGTCGAGGTCTATTGCTATCACGTCGGCGTCGCGGACCAGACCGGCACGCCGCGCCTGGCAGCCCTCGCGGACCACTTCCGCCAACTCTTTCCCGCGACCGATGGCCAGGTGATCGACGCGATCCGCGCCGACGCGATCGACATCCTCGTCGAACTGGGCGGGCACACGTCGAGCAGCCGCCTGGCGATCGCCGCCGCCGGCCCCGCGCCGATCGGCGTCTCGTACATCGGCTATCCGAACACCACGGGCGTGCCCGCGATCCAGTACCGACTTGTGGACGCGCTCACCGACCCTCCCGGCGCGGAGCGGCTCGCGACGGAGCATCTCGTTCGGCTGCCGGGCTGCTTCCTCTGCTATCGCCCCCCGCCGACGGCCCCTGATCCTGCGGTGCCGCCAGCCGACAGCGCGGGCGTCGTCACGTTTGCGAGTTTCAACAACCTCGCCAAACTTTCGGGCGTCACGATCGACCTGTGGGCCCGCGTGCTCGCCGCGGTCCCCGGCTCCCGGCTGATGCTTAAGGGCAAGGGCCTTGCCGATTCGCTCGTCTCCGGGCGGATCCTCGCGCGGCTGGCCTCGGGCGGCATCTCCGCGGATCGCGTGCAACTCGCCGGTCACACGCAATCGACGCGCGATCATCTCCTCGCGTATTCGCAGGCCGACATCGCGCTCGACCCGTTCCCCTATCACGGAACCACGACGACCTGCGAGGCGCTGTGGATGGGCCTGCCGGTCGTTTCGCTCGTGGGAACCATCCACGCCTCGCGCGTTGGGCTCTCGCTGCTCTCGACCATCGGGCTCGGCCATCTCGCGGTTGCGACGGCCGATGACTATGTCCGCGTCGCCGCATCGCTCGCGGAGGATGCCGCGCTGCGCCGCTTGCTCCGCTCGACGCTGCGTGCGACGGTGGTCTCTTCGCGGCTGTGCAATGGTCCGGCGCACGCCCGGGCCGTTGATGTCGCGTATCGAGAGATGTGGGCCGCCTGGTGTCGCGGAGGTGTGCGATGACCGGCACTGACACCGATGCCGCGATCGCTCGGCTGCGCCGGCAGGCGCAACGAGCACCCGGCGACGCGAACACGATGCACAATCTCGCCGTACTCCTGTTTCGCAACGGCCAGGCCGATCAGGCGCTCTATTTCGAGGAGCGAGCGGCTCGCATGAGGCCAGGTGTCGGCGACTTTCACGCGACGCTCGGCACGATTCTCGCCATGGCGGGTCGTCGCGCCGAAGCGATCGACGCCATCCGCCACGCCATTGCCGTCGAGCCCCATCGTGCCTCGCACCACCTCGCGTTCGTCCCGCTTCTCTGGGAACGCGGAGAGCACGAGGCGGTGCTGGCCTCGGCCCAGGCGGCGTTCGATCTCGACCCCGCCGCCGCGCGGGCACCGCTCTCGAGCGTGCTGCTGAATATCGGCGAAGCGGATCGCGCCATCGGCGTGCTGCGCGCGGGGCTCGCGATCACCCCCGACGATCCCTGGCTGCTCTCGTCGCTAGCGTCAACGCTGAACTATGTGGACGGCCCGGCACACGAGATCTCCGATGTGCTTCGCCGCGCCGGCCTGTCGCTGGCCGCGCGAGCCTTGCCGCTGCCTCCCCCGCTCGGCGCAGGGCCACCTGATCCAAATCGCCGCCTCCGCGTCGGCCTGCTCTCGTCCGATCTCTATGACCATTCGGTCGCTGCTTTCCTCGAGCCGATCCTTGTTCACCACGACCGCGCCGCGCTCGAGATTCATGCGCTCTCGTCGCGTTCGCTCAGCACCGCCGACGCCGTCACCCAGCGGCTCCGCGCGTCGTGCCGCGCGTGGCACGACCTGAGCATGGCGGATCACGAGTCCCTGGCGCGCCGCGTTCACGCCCTCAACCTCGACATCATCGTCGATCTCGCGGGCCACACGGCGCCGACGCTCCTGCTCGGGCTTGCCTCTCGCCTCGCGCCGTTCCAGTTCACCTATCTGGGCTATCCCAACACGACCGGCATACCCGCCATGGATGCCCGCCTTGTGGACGCGGTCACGGATCCGCCAGGCTCGGACCATCTTGCCACGGAGCGTCTGATCCGTTTGCCTGGGTGTTTCCTCTGTTACCAGCCGCCTGCGGACGCCCCCGAGCCCACGCAGCGCCCCGCGGGTCGCGCCCTGCGCTTCGGATCGTTCAACAACTGCTCGAAACTCACGCCCAAGATGCTCGCCGCATGGGCGGCCATACTTCTCGCCGTTCCGGGCAGCGTTCTTGTGCTGAAATCGCGCCAGTTTTCGTCGCCGATGGTGCGCCGGACGATCCTTGACCGGCTCTGCACCTCCGGCCTCGACCGCGCGCGAGTCGAGATCCACGAACCGAGCGATTCAAAGTCCGACCACCTCGCGGCCTATGCCGGCGTCGATATCGCCCTCGACCCATTTCCCTATCACGGCACGACGACAACCTGCGAGGCGCTGTGGATGGGCGTGCCCGTCGTCACGCTTGCCGGCGACCGCCACGCCTCACGCGTCGGTATGAGCCTGCTCACGGCCGTCGGGCTGACCGAACTCATCGCCGATTCACCCGCGCGCTATGAGCGGATCGCGACGGAACTCGCACGTTCGCCCGATCGCCTCGCGTTGTGGCGCGCGGGGCTGCGCGGCAAGGTCGCCGCCTCACCGCTCTGCGACGCGGCGGGCTTCGCGCGCCGGTTCGAATGCGTCCTGCGCGATGCCTGGATCACCAAGGTCCGACCATGAGACGCTCGACCCGGATCATCCTGTGGATCGCCGCCGCGTGCGGCGTCGGTACCGCGGCGTGGGTCGCCATCTCCTCGCCGCGCGCGGGCTTGGATCGCTCATTCGAGCGGCGATATCCCGGCGCGGCACGGACCTTTCAGACCCGCCCGGTCATGCCCGCCATCCCCACCGATCGCGATGGGCTCGAGGCCTATGTCACCGTTGAGCCGCAGGACTACTCAGCCTGGTTTCGCCTGGCGTATCGCCGGCGCTGGCAGGGCGACGTCGAGGGTGCTGAACAGGCGTTCCGCACGGCTTCGGAGTGCGCAGCGCAAGCCTCCGCCGCCTATCCCGACGCGCCGTACCCATCTTTCGTGCGGGGCTATGTTCGGCAAGAACTCGGTCAGCGTGCTGAGGCCCGCCGCTTCTTTGCCGAGGCCGCCGCGCTGTATGAGCGTCACCTCGCCAACCCCGACTGGGAGAGCAACCCGACGCCGTGGCTCAATCTCGGGTGGTGTCGCCGGCATCTGGGCGACGAGCGCGGAGCGCACGGCGCGTGGACCCGGGCGGTGCTCGCCGCGGAAGCCAGGCTCACGCCCGGTGATCCCGTCTCGCTGTTCAACCTGGCGTGCTATCGCGCGCTCGCCGGCCGCCGTGACGGCGCGCTGGATGCGCTTCGACAGTCCATCGCCGCGGGGTGGAACGATCGCGAGTTGACGCTCAACGACGACGACCTCGCGTCGCTTCGCGATGATGCCGCTTTCGCCGAAATGGCCCAGCGGATCGTGAAGCAGCCGTAGGGGTGCGTGATGCGATCGTGCCGCGATCCGGCGCGAACGCGGGCCGATCTTGCTTCATTGCGCCTCGATGGCAAACGAGTGCTCGATCGACCACCAGCCGGGCTTCTGGCTCGCGAGCCATGCCGCCGCCTTAAGCGCGCCCACGACAAACACATCGCGCGAGGTGGCCCGATGTGTGAGTTCGACATACTCGCCCGCGCCCGCGAACCGCACGGTGTGCTCGCCCACCACGTCGCCACCGCGGATCGCAAGAATCTGATCGTCGCGCAGCGTGGCACCGCCATCGCGGGCCGCTCGCGCGAGGCGAATCGCCGTGCCCGATGGCGCGTCGCGCTTCGCGGAATGATGCGATTCGACGATGGAGACGTCGAACTTCGCCAGTCGGGATGCGATGCGGCGCACGGCTTCGGCGAGCGCGGCGACACCGAGCGACGTGTTCGGCGCGTGCATGACGGCGCGCGTTGTGGATTCTTCGCGAAGCGCCGCGATCGTCGCGGCGCTCAAGCCAGTCGTGCCGACGAGCAACGCCGCATCGACATGGCGCGCGAGTTCGAGCGCGCGCATCGAGCCATCGGGTGAAGAGAAGTCGATGATGACATCGGCCTCGCCGCGCGAAAAAGCCTTGATTTCATGGGAAATTGAACGATCTTGCCGCGCCGCCTCCGTGGCGTGCAGCTTCGCCGCGCTCGCCTGATCGCGCGCGAGCATTCCCACGATCGACATGCCGTCGATGGTCGAAGCGAGGGCTTGCAGGCGCGCGCCGACGCGCCCTGCACCGCCGACGAGGAGGATGCGGGTGAGGGGTCGAGTTGACATGGCGTCGCCTTTATGTTCTGATGCACGCGCCTCGGCATTGCTTGCGCTTCACTCAAGGCAAGCTCGGACGCGGTCCGATAGTACTGCCGATGGTCATTCCGCGGCGCGCCGCA
>JBJXFQ010000140.1:0-39922 GCA_046155605.1 Phycisphaerales bacterium
GGAGAACCGCCGCGTCGGCACCCGCTACGACAAGCTCGCGGTGAACTTCCAGGCGTTCCTCGACCTGGCCATCATCCGCCGATACCTCCGCCTCCCGGCCCCGGGCGATCCGTCAGACACAGCCTAGCTGAGCGGGTGTTTGCGGCAGAGTGTAAGCAGGACTTTGTAGCGGTCCTGGCGACGGTGGTTGAAGCGGAACTCGGACTTGGCGACATGGTACAGAACTGATGCGCCATACTCTCGATGGTTGCTTACGATGTCTGAACTCGCCGGCGCCGCGGGCCCGGGATATCGGAGGTCATATTGTGTCGAGAAACATCAAGCATGCGATGGTCGCGGTATCTTGCGTGGCGCTGCCGGCGCTTGCTCAGCTTCCCAGTTCCTCGCCGCTATCGAGCCTGTGGTGTCCGAACGGGATCGTCAAGTCCGCGGCCACCATCGGCACGACGCTCTACTTCGGGGGCGATTTCACACAAGTCGGCCCGCTCACCGGGGCGTTCGCTTCTATCGACGCGGTGACTGGCCTGCCAGACATGCGATTCCCGCAGATCGATGGCCGGGTGATCGCGCTGGCCCCGGACGGAGCGGGCGGCTGGTATGTGGGCGGTGGCTTCGCGTACGTCAATGGCCAGTCCCGACGGAACGCGGCCCATGTGCGAGCCGACGGCTCGCTCGGACCGTGGAATCCGTTTCCAGCCGGCGAAGTCCGGTCGATCGCCGTCGTGGGTCAGACGATCTATGTGGGATCGAACGAGGTGGCGGCGTTCGATGCCGTGACCGGTCATCTGATCAGTGGGCCAATCAGCCTCGGTGGCGGAATCGCCACCACGCTCCTCGTCAGCGGAGATCGGCTCTACATCGGCGGGAGTTTCTCGTCGGTTCGCGGCGTGCCGCGACGCTCGCTTGCCGCCGTTCGCATCACGTCCGGAGCCGTTGACCGCTGGAACCCGAACGTAAATGGAAACGTCTCGGCGATGGCCCTCGCCAACGGCAACCTGGTGATCGGCGGCGGGTTCTTCCAGGTCGGAGGGATGCCTCGCCAGAACCTGGCCAGCGTGAGCGAGGCAACCGGACTGCCCACCGCGTTCGATCCGGCCGTCAACAGCGCCGTCTACGCTCTGACCGTCGCGGGCAATACGCTCTACGCTGGTGGCGCGTTCACGCAGGTGGGCGCCTCGCCAAGGGCCTACACGGCCGCCTTTGCGGTTGATTCAGGGAAGTTGCTTCCGTGGAGCCCCGCGGTCGCCGCGGCATCGGGTGACACGCGAACTCCCGAAGTTCTGTCCCTGGATGTATCAGCCTCAGACGTCTTGATCGGCGGGTTCTTTGGGCAGGTCAATGGTCTGTCTCGCCAATCCCTCGCGGCGGTCGGCGCCGTGACGGGCGCAAACGTGGCATGGAATCCGCGCCCCTCAGACTTCGAAGGCGAGACTCGTGTGGAGCGGATCGTTGCTTCGGGCGGAGCCGTTGCTGTTGGCGGGAACTTCGAGATCATGGGAGGCCAGGTCCGACGCTCGGCCGGAGCGATCGATCTGGCAACGGGCTCGCTCCTCGCCTGGGAGCCCGGACTGACTCCCCCGCCGGGCAGACGCCTCTTTGTCTCCTCAATGTATGCCGGCAACGCGAGACTCTACCTGTCCGGGCAGATGGCGGTGAGCTTCGGTGGCACGGCCAACGATCTTCTTGCCGCGCTCGACCTCCAGACCGGCGCACCGGACCCGAACTTTGTTCCATTCGCCTCGACTGCCGTGAACTCGATGAGCGTGGCTTCGGGCCTGGTTTGCCTTCCATGCCTCTCTCCAGCCGGCATAAGTTCGATCTGCGCGCTCGACGGATCGACCGGCGATCTTCGTTGGTTCAGGCCCCAGCCCACCCCGGTGCGCACACTGGCCGCCGACGAGGGAATGGAACTGCTCTTCGTCTCCTCAAACAACTCGGTCCGAGCTTTGGGGCTGGCCGACGGCACGCCGATGGCCTGGCAGATCCTCGCTGACCAAGACATCGCCTCGCTCGCGCTTGAAGGGACGAGGCTCTACATCGGCGGCTCCTTCAATACCATCGCATCAACTGCGCGAAAGGCGTTGTGCGCCGTCGATTTCCCGTCGCCCGGCGCGCCGACGTTGAGTTCGTGGGCACCCCTTCTCTCCGGCACATCGTCATCGGTGAGCACTGTCATTCCGACGCCGACCACCGTCTATCTCTCGGGCGGCTTCAGCGCGATAGGCGGGATGGCCCACCTGAATCTAGCCGCTGTCAGTGCGGACGCGCCGCAGCCGTGCGTTTGGACGCCCGATGCCCAGGTTGCCGGCAAACTTCTCCTTGGCACCCAGCACCTCGTCGCCTACGGCGGCACACTGAAGTTCGATCAGCGGTCAAGGTACGGGTTTGCGGCGTTTCCGATCGTGCCTTGCCGAGGGGACGTAAACCACGACTGCCTTCTGAACATCAACGACTTCACCGCGTTTCAGAACCTGTTCGCCGCGGGCGACCCGGGTGCCAACTGCGACGGGAGCACCACGCTTCCTCTTCTCAGCATCAATGACTTCATCTGCTTCTTCAACTCGTTCGCGGCAGGTTGCACGTAAGAAGAGAGAGAAGCCAACCGGGCCGTCGACGCCCCGGCTCGCGCCTCATGGCCCATTCTGTATCTCTCCCCCGCGCGCCCGCGGCTCTTTCGCCGCCGCGCGTGAGAGAACTCGCACCGCTGCGTTCTCTTGGATAGGCTGAGCCTGCGTCCGCAACGCAGACGGGGCGGCATCGGCAGGGGATCGCGCGTGGCAAGCGAAGGACCACAAGGCGGGTCGGAGGCTCCCAAGCCCGAGCGTGACCTCATCGAGGCCGCGCTCGCCGGTGCCTCGCCGCGCGGCGATTCCGCCCAGGGCGCGCCGGACCTGCCTCCGCACGGGACGTTTCCGGGGTACGAACTGGTCCGCGAGATTCATCGCGGCGGGCAAGGGGCGGTGTACCTGGCGATCCAGTTGGCGACCAAGCGGCGGGTGGCGATCAAGGTGATGCACGGCGGGCCGTTCCGCGGGTCCTCCGGGCGGGCGCGGTTCGAGCGCGAGGTGCAGATCCTCGGGCAGCTCAACCACCCCAACATCGTCAAGATCCACGACTCGGGCGTCGCGGCCGACGGCAGTTTCTTCTACGTGATGGACTACGTCTCGGGCCGCTCGCTCGATGCGCTCATCGACGAGAACAAGAAGCGGCCCATCGACGAGACGCTGCGTTTCTTCGCCAAGGTCTGCGACGCCGTCAACGCGGCCCACCGGCGCGGCGTCATCCACCGCGACATCAAGCCCGCCAACATCCGCGTGACGCCAAGCGGCGAGCCGGTGCTGGTGGATTTCGGCCTGGCCAAGACGGCCGTGCCGGACGTGACGGATGAGGACCGGCCGAAACTGATGACGATGACGGGGCAGTTCATCGGCTCGCTGCCGTGGGCGAGCCCGGAGCAGGCCGAGGGCGTGCCCGACCACATCGACATGCGGACGGACGTGTACTCGCTGGGCGTGATTCTCTATCAGATGCTCACGGGCAAGTTCCCGTACGAGGTGATCGGGCACATGCGGGATGTGCTCGACAACATCCTCAAGGCCGAGCCCGCGCGCCCGAGCACGGTGCGGCGGCAGATCAACGACGAGGTCGAGACGATCGTTTTGAAGTGCTTGTTCAAGGAGCGCGACCGGCGGTACCAGACGGCGGGCGAGTTGGCGCGGGACATCCAGCACTACCTCGCCGGCGAGCCGATCGAGGCCAAGCGGGCGAGCGGGTGGTATGTCATCACCAAGACGCTGGGGCGGTACAAACTACGGGCGGGGATCGCGGCAGGGTTTTTGGTGGTAATCGCGCTCGCGGCGGTGGTGTCGTCGCTGGCTTGGGCCGCCGAGGCACGCGAGCGGAAGCGGGCGGATGAGAACTTCCGGATCGTCCGCGACCAGGCGCGGACGTTCATGGTCGATTTCAACCGGTCGATCGAGAAGCTCCGCGGCGGGACCAAGGCCCGCGAACTGCTGCTGCTCAAGGCCCAGGAATCGCTCGACCGGCTCAAGAAGCAGGCGGGGAACAAGGCCGACGACCCGGACCTGCTGCGCGAGGTGGCATCCGCGTGCGATTTGCTCGGCGATATCCGGGGCGGGCTGGCGAACTCGCCGCGGGTGGGCGGGGTGAAAGCGGCTCGCGAGTTGTACGCCGAGGCCAAGCGCATCCGCGAGGGCCTCGCGGCTCGAGAGCCCTCGAACTGGCGCTCGCACGCGGATCTGGGCGAGAGCCACCGGCGCGCGTCGCAGTCGCTCGTGCAGGAGCAGAAGTTTGCCGACGCGGAGACTGCACTGGCCGCTGCCACTGCCTCGATCGACAGGGCGACCTCGCTGGCTGGCGCGGGGAGCGCGTCGCTCGCGCCGGATGAGTTGACGAGGCTGCGCGACCAGCGAGCCATCGTGACCCTCGACCTGGGCACGGCGGCCTATCGCGCGGCCGAGGGCGACAAACCCAATGCCGAGGAACATCTCTCACGCGCCCGCCCGCGATTCGACCAGGCCGAGGCGTATTGGGCCGAACGGGTCGGAGCGGCCTCGTCGGATGGGACCGCGGCGCGCTGGCTCGGCACGGCCCGCGACAAGCAGGCGAAAATCCCGCTCCTGGCAGCCATTGTGCTGCAGGAACGGATCGCAAAACTCGTCGAGGCGAAGGATCCGGCGGCGACCGCGCTCGGCGATTCCTGCGAGGCCGAGGCGGAGAGGTGCGTCGAACTCGCCCGCCGCGCCCGGGCTGATTTCGAGCGGCTGAGCGGGCAGGCACCGGAGAACGCCGAACTTCGCCGTGACATCCATCTGGCGCTGCACAACGAGGGCTGGGCGCACATGACCGCGAGCGATGTTTTCGCCAACGTCGCGACGCTGACCGGCACCGAGGCCGACCGTGCGCGCTCGCGCGACCACGCGACAGAGGCGAATCGCGCCTTTTCCGGCGCCCTGCGAATCGCCGAAGGGCTTGCCCTCGCCGACGAGTCCAATCTTGAGGCCCAGCGCGATCTCGTGCTACTCCAGAACAAGACCGGCAACATGCTGCGCAAGGCGGGCCGGCTGGCCGAGGCGCTGGATGTCTTTCGCCGCTCGCTTGCGACTCGCACCGACCTCGACAAGACCGACCCGACGGGCCAGACGAAGCGCGACGTAGCGACGGCACAGTTCAAGTGCGGCGAGGTATGCGAGTTGATCGGCGATCAGGAGTCCGGCGAGTCGGCACGCCACTCGTACCAGCAGGCGATTACCTATTACCAGGCCGCCCACGCGGGATTCGCGGCGATTCGGGACCAATCCGGCGGCAAACTGGAGGTGCAGACAACCGCAGAAGCGGCGCGCAAGTTGGAAGAGTGTCGCGGGAAAATGGGAAAGGTGCCGCCAGTCCGCGGGCAGTAACTTCGCACACCGAATCGCGGCTCGGGCGCGAGAAAGTGATTGACTCACCGACCGTTTGCTGTTAGCGTGGAGGCGGAGAGGTCGCTGCGATCGGCCATGCTGTGCAGGAGGCCTGAGTACGCACGAGGATGAGACGCTATGACAACGATGCGAGTGCGCGCGATGTTGGCAGCCAGCGGCCTGGCCGTTGCGGTTGCCTGCGCCCCGGCGAAGGCCCAGCAACTCCGCACCTGGGTCGGCCCGGTCACCGGCAACTGGGCCAACAACGCCAACTGGACGCCCGGCACCGGCTTCCCGAATAACTCCGGCCCGAACACGTTCGATGCTCGCATCGATGCCGTCGGCCCGGCGTACGCCGTCACGCTCGACCAAGCCATCACCGTCCAGAGCCTCGACCTCGTCTCCGCCAACGCGACGCTCGACCTGACCAACTTCCCGCTCATCTGCAACGCCAACGCCACGATCTCGTCCGGCACGCTCTTTGGTGCCGGCGGCACCGGCTCGCTCGAAGTTGCTGCCGCTCTCACGCTCACCAACTCCATGCTCGTGGGCGTCCCCGACGTCCGCAGCATGGGCACCATGGTCTTCAACGGGCTGGTCGGCGACATCATCTGCGACACCGGCGTCGATCATTCCGGCACGTCGGTGCAGTGGCCCGGCACGGGCACCATCCTCATGGAGCAGGGCGCGACCTTCCGCCAGCGCGCGGGCTCCACCTTCACCGCCTCGGCCAACTCTTCCATGTTCTTCAATAACGTCGGCGCCCAGCCCACCTTCACCAACGAAGGCGTCTTCCGCAAGACCGCGGGCGGAGGGCTCACCTTCATCGACGGCGTCCAACTCAACAACACCGGCACGATCCAGGCCGATTCCGGCACGCTCCGCGCCAACACCGTCACGCAGGTCGCCGGTTCCACGCTCACCGCCGGTCGATGGGTCGCCACCAGCGGAGCGAGCCTCGATCTCGTCGGCGCGGCCATCACCACCAACGCCGCGGAAGTTGTCCTCCGCGATCCGGGGTCCAGTTTCGCGGCGATCAGCGGCATGGCCATCAACGCGCCCACGGGCAAGTTCACCGTCGAGAACGGGCGAGACTTCACCACCGCCGGCAACTTCACCAACAACGGCACTGTCGCCACCGGCACCGGCACTCGCTTCGAGGTCGCGCCAGGATCAACCCTGACCAACTACGCCCCAGGCACCGGCACCCTCACCGGCGGCACGCTCGCCCTCGCCGGCACCTTCAAGTTCGACGCCGCCAACATCCGCATCAACAAGAGCGACATCACTCTCGACGGCCCCGGCTCCGATATCGTCGATGACACCGACGCCTCCGGCCTCCTCAACTTCAACACCAACGACACCGGCGGCGCGTTCTCACTCCTCAACGGCCGAAACTTCAACGCCGGCGTCACCACCTTCACCAACGTCGGCACCCTCAGCACGGGCTCGGGCACAACCTTCACCGCCACCAACGACTACACCCAGGGCTCCGGCACTGCAACCGGTTCCGGCACCGTCCGCGTCTTGGGCGATGCCACCCTCGCCGGCACGACCACCGCTCCGCTCCTCGATGGCGGCGTCACGCTCCAATCGCAGGGCCAACTTTTCGTCACCGGCACCACCGGCCTCTCCATCGACAACGCCGCCAAGATCGACCATACGGGCACTCTGGCGCAGTGGGACGGCACTGGAACCATCTCGCTTGGCGACAGTACCGCCATTCAAGTCGCCGCCACCTCCGCCTTCGACATCACCGGCAACGGGACCATCGCCTGGAACAACGTCGGCACGCGGCCCACGATTGCCAACGCCGGCACCATCACCAAGTCCGCCGGCGCGGGCACCGCCGACATCGACGGCGTCACCCTCGACAACACGGGCGAGGTCCGCGTCGAGTCAGGCTCCGTCCAGGCAGACCAGGTGCAACAAGTCGCCGGATCGACGCTCACAGGCGGCAAGTGGTCCGTCGTCGCGGGCTCGTCGCTCGATTTTGTCGGCGCATCCATCACGACCAACCAGGGCGACATCACGCTCGAAGACCCCGGCTCCGCCTTCGCCGCTATCGATGGCCTCACCACGAATGACAGCGCCGGCAAACTCACCATCGCCGGCGGGCGCGACTTCACCACCACCGGCAACTTCACCAACGACGGCACGGTCGCAGTCAAACCCGGCACCACCTTCCGCGTGGACCCGGGCTCCACCCTCACCAACTTCAACGCGGGCACCAACACGCTCTCGGGCGGCATGATCGACCTCGCCGGCACGCCGGGCCAGCCCGGTGTCTTCAAGTTTGACGGTGCCGACATCCAGAAACTCAACGCCGGCGTCTCGCTCGACGGCCAGGACTCCCGCATCGAGGACGCCGCGGGCACCGACGCCCTGACCGACCTTGACACCATCCGCGCCGCGGGCGAACTCACCGTCAAAGGCGCCCGAAACTTCACCACCGCCGCCGACTTCGTCGTCGAGCAGAACATCACGCAGAAAGGCCTGCTCGCGATCGGCGACACCACGCTCTTCCGCGTCGCGCCCGGCTCGTTCCTCACCAACTTCAACGCAGGCACCGGCGAGATCAGCGACGGCCGCTTCGAGATCCTCGGCACCCTCCAGTTCGACAACGCCGCCATCCGCATCGTCAGCAACACCCTCACGCTCGATGGCCCGGGCTCGCAGATCCTCAACGGCGCGGGGATGGACGCCTTCACAGCCCTCGAACGCATCTCGTCCGCCGGCGTCCTCACCATCCGCGGCGGGCGCGACCTCTCCACCGCACAGAGCCTCTCGCTCCAGGGCCGTCTCATCGTCGGTCCGGGTGCGGGTCCGAACACCAGCGTCGTCACGATCGGCGGCAGCGTCACCCACGACCCCGGCGCGGTCCTCATCCTCAACACCGGCGGCATTCTCGACGTGGCGGGTGCCTACACCCAGGCCGCGGGCGGAGCCATGACCCTCGCCGGCGGCGAACTGATCGTCGGCGGCACCCTCACGCTCAGCGGCTCGCTCGGCGGCGACGGGACCATCAACGGCGGCGTCGTCGCCAACGGCCACATTGGGCCGGGAGACTCGGAGGGTCGCCTCGCCATCGAAGGCTCGCTCGAGTTTCGCGCTAGCGCCGTCCTCAATATCGACATCGCCGGCCTCATCGCCGGTCAGCAGTTCGACCAACTCGCCATCACCGGCCCGCTCGTCTTCGACGGCGGCTCGGCCGCGACGCTCAATGTCGTCGTTGATCCCGGCTTCATGCCGCAATTTGGCCAGACTTTCGAGGTGTTGCGGTTCGCCGCGATCAGCGGACAGTTCGCGTCGTACGTCGGCCTCGACATCGGCAACGGCCTCCGCTTCGAGCCCACGATCACCCCCACTGGCCTCTCGCTCGTCGTCGTCCCATCGCCGGGCGTCGGTGCCTCCATCTTTATCGGCGCATGGGCCATCACACGGCGTCGGCGGCCCCGGCGAGCCTAGGTTGCGGGACATAGTCTCGCGACACAAGTGACGCCGCCCACCACCTTCATCCTTGTCGGCGCGTTCGTGCTGATGGACCTCATCATCGCGTCGCTCGTCATCCGCGCCGTGATGAACGCCAGCGTCGTTCCGCTCGCCCGCCGCTTTCCGCCCCGGCCCGTACTCGAACGCCACGTCCGCCGCGAGTTCCAGTCCTTCAAGTTCGGCCTGATGAGCCTCGGCGGCTGCCTCCACGTCACCGCCGACTCGCAACACCTGCACCTCGCGCCCGCGTGGTTCGCCCGGCGATTCGGCATGACGCCCATGAGCATCCCGTGGGACGCCATCGAGCTTCGCCGCGTGCGGCGCTCGACCGCGACAGTGCGCATCAACGCCATGCCGGGGCTCAACGTTCTCGGGCCGCGATGGTGCCTCGAGATCGCACGCCCGCCGGACGAGACGGCAACCGGCGACACGCCGCAAGACGCAAGCACCGCCGACGCCTGATGCAGCACCGCTACGGGATCGCCCGTCCATGCGGGTCCGTCGATTCGCGCAGCTCGTCATCAAGCCGCGCGCGAAGGTCGTCCGAAATGAAGTGTTCCGCCTCGTGCGCCGGCACATGCACGCGCCCCGGATCGGCCCCGACCCGCTTCGTCAGGTACGTCTCCCACAGCCGGTGCCCGCGCACCACCTGCCGCGACTGCGCCAGCCCGCGAGGCGTGAGCCGCAGCGTGCCATCCGCCTGCCGCGTCAAAGCGCCCGATGCGCCCATCCACGCGATGACCAGCCGCCCGAGCACGCCGGAGTGGCTGAGCGATCGCACGTCGGCCGCGCTGAGCGCCGGCGTTTCCTGCCGCTCGTGCCACCGATAGAGCAGCCCCAGCGCGTCCTCGCGCGCGATCCGCGCCGCCAGCACCAGCCGCCGCGCCTGCTTCGCAAGAATCCCGTGCCGCGGGGCGGCCAGCGCCGTCAGCATGAAGAGCGCCATCGACACCGTCGCGATCATCCCCGCCACCGACGTGTTCAGCCACACGGCCAGCGCATACCCCGCCACCGCGCACAACGCGCCCAGCGCTGCCGCGATCCAGAGCATCCGCGAGAGTCGATCCGTCAGCAGATGGGCCGTCGCGCCCGGTGTCACCAGCATCGCGACCACCAGGATCGACCCCACCGACTCAAACGACGCCACCGACGTCGCGGCCACCGCGGTCATCAGGCCGTAGTGAACCGCCGCCGCGCTGATCCCCATTGTTGTCGCCAGATATGGATCAAAGCAGACGATCTTCAGTTCCTTGAAAAACACCGCGATCAGCCCCACATTGACCGCGAGCACCGCGCCCAGCCACACGAAACTCCGCGGCAACTCGACCCCCGCGACCCGCACCACGTCATACGGTGAAAACTCGATCACGCCATAGAGCACGCATCCCGGATCGAGGTCCACGTCGCGCGCCACAAACGTGATGAGGATCACCCCGATCGCGAACAGCGTTGTAAACACCACTCCCATCGACGCGTCCGCGGCCACTCGGCCCCAACGCGAAAGGCTCGACGACAGTACCGCCGTCAGCACACCCACCACCATCGCGCCGGCCAGCATCGGCAACGGCGCTCGGCTCCCGCTCAGCAGAAACGCCACCGCAAGCCCCGGCAGAATCGCGTGCGAGATCGCATCACCCAAGAGCGACATCCGCCGGAGCACCAGGAAGCACCCGACCAGCCCGCACGCGACGCTGCAGCACACCGCCGTCGCAATGATCCACACATCGTCGGCACGAACCTCATACCCGCCGATCGTGTGCCAGTTCATATCACGCCTCCCAGCGCGTGCGGCGAGGGCGGGACCGCGAGCCCCGCGCGAGCACCATCATCTCCCGCGAGCCGCGCCTCGAGTTCCACGATCACCGCGGGCGGCAGCACATGCTCGATCTCGTCCGCGTCGCGATCGACATGATCCGCCGCGATCGCCGCCTGGTCGATCAGGAACATCTCCCACAGACGATGCGCCCGGATCACCCGCGCCGCCGCCGCGCGGCCTTCGGCAGTCAGTGCAAACGCCCCGGCCTCAGGCCGGATGTGCCCGCTCGCCATCGCCGTGCGCATCGCCCTCGAGTCGGCCTGCCGCCGCAACTCTTCCGGCTTCCACAGGGCCAGTAAGTCGCCCCGCGCTTCGAGCGCTTCAAACGCGTCCCGCAGCAGGTTTTGCGTCGCCACGCGCCGTCGCAACCGAACTCGCCGGATCACTTCAGCCAACAGCCCGCGCCGTGGCGCCGCCAGCATCGAGGCGATGAAAATTCCAGCGGCCACCAGGACGATCAATGGCCCCGTCGGCCAGCCGCGCGAGAGCGATCCCGACGGCGCGGGCACCGTCGCGCTTAGTGCCGTGCCCGCCAGCCCCGAGAGCCCGCCGAACACCGCCGCGATGATCAGCATCACGCTCAGCCGATCTGTCCAGAATCGTGCCGCCACGGGTGGGATGACCAGCAGCGCGACCATGAGCACCACGCCCACCGCCGGCAGGCCGACCACGGTGCAGACGCAGACGAGCGCCATGAGCAGCAGATCAAGCGCGAAAGTCGGCCAGCCCTGCGAGGCCGCGAAATCACGGTCAAAGCAGAGCGACTTCAGTTCCTTGTGCAGGAGCGTGACCATGACGACCAGCACGATCGTGACGATCAGAATGAGCCGCGCGTCATCCGCGACCATGCTCGCGGCCTTGCCGAAGATGAACCCGTCGAGCCCCGCGCGGTTGCCCTCGGGCTGGTTCTGGGCGATGCGAGTGAGCACGATGCCCAGGCCGAAAAAGCCCCCGATGGCCAGCGCGATCGCCGCGTCTTCCTTCACGCGCGTCGCCGCCTTCACCACCGACACGAACGCCGCCGACAGCACCCCGAACACCAGCGCTCCAATCAGCAGCGCGACGAAACTCCGCCCGACGATGAAGTACGCCGCCGCGATGCCCGGCAATGCCGCGTGCGCCACCGCATCACCCACCAGCGACCGCTTCCGCAGCACCGCAAAGGTCCCCACCAGCGCCGCCGCCACGCCCAGCAACGTCGTCCCGAGCAGCACGACGCGCGTGTTCGAGTCCTGGAGCGTGATGAGCCGCAGCAAGTCGGACACGCCTCATCTCCCGCCGCGGCGGATCGCTTCCGCCGCCTCGTCGAGCAGCGTCAGTCGGCCGCCGTACGTCCTCTGGAGGTTCTCACGCGTAAACGTCGTCGCCATCGGCCCCGACGCCACCAGCCGCATGTTGAGCAGCACAACGTGATCGAAATACTCCGGCACCGTTTGCAGATCGTGATGCACCGCGACCACCGTTCGCCCCGCCCCGCGCAGCGAGCGCAGCACCTCGACGATCGCCTTCTCCGTCGCCGCATCAACCCCCGCGAACGGTTCATCCATGAAGTAAAGCCGCGCGTCCTGCGCCAACGCCCGCGCAAGAAAAACTCGTTGCTGCTGCCCCCCCGAGAGTTGGCTGATCTGCCGCGACGCGAAATCCTCCATGCCCACCTGCTTCAGGCTCGCCCGCGCCGCCTCCCGATCCGCACGGCCCGGCCTTCGTATCCATCCCAACCGCCCATACCGCCCCATCAGCACCACGTCTAACGCGTCCACCGGAAAGTCCCAGTCCACCGTCTCTCGCTGCGGCACATAGCCGATCGACGACCGCACCCGTCGCAACGCCTGCCCGAAAATCGTGATCCGTCCGCTCGCCAGCGGCACCAGCCCGAGAATCGCCTTCAGCAGTGTCGACTTGCCCGCGCCGTTCGGCCCCACGATCGCGATCAACTTCCCTTCGGGCAGCGTCACATCGACGTCCCACAGCACCGGCTTGCGGCCATACGCCACCGTCGCGTCATGCACCTCGACGCACACTGGCACGGTCGTTCTTGTGCCATCCGTGTCGCTCGTCGCCCCAGCCGCTGCACCCGCGATGCCAGGAACCGCAGACATCGCCGCTGCCGTCGGCCTCATGGTTTCCTCGCCGCGTGCTTCTCGACATACTCGCCGAGCCTGCCGCCGCGCCGAGCGGGCACCGTGCCGCCCAGCGCCCTCGCGATCGTGTCCACATTGTGCAGCACCATTCCTAGATAAGTGCCCTCGAGCGTGCCGTCCTTGCCCATCGCGTCGCTGTACAACTCACCGCCGACCGTCACCGAATGCCCTCGGCCTTTGCACCCCTCCACGAGCGCGTCGATCGTCTTCCGTGGGACTGAACTCTCCACAAACACCGCCGGAACGCGCCGCGACACCAGCGTGTCTACCAGCGCGTTGATGTCGCGCAGGCTCGCCTCGCTGTCCGTGCTGATCCCCTGGATCGCCAGCACCTCGAGCCCGTACGCACGCCCGAAATAGCCGAAGGCGTCGTGTGCCGTCACCATCACGCGCTGCTCCTTGGGAATCGTCGCGAGCGTCTCGCGCGCGGCCGCGTCGAGTTCGCCGAGCGTCGCCAGATAGTCCGTCGCCGCACGCTCGTACTCCGCCTTTCCCGCCGCGTCGCGCTCGATCAGCGCATCGCGCGTTCGTGCGGCCGCCAGCGACCACAGCGATACGTCGAACCACACGTGAGGGTCAAAGTGCCCCTCAAACTCCGCCGGTTGTCGCAACTTCGCCGCCTCGATCGCCTCCGCGACCGCCACCGCCGCCTTCCGCTTCGACATCTTCTCGATCGCATCCGCCATCCGGCCCTCGAGGTGCAGCCCGTTATACAGCACGAGGTCCGCGTCCGCCATCGCCCGCACGTCCCGCGGCGAAGCCTTGTACAAATGCGGATCAACCCCCTCGCCCATCAGCACCGTCACCTTCACTCGCGCGCGCCCGATCTCGCGGGCGGCGTCCGCCACCATCCCCGTCGTCGCCACCACCTTCAGTGGCTTGGCAGGCTGGGCCCACGCCCCGCTCGCCAGGCCGAGCATCGCCATCATCACCGCCGCCGCCATCGCCCCGAGATATGATCTGTCGCACATGGTCATGGTGTATCGTCCAAATCTCAATGTTTGAGTATTCAAACATATTCACGCCGTCCACCCGCGTCAAGTTGGAGCCTCTGAATGGCCTCCGAGACCGTCGAGAACTACCTCAAGGCCGTCCTTACCCTCTCGCAGGAGAGCGAATCGGGCGACGCGACGATCACTCGCATTGCCGCCGTCGTCGGCGTCACGCCCAGCACCGCCACCACCATGATCAAGCGCCTCGCAGCCGCGGGGCTGGCCCGCTACGAGAAGTACGGGGCCGTCCGCCTCTCGCCCAAGGGCCGCCGAACCGCCCTTGACGTCCTCCGCCGCCACCGCATCGTCGAACTCTTCCTCGTACAAGTGGTCGGGCTCGACTGGTCCGAGGTCCATGCCGAGGCCGAGCGCCTCGAGCACGCCATCAGCCCGCGCCTCCTCGATCGGCTCGATGAGATGCTCGGCCGCCCCCGCGCCGATCCCCACGGCGACCCCATCCCCGACGCTGACGGCCGCTCCACCACGGCGCCGCCACCGCCCCTCACCCGTTTCCGCCCCGGCGAGCACGCCGTCGTCGCTCGCGTGCTCGACCAGGGTGCCGAGTTCCTCCAGTTCCTCGCCCGCTCCGGCCTGCGCCCCGGCACCGCCGTCGTCGTCGCCTCCATCGACCCCCTCGGCGGCTCTATCTCGATCCACCCCGCCGGCGCGTCGCCCGTCACACTCTCCCTAGCCGTCGCCGATCGAATTCTCGCGCGGCCGACTGAGCGCTCAACCGGGCACACGTCGTAGCCTTCGCCCCCGCTCCGCCTATTCTCCCGCGTGACGCCTCTATCGTCCCACGAGCCGCCAAAGCCCACCAGGCCCGCCGCCGATCGCGGCAGCACACGCCTCCGCATCCGCTACAGCGAGTGCGACCCCATGGGCGTCGCCCACCACGCCGCCTATGCGCCGTGGCTCGAGATCGCTCGCACCGAACTCCTCCGCGACACCGGCGTCACCTATGCCGACCTCGAACGCGCCGGCGTCTTTCTCGTCATCACGCGCCTCGAATGCCGCTATCGTCGGCCCCTCTTCTACGACGATCTCATCGAGGTCCGCACCCGCGTCCTCGGCGGCAGCAAGGTCAAAATCGAGCACGACTACGAGATCGTCGTCATCAACGACGGCGGCCACGGCGGCAAACGCCCCGACCGCACGCCCGGAGAGATCGTCACCACCGCCGCCACAACGCTCGTCTGCGTCGGCGGCGACGGCAAGGTCCGGCCGCTCCCCGATTGGCTCGCGCCCAAGACCCCGGGCTCCTAATGCCGCGATGCCTTGTTCGCGATCAGCCTTCCTCCCGCTTCTCGCCGCTCCCGCCTGCCTCGCGCACCACGCCTTCATCCCGCGTCCCGCTCTTGTGAAAGCCCAGCCGCGCCTCCGCATACCGCTGCGGCGAGACGTTCAAATCCGGCGTCTCCCCGCGCTGGTGCTGCCCGTGCAAGTGCTCCAGAAACGGCACGCACCATCGGCACCCCGTCCCCGCCGACAGGCACTCCGAGACCAGCGACGCCACCGCCGGATTCTCGACCGCCAGATACGTCCTGATCTTCCGCAGTGAGACCCGGAAACACAGGCAGACGTGATCGTCGGGGTCCATGAGGGACGGTAGGTTCTTGCCACGCCTGAAGCCGATCGCACGAGCGATCGGACGCCCCACTCAAAGCCCCGTCGATCCAAACCCACCCGCTCCCCGCGCCGTGTCGTCGAGCGTCTCCGCCTCCACCACCTCCACCCGCGCCACCGCCGCGATCACCCCCTGTGCGATCCGCATCCCATGGGTCACCACAAACGCCTCACGCCCCAGATTCACCAGCGGCACCAGCAGCGGGCCGCGATAATCCGCATCGATCGTCCCCGGCGCGTTCGGCAGCGTGATCCCATGCTTCGTCGCCAGCCCCGAGCGCGGCCGCACCTGCATCTCAAAACCCGCTGGGATCGCCACCGCTAGCCCCGTCGGGATCGTCGCGATCCGCCCAGGCTCAATCGTCACCGGCCCTTCGGGCAAAAAAGCCGACAGATCAAGCCCCGCCGCGCCCGACGATTGATACACCGGCATCACCGCACGCGAATCGAGCCGACGAACAAGAAGTGTTGGTGACATGACCAGAGCGTAAGCACCCTGGTATGCTCGCACACCGATGCCAACAATCCTCTATGAGAAGGGCTTCCGATTCGCGTTCTACTCGGCCGACAGCGGCGAGCCGCCCCACGTCCACGTCCGCAAAGGCGGCGGAAGCGCAAAGTGGTGGCTCGACCCGCTCGCCGAAGACTAGAGCCGCGGCTTCTCGGCGAGCGAACGGACCGCGATCCGGCGGATCGCCGTCGAGCACCAGGCCTTCTTCCTGGCTGAATGGCGTCGGTTCTTCGGCAACGCATGAGCACGTCGCGACGGCCCTCCGCGTCTCGTTCCGAGGCCAGCGCATCGTGCTCGACCTCGCCGACGGAAGACAAGTCCGCACTCCGCTCGCGCTCTATCCGACGCTCCAGGCCGCCTCACCCGCCCGACGCCGCCGATGGGCTCTGATGGACCAGGGCCGAGGAGTCGAATGGTTCGATCTCGATTTGCAGCTCCCCGTCGCGGCAATTATCGCGGGCCGACCCGAGATCGTGCCGGACCCGACGTGGCGCGACGGCGTTGCCGCCCGCCTTGCCCGCTTTCGTGCCGCGCAACCGCCGAAGCGAACCGTCGCCTGATCACTCCGCCCCGTCCAGCAGCGCCAGGTCGTCGTCGCTCAACTCTCTCTTGGTCCGCGTCAGCACCCGGTCCAGCGCCTCGATCATCCGCTGCGTCGACGCGATCGCGTTGTCCAGCGCCGATCGCCCTGTCACCGCGCGAAACATGTCCCCCTGCCGCAGTTCGGCGAGATTCCGCTCCGACTGCGTTCGATAGTCGAGCAGGCTCTTGAGCAGCGACTCCGCGGAGGTGCGTGTCGCCTCGGTCTCGGTCAGGATCTCGCGCCGGGTCGTCATGGCGAGACCTTCTTCGGCACGACGCGAGCCCGAGTTCACCAGGATCACGCCGCCCTACGCATTCGGGAGCGTCGGCACATACCGCCGGATCGCCGCCAACACCGCTGCCCGGTCCTGGCTCGTGCGCACCGCCGAGAGGTCCGCGATCATCGCCGCCCCGATCGCCGGGCCGGGCACCTCCGCCGTCCAGCGCCGGATGCGCTCGTAGGGCGTCGGTGCCAGTTGCTCATGCGCGTGGCTCAGTTCCTCGTGCAGTTTCTCGCCCGGACGAATCCCCGTGATCGCCACCTCGATCGTCGGCAGTCCCGCGTCCGACACGCTCGCCTGTTCACCCCCGACGCGCGTGCCGAATCCATGCGCGCGTGCAAACCGCCGCGCCAGATCAAAGATCCCCACGGGCTCGCCCATGTCGAGCACATGCACCGCCGCCGGCCCTTCGCCGTCGATCGCCGCCGATTGCAGCACGAGCGCCGCCGCCTCCGGGATCGTCATGAAGTACCGCGTCATCTCGGGGTGGGTCACGGTCAGCGGCCCGCCCTCGGCGAGTTGCGCCGACCAGATCGTCAGCACGCTCGCCGACGAGCCCAGCACGTTTCCGAACCGCACCATGCTGAAGCGTGTTGCCCCTGCCGCGCCCGCCATCCGCCGCGACGCGCCGTCGAGCCATTGCACATACAACTCCGCCAGCCGCTTCGTCGCGCCCATCACCGACGACGGATTCACCGCCTTGTCGGTCGAGACCATCACGAATCGCTCGACCCCCACCGCCACACTGGCATCCGCGATCGATTTCGTCCCGAACAGGTTGTTCGTCACCGCGTGCGCCGGATGGTCCTCCATCAGCGGCACATGCTTGTGCGCCGCGGCATGGAACACTACCTGCGGCGAGAGGTCCACCATGATCCGCAGCGTCTGCTCGGCATCCACCACGTCGTGCAAGACCGCGCGCCGGCGCACGCCCGCGAACCGCCGCCCGATCTGCCGATCGATCTCGAACAGCGGATTCTCGGCCCGCTCGACGAGTTGCAACTCTGCCGGCCCGAACTCCGCCGCGATCCGCGCCAACTCCGACCCGATCGAGCCGCCCGCGCCCGTGATCATCACGCGTTTGCCCGCCAGCAATCGTGCCAGCGCCTCGCGATCCGTGGCCGCCGGCGCGCGCCCGATCAGCGTCGCCAGATCGAACCGCGTCGCCACGCTCACGCCCGCCGGCGACGCCAGCCCCACCGTGAACGGCGGCGCCTGCGTCAACAGGTCCGCCACCGGCGGGATGAATCGCTCCTGCAACCCAGCCTCGAGCACCGCTGTGCGCACAGCGACGATCGTCTCCGACATCGCCGCCGGCAGGCTCACCACCGCGTGCGACAGGTGCTGCCTCTTTGCCACCCGCGCCAGATCGCCGATCCCGCCAAAGACCGGCAGCCCGCCGCCCGCTCGTTTCTGCGAGGGGTCTGTCAGCACGCACCCGAGCGGCTCGGGCGCGCCGGGGACCGTGGCAAGAAGGTCGCGGGCCGCGCGCACGGTCTCGGGAGTTCCGATAAGCACGATCCTGGCCCCCGCAAGGGGTGCCGGTGGGGTCGCCGGCGCGCGCGCAGCAGTGGCCATGGAGGCTCCTTCGGTGCAGTTATCGGCACGCGAGGGAGGGGGGGTTGAGCGCCGACAACCCCATTCATCAGCCCTTCGCATGGCCACCGCCGATCGGGATCGGCAAGCCGTCGGCTACAGCATGATGAGCCGCACCGCTCCCGGCAGGTACGCCAGCGTCGAAGGCGACTGGCCCTGGAGCACATATTGCCCGACCAGCCCTGCCGTGTAGGTGAGGATCGCGAAGGTCTGGCCGCTGACCGGGACGTAGCCGCCCAGGTACTGGGTGGTAAGGAGGCCGGCGATCTCGGTGGTGCCCAAGAGCACCTCGATCTGCCCGTAACTGCTCGCCGAGGCAATGCCGATGTTGGTCTGGCCTGCGCCGGTCTGTTTGAAGTTGCCCAGCGCGACGACGAAGTTTGCGCCCGGCATCACATCGAGGCGGCCGGAGTTGGTGAACGTGAAGCCCGCGATGCTGACGGCGAGATTCGCGCCGGTGCCGAGGAAGAGGCGTCCGGCGTTGCTGCGGAGCGCCAGCAGGCTGGTGAACGTGGCCGCCCCGGTGAGGCTGATGACCGTGGCATTGCCCGCCGGGCCTGGGGCGATGGTGGTGACGGCACGGAACCCGAAGTCGATCGAACTGTTGCCCGTGGCCGTCCACCGTCCGCCGTTGAGCGTGAACTCGCCGCTGCCGGTGAGTTGCGCGACCTGGCTGAACATCGAGAGCGTGCCTTGCGTGACGATGACCTGCCCGAGGTTGGAGAACACGAATCCGGTCTGGATGCTGATGCTCGTGCCGGGGGTGATGTTGACGGAGAAGATGCCGCGGTTGATGAAGGCGGTTGGGGTTCCTTGCGAGGCATCGAGGATGCTTCCGTTGGGCATCCTGGCGTTGAAGGTGCCGAGGGTCGCCCCGACGGCATCGTTGATGAGTGTGCCGCCGTCGTCGAGGAAGATGCTTCCGCCGTTCCAGATGATGGTGCCGAGGTTGGTGAGAGTGCGCGCCAGGACGTGAGAGGCGGCGTTGCTGATCTCGAGGCGCTGACCCGCGGCGATCACGACCTGCCCGAGGCCGCCGATGCTCCCCACGAGCCACACAAGCCGGGCGGGGGGCTGCCCCGTGTCACTTGAGATCGTCAGCGTGTCGGTGCCCGTAATGACGCCCCCGGCGATCAGCGTCCCACTGATTCGGAGCGGCTTGTCGGTGTTCAGCGTCGCGCCGTCGATCGTGAGGGTCCCAAAGACGCGTGAGGACACGCCGCCGGCGTTGGCACCGGTCTTGACGATCGCCGGCCCCGTGGCGACGACTTGCACGCCAAAGGTGCTGGTGCCCAGGAGCGTCACGGTCCCGTTCTGAATGTGGACGCGCTTGCCCTGCGTTCCGGGGACGCCGGACGTGTTCACGCTGCTGGTCGTGAGGTCGGTGAAGTTGAAGCCGGGAGAGGCATTGCCCGAGAAGACGATCTCAGCGCCGGAGTTGAGCCGCAGGCGGTCGCTGATCGTGCCCTGGGTGTTGAACCACGGCGTGCCGCCCGTCACGGTGAGGGTGGCGAGCGCAGGTGCATCGGCGTTGTTGATGAACTCGCAGTTGAACGCCATCGTCTGGCCGGACGGGATCGTCACGTTCATGGTTGCGTGGTTGCGCAGCCGGGAGCCGGCATTGCCATTGATCGCCGCACCCGGGGCCTTGGCCTCGAAGGTGCCGAAGTTGTTGATGATGCCCGAAGACTGGAGGAAAATCGTGCCCGCGCCCCAGACGACCGTTCCGCGGTTTTCCAGCGTGCGGGTGAGGTTGCGCGCCGCGCCGGTGAAGATCTGCAGTTTGCCAGTCGAGTAGACCTTGAGGAGCCCGGCGCCGGTGATATCGCCATCGTTCCAGACCATTCGGGCCACGGGCTGACCCGGGGTGTTGAAGATCGACAACTCGCCCGCGCCGTTGATCGATCCGGAGTTGTAGACCAGTGTGCCGTAGACGATGAGTTTGTCGGCGTTGTTGAGCATGGCCCCAGAGATGGTGAACGTCCCAAAGATGCGGGGCGTGGTTCCCGCGGCGGTCGTGATCGATCCGAGCGTGGCGGTGGTGGGAGCGTTGAACGTCACAGCACCGTTGATTTGCTGGATGCCGCCCTTGAGCGTAACGATCCCGCCGCCGACGTACGAAGCGTTCTTGTGGACGAAGGTGTTGTTGCCGTTGGCGTTGTCAAAGTCGAGGAACGCGCCGGTGGAGACGCCGATGGTCTGGTTGTTCTCACCGATGTCCTCGATCGAGAGTTTGCCCTGGACGACGAGGAGGCCGGTGGTGCCCGGCGTGGTGCGGTGATAGAAGGGCGCGCCGATCTCGATGGTGGAGCCTGCCACGGTGTTGACGACCATCGTCCCGAGGTTGAGGACGCTGGTGCCGACGGCACCGCCCTGCTCGCGGATGTAACTGTTGATCGCGGTGAGGTTGAACGATCCGCCGACCTCGTTTCGGATGATGCCGGTGCTGGCGAGGAAGATCGGATGAACGCCGGCCCAGTTGAGCGTGCCGAAGTTTTTGAGTGTGGTGCCGAGGAGGTGGTTGCCGCCGGTGGTGATGGTCATCGCCTGCCCAACGGGGACCTCGACGCTCCCGCCAGCATCGGAGCCGAGGTTGCCGTCGGTCCAGAGCGCCCCGCCGTTGAGTTGGGTGAGAGTTCCGCCGGTGAACGTGCCCCCATCGAGGCGGAGTGGCGCGCCCGGCTCGAAGGTGCTGATTCCCGAGACCGCGAGCGCGCCCGTCCCATTGATCCTGATTGGCTTCTGCGAGAGCAGCGCGGCGATCGAACCGACGTTTGAGTTGACCAGAATCTCCGGGAATGCCGCCGTCAGAATCCGTGCCTCGTCCAGCACGCCGGGAACGACGTTCCCGCTCCAGTTGTTGGCGTCGTTCCATTCGTTGGTTCCCGCGCCCCCGTCCCAGGTGATCACGGCGAGATGCTGCCTCGCTTCGAGCGCGTCACACCCTTCCCATGCGTTCCGAGCGCCGCGCTCGCGCAGGCCGCCCGCCTCACGCACCAGCGACCGAGCCCGACGACGATCACGGACGATCTGCATGGAACAACTCCTCGAAAGTGGCGATGGGAAGGAACGCATCCCTCATGAAGCGTGGCGACGCCGTTGGCTATCACCCGCAAACTTTAGTCGCGCGATGTGCCAGCCATGGTGATCCGCGACCGCCCCGAACACCTGCCCGATCTGCGGTGTAGCATCACAAACGCGTTCTGCCACGAATCGTGCCCCTGGCGGAGGCTATCGCGAACCAGCGGCGACTCGCTGACGAGCCTCCGCCGCCAGATCGCTCGCTGATCAAAGCGTCAGACCCCGTTCGAGGGAGCCTCACGCGGAAGCGGAGAGGGGGAGATTCGAACTCCCGATAGAGTTGCCCCTATACAGCATTTCCAGTGCTGCTCCTTCAGCCACTCGGACACCTCTCCGACAGCGGCCAGTTTAGGCGCTCCGCCCCGAAGCACTCACGGCTTCGGCCCTCGGCGCCGCCCCGGCCCGCCGCAACACCACCCCTGCCGCGATCGCCCCGAGTGCCGCACCCACCACCACGTCGCTCGGATAGTGCGCGCCGGTCAGAACGCGGCAGACCCCGACTACTCCCGCTAGCACCAGCACAAGGGTCCGCAGCCGCGGGTACATCCAGGCTAGGAATAGGCTGAACGCCACGGCGTACGTCGTGTGGCTCGACGGCATCGACCAGATCTCGGATGCGCCCTTGGCCCAGAACTCCCACGCGTGCATCATCCCGCGGCTGGTCGGATAGGTCCCCAGCGGCCCAAGAAAGTGCCACGGGTCGTCGAGTTTGGGCCGCGGACGCCCCACCAGCAGTTTCGCGGGATAGACCAGCGCCGCCGCGGCCAGCATCACCGGCACGAGCACGCGCAATCGCTCACGTCGGACGAGATCCTGGAGCCAGATGACCAGCGCGATGAGCAAGATGGCCGTGAACTGCCCGTATTGCTGGATGGCTTCGAGTTCACGCTTGATGTCGCCGCCAAAACTGGCCCACACGCGGGCGGCCCGACGGACCACGAACTCATCGATTGGCAGCACGATCGCCGTCGCCACCGCGCCGATCAGCAGCGGCCGCGCCCAAGCACGGCGTCGCTCATCGCCCGACCATCGCCACACCCGCGGCAGCGACAGGGCCGTCGCGCCGACGTGCAGCCACCGGATCGGCATCGGTAGCGACAGGTTATAGTCGCGTGCCGTGCGGACCTCGGCTGCCAACCTGTTCCATGCCGATCCCGCCAACGCCGGCTCCCGTCCGTGGCACGCGGGGCAGGGCCGACACGGGCTCCTGCTCCTGGCCTTGTGCCTTGTAGTCTACCTGCCCGGGCTCGCCTCGCTGCCCGCCGTCGATCGCGACGAGTCTCGCTTCGCGCAGGCCAGCCGGCAGATGTTCGAGTCGGTCGCCCTCCCGGCGTCGCAGCGCGAGCCGGCTTTGCACGGAGGCGGCGTCGTCATTCCGCGTGTGCAAGGCAAGGATCGCCTCAACAAGCCGCCGCTCATCTACTGGCTGCAATCGGCGAGTGCCGCGGCCTTCACCGCCGGCGACCCGCTCCGAGACGCCATCTGGATGTACCGTGTCCCGTCGGTCATCGCGGCGATCGTCGCGGTGCTGGCGACGTGGCGACTCGGCGTCTCGATGCTCGGCCCACGCGTCGGCGCGCTCGCCGCGGCCATGCTCGCCGTCTGCCCCGTCGTGGCGTGGGAGGCGCACCAGGCACGGGCCGACATGGTGCTGCTCGCGTGCACCACGTCGGCGATGTGGGCGCTGTGGGAGTTGACGAACCACGCGCGTGCTACGAGCCCGGAGCCTGTTACGAGCCCGGAGCGTGAGCGGCGGGCTCTTGGCTCGCCCCGTGCTTCTCGCTCACATCTCTCGCTCGCGCTCGCCTTCTGGCTCGCCGTCGCTCTGGGCATCATGACTAAAGGCCCCATCACGCCGATGATCGGGGCACTCACCGTCGTCGGCATGAGCGTCTGTACCCGCCGCTGGCGGTGGATGCTCGATCTTCGTCCGCTGCTCGGGTTGGTCGTTGTCGCTGCGGTGGTTGGGCCGTGGGTTTACGCGGTCGGCGAGCGCGTGGGCTGGCCGATCTACCTCCGCCTCATCACCGACGAAACGCTCGGCCGCAGCGTGTCGGCAAAGGAAGGCCACTGGGGTCCGCCGGGTTATCATCTCGCGCTGCTCGTCGTGCTGTTCTGGCCGGGCTCGCTGCTGACGGGCTGGGCCGTCGTCCGTGCGTGGAAGGAAGTGCGGATGAGCCTTGCGCGGAAGCAAGTCGGCACGAGCCTCGCGCATCAGCAAGAGGACGAGTCGCCCGACGCCTCGATGCCTCCGCACACACCGAGGTTGCATGAGTTGCCGTCGCCAAGCCATCGGAACGCGCTCCTCTTCTGCCTCGCGTGGGCGCTCCCCGCGTGGATCATTTTCGAGATCGTCGGCACGAAACTGCCGCACTACACGATGCCGCTCTATCCGGCGCTGGCGTTGCTCTCGGCGCGTCTGACGCTGGCACCCGAAGCTGCCGCCATGCCCAGACTCGCACGCGCGGGCCTGTGGCTGTGGTTCATCGCGGGACTCTCGCTCGCGCTCGCGCCGCTCGCGTTCGCGCTCGCACTCTTGCCGCCGGGGAGTGACTCGCTTGGAATCATCGCGCCGGGCATGATCACACTCTTGATTGGCTTGCTGCTGATCGATCGACCGCTGTCGGCTGGCCGGATCGGTGCGGCGCAGCAGGGGGCCGTCACGCTCATGGGCTGTTGGCTGATCTGGTTGTTCTCGACGCTACCGCAACTCGACGCGCTCTGGACAACGCGCGGCATCGCTCGCGCGGTCGGGCAACCCCTGCCGCCCCTGGCCACCTGCGGCTACGACGAGGACAGCCTCGCCTTTTTCGCGCGCGGGCGGCTCGAGCGCATCGACCCATCCGCGGGGGCCATGTGGCTAACAAGCCACCCCAGCGGCGTGCTCATCGCGCCGGCAGAGTCGCCGATCGAGGCGGCGCGGCTCCTGGATCGCGTTCACGGCTTCAATTACAGCAAGGGGCGGTGGGTTGACCTGGGCCTCTACATAGCCGAGCCGCGCGCGGGCACCCCTCCATGACCCAGCCGCCTCCCAGCTCAACTCCCTGCGGCCTCCTCATCATCGACAAGCCCGAGGGCATCACCTCGATGGGTGTCTGCAGGCGCGTCCGCGGCGCGCTCGTCGCCGGCGGCGCGCCCAAGCGCGTCAAAGTCGGACACGGCGGCACCCTCGATCCCCTCGCCACGGGCGTCCTTGTCATCCTCGTCGGCAAGGCCACACGCCTCTGCGACCAGATCATGGCCGGGCAGAAACGTTACCTCGCGGAGGTCGATCTCTCGCGCACCTCGACCACCGATGACCGCGAGGGCGAGCAGCATGAGGTCTGCTGTTTGCGCGCGCCCACGATCGAAGAGGTGCGCGCTGCCTGCGCCCGCTTCGTCGGCGAGATCATGCAGGCCCCGCCCGCCTATTCCGCGATCAAAGTTGAAGGCCAGCGCGCCTACCGCCTCGCGCGCGCCGGCGCGCCCCCGGTCCTCCCGCCCCGTCCCGTCCGCATCGATTCGATCGACGTGCTCGGCTACGAATGGCCCCTCGCCACGCTCGACATCCTCTGCGGCAAGGGAACTTATATCCGTAGCCTCGCCCGCGACCTGGGCGGCTCGCTCACGGGCGGCGGGATGCTCCACTCGCTCCGACGCACTCGCGTCGGAAAGTTCACCATTGACGACGCCGTGCCGCTCTCCAGCGTCGCTTCCCGGCTGCGCGGGGATGAGCTTCGGCCCGTTTGACCCTGCCCCTCGTGCGCACGCCGTCGCGCAACCGACTGCCAGTCAAGCACTTGCGGCCGGCTCAAGAAAATGTGATAATGGATGGCAACCTGTCCATGGCCATGTACGGATCGACATGGTTCTGTTTTCTTATATCCGCGCGACCGACCGACGCCGTGTCTCGCGCCAGGCCATTCGCGCCGTTCTGAAGAGGAGTGCATCATGATGAAGGTCTCTCAGCGTGGCGCGCTGTCGCGCGCCGTCGGTTCGCACCCTGTGTTGGCGCTGCTCGCCGCCGCCGGCCTCGCGGGGTCCGCGAGCGCCCAGCTTCAGTACTACGGGATCGATCCGGTGACGCCGCCGGTCCCGCTCCAGAATCCGCCGATCAATCCGCCACCCGGCCCGCCAAACCAGCGCATCGATCGCGGGGTGATCGACTACCAGCTCAACCCATTCAACATCGCCGCGGCGCAGGTCTTTGTGCTCGACCCCGACACGGGCTACATGGGCGTGATGGAGGCCCCTGGCGCGGGGTGGCGGCAGGCCAAGCTGAGCGACCCGAACGGGTTCGGCTTTCCTCGTCCCAATCCGCTCTACCGCCGCGTGTGGGGACCGCCGCTGATGCGGACGGAGATGCGGAACGATGGGCCGACCAACTTTGGCAACGGCAACGGCTTCAAGCGAGGCGAACTCGCCATCAACGGGCCGTTCATCACCAAAATGCTGCTCAAAGACGGCAACATGAACTTTACCGGCGTTTCCTGCATGTACGCCTCGTGGACCGCCACCTTCGTCAATGGTCCCGTTCCCTGGCCCAACGGCTTCTGGTACCACCTGTCGCTCGCCGACACCCTTCCCGCGCGCCCGGTCGGGGGCATCTATTCCGAGCTCTGCGCCTCGCTCCATGTCACCATCGTCGGGGCCGATGGCACGATCATCACGCCCCCGCCGCTCGTCTGGGCCGTTGACAACGAGGACACGATTCACACCATCGCGCAGGGCAACTTCGCGGCGGGTGTGAGAACGAAGCGCGGGCCCGCCGTCGCCGGAATCTTTCCGCCGCTCGTCTATTCGGCCACCGCGGTCAACTTCATCGGCCCAAACACGGTCCCCGCCTTCCCCGTGCTGGTGCCCAATGCGCAGTTCACCTGTTACGTTACGCTCACCGTCCTCGCCGACCCCGGCTCGCAAGCCTGCATCGATAGCTTCACCCCCGACCTCTTCAACATCCCACTGCCCACGGGCTATAACGTCGTCTCCGGCGGCAGCAACGGCTACAGCACCAGCTTCGAGTCACCCGCCTACAACGCCTCGCCTTCGGGCACCGTCCTCACCGGCCAGCAGGGTTACACGCTCCCGCCCGTCGCCGGAACCGTCGATTTCAACGTCATTCCCTACGCCGGCAACACCCTCGGCATCGCTGACAACCCGCGCGGCAACGACCAATGTGCCGTCGGGCGGTCACTCGGCACCACGAGTGCCGCACGCGCCCAGCGCACCTACGACTTCAGCGGCGGCGGCGTCTGGATGGCCCAGTGGGACTCGCTCGGAGCCTACAACGGCATACTCCCCGCCGTCGATAACCTCGGCAGCTTCTCGCTCCAGGATTCCGCCGTCGCACGCTACTGGCAGCAGATCATGCAGTGGGGAACCAACACCGCCGCGGCCGACAGGTACAACATCAACTTCAGTTCGTTCCCCGCCAACTCGCCGCCCGGCACCGCCCCGACGTTTGTCAGCCCCGGGCCGGCGTGGACCAACATCCCCGTTCAGCACTGGGTCCGCCAGAGCATCACCTGGGACTTCACCGCGGGCAAGATTCTCAACGTCTCCATCCAGAACCTCACGCTTAACACCGACCCCGTCATGGCCGACGTTAGCGCGCTCAACTGGTACCTCCGCGGCGGCCCGGGAACGAGCGACCCGCTCCCCACCGCCTTCCGCATCTTTGCCGGCGGCGGCGCGGGCAACATCACCGCGTGGGACAACCTCCAGGTCTTCCAGGTCGCCCCCGGCGTGCCACAGACCCAGGGCTCGACTTGTTATGTCAACTGCGACGCCTCGACCCTCCTGCCGTTCCTGAACGTCAATGACTTCATCTGCTTCAATAACCTGTTCGCGGCGGGCAACCCGCTGGCAAACTGCGACGCGAGCACGACAATCCCCACGCTCAACGTGAACGACTTCGTCTGCTTCAACAACCTCTTCGCGGCTGGCTGCTCGGCACCTTAGCACTTCCTGTCGCGGCGTTGGCCTGACCGATCATCCACGACCCGTCGGCTTCCGCCGGCGGGTCTTTCGTTCACCAATGCGACCGTGCGACAGCCGAGGCAACATCGATCGGGCTGTGCAGGTTGCGCTCACTCCTCCGAGATCGGCAGGAAATCACGCTCGCGCCCCTCGACCCATAACTTCACCCGGGGCCACATCACCTCGCGGATCGCGATCTTCAGGCACGCCGCCACGGGAATCGCCAGCAGCACACCATAGAACCCCGCCAGTGTCCCGCCCGCGATCGACGCGAACAGGATCGTCGGCGTGGCGATGTCCATGTTCTTGCCCTGGATGATCGGCGTCAGGATGTAGTCATCGAGCACCTGACACAGCAGATTCACACCGACCGGCGCGCCGATCACCCACCACCACGCCGTCTGCCACCCCGAGCCGCTCGGCTCCAGCCACATCGCCACCATCGCGATCGGCATCCCGATGATGTGCATGAACGGCACGAGGAACAGCAGCCCAACCAGCGGCCCCAGCAGCAGCGGCACGGGCACCCCGATGAACACATACGCCGCCGTCACGACGACCGACAGGATGAGACAGATCAGGAGCCTGCCGCGCACAAATCCGGCGATCACACGGTCCATCTTCTGCAGCAGTTCGACTGTCCGCCCCCGCCGCTGCTCGGGGATCAGGCCCTCCCAGAACGCCAGCACGCGCCCGTATTCCGTGCAGAAAAAATAGAAGAAGAACGCGGTGAGGAACGCGCCGAAAACGAGCATCCCGAGCGAGCCGAGCGTCCGCGCCGCGATGCTGAACGCCTGCACGCCCGTGCCCACCGCCTTCTGCCCGACCGTCGTGCCGATCGCCTGCGCGTTATCCACGACCCAGGTGATCGCCGTGTCGATCAGGCGGTCCTTGGACGATGTCTCCGTGACTCGTTTCCGCGCGCTCACCAGTTCCTCGCGAATCCACCGCCAACCTGGCGAGACCGCCTGCGCCAACTCCGGGTCGTCCGGCTTGGCCACCGACGCGCGCACCCGCTCGGCGTTGGACGCCAGCCGCTGGGCCGTCGAGATGCCTTGCACCACCGCGTAGGCGCCGCCCACCCCCACCGGAACCACGACCACCAGCACGGCCAGGAGAATGATGCCTAGCGCCGCGCCCTGCCGAGAGACCAGCCGCCTCTGCGTGCTGACCTTGCGAACCAGCGGCTCGACGAGATAGGCCAGCGCGAGCGCGAGGAGTATCGGCACGGTGACGATGCTCAGCCGATAGCCGAGGTAGATCAGCCCGAATGCCGCCGCGATCACCAGCAGATCGCGGATCGGCTGGATGTGCCAGAGGTGCCGGGACGACCAGTCGCGAAACTGCGGCGGGGTTGCCATGCGCGGAGCATACCGCCCCGACACACAGGAAGCGGCCGGACGATGCCGGCGCGCTTCGTTCCGCGTGGCTAGACCTCGGCGGTCGCGAACGCCTCATCGAAATCAAACACCCCGCGGAAGTCGTCGAATGAATCCTCAGCGCTGCGACGCATGATCCCCACTTCGATCATCCCGAAGACGATCCGGCCGAAGTCCTCGGTGCGGCGGATGCCCCACCGCGCCAGCACGGTGCGGGCGAGCATCCCATAGCGACCGAGGGCGTAATCGCGCAGGCCGTTGCAGAGTTGTTTGCCCGAGACGTGGTGCTCGCCCGAGGCGGGTCCGGTCGGCGTCTCGGGGATGCCCTCGCCGTGGATCATGCCCACCGTGTGCGCCAGCCCCTCGCGGACAAACTGGAACGCCTCCGGCGGATACGGCCCCGCGGCCTCGCGCATCTTCTTCCAATCGACCTTGATCTCGCTCACGCCACGCTCTCCCAATCAACCCACTTCGCGGAGCAAATGCTAGCCCCGGTTCGCTCGTCGGGTAGCGCGACCGGCACGCCCGGCCACGCCCGTGCCGCGGCTGACGTGGACGTTCCCGCGCCGGTAGAACCGCAGCGGCTTGTCCTTCCACTCGCCGACCTCGCCCAGCCCGATGCGCGGCCCGGTTGCGATCTCGATCTTTGGGCTTCGATCGGCGGCGCGTGGCGATGGGCGCTCGATCCACAGCCGCTCGTCGTCCGTGAGATCGAGCCCGTCCAGGTCGCGATCAATCCCCATCGCCTGGCACAGTTTGCCCGGCCCGCTGCACAGGTCTGTCGGTTCATCTCGCCCGCGCCGGACGCGCATGGAATCAACGCCCGCGCACGGCTCGAGCGCGCGCACAAGCACCGCGAGCGGATCGCCGACCGTGCCGCAGACCACGTTGAAGCAATGATGCATGCCATAGGTGAAGTAGACATACGCCGTGCCCGGCAGGCCGTACATCGATTCGTTCCGCGGCGTTCGCCGCCCATTCCACGCGTGCGAGGCGCGATCAACAACGCCGCAATACGCCTCGGTTTCGACGATGACACCACTCATCTGCTCTCCGGACGCTGTCGTGCGCACAAGCACGCAACCGAGCAGCCTTCGGGCAAGGGCCTCGGAATTGGTGGCGAAGAAGCGTCGAGACACGCGCGCCGACCGCCTACGCATACGCGTGCAGCCCGGGCAGGATCAGGTTCACCCCGAAATACGTCCAGAGCATCACGATAAATCCGACGACGCTCAGCCACGCCGTCACCAGCCCGCGGTTCATCCCCGAGACCATCCGCACGTGCACCACGATCAGATAGATGATCCACGTCACCAGCGCCCACGTCTCCTTCGGATCAAACGCCCACCAGCGGCCCCACGAATGGTCCGCCCACCACGCCCCGAGCAGAATCCCCACGCCCAGCGTCCAGAACGCCAGTTGCAGGATCGTCATCTGCGCCTTGTCGAGGTCGCTGAGCGTCCGCGAGACGCCCCGCGGTGCGTCGGCACCGAGGTTCAGCGCCTCCGCCGCCAACTCCGCATTTCGCCGCGAGATCGGCGGCCCGCCCATCGACAGCGCGACACTCCCGCTGCCGGCCACCGCGCCCGCGGCGGCCCGCGCGCCGGAGCGTGACAGGTAATGCGTCCCGAGATAGAACAGACTCACGACGAATCCCAGCGAGATCAGCCCATACGACGTGAGCACCGTCGTGACGTGATACTTGAGCAGCACGCTCGTGTTCAGGATCGCGGCCTCGCGCTCGATGAAGCGCCCGGGGATCGGTGCCTGCGTCGCCGTCAGCAGCACCATGAACCCCACGCCCGCGACCGCGGCCCCGAAGAGCCACTGTCGCCGCGCGATCATGATCGCAAGCCCGACCGCTGCCGCGAAGAGCGAGAGCCCCGTCATCGACTCAAACTGGTTCTGGATCGCGAATCGCTCGGCGATGATGCACCGCGTGACAAAGCCGAACGCGTGCAGCGCGACCGCGATCGAGAGCATCGTGATGCCCATCGCCACGAGCCATCGCCGGGCCGTTCCGAACGCGAGGATGAGCGACACCAGCGAGAGCAGATACGCCCAATAGCCCCACTCAAAGGCGTTCACGCGGTTGTACGCGTGCTCGACCGTTCGCCGCGAGGTCGGATAGAGCGGCGCGTTGATCTTGGGCAGTTCCACGGCGAGCGTCTTGACCGCGGCATTGACTCGCGCCGCGTCGCGCGCCCGCCATGCCGCGCCCAACTCCAATGCCGCCTTCCGCGCCGGCGAATCGGCGGGCAGCGTTGAGAGATGCTGGTACGGATCGCTGGGGCGCGCCGGCGCGACCATCATCAAGTTGGCCGCGCCAGATTCAAAGAGCGAGAGCGCCTCGCCCAGTTCGCCGAATGACCGTCGATACGCCGGTTCGAACTCGTGTCGCGTCTGAACCGCGGGCAGGTGCCGCATCAGCATCGCCGGCGAGAGCCGCGTCAACTTTGACCACCGCTCCTGCTCGCTCAGCCGCGCGGCCTTCTGCTCGGGCGTCTCCGCCGTCGTCGCCGGCAGCGACGCCTCGATCACCTCGCGCCGCAACGGCAGATACTCCACATGCACCAGCGGCTTGCTAATGTACCACGCCGGATCAATCATGAGATCGAGAAACGTGAACAGCGGCGGAAACGACACGAGCTTCAACTTCGAGGCGGCTCCGGTTTCGACTCCAGCGACCGGCTCCGTGACCGGGTCCTGGTACGCCCGCCGACCCACGATTCGCAACACCGTCTCGCGCGCGAGGGTGTCGATGATCTTGACCCGCCCGTCGTGAAAGACCGCCAGCGTTTCGAGCGGCTTGAGATCAACCGCCCTCGCGAATGCGGCCTTGTCTGCCGGCGCCTCGCGCAGCACCTGCGGATCGCCGAATGGATTGGGCATCTCGCCCAGTTGCGTGACCGCCTGACTGGTCGGATGCGCGTTGCCATCGGGCGCGGTCTGGGCGCGCGACGGCATGGCGAGCGCCAGTACGAAGACAATCGCCGCAACGGCGGCGTGCCATGTTCCCGCTCGCCGCGTCATGGCTCGCGCGATGCCCGCGCCGAGTGGCCCACAGCCGCCGGCCCACCCAGCGTCATCGATCCGGGGGACGGTACATGGCACGCTCATGCATCTGGGCTTCATACCTCTGCTCCTACTGCGCTCGGTCGCTCGTTCCCCCTCGCCGACCGCGCCAACTCGCGCTGCAACGCCTGCTTCCGCCTCCGCAAGATCAGCGGCTTCACATAGAACGCCCAAGGAATTCCCACCGACATCAGGATCCCGCCCAGCGCGATGATGTGGATCCCCGGATTGTTCCCCACGCCCAGGATCGTGAACGACGCGTACGCCCGCGGCAGCGCGCCCTGGTCCGCCTGCTTCTGCGTCGTCTCCCAGCCCCGCGCGTCCCACCCCGCCTGGCTCAGTTTGAACTGCCGCGGATCGAGTCGGCTCGAGAGCGTGCCGAGCGTGTTCTGAAGCAACGAACGCTCGGGCATCGGCATGAACGGAGCCTGAAGCGGCGCATTGAGTTTCGTGATGTGCTCATACGTCTTGAAATCGCTCGGGGCCGTCTCTTCGTGCCGCGCCACGACGCGCACCCGCGACTGGAAGTCCCGCGGCGAGCCACGATGGTCATACGCCACCATCTGGAAATCAACCAGTTGCAGCATGAAGCCGGGGAACTGGTGCCGCAGCCGTCCGAACGAGAGCGTGAGCCGACGATTGCCCGGCAGTTCGACCGCGCGCTCCAGGCTCGGGTCGGCCCCGAGATACTTGTTGAACGGCACCCACACCGTTCGCTTGAAATCACCCGCCCTGACCTCGATGCCGGCAAACGCGCTCAGGTGCGTCCCGACCTCGCGGATGTCGCGCTGCTCCTCGGTCACCGAGAGCGGCCGCTCCACCTGCTCCGCGTGCTCCCAGCGCTGCGTGAGCGCCAGATCAAGCCCCGGCATCAGGTCGCGGATGATCCCGTCGCTGCCGACCTCGACCGCGCGGGCCTTCTCGCCCGGCAGGCGCACCAGCGCCCGCGTCGCCCCGCCCCGCTCATCCACATACACCTGCAACTTCGAGGCATCGACATACGCCACGCGGATCGCCGGGTCGGCATCGCGACGCCGCGGCATGCCGCGCTCATTCAGTTCATCCAGCAGGTCCTGGTTGATCTCCGGGAATCGGTGATAGACCCAGCGGTCGTACGCCGCGCCCGCCGGCGGCGTGATCCGCACGATCGCCACGCTGCTCGTCGCGCCGCGGAAACCCTCGGTGATGATCGGGAACGGCGGCTCGGGGGCGATGTCCTTCACCTCGATCGAGAAGCCCGTCTGTCCGATCGCGGTCTTGACACCCGGCATGGCGTTGACCACCTGCCGCGCGCCGCCGGGCATCTGCACCACCAGCGCGTGCCGCGCGCTCGACGGCAACTCAGCCGCCAGGTCCGCCCAGCGCTCCTCGCTCATGCCCAGCGTGTACTCGAGCCCGAACGCCTCGGTCTCGCCCAATCGCTGCGCGGGCGACGTCGGCACAAAGTAGAACGGCGCACGCAGTGGCTTCTCGGTCAACTCCCCTCGCTCGTTCCGATGGCTTCGGAGTTCCGCGAATCGCACCGGGCTCGCCGGGCCGCTCGTCGGCACGGGTGCCCGCACCCAATCCGCCACCAGATTCGCGTACGTCGCATACCCCACCAGTCGCATCGAGATGTCCGCGTCAATCAGCGTTGAGCCACTCGGATGCGGCAGCGCGCGATTCACTCGCCTCGCGTCCGGCCCGTTCCCGCGACGGATCGTCTCGAGCGCCGAGTCCTCCGCCTTCATCGCCGGCGCGAGCAGCGAGTAGTCGTTGTAGCGCGGCGTGCTCATCAGCCGCTGCTGCCACTGCCGCCCATCCTGCCGCGCCCAAAGCACCACGCTCGTGTTGTCGAAAAACCCGTCCTGAGGCCGGCCCGCCGTCGGGTTGCCGTCCGGCCCCGGCTCTCCCGCGAAGAGCACCGTATCGCCCTCGAGTTTGAGCCCCTGGTAGTACATCGAGCCCAGCGCGATTGTCACGATCCCCGTGTGTACCGTGAGCACCCCCAGGTTCGGAAAGACAAACTCGATGCGGCGAACCGTTGCCGTCACCATGTTCAACACGAACAGGAACAGCACCAGCCGCATCGGCCACCAGGCATAAAACTCGAGTTCCGTCATCTCAAATCCGGGCAATCGCCGCAGCGTGATCGCCTGATACCGCTCGACGAAGCCGGCGAAGAGCCGGAAGCCCGTGTGATGCGCCGCGTCATAGTGCAGCGCGGGCCATGCCAGTTCGCGCCACGCTTCCACGCCCACCCCCGCGCCGACGATGAGCACCGCCACCGACGCCACGAACCTCGCCGCCGTCCGTCCTCGCCACACCCGCCGCAGCACCAGCATCGGCACGATCCCCGCGACGCCCGCCGCGACCACCAGCGAGAGTCCATAGATCAAATACGTCGGCAAGAGCGCCAAAAGCCCGATCGGTACGCTGGCGAGGATCGCAAACACCACGATCAGCGTCAGCCAGCAGATCGCCAGCGGGATCGAACTGAACGCGCGCAGCACCGCCTTCGCCGGCCACGCCCACGCCGGGAAGTGCTCGTCGTCCCATGCCTTGCTGCGGATCCACTTCGCGCTCATGTCACTCCTGCTCGGAACTTCCCGGCAATGCCGCCCCCGCGTCTATCGCCGGGGCCGCGCCGTCATAACCCTAGCCCCTCGGCATGGCCGCATCGCACATCTCGCCGCTGCTCCGAATCAACCGCGCTGGTGCCTCGCTCCGAAGCGCTGCTTCCAACACGCCTTCCGCGCTCCTCGCCGCCTCTCCGCCCAGATCAACCGCGACCAGCCCTGCCAACCGCCCCGGCACGCGGAATCGAAACTCTCCCGGATCAAGCCCCAACGCCCTCGCCCCGTTTGTCGTCGCCATCCTCAAGAGGGTGATTGCGTCCGTCCCGTCGCGCCGGGACAGCAACCGCATCTCGTCAAGCACCGAAATCCCGCGCTCCCTTGCCGCCTCTATCGGCAGATTGATGATCGAATCTGTCCCCAGCGCCACATTCACCCCCGCGGCCAGCATCGAGAGGTATCGGTGTGGCCCCAGCCGCTCTGGTGCCCCGAAATACGCTGACGCACGCGGGCAATACGCCACGCTCGTCCCCGTCCGGGCCAGTACTTCGATCACGTCTCCGCCATCACTCTCCTCGCGGCGCGCCGCGTCATTGACGTGTGCGACGAGAAACCGCGCCGCTGCCAACACCGGCGCCAGGTGCCGAACCGGGTGCTGCCCACGGCCGACGCATTCGAGCACCGACTCATCCCAAAGCCCCAGCGCTTCCAAAAACTCCCGCTGCGGCCCAACACCCTCCGCCACGAACTGCCGCTCCTCGCGAGTCTCCGCCAGATGCGTCGCCAGCGGCATTCCCCGTGCGGTCGCCTCCGCCGCCGCCCATTCATACAGCCGCCGATCGACCGAGTTCGGCGCATGGGGCTGAAGCCCGAGCCGCATCTGCCCATCCGCCCGCGCGCCATCTCGCTCCGCCTCGTCCAGCGCCAGCCGCACCGCCTCTCGCCCGCGCTCTCGCCCCTTCCCGATCCCGAAAAACTCCAGAAAGGACACCCCCGCCAGCGCCGACTCGCGCAGCACCCGCCACGCCTCCAAGTTCGGCCTTCCCCCCGGAGCGCCGGCGATATCCCCGACCGCCACCGTACCTCCCAGCAGGCTCAACTCGATACCCCGCGCCACCGCTCGCCGAATGCCCTCAGCGTCGGTCGGCCGCGATCGCCGAACCACATCCAGCCATCCCACAAACCCCACAGCGGGGTCGTACGGCCTCGGGCCAACCTCGGTCAAATCTAGGTGACAGTGCGCGTTGACCAGTCCCGGTATCAGGAGGCTGTTGGGGAGATCGCGCCGCGTCGCCCCCGCAGCGGCCTGGTGCCCCTCGACCTCGCCGATGCTGCCAACGGCCAGCAGTTCCCAACCAACACCCGGTTCACCTTCTTCCGCCGAGCGCGGCGCGGTCGTGACCCCGGTACAATCGGCCCCGAGCAGCATGGCACCCGGCGCGTGCCGGACCCCGTGGGCGTCAACCACGGCCCGGACGCGCAGCAGTTGCCGGGTGGGTGCGGTGCGATTCATGGCGGGCTTTCCCGCCCACCGATATTGGCGCGGGGAGCGTGCCGACGTGTGCTCAGCCGTCGGGGTGGAACCATGACGGGGTCTTCGATCAACAAGGGAGTATTGGCATGAAGATCGGAATGTTCGAGGCAAGGCGGGTCGGCTTGACATTGGGTTCGCTTTTGGTCGCGCTCGCCGGCGGGTGCGCCAGCCAGCAGGCCTATGACCAGCTCTCCGACGCCCACCGCGTCCTCAACTCGCAGTACGCCGACCTCAAGCGGCAGAACCAGGACCTCTCCAACGAGAACTCGCTCCTCCAGAAGCAGCGCACCTCGAACGAGACCGCCCTCGCCGAACTCACGCGACAGAACGACCTCTACAAGCAGCAACTCTCGGCCAGCGGCCTGAGCCTCGACGAGCTTCGGGACCGCCTCGGCCGCCTCTCGCTCACGCCGCTCGACCCCGAGACCGATCGCGCCCTCACCGCGCTCGCCTCGCAGTATCCCGACATCATCAAATATGACTCGGCCAAGGGAATGCTCCGCTTCGCGGCCGATCTTACCTTCGATTCAGGCCAGGACGTCGTCAAGGACGAGGCCAAGAACAGCCTCGCCGCGCTCGCCAAGGTCTTGAGCGGAGTCTCCGCCGCGCCCTACGAGGTCTTCGTCGTCGGCCACACCGACTCCCAGCCCGTCAGCGCCGCCACCCGCCAGCGCGGCCACCCCTCCAACATGCACCTCTCGTGCCACCGCGCCATCGCCGTCCGTTCGGCGCTCATCGGCATGGGCGTCGCCGAGACCAAGGCCTATGCCGCCGGCTGGGGCGACCAGCGCCCGCTCGTGCCCAACGGCCCGCGCGGCAACACCCCGCAGAACCGCCGCGTCGAGATTTACTTGACTCGCGCGACGAACGCCAGCGAATCCGCCGAGCCGACCAACACGCCCGCGACGCCCGACCGCACCGCGGCACCGACTCGCCAGCCGGACGTGAATAAGTAATTCTGTGCGGCGGTTCTCTTGGTGACACAGACGTCCCGCCTGTGCTTGAGTCGGTGATATAGGCGTTCCGCCTGTGCTTGATGCCAGATGTTTCGTGCCACGGACCCTGCTCAAAGGGTCCGTGTTCTTTGAGTAGATCGACAGTCCCTGTCGGTTCTCACTTCGTGCCGGGTGCCCTCAGTCAACCGCTTCGGTTGACTGAGGCAAATGCGAACTCCATCACCAGTCGCGATCGCAGAACCTCGCTCGACTGGTGGCACCCAACTTCGCGGCTCTGCGCGATGCCCGTGAACTGACCTCACTGACAGTTGACGACTTCTCTCCGCCTCTTCCTCTCTCCGTCTCTTCCTCTGCTTCACGCCCTCCCCAGATACTCCTCTGCCGCCCGGTCCACCGCCGCGCGGGCCGTCTCCTCGTCGTATCCCCGCCGCATGAGGTGGGCATACACCCGCCGCCGGATCGCCTCGGGCGGAAGCTTCGCCGGGCTTGTTCGCACCTTCAGCCGCGCCAGGTCGAGCGCATCGACCTCCTCGTCGCGCCCCTCCATCGATTCCGCAAGCACCGCATCCACCACCACCGGATCGATCCCGCGCTCCTCCAGCATGCTCTCGAGCAGCGTCCGCGCCGTCGGCGTCCCCTCCATCCGCGTGCGCACAAACGCCGCCGCCACGCGACGATCATCGATCAGCCCCAGCTCCTCCAGCTCGGCCATCGCCTCCGTCACCACGCCCCCGGGAAAGCCCTTCTTCTCGAGCAGCAGCAGCAGCTCCTGCCGCGTGTGGTCGCGCCCCGCCAGCGCCGTCATCGCCGCTTCTCTCGCCTCGGCCACTCGCTGCGGATTCACTGCCATGTCGCGCCTCCAGCTTCCGTGCCACGGGCCTCGTCGCTTCGATGATGCCCGTGCTCTTGACGGCTCAAGCGCCGCGCCCGACGCTACTCCAACTCATCCAAAAACCCCCGCATCTCACTCATCGCCTTCTGATCCCCGGCCTTTCTTGCGGCCCCCAATCCGCTCCGCAGCGTCTCGATCGCATGTTCCTGCTTTCCGTCCGCCTCCAGCGCCTTGGCCTTGTGGTAGTACGCGTAGCAGTACGCCGCATCGACCGCGAGGCAACGATCGAACCACTCGACGGCCTCGCCATGCCGACCCGCCTTGGCGTGCTCCTGCGCGATCCCATACAGCACGAACGCGTCGCGCGGGTCCGCCTCCAGCAGTTTGGTCAGTTGCGCCAGCCGCCCCATCCACCAATGCTAGTCGAGTAGACTGCCCCCATGCCCGATCCCGTGTCGCCCCGCGCCGATCTGCCCCGCCGCATCGGCTTCTGGGGCGCCTCTGCCGTCATGGTCGGCGTCATCATCGGATCGGGCATCTTCCAGACCCCGCCGGGAATCGCCAAGGAACTCGCCAGCCCACTCCTCATCCTCTTTCTCTGGCTCCTCGGCGGCGGCCTCGCCCTGCTCGGTGCCTTCACCTTCGCCGAACTCGCCTGCATGTATCCGCAATCCGGCGGGGTCTACGTCTTCCTCCGCCAAGGCCTGGGGCCGCGCGTGGCGTTCGTCTTCGGCTGGACGTACATGCTCCTCACCAAGCCCTTCGCCGCCGCCGGCATCGCCTTCATCTTCGCCGAGCACCTCAATCGTCTCCTCGGCACCACCCTCGACCCGCGCCTCATCACCACCGCCGTCCTGGTCACCCTCACCGCCATCAACATCGTCGGCGTCGGCCCCAGCACCGGCCTCGCCAAAATCCTCACCGCTCTCAAGTTCGGCGCTCTCGCGGCCATCGTCCTCCTCGCGCTCCTCCTTCGCAAGGGCGACGCCGCCAACTTCGCCGCCGTCCCCCTCGCCGAGGCTAAGCCGATCTTCCTCGCCATCGCGCCCGTCATGGCCGCCATCATGTGGACCTACGACGGCTGGTCCGACGTCGGTGCCATCGCCGGCGAGGTCAAGGACCCTACCCGCTCGCTCCCCCGCATCTTCATCGCCGGCACCCTCGCCACCACTGCCCTCTACGTCGCCGTCAACGCCGTCTACCACTGGCTCTTGCCCATGGCCGAACTCCGCGCCACCTCCACCGTCGCGCCGCTGGTGATGAGCCGCCTCGTCGGCGATCTCGGCACCACCGCCGTCACCGCCATCGTCCTCGCCTCCACGCTCGGGTCGTCGCACTCCTCCGTCCTCACCGGTGCCCGCGTCACCTTCGCCCAGGCCCGCGACGGCCTGCTCTTCTCCTGGCTCGCCGCCATCCACCCGCGCCTCAAGACGCCCCACATCGCGCTCCTCCAGCAACTCGGCTTTGCGCTCCTCGCGCTCTGGGTTCTCGGCAACTTCAAAAGCCTCGCCGACGGCTTCGTCTTCACCATGTGGATCTTCTACGGCCTCGGGGGCGTCGCCATCTTCATCCTCCGCCGACGCGAGCCGGACCGCCCGCGCCCCTTCCGCTGCCCCGGCTACCCCATCGTCCCGGCGATCTTCGTGCTCTCGGCCCTCGCCATGACCGCGCTCACCATCTGGACCGATGTCAGCGACCCCAAATCCCGCGGCATGGCCACGCTCCCCTGGATCGGCATACTCTTTATGGGTTTGCCGGTGTATTCGGTGTGGAAGAACCTAACAAATCAAGCGCGCGCGTGATGCAATGCGAGATTTGCACCTCCGGGCTTCATTGAATTTGTACTGGATGCTATTCTCGCAGGGTCATGACTCTCTGAGCGGGTGTTTGCGGCAGAGTGTAAGCAGGACTTTGTAGCGGTCCTGGCGACGGTGGTTGAAGCGGAACTCGCATTGAGGCGGTCCCATCCGTAGTGGGAAGTTGAGCCACGCCGCGTGAGCGTGGAGGATGGCGGCTCCAAGGGTGCCCGGTCGTGCAACCGACCGGACACCCCTCTTGAAGGAGCCGCAGATGAATACGAAGACAGGGTACAGGG
>JBJXFQ010000141.1:0-23554 GCA_046155605.1 Phycisphaerales bacterium
AGAACCGCCGCGTCGGCACCCGCTACGACAAGCTCGCGGTGAACTTCCAGGCGTTCCTCGACCTGGCCATCATCCGCCGATACCTCCGCCTCCTGGCCCCGGGCGATCCGTCAGACACAGCCTAGACTTCTTGTGGGCTCAGGCGGTTACGCGAACTGTGATTTCAACACAACTGCCCCCGTTCTCAATGTCGCCGACTTCATCTGCTTCCAGAACCACTATGCCGCGGGCGACGCCTATGCCAACTGCGACAACTCGACCACGCCGCCCGTGCTGAATGTCGCGGACTTCATCTGCTTCCTCAATGCCTTCGCGGCGGGGTGTCCGTAGGAGTCTGAGCCTTGCGGGGGACGCGTGGCCGCCGGCATGGGCAGAAGGAACGCGGCGGTCGGCAGGCGATGCGATGACGGCGTTCAAGGGGACGTGGAAGGCGAAGGCGTAGGCGGCGCACGGGGCATCCATGCCCAAGGTCGCGAGCCTGAGTCGCCCGTCGCGCCACTGCCTCGCTCGTCGCGCCTCAACCAAGGCGGCCAAGCCGCGAGCGTTACACCCGACGCTCTTCGATCTTGCTCAGTCTTGACGCGTGTTCGGTGAGTTTGTCGTGCTCGCGGCTCTTGCCCAGCCGGGATATCGCGCCGCCGCCGGTCACGCCGACGCCGGCCGAGATGAGAAGAGCGATGAGTTCCTCGGTGCTGAGACCCTCGACCTTTTTCAGGTCCTCTTTGGAGACGCCCTGGGCCGCGAGGCTCTCGAGAATCTGCTTGCGAACCTCCTCGGGCGTCTGGGCCGATTCGGTGATCCATTGCCTGATCTTCTCGGGCTCCATCTTGGCGATCTTGTCGAGCGCGTCGCGGGAGAGAGAATCGACAGTCGCCCGGACCCGCTCCTCGGACTCCTTCAAGTCATCCTTGACCTCCCTCACCTGGTCATCGACCTTCGCGGAAAGCGCGTTCGCGGCCTCGATCACCTTCCGGTGACGTTCGTCGATGAGCGAGCGGGTCTCCTCGCGCTCCGCGAGCGCCGCCGATCTCGATTGGGATTCTTCTTTCACCTTCGAGGCCGCGGTCTGGATGGCACCGCCATAGTTTCCCGCCGCGATCTGTCCGATGGTGCCGACGCCGGCCTCGATCCAGCCCGACAGCCTGTCGATGCTGAACGCCGACTGCCGCATCTTCTCTGCTTGCTCGTCGAGTTGCTTCCGCAGCGCCTCGAGGTCGCTCGCGTAGTCCTTCGCGACCTTGGTCACGCCCGCGTGATCCCCCTTGTCGTGCTTATCGACCGCCGTGAGTACGGATGCGGTGCCCGTGCCGACTTCCTTGATGACGTTGTGCTCACTCAGAACGACATCCTTGGGGGTGGCGCATCCCGCGAGGAGTGAGGACATCAACAGGCCGGTGTATGCGATCGCTCGTTCGTTCGTGCTCATGCGTGCTCTCCGGAAAGGTGGCCAAGATAGATTCCGACTACCGAATCATGATACATGCGGCCCTGTCATAATGCAATAGCAATGTTGTTTGCCGCATATCACAATATAATGTCATAAGTGCGCGAAGTGGCACATCTTTGTGGCTTCCGGCAATGGTGTCCGGCAGCGGTCACTGCGGATCGTCCGATATCTCCCTAAAGCCCGAGAGAATCGACACTTCGACCACGATTTTCGTCGTGCGCAGCCCTTGCGCTCTGTAGACTCTGGGCCACGCCGAGGGTTCGGCGTGGGCACGAATTAGCGGTGACAGAGGAGGATCGCGAATGCGTTATTCACATCGGGCCGTCACGGCGGCTGTTGCGGCTTTCTGCGCGGGGAGCGTCTGCTCGGCGCAGTTGACGGTCGTCACGCAGTTCGGAACGACATCCGCGGTCGGCCTGGGCTTCGATCATTCGGCGGGCACCGTCTGGATGTATCCGAGTTTCGGCGCGACGCTAAACCGCTACTCGGCGACGGGCACGCTTCTGGGCTCCGTGCCGCGACCGGGCGAATCGGCCAACGACGCGGATGTCGAGGTCACGGACGGCCCACTGACGCTGGCGGGCGTGCCGCTGCCGGATGCGACGCTGCTCTTCATCAACGGCGAGACGGGCGTGGCCGAGGTCTACGCGATCGATAAGGCGACGGGCAGCGTGCTGGCGACGCTAGTGACCAACTTCGGCGCGAGCCATGTGGTGGGTGGGTCGCACCACCCGCAGCGCGGGACGCTGTTCCTGGTGCAGGACGCGGTGCCGAGCGGGACGGTGAATGACAACCTGGTGGCAGAGATCAATCCCGCGACGGGCGCGGTGGTGCAATCGTGGTACACAACGATGGCGCTGCCGGGCTTCACGATCGACTTTGGCGACATCGAGGTGGCGGGGAACGGGAACATCCTGCTCGTGAGCAGCGACGAGACCAGCGTCGGGGAGTTCACGCCGACAGGAACCTTCGTGGCGCTCCGGGCGTTGCCGGCGGGGGTGTCGAGCCTGGCGGGGATTGGCGTCGATCGAGCGTCGTGCGAGTGGTGGGTGATCGAGAACGGCGGACAGGTCGCTCGGCTCGGCGGGCTGACGGGCTCGGCGGTATGCGGGACCTGCTACGCCAACTGCGACGGCAGCACCAGCGCGCCCGTGCTCAACGTCAACGACTTCACCTGCTTCCTCAACAAGTTTGCGGCGGCAGACTCGTACGCAAACTGTGACGCCAGCACGACGGTGCCGGTGCTGAATGTCAACGACTTCACCTGCTTCCTCAACGCCTTCGCGGCCGGGTGCTCATAGGGCTCGCCGATTCGAGCGCCGTCGTCAACGCTTGCGCCCCTCTCACGCAAACGCCGAAAGCAGCCTGCTCACGATGCTCCCGGGTCATACCATTGCTCGCCCCGGTCGCGGGATCGACCCGGCGAATCGAGAGCACACCATGAACGGATTGTCGGGCAAGGCCGCGCTGGTCACGGGCGGCACGAGCGGGATCGGCAAGGCAACGGTTCTGGCGCTGGCCGCCGCGGGGACGCACGTCGTTTTCACCGGGCGGCGCGCCGCCGAGGGCGCGGCCGTCGCCGAGGAAGCGACGCGGCGCGGCTCGGCGCATGGCGTCAAGGCCAAGTTCGTGCGCGGCGACGTGACGGACGAGCGGCATCTCGAGGACGCCGTCGGCGAGGCGGCGGCGCTGCGCGGGAGACTGGACTTCGCGTTTAACAACGCGGGCGTGGAGTTGATGGGATCGCCCACGATCGAGGCGAACGCCGACGACTTCCGGCGGGTCTTTGACATCAACGTGCTCGGCGTGCTCCTGGCGATGAAGCACGAGATCCGTGCCATGCTCAAGGGCGGCGGGGGCAGCATCGTGAACACCTCGAGCATCGCGGGACAGATCGGCATGCCCGGCGCGGGCATCTACATCGCCTCCAAGCACGCCGTCAACGGGCTCACAAAGTCGGCGGCACTCGAAGTGGCCAAGCACAACATCCGCGTCAACACCGTCAGTCCTGCCGCCATCGAGACCGACATGATGGATCGCTTCACCGGCGGGCGAGCGCCCGAGGCGCTGAGTTGGCTGACCAGCCTCCACCCCATCGGCCGAACGGGAAAGCCCGAAGAGATCGCCCATCCCGTGCTCTTCCTCCTCAGCGACGCCGCCAGTTTCATCACCGGGCAGGACCTGCTCGTTGACGGGGCGTTCACGGCCCAGTGACCGGCATCGGCCTCATCCGCTTTGGATGGGCCTGCAAAGCCCCGGCAAGAATCCGCGCCCACATTCTTCGCACATTTCGCATACTCGGACGGAAACCAATCCACCTCATGCTCGGGTACAGCCCGATCAGCCCGGAGATGCGCCATGTGCCGTCGATCCCTCGCCCAGCGTTCGGTCCTTTCTGTCCTTTGTCTCGCCGGCTCCGCCAGCGCGCAATGCTCGTGGCTCGTCGATGACGTCCCCGACTTCGACCAGCGGCGGACCACCACCGCCCAGCACGCGGGCCTGCCCAACGACGGCAACATGTACTGCGGGCCTACCTCCGTCACCAACTGGATGGCGTACCTGGCGAATCGCGGAATCTCGCAGCCCAATACCCTCGCGGGTCCTCGCGACTGGGAGAGCCAAAACGAGTACGACCGCGTGACGTCGGTCCTTCTCACCATGGGCACGCTGATGGGAACCTCGCCTTCGGGCGGCACCAAGGGCGGGCTGGTGCCGGGCGCGAGGATCTACTCGAGCCTCTTCGCCAACGGCGACATCATCGTCGGCAAGAGTTCCCTCTTCGCCGACGGGTACTTCCCCGCCGTCGATGACATGAAGACCATCCACGACCTCGGGGGACACCTCTTCGCATCCTACGGGTTCTACAGCGCCACCACCGGCGGCACCCGCGGCGGCGGGCACGTCATCACCATCACCGGCGTCTGGGATGTTGGGTGCGCCAGCACGCCGATCCTCATGTTCAACGACCCCGCGAGCGACGGGGCGAACGCGACGCAGAGCGACTTCCGCACGAACCTCGCGGCGCTTATCCCGGTCACCGGACAGTTCAGGCCCGAGGCGGGGGCCAACGCCGTCTCGGCCACGCTGCTGCGGATGGACATCACGACGGCGAGCAAGAACTTCATTGACATGCTGGGCTTCGTGATGCCCGCGAGCGCCCTGTTCGGTGGTTCGACGGACCAGGGCACGCTCCAACTCATCACCCCATACCGCCCGCAGGGGAGCCTCGCGCAGCCCACCCGCACCTTCAACACGCCCAGCGGGACCGGCGTCGTGCTCGACATGGCCGCCGGCCCGAATCCGTTCTTCCACTACTACCTCTGCTCTCGCACCGGAACGCAGCCCGCGGGCGTATGGCGCGTGAACACGCTCAGCGGCGTGAGCACGCGCCTGACCACGGGCCATGTGAACCCGTCGCGAATCTGCATCGGACGGCTCGGCGACGTGTATGTGATGGACGGCGACACTGTCTTTCGCTACACCCCGAGCACGGGACAGACGCCCACCGGCTCGTTCACGCCCAGTCTCACGCCTGCCGCCATCGCCTACAACGATCTCAACGACACGGTCTCGATCCTGAGCGAGCAGCCTCCGATCGGGACGCGCCGGCTATACACCTACCCCAGGACGCTCTCCGGATTCGGGACGAACCGCCCGATGCCAGTCGGCGTCGACGGTGCGGTGTGGATCGGGTGCGACGAGGACCAGAGCGACGCGCACTTCGTCTGCGGGGACGGCACCACGACGCTCTATCGCATCGCGTACGACAGCACGACCACGTCGCTCGAAGTCACCGATTCGATCACGCACGCGGCAGGTGCGACCCTCACGAATCTCAACGTGGTGGACGGCAACCGCCTCATCTACGCGAACAACGGCGTCCTCGTCGAGAAGGTGCGCAACACCCAGGGCAACTGGGTCAACCGCGCGGGCTCGCGCTGGGCCGGACGATCGGCACCCAACGGCGTCTCCATGGTCCGCTCCCGCGACGCCCACACCCCGACCATGGACGGCCCGGGATTCGACAACCTGCTCAACCCGACCGTGTATCCCTCGCTCCCGGCCTGCTCCGCCAACTGCGACGACTCGACCGCGACCCCGGTTCTCAATGTCAACGATTTCATCTGCTTCCAGAACCGCTTCGCGGCCCAGCACCCCTACGCCAACTGCGACCTCTCGACGACCGTGCCCGTTCTCAACGTCAACGACTTCATCTGCTTCCAGAACCGGTTCGCGGCGGGCTGCTCCTGAGCGCGCCAGGCGGGAGCGACCCCCGCTACCGCGCCAGCGCCAGCAGCCGCGCCACTCGCTCCTTGATCGGCGGGTGCGAGAGGAACACGGAGTTGAGCGCCTGGTGCGCGTCGCGCATCTTGCGTAGCGGGTTGACGATGTACATGTGGGCCGTGCCCCGGTTGGCCGTGTCCACCAGCGGCTCGTGATCGTTGGCGAGTTTCTGCAGCGCCGAGGCCAAGCCCAGCGGATTCCGCGTCAGTTCAACCGCGCCGGCATCGGCGAGATACTCGCGCTGACGGCTGTAGGCCATCTGGATAATCCGCGCGATGATCGGCGCGAGAATGGCCAGGACGATCGCGGCAATGTACAGAACGACGATGACGCCCCCGCCCTCCTTGCCGCCTTTGCCGCGTCCGCTGCGCGAGTAGAAAAGGATCCGCCAGAACGCGTCGCACGCGAACGCGATCAGCCCAACCATGGTGGCCATCAGCATCGAGAATCGGATGTCGTAGTGCCGGACGTGCGCCATCTCGTGCGCCATCACGCCCTGCAACTCGTCGCGCGTGAGTTTCTGCCGCAGGCCGACGGTGATCGCCACCGCCGCGTGCTTCGGGTCGCGCCCGGTCGCAAAGGCGTTCATGGCGGAGTCGTCGATGAGGAACACCCGCGGCATCGGGAGCCCCGCCGCGATCGCCACCTCTTCCACCACGTTGAACAGTTCCGGATCGAGCGGCTTGGTGATCTCCCTCGCGCCGGACATGCGCAGGATCGCGTTTGCCCCGCCGAACCAACTCCAGAGCGTGCCCAATGTCGCCGCCAGAAACGCGACCACGCACCCGAGGACGATCGACGGCACGAGCGATTCGAGGTCCGGTGCCGCGCCCATTCGGACGGCGATCGCCGAGGCGATGACGCCGCCCACCGCCACGCCCAGCACGACCATGACGATCATCAGCACCACGCTCTGCCGTTTGTTCCGGCGGATGAGATCGTGGAACGTCAGCGTGCCCGGATAGGCCGACACGCGGCGGCGCATCTGGTCGTCGGGGGCGGAGATGGTCGCAGGCTCGGACACGACAGGCACTCAATCCCGGCGGCCGCCGTTACGAGAACGACACCTTCGGCGCCTCGCGGACCGCCGACTCCTCGACCTTGAAATACTCGCGCGGTCCGAAGTTGAACGCGCCGGCGACGATGTTCGACGGGAACGTCTGCCGCGACTCTTCGTAGCGGCCGACGCAGTCGTTGTAGTGCTGCCGCGCGAAGCCGATCTTGTTCTCCGTGCTCGCGAGTTCCTCCTGCAGCGACGAGAAGTTGGTGTTGGCCTTGAGGTCCGGATACGCCTCGGCCAGCGCGAAGAGCCGACCCAGCGCCTGCGTCACCACGCCCTCGGCCTCGGCTCGCTCGCCCACCGACGAACCCTGCACCTGCACCGCCTTGTTCCGCGCCGAGATGACAGCCTCGAGCGTGCCCTTCTCGTGCGAGGCATACCCCTTCACCGTTTCGACGAGGTTCGGGATCAGGTCGTACCGCCGCTTGAGTTGCACATCAACCTGCGCGAAGGCGTTGTCGGAGTCAACCCGCTTGCGGACGAGCCCGTTGTAGAGCCCGACCATGATGAGCAGCGCCAGGAACGCCAGCACGATCACACCGCCAACGACGATCCACATGGGCAACCTCCCTTCGAGCCTCGGATCGTACTACGTCCCGAGGCCCCGCGCGGTAGGCTGTCCCGACGTTCGCGCCGTTGCCCGCTCCGCTCCCGGCATCTTTCGGCGGTCCGGCACGCGGGTTTCAACCGGCTAGCCTTCTGAAAGGACTTGCCATGACCGACTCCAAGCACACCGATCGCATCGTCGCCGGCACCGGAGCCGCGCCAGCCATCGACGAATGGTGGAGGGGACTCCTCTGGCCACGACTGCTCACCGCTGTCGCGCTGGGCCTTCGTCCGGGCCGCGTCGGGCTCGCGTTTGTCGGGCTCGCCGCGACCACGGTGCTGCTCGGATTCGGGCTTCAGTTCGACACCTGGATCGGTAGGGGCAGGATCGCGTGGCCCGCGCTGGCATCGGCACAACCGGCGCTCGTCTGGGACGCCGCGATCGCCACGCCCCTGGCGCTTGTCCGCGGCGCGCCGATCACCACGCTGGTCATGGGGCCCTTCGTGCTCGCGCTCTGGGGCGTCCTGCTCGGCGCGATCTCGCGCCTGGCCGCCCTCGAAATGGGCCTCGGCCAGTTCGGTGCCTGGCACGACGGGCTCAACTTCGCCGCCGCACGCTGGCGCTCGCTCGTGGGCGTCGCGCTCGGCCCGGCGATCGTCGTCTGGACCATCGCGCTCCTCCTCGCCGCCGCCGGCTGGATCATCCAGTGGCCCGTCGCCAACGTCATCGGCGCGCTCCTGCTCGGCCTCGCCCTCCTCGCCGGCCTCTTCGCCGTCGTCGTCGCGCTGGGCCTGTCCATCTCGCACGGCCTCTGCATCGCCGCCGTCGCCAGCGACGGCGCAGACGCCATCGATGCCGTCCAACGCGGCTTCGCCTACCTCTTCTCACGCCCCCTGCGGCTCTTCCTGTACATGTTCCTCGCTGGCCTCGGCGTCACCCTCGTCGCGGTCGTCTCCTTCATCCTTCTCATCGCCACGCTTGATTTCGTCGGCCGCGGGCTCGGCATCTGGATGTCCAACGACCGCGCCATTCCCTTCGTCGGTCCACTCTTTGGTGCCGCACTCGGCCTCGGCACGGGCACCGACGATCTCACCGGCACGGCCCTCCTCACCTCCCGCATCGTGGGCTTCTGGGCCGGTGCCGCCGCCATGCTCGCTCAGGCCGTGGTTATCAGTGGATGGATGGGCGCGACGACGGCGGTCTATCTCGCCATTCGCCGCGCCTGCGACGGGCAGGATCCCGCCGATCTCTACGTCCCCGGCGCGATGGAGGCCGCGATGAGTGACGCCGCCGCCGCTCGCGTCACGCCCGGCATGGTCCGCGGCGGTGCCCCGCTCGAGGGCGACGCCTGAGCACTCCGCTGACACCCTGGACCACGCGCCGCCTGCTCGCTTGGATGTCCGAGTCGTTCCAGCGCAAGGGGCTTGAGTCGCCTCGCCTCCTCGCCGAACTCCTCGTCTCGCATGTCATCGGGTGCGATCGTCTGCGGCTGTACATGGACGCCGATCGACCCGCCACGGAACTCGAGCGCGCCGCGCTCCGCGAACTGGTCTCGCGCGCCTTGCAGCACGAGCCGGTGCAGTATCTCGTTGGCGAGGCTTGGTTTTTTTCCCTGCCGTTCCATGTCGATCGCCGCGTGCTCATCCCGCGTCCCTCGACTGAGACAATGGTCCAGGCCGTGCTCCAGCACGCGCGCGTCGAGGCGGGCTTTGGCGGCCGCTCAGGCGCGGACATCCTCTTTGCCGACATCTGCACGGGTTCGGGGTGCGTCGCCGTCTCGCTCTTGAAGAATCTCCCCGCGGCAAGGGGAGTGGCAACCGACCTCTCGGCCGAAGCGCTGGCCGTGGCGAGAAAGAACGCCGAGCGACACGGCGTCATCGATCGCCTCGACCTCGCGCAAGGCGACCTGCTCGCGGCCTTGGCCGACCATCCCGCCGCCCGCGCACACGGCAGCCTCGCGTACCTTGTGAGCAACCCGCCGTACATCCCAGACCATGAGTGGGCCGCGGTCGCGCCGAACGTCAAGGACCACGAGCCGACCATGGCCCTCCGCGGGGGGGCCGACGGCCTCGCGCTCGTCCGACCCGTCATCGAGGAAGGCGGCGTCTATCTCCGGCCGCGCGGGCTCCTGCTCGTCGAGGTCGCCGAATCAACCGCCGACGCGGCGCTTTCGCTGGCCCGCGCCCGACCGGAACTGGAAGGGGTAGAGATTCTCTCCGATTTCGAGGGCCATCCGCGCGTCATCCGAGGCGTGAAGGCGTAACTCATCCTGCCTTTGATGCCACCGCCTTCCGGACCTCTTCGAGCAATCGATCCACCGGGAACGGCTTGAACAGCACCGCCTGAAGCCCCTCTTGCGACGCCCGCACGATCGAGTGGTGCGGGTCGTAGCCGAAGCCCGTCATCAGGATCACCGGCACGCCCGGCAGCGTCTTTCGCGCCGCCGCGAACACCTCGTACCCGTTGCGATCCGGCATGCGGATGTCGCTGAGCACCGCGTCGAACGTCGGACCGCCGCCCGCGATCGCTTCCAGTGCCGCGATCGCCCCCACCCCGCTCTCGAACATCGTGACCTCGCACCCGCGATTGTGCAGCACGTCGTGGATGATGCGGCGGATGTTGGCCTCGTCGTCCGCCACCAGCACCCGCTTGCCCCGCAGCGCGGGATCGATCCGTCGGTTCGCCAACTCGCCCTCGATCCCCAGCAGCGTCTGCGCCCCCGTGGCCACGTTGCTCACGCGGCTTCGGATCGACTCGACATCCGCCCGGATCCGCTCCAGGTGCGCCCGCGCCTGCGGATCACGCGCCGCCAACTCCTTGAACCACTCGGCCTCCTGCAAAATGTCCTTCAGCGGCTCGCTGATCTCGCCCGCCACCCGATCCCCCACCGCCGTGTTCACCGCGCTCCGCTCGACCACCAGTAGATTCAGCATGTGCAGCGAGATCGCCACATACCGCCCGAAAATCTCCGAGAACTGTCGATCGTCCTCGGTGAACGCGCCGGGCCTCTCGCTCTCGACGTTGAATATCCCGACCACCTTGTCGTGCATCCGCAGCGGCACCGTCAGCGACGACCTCGCCCCAGAAAAACCCGGCAAAAAGCGCGTGTCCGCCGCCGTGTCAGGGCAGATGTAACTCCGCCCCGTCGCCGCTACCAGCCCGCTGATCCCGTTGCCCGTCTCGCGCGGATAGATCTCAAGTTCCACCGACTCCTGCGGCAGCCCCGAGTGCATCACCATCTCCAACTTCCCCGTCCGCTCGTCGATCAGTCGGATGTTGAAGTGGTCAAACTTCAGCAGATCACGGCACGCCTGCACGATCCGCGTCTCCAACAGCCGCAGCCGCTCGAAGACGTTCATCTTGCGGACCAGATCGGCCTCGAAACGCACCAGTTGCGACCCCGCGGCGTCGATCGCGTCCATCTTCCGTCGCAGCCCTCGCTCGACGGTCACGTCATGGATGAGCGCCGCGACGGCATCCGTCTTCCCCTGCCGCTCGTTCGCCGGTGCCATCACCAGTTCGAGGCTCTTCCCGCCCTCCACGCCCTCGAGATCGACACGACGCAGCGTCGGCGACGCTTCCGATCGGCGGAATCCCGCCAGCGCTCCCTCGCACTCCTGAATCACCCGCGCCCGCGTCGTCGGCTCATAGGTCGCGAACTTCGTGTTCGCCCATCGCACCTCGCCCGCCGACCCAACCAGACACGCCCCCTGCCCCAGCGATTCCAGCAGCGCTCCCGCGGCCCCCGGCGGCGCGGTCAGCCGACGAAGGTCCGCCGCCCCGACCACCAGCCACACCGCGTCGCGGCCCGGCGTGTCCGCCACCGGCGCGGGGAGCGATGTGCCCACCTCGAACGCGCCGGTCAGCGCCGCCGTCAACCGGTCAGTCGGCTCGCCCGGCGACGCAAAGACCCACAACTTCGGACGCACCTCGCTCATGCGATCCACGACCCTCCGCGGCAGCCCTGCTCGCCGCACAAGAGAGAAGTCTACGAGCGCTCTCTGGGCTTATGGAAGCACGGGCACACGCGGGAGATGCGGAGAGGGCGACAGGAACACGCCCAGGCCCGCGCCTCACTTCGCCGGCTTCGGGTCACGGTGCGCCCGCGGCGTCTCCGTGCAGCGCGCCGTCAGCGCCTCGGCCTCCCGCTCCTGTCGCCGGTCCGGGTCCGCCGTCTTCTCGATCCACAGGCTCGCGCCCCACGCCGGCTGCACGCCCTTGTAGAGCCCTGCCACCTCCGCCGAATGCACCTCCGCCAGCAGCGCGTTGGCGATCACCACGCGATACGCGCCCGAGTTCATCAGCAGCGCCTGCAATACATACTGCTCGTTCCACGTCTGCAGTCGCTCGAAGATCCACGACACCGGGTACTCTCGCGGAAAGAAGATGTCGTGGAAATGAACGAGCACGCCGCGCGCCAGCCGCGGCAGAATCCGAAACACCATCCAGTTCACGTCACTCGCCACATGCGAACAGTGCGAGCCGTCATAGAACAGCATGTCGCCCGCGCCCAGTTCATCAAACGGCCCCAGCGGTGCCCGCTGGATCGGCCTCCGGTGCCGCTCCCAGTCTCCCGGCAGCGACGCGAAGACCCGCTCCGACGGATACGGCTCGATCTGCGTCACGTGCGTCGCACTCCCGCCTTCCGTTCCCGACTCGCGCCGCGCTCCCCGCGCCCGATCGTCCGCCGCATTTCGCTCCAGCGCCCGCGCCAGGAGCAGGCTCGACCAGCCGCATCCGACCTCGACCACTCGCCGCGGCCGACGCGAGCGCACCAGCCCATACCACACCACCGCGTCGGCGACGTTGAAAAACGGATTGTGCCAGTGATACGTCGCCCGCCCGGAGCCAGGCCGCGCCGTCTCCTCCGGCTCCTTGTTCGGCACGTCGCGCAACTCCTCGACATACGCCCCAACCTCGCGCGCCACGCCGACCTGCCGTTCCACATCCCAGTCAATGTCCCTGGGCATGTGCGGCGGCCGCCATAGGTCCGCGTTCGCCTCCAGCCATTCCGGGTCATTCAGCGGCGAGTAGTAATGCCGCTTGATGAGGTGGTACCCTCGCCGCAGCACCTCTCGCTGATCCGCCCCGGCGATCACCTGCAACGCGCGATCCAGATCGTCCATGTGTGCTCTCAAACAAAGACAGCGACCGCCGCATCGCGGCGCGATCGCCTCGGCCTCTCCACGCTATCGTCTCTCCCCGTGATCTCCCTTCACTCCGTCTCCAAGTCCTTCGGCCGCGTCCACGCCGTCGCTGACGCCTCCTTCGAGGTTCCTCGCGGGCGCGTCGTCGGGCTCCTCGGCTCCAACGGCGCTGGCAAGACCACCACCCTCCGCATGATCGCCGGTTTCCTCCCCCCCGATGCCGGCACCATCACCATCGACGGCATGGACAGCGTTGCACAATCCCTCGACGCCCGCCGCCGCGTCGGATACCTCCCCGAGGCCTCACCCGCCTACGGCGAGATGCTCGTCCGCGATTACCTCCGATTCCGCGGCAAACTCTTCGGCCTCCGCGGCACGGCACTCTCCAGCGCCGCCAGCCTCGCCATCGACCGCTGCGACCTCGTCGAAGTCGCCTCACGCCGCATCGGCACGCTCAGCCGCGGCTTCCGCCAGCGCGTCGGCCTCGCCGCCGCCATCCTCCATGACCCGCCCGTCCTCGTCCTCGACGAGCCCACCAGCGCCCTCGACCCCAAGCAAGTCCGCCAGGCCCGCGTGCTCATCCGTGACCTTGCCCGCGACAAGGCCGTCCTCATCAGTTCCCACGTCCTGGGCGAGGTCGAGCAATCCTGCGACGAGGTCGTCATTATGGCCCGCGGGCGCGTGTGCGCCTCGGGCACCCCCGCCGAACTCACCCGCAAACTCTCCACCTCCTACGTCATCGAGGCCCGCGCCGATGTCGCTCGCGTCAAGCAGGCTCTCTCCGGCATTCGCAGCGCCGGCACGATCGAAACCGCCGTGCTCCCCGAAGGCTGGTCCAGCGCGCGCCTTTCGCCCTCGCACGATGCCCCCGACCTCCGCGAGGCCATCGCGCTCGCCGCGGCCCAGGCCAACCTCCCCGTCCGCGAACTCCGCCGCGAATCCCCCGGCCTCGAACGCGTCTTCCTCGCCCTCACCGAGACCACCCCCGGCCCCGACGCATGACCGCCGCACTCACCATCGCCCTCCGCGAGGCCCGCTCCTTCTTCCGCGTCCCGCTCGGTTGGGTCGTCATGGCCCTCTACCTCTTCCTTACCGGCGTCGTCTTCGCCGAACGCACCCTCCTCCCCGGCGAGCCCGCCAGCCTCCGCTACCTCTTCTCCGTCTCCGGCTTCCTCCTCCTCCCCGTCGCCCCAGCCATCTCCATGCGCCTCCTCAGCGACGAACTCCGCGCCGGTACCATCGAGCCACTCCTCACCGCCCCCGTGCGCGACGCCGAGATCATCCTCGGCAAGTTCCTGGGCGGCCTCTTCTTCCTCCTCGCCCTCGTCGCACCGACCCTCATCCACGCCGCCATCCTTCACGTCGTCTCCGATCCCAAGCCCGATCCCGGCCCCATCGCCGCCGGCTACCTCAGCCTCGTCCTCCTCGGCGGGCTCTACCTCGCCGTCGGCACGTTCTTCTCCTCGCTCACCTCCAGCCAGACCCTCGCCTTTCTCGCCACCTTCCTCTTCCTCCTCGCCGCGCTCCTGGGCACCAGCGACCTCGTCTCCGCCCCAGCCCCCGTCGATCGCTGGCTCGCCTCCCTCGCCATCGGCCCGCGCCTCGCCGACCTTGGCCGCGGCGTGATCGACACCTCCCATCTCGCCTTCTTCCTCACCGGCATTGCCCTCTTCCTCGTCCTCGCCCACGTCTCGCTCCAATCTCGGAGGTGGCGATGAACACCCGACCCGCCGGCACCTCAGTCTCCGGCCGCCGATTCCGCTTCGGCGCGCTCAGCCTCATCCTCGTCGGCTGCACGCTCGCCTCCGTCGTGCTCGTCAACCTGCTCTCGGCACGCTTCGCCATCCGCCTCGACGCCACCTCCACCCGCGAGCACCGGCTCTCGCCGCGCACCCGCGAACTCCTCGCCCGTGTCAAGAACGGCTACGAAGTCGTCGTCGCCGCACCACTCAAAGACCGCCGCGCCGTCGATCCGCGCTCGCTCGCCCGCGTGGCCGATGTCCTTGATCTCCTTCGCCGCGCCTCAACCATCCGCACGACGCTCATCGACACGGGCTCGTCCGCCGGTGCCGCGCAGTTCGAATCGCTCCTCGCGCGGCTCGCCGAGCGCGAGCGCCCGACGCTCGAGCGCCGGCAGCAGGCCGTCAGCGCCACCGCCGAGAGCACCTCCGCCCTCGCCGCGTGGCTGCCCAGGCTCGCCGAGCGACTCACGGCCCTTCGCGCGCTCGTGCCCGAAGCCGCGCCCGCCGCCGCCGCCACTCGCGCCTATCTCTCGCAGCGCGCCGCGGAATCCGAGGCCAGCGCCCGCGGCCTCTCCGACCTCTCGCGCGAGGCCCTCGCCGCGCTCTCGCGCCCCGCGGGAGGGGGGGGAGGCGGGGGGGCGCTCCCGATCCCCGACGCCGAATCCGCCGCCGAACCGTTGCGTCAGCCGCTCGCCGACGCCGAATCCGGCCTCCGCGCCATCGCCGACAACCTCGCGGCCCTCGCCCGCGCCGAAGGCCAGGTGCCCGCCGTCAAAGACGCCGCCTCCGCCCTCGCGCTCGAAGCGGCCTCCTACCGCGACCGGGCCGCCGCCGCCCGCGACAGCCTGGCGCGGCTCCCACGCTCCGATCTCGCCCGCGTCGCGCGGCTCATGTCCCGCTCCAGTGCCGCCCTCGTCATCGGCCCTCCTGAATCGGGCCTCACCGCCCTCGACCTCGCCTCGCTCCTCCCTTCCGCCGCAGCGCCGGCCGACCTCTCGCGTAACGCCGAAGACCTCATCGCCAGCGCCGTCGCCTCCCTCGCCGATCCCGCCCGCCCGCTCGTAGTCCTCATGCACGCCCAGCCCCGCGGCTTCTTCGATCGTCGGCCCTTCTTCACCGCCGCCTTGCAGCGCCTCGCCAACCGCGGCATTGACACCCTCCTCTGGGAGGTCGCGCAGAATCCCGACGCCCCCGACGCCGCCCGCGCCGCCGCCGATCGACCCGTCGTCTACGTCGCTTTCAACACCGACAGTTTCAGCCGCGGCGATGGCCAGGGCCAGAGCGGTGCCGAACGCGCCACCAAACTAGGCCGCGCGCTCACCCAACTCGTCGATGCCGGCAAACCCCTCCTCGTCTCCTTCTTCCCCTCCACCATCCCCCTCGCAGGCCAGCCCGACCCCACCGCCGCCTGCCTCGCGCCCTTTGGCCTTCGCGTCGAGACCGGCAAGCCCATCCTCCGCGAACGCCGCACTCCCGAGGGCCGTCGCGCCGATGCATTCGCCTCCGTCCGTGCCTCGCCTGATTCCCATCCGATCGCTCGCGCCATCGCCGGACTTCCAACTCGCCTCGAATGGCCCGTGGCGATCGAGCGCGCCTCGCCCGCGCCGCCGGATGCCGACGCGTGGCCGATCCTCGCGCTCGCCGACCCCTCGGCCTGGCAAGAGACGCAGTGGCTCAACTACATGCAGGTGCCGCTCGCCCAGCACGCCGGCGTCCCGGACCCGCCATCGCGCGACCCCGCGCGAGAGCCCGCAGGCCCGTTCAACCTCGCCTTCGCTGCACAGCGCAAACTCGTCGGCGGGACTGCGGCGAGCGGGGGGACACAGCGCCTCGTCGCCATTGGCTCCAACACCTGGTTCGCCGACTGGATCACGCAGGACGTCTCCGTTGTCGATGGCCGCGCGGCGCCGGCCAACCCCGGGAACCTCGAACTCTTCGAAGCCTCGATCGACTGGCTCGCCGGACGCGACGCGATGCTCGCTCCCAGCCCCACCGCACGCGCCGTCCCGCTCATTGGTCCGCTGAGCGAAGCACGCCTGCGGGCGCTCCGATGGGCAGCGATCGCCGGCCTGCCCGCGCTGGTTCTTCTCTTCGGCGCGGCATGGCGCTGGTGGAAGGGATAGGCGACAGCCCGCATTCCGGGCACGACGCCGCCACGCTCAAACCGGCGAGGTCATACTCGCATCTCGCGCACACGCTCGCCCCGCGCCCCGCTCGCGGCAGCGACACAATAAACCCCGCCATCACCACCACCATCGCGGCGTACGGATACAACAGCCCCTGCAACACGCGGAAGTAGATCTTTCCGTCCGTCCACAGATTCAGTTGCCAGTGCCCATATGCCACGAGCGCCAAGCCCGACGCCGCCGCGATCACCACCGCCACCCCGCGCCAACTCCGCCGACATCGCGCGGCCCAATACCACGCCACCACCGCATAGATCACAAAGAAAATCACGAACAAATCCTACCACGATCGCCGCGCTACCTACCAGCCTTGAAAAACGCACGAATCGAGTCGTAGATGTCCTCGCGCCCGTCCACCTTGGTCGTAATCAGTTTCGGCCCCTCCTGGTCCGCCAGCCCGCGCGGAAACGCCTCCCGCAGCACATGCAGGAACGACCCCGAGCCGTACGCCGACGTGACCTGGCAATAGCCAAACATATTGCACGTCGGCAGCAACTGCTGATCCAGAATCTTGACGCACAACCGATTGTCCGCCTCCGACGAGTTGTCGCCATCTGAAAAGTGAAACAGGTAGATGTTCCAGTCCGACGGGTCATAGTGCGCCTTGAGCACCTCCTCGCAGCAGACGAAGGCCGACGAGATCCGCGTCCCGCCGTCCTCCCGAATCGAGAAAAACGTCTTCTTATCCACCTCCGCCGCACGCACATCATGCACGATGTATCGCGCCTCGATGCCCTCGTAGTTCTTCCGCAGCCAGGTGTCGATCCAGAACGCCTGCAACCGCACCAGTTCCTTCTGCTCCTCGCCCATCGAGCCCGACACATCCATCATGTACACGATCACCGCGTTCGATTGCGGCTTCTTTACCTCCGTCCACGACCGAAACCGCAGATCGTTTCGGATCGGCACGACGATCGGATTCGCCGGGTCATACATCCCCATCGCGATCTGCCGCTTGAGCGCCTCGCGATACGTCCGCTTGAAGTGCCGCAGCGACGCCGGACCCACCGGCCGAATCCCCGAGTACTTATCCCGAACCGTCGTCAGCCGATGCTGGCCCTTGGGCTTGATCCGCGGCAACTGCAACTCCTGCGCCAGAATCTCCGCCAGTTCCTCCAGCGTGACATCCACTTCGAGGATGTGCTTGCCCTCGGCCTCGCCCCCCTGCTGCTTGCCGACGCCCTCGCCCTCGCCTCCCTCGCCCATCCCCACCCCGCCCGAGTTGTCGCCATAGCGAAACGTCGGGATATCGATGTCATGTACCGGGATTGAGACAAACCGCTTCCCCTCGCGACCGATCAACTCGCCACGGCCGAGAAACCGCCGCAGGTCCTTGCGGATCTTGCCGCGCACGATCTGGCGGAAACGCTGATGGTCCTGTTCGATCTTGCTCACCATCCGTGGCCCCCTGCCCGTGGCCCTCGCCACGCTCAGCACGCGCGCACCCACACCTTCTGTACGGGTTCAACCATCGACCGGATCGACCATCCCGACCAGCCATTCCCAAACCCATCCCGCACCCCGCCAGCCTTCCCCATGCGAACAAACCGCAAATCCGGCCCGCGCGCCCACAAACCCATGCAGAAATCGCTCGCTCCCGCGCCGAAGCCACACCCCCGTGGCGTTGTAATCGCATCACCCAGGAGATTCCCATGCATCGCTTCCTCGCGCTCGCCGTCTCTCTCACCCTCGCTGCCGCCGCCCTTGGACAGCGACCCGGCCTGCCCCCGCAGCAGCCCGAAAGGCCCGCCGGCCCCGTCGTCTCGCTCCGCTTCCCGGGCGGCACCGTCGCCGAATACGTCACCGCACTCCGCGTCGCTTCCACCTCCGAACCCATCAACATCACCTGCTCCACCGAGGCACTCTCGATCCGCATCCCCGAGGTCACGCTCAAGGATGTCTCCCTCGAATCCGCGCTTCGCGCCGCCGCCTTTGCCGCGCAGGAAAACGGCCAGCAACGCCTCTACGTCGAGCCCTTCGGCGGCCTGAACAGAACCGACGCCTTCGCCCTCGCCCTCATGCCCGTCCGCGGCCGCGACGCCGCCGACGACCTTCAGGTCTTCTCCATCCGCGACCTCACCGAATCGGGCGGCGTCAAGATCGAGACCGTCCTCACCGCCGTCGAGACCGCTCTCGCTCTCACCGACACCGCGCCTTCGCCCGCCACTACCAAGTATCACAAAGACTCGGGCCTCCTCATGATCCGCGGCAACATGTCCCAACTCAACGCCGCCGACCAAGTCTTGAAAAGGCTCGAATCCAGCACCAAAGGTGCCGACGCCCGCGCCCGCGCCGCTCGCGTCGCCCAGGCCGAGGCCAAGGCGCGACTTGATCGCTCGCTCGCGATGATCGAGGTCTCGAAGCGGCGCGTCGAGATCGCACAGGCCTCGCGCGACGAGGCCGCCAAACTCGGGGAGAAGGGACACGTCAGCAGCATCGACGTCCGCAACGCGGAGTACACACTCGCCGAAGCGATCGCCCAGTCGCGCGCCGCCGAGGCCGAGTTCGCCGCCGCCAGAGTCGCGGCAGAGGAAGGCGTGGTGCTTCCAGACTCCGACTCGCTCCAGGACGAGAATCACAGGCTCCGCGACCAGATCAATGCCCTCCGCCAGCGCCTCGAGCAGCTCGAAGCCGCGGCACCCGCCAAGAGCAAGACCGCGCGATAATCCCTTGCCTTCTTCCTCGCTTTGGGTACCCCGCCACTCCGTGGCGGTTCTTGCTTTGATGGGCCGTTCGTATCCATCTGCCACCGATCCCCGATGTCCGACCCCGCGACATCTCCCGCCGACCTCGACGCCCATCGGCTCTCGTTGGGCGTTTCGCGCGGCCAGCCTGCCGCCCTCGAAGCCCTCTACCGCGACTGGTTCCCATGGATGCTCGCCGCCGCCCGCCGCCTCGGCTCACTCGACGAATCCTCCGCCCTCGACGTGGTGCAGGATGCCACCATCCGCCTCGCCCGTTCGATGCCCGCCCTCCGCACCCACGCCGAACTCGAACGCTGGATGATCCGCCTCATGCACACAACCACGCTCGACCTGCTCCGCCGCCGCGCCCGCCGCTGGCGGCGCGAGCGCGACCCCCGCCCCGCCCCGCGAAAACCGATCGACGACCGCATCGATCGCCTCGCCCTCGCGCTCGCCGCGCTGCCCCCCGAAGACCGCTCGCTGCTGGGCCTCCGCTTCGCGCTGGGTCGCAGCCTCGACGCCTCCGGCGCGGCTCTGGGCACCACCGGCGATGCCGCCCACGGCCGCCTCCGTCGAATCCTCCATCGCCTCCGCCCCGCCGCGCAGGAGCCCGACCATGACCGCTGACCTCAGCCCCACCGCCGCCGCACGCCGCGACGACATCCTCTCCCTCGGCCTACGCACCCTCCGCCGCCGACGGATCCGCCGCGCCGCGGCTCACGCCACCCTCGCGCTCGCGCCGGTCGTCGCCATCGCCGCCGTCACCTACCTCTTCCTGCCCCACGCCAACCCGACGCCCGCGCCGACGCTTCCAGCCGTCCGTTCAATCGCCTTCGTCACCGATGATCCCGCCGCGCTCGACCGCTGGGCCGTGCCAGACTCAACGCCCTCAACGATCACCATCGACGACGACTCGCTCCGCACGCTCCTCGCGCAAGCCGGCCTCCCCGCCGGCATCGCCCGCGCCGGCAACCGTGTCTTCACCGATCTCGACTTCTCACCACGCGGCTCTCCTGTTGACCCGCCATCACTTCCCTGATCGCTGGCGGCCGTGGCGCTGCCTGAGCCGCAGTCCTCGCCGCCTCCGCCTCGTCCCATGGGCCAGGCCAACCCCTCACGGGCAGTGCCGCCACTCCCTACCCTCCCCCATGCTCCCGCTCGCCGCTCGCGGCGGCCTCGTCAACTCCGCCTGGTCCCTCTGGACGATCACGGCGATCATCGCGCTCTTCCTGCTCCTTCTCGTCGTCGCGCTGCTCCGCGCGGGTCGCCGCATGCGCGCCGCCCGCCGAGCGCCCGCCCGCGCGCGCGCGCCCATCGCCGACGCCTGGGCCGAGGCCGGCCGGCGCGCCCAGCCCGCCGACGACGAACCGGACGACAACCAGGACCCTGATGACAGCCGAGGCCGCGGGTGAGCGCGCGCCCGGTGGCGCTAGTCACCGGCGGCGTCCGCCGCGTCGGGCTCGCCATCGCGCGGTCGCTGGCGCGCGCCGGCTGCGACCTCGTCCTTACATACCGCTCCGACGCCGACGAGGCCCGTGCTGCCGCGACGGACATCGAAACTCTCGGCGCGCGCGCGCGGATCGAGCCGCTCGACCTGAGCGACCTCACCGCGGTCGAGGCCTTCGGCGCGCGCATGGCCCGCGACCTGCCTCGGCTCGATGTCGTCATCCACAACGCCTCCATGTACGCACGCACGCCGCTGGCCACGCTCACGGACGATGCGGTGCTCGCCCACTACCGCGTCAACGCGGCCGCCCCGCTGCTGCTCACGCGGCACCTGGCGGCGCGACTGGCTGAATCGCCGCGAGCCGGGGGCGGCTCTGTCGTAGCGATCGCCGATATGCATGTACTGGGCCGGCCTCGCCGCGATCTGGCGGCCTACTCGATGAGCAAGGCCGCGCTCGTCGAGATGGTGCGGGTGCTGGCGCGAGAGCTTGCGCCGCGTGTCCGCGTGAATGCGATCGCTCCCGGCGTGGTCGCGTTTCCGGAGACCGGGGCTGAGTCAGAGGCGGAGTTTCAGGCTCAATACCTGGCGCGGGTGCCGCTCGGTCGCGCGGGCACGCCCGAGGACGCCGCCGAAGTCGTGCGATTCCTGGGGCTCGATGCCGCGTATGTCACCGGCGAGATCGTCCGCGTCGATGGCGGACGCTGGCTGGCGTGAGGCAACGGGATTCGTTGCATTCCCTCACAACTGCCCGCCCCCCCCCCCGACCAGCGCTACCCCAACTGTCCCTCGGCGTCGCCCACGAACCTTTCCTTCGCGTCCGCGTCGCTGCCGCGGAAGGTGGCGACCATCCGCCTCACGGTGGTGGCGTCTGAAACGAGTACGCACGCAAATGCCCGCCGGAGGTCACGATGGCGCTCACGTCGTGCCGCCAGTTCTGGCAGTAATAGGCGCGGGTCTCGAGGACGCCGTCGGAGTCCTCGCCGTACCAGTCGGTCGAGTAGTCGCGGTCGCGGCAGATCACGTCGTCAATATAGCTGCTCCCGCCGTAGCCGCCAAGTCCGGCCGCGTGGTAGACGAACCGCTCCTTGGGATCGGCGTCGTCCTCGCGGAAGGTGGCCAGCACCCGCCAGCGGTCGTCGTGGCAGAAGTAGAAGGTGTCGTCGCCGGTGCAGTCGCCGTCGGCGTCCCAGTCGGCCTGCCACGCGATGCGGAAGCCAAGGCCGTTGTAGCGGTGGACGGCGATCTGGTCGCTTGACCCCTGGTCCCAGACCTCCCGCAGCCGCCCGAAGGCGTCGTAGATGTACTCGTAGTCCTTGTGTTGTCATCCGTCCCCTCGGGTTTGACGCAATCGCAGGGGCGTCATCTCAAATCAGACGAAGCCCGTAGCACGTCAAGGAAGCCTCACCAGCTCCCGCTTGACTCTCAACGTCGCCGTCTACGGTAAGGCGCAGTGTAGCGCTTTCAGGTCAGGGACTCAGGACAAAGCGCTCCACATTCCGGGCATCTGAACGTACTTCCGGCAAGGGAATAGCCACATCTTATGCACCGCCCGGTTAAGATGCGACGTCGCCGTCGCAAAGATATCCAGAACGCTAGCACTAGGGCGTAAATTGTGGCATAAATACAAGAATTCGTGAAGAACGGAATAGCTCGTGGGTTCATTGGAAAGAAGAACTGGTACCCACCTAGCTTAAGCGCAAACAAACCATGCACGCTCGTAGACGCCGTCGATTGTTGGTTGTGCATTTCAAATGCGAAACTACGCCATGGCAATCCGACGTTCGCGTACTCCGTATCTAGCAAGCGTATCGTCTTGTGCTCTGATGTTATGGAAAAGCGGGATATGATTATTTTTTTTTCGAATCCTGTTCGCCACTCACTTTCTGTCGTTACGATGTGATCAAAAACCACAAACGCCGTTCCGATACCCTGTTCAACATGTGCCGCGTACAGCGCCTCTGGGCGTTTGATGCCGATCCAACCGCGTTTCAGACTTGTAGGGCAATTGACTAACGTGGTGGCAATTGAGAGATCCGTCACGCACCCCAACAGGCTGCACAGGAAGATAAGTCGAAGCCACTTCGAACTAATCACTGCTTCGTTCCTCGCCCCTCAAAGTGCCCTTTACACCCGGGCTGCGCGACCACTGAATACATAACAATGCACGGCAGAGAGTGGGGTCCAATGGTTGACAAGTGTTCACCGGGCGTCACGGATGGGTGTATCATACGAATCGTGACTGCTCCTCGTGCGTGAGGTAGGGGCAGGCGCAGACCGAGCGGAGGCGTTCCGGGGTGAGGCGTTGCCAGGCCTCCGCCCCGGCGTCGAGCAGATGCTGGTAGTCGTCGAACACGCGGTTGCTCAGGTAGTGGCTCCGCAGGTATGCCCACAGGCGTTCCACCGGATTGAGCTCGGGCGAGTACGGCGGGAGGAGCAGCACCGTGATGTTCTCCGGCAGCGCCAGCGCCCGGCTCTTGTGCCAGCCCGCCTGGTCCATGATGAGCACCGCGTGCTCGCGCGGGCCCAGTTCTTCGCCCAGCATCTTCAGGAACACGTTCATGGTTCCGGTGTTGACGCAGGGGGCCTGCAGCGCCACGCTCGCGCCGCTCACCGGCTCGACCGCCGCGTACAGGTACACCCACTCGTACCGCGTCTGTTTCACGGCCGTGGGCCGCGAGCCGGTCTTGGCCCACATCCTTGTGGTGGTCCCCTGCTGCCCGAAGCGGGCCTCGTCCATGAAGAAGACGCGCACGCGCCCGCCGAGCGGTTCGATCGCCTCGCGGACGGTTCTTACAAAAATGGAGCGCTCTCGTCCTTGAACTTACGTTGCGCCGCGAGGTCCTGCTTCTCATGTCGAGGCCGCGGAGCCAGGCACGAGCAGCCCAGGCGGTGCAGCAGCGGGTAGACCCCGTCGAGCGTGTACTTCACGCCGAACTCATGTTCGAGGATGCGCCGCACATCCTTGCCGCGGAGCGTGCACACGCCGTCGGCATCGGTGGGTCCGGCGTCG